>NZ_JAHLEB010000171.1 GCF_018861735.1 Clostridium lacusfryxellense | reverse complement strand
TCCCCTGATGAAATTCCGTTAGGATGAATGAGGGGGATTTACGGTTTTGAAGTCCTCCCCTGCGGTACAAGGGGGCGGGGCTTCTTTCTTACCATTAAGAATATCATCCCTAAACAATGACATATTCACTTTAACTAATAATAAAGTTTCGTTTTTTTCCAATTTAATATTATCAATTGATGAAGGCTCTGGAATTTCTTTGTTACTTTCCTCCAGGTCGTATAAGTGTAAGGCCATAGCTTCTTTAGAATTTTTTATAGCTTCATCAATATTATTTGCACAAGGCAAACAACCCGGTAAATCAGGAAATTCAATTGATATTCCATCACTTTCATAACTTAAAATAGCAGGATATACGTAACTATTATTTTTCACATAATCAACTCCTTTCTTTCATTTTTTTCTTAGTCTTTTTTCTTTGGTCTTTCTTTTTCTCTTTATGCTCTTTATTTTTTTCTTTTTCTTGGTCTTTTCTTTTTCTCTTTTGCTCTTTATTTTTTT
>NZ_JAHLEB010000170.1 GCF_018861735.1 Clostridium lacusfryxellense | reverse complement strand
GAGGCCACTGAAAAACTATATGAAAAATCGTCATCAAATTAAAGATGGCGATTTTTTTTTATAAAAAACTAAAAACAAAAAGGAATTTTAAAAGATATGTCGAATTAGTATAGTAGAATAAAATAAAAGGGGTTAAACTATAATGCTAAAAGGACAATATGAAATAGAAATAAATACATACCGTAGCTTATATTCATTAATTATTCCTAAAGATAACATTTTAAAGCAAATTAATGACCTTGTTGACTTTTCTTTTGTTTATGACGAATTAGTGATTAACTATAGTTCATCGATGGGTAGAGGTGCCATTAACCCTATAATGCTATTTAAATATTTGCTTTTGAAAGTAATCTATGAATTGTCTGATGAAGATGTTGTTGAAAGAACTCTTTATGACATGTCCTTTAAATATTTTCTGAATTTAGCCCCAGAAGAAACAAATTTAATAAACTCAAGTACATTAACTAAATTTAGAAAGCTTCGCCTTAAAGATATGAATTTATTG
>NZ_JAHLEB010000169.1 GCF_018861735.1 Clostridium lacusfryxellense | reverse complement strand
TATATCTGATGTTCTAACCAGTGATGGTTCAAAGGAAACAGTTAATTTTTCAGTTGCAAAGTTTACATCAGCAGTTACTACTCCATTAAGTTTTCTTGTTACTCTTTCTATGTTCTTAGCGCAGGCCGAACAAGTCATTCCTTCTAGTTTTAATGTTTTATTAGTTGTTTGGACTAGTAATTTGTACCCAGCTTTTTCAACTGCACTTTGTATTTCTGATAATTTAATTTTTGACTCATCGTAACTTATATTCAATTTTTCTGTAGCAAAATTTACATTTGCCTCTACCACACCAGATAACTTCTTTGATACTCTTTCAACAGCTTTTGCACAAGCAGAGCAGGTCATTCCTTCTATTTTAAGTACTTTATCTTCCATGTAGTTTTCCTCCCTATCATTTATTGCCAATTAATTTAGCAAGTAATTCTATTATTTCATCAACTTTGTCCTCACCTGTATTATTTATAAATGCATCTTTTACACAATGATTAAGATGTTGCTTTAAAATTAACATA
>NZ_JAHLEB010000168.1 GCF_018861735.1 Clostridium lacusfryxellense | reverse complement strand
TTGGATCACTGGCTATTTGCGCCTACCCAAAGCTTATCGCAGCTTAACGCGTCCTTCTTCGGCTCCTAGTGCCAAGGCATTCGCCATGCGCCCTTTGTAGCTTGACCTTTGATTCTGTCTATTTTCATAAACAATTCGTCTATTTGCATAGATATAGTTACCTATAAATAGGTATCTTTTTTAATTTTGCGAAATCGTAATAAATTAATATTACCTACTTACGTAGATAAATCTTTTTAAAACAACTTTATCACTGTGCAATTTTCAAAGAACATTCAAGAAAAACTACTTAATAATAACTCTTTCGAGTTAAAATAATTAGTCTCTCAAAATTAAACAGAGAATTAGGTACGAGTAATTACAATAGATATTTTTGAAGAATAAATTAATATTCTTCTAGTACAGAAATCGAAATTTCTGCATCTACTCCCTAGAAAGGAGGTGATCCAGCCGCAGGTTCTCCTACGGCTACCTTGTTACGACTTCACCCCAATCATCAATCCCACCTTCGGCCGCTGGCTCCTTACGGT
>NZ_JAHLEB010000167.1 GCF_018861735.1 Clostridium lacusfryxellense | reverse complement strand
TTTTATAGTTGAAAAAGAATTCCCTGGTTTCTCAATAGGCAAACATGAAGATAAATTAGGAATAAGAGCATCATCAACTACAGAACTTGTATTTGAAAACTGCATAGTTCCTAAAGAAAACATGCTTGGTAAAGAAGGAAGAGGCTTTGGTATTGCAATGAAAACTCTTGATGGAGGAAGAATTGGAGTAGCAGCTCAAGCTTTAGGAATTGCTGAAGGCGCACTTGAAGAAGCTACTAAATACATGAAAGAAAGAAAACAATTCGGAAAACCATTATCAGCATTCCAAGGTTTACAATGGATGGTTGCAGAACTTGATGTTAAAATCGAAGCTGCTAAACTTTTAGTTTATAAAGCAGCATTTAATAAAGATAATGGTCTACCTTACACAGTAGAAGCTGCTAGAGCAAAATTATTTGCATCTGAAACAGCAATGGAAGTTACAACTAAAGCCGTTCAAATTTTCGGTGGATATGGTTACACTAAAGAATATCCATTAGAAAGAATGATGAGAGATGCTAAAATAACTGAGATATATGAAGGA
>NZ_JAHLEB010000166.1 GCF_018861735.1 Clostridium lacusfryxellense | reverse complement strand
TGATGTTTTCTTATTGATAAAGTGAATTTATAGTGGTAATCTGACGTAAATCAGTTACTAGTAATAGAAATAAAACGCCTTTTCAATTAGGTATAATTTGACGTTTAACACCATATATCGGAGGTGTTTTATCACTTGATGCTCCAAACCGCTGTTTTGCTGCATGTAACACCGCTTGAGTGAGAACTTCAACATTATGTTCCAGTAAATCCACCTTTTCCTGCAGCGTTCTATTTTCATTTTCAAGTTGTCTAATACGTTGATCTTTCTCATCTAAAAACTGCATTTTAAAGGCTCCTTTCTGGTTAATCTACTACTTATATTATACCAGAATAACGCCTAGTTTACTAGCTTTAAGGTGATATTAAAAGCTCATATTTTGAGTATTAATATTTTCTGTATGTACCTTTTTCTGATCAATTTGTAGACCCTCTAAAAGCCATTCCATTTGACGTTTTGTTATATCTCTTATTTCCCCTTGATTCTTTGGCCACTGAAATTTCATATCATCAGAAAGAAATTTTGTAACTAGAATAAAGCCATTT
>NZ_JAHLEB010000165.1 GCF_018861735.1 Clostridium lacusfryxellense | reverse complement strand
TAAGTTTACCTATTTCTCTGTTTAATTTTCAAAGACCAATTTGTTTGTCATCAAGTGACGACTTCTACTATAATACTAGGTATATCTTGTTTTGTCAACTAATTCTTTTAAACTAAGTTTTTATTTAAAACTTGATTAAATCCTAATTAACATTTAGCTTGGTGTGCCACTCTCAAGTGACGACAAGGAGTATTCTATCATATATATATGAGTATAATTTCAACCCATATACGTTATAGCTAGTTTATCTACATATTCCTACATATTAGTATAAATAATTCGTTATTTCACATTACGATACACATGGCTAAGTATGTGAGATTTATCTCTAATTACCATCTAAAATGCTTTTTATAGTACTACTAAAAGATTATTTGCTGTACTTAATCTATGAGCAAGAAGAGGTTTATGATATTTTATAAATATGATTTTAATAAAGAAAGGAAAATTATTTTTTACGCACAAAAAACCACTAAGATAAACTTAGTGGTTTTATTATTACCTGGCGACAACCTACTCTTCCACAAGGTCACCCCTGCAGTACCATCGGCGCATTGAAGCTTAACCTTCGTGTT
>NZ_JAHLEB010000164.1 GCF_018861735.1 Clostridium lacusfryxellense | reverse complement strand
GCTAAAAGAGATCATTTAGTTAAGAAATCTCAATGGATATTTGGTGGAGATGGCTGGGCTTATGATATTGGATATGGCGGAGTTGACCATGTACTTGCATCTGGAGAAGATGTAAATATATTTGTAATGGATACAGAAGTGTATTCAAATACAGGCGGTCAAGCATCAAAATCTACTCCAACAGCAGCAGTTGCTAAATTTGCTGCAACTGGAAAGAGAACTAAGAAAAAAGATTTAGGTATGATGGCAATGACTTACGGATATGTTTATGTTGCTCAAATAGCAATGGGTGCTGACAAAGCTCAAACACTTAAAGCTATAAAAGAAGCAGAAGCATATAAAGGACCATCACTAATAATAGCTTATGCACCATGTATTAATCATGGTCTTAGAGTTGGAATGGGTTGTACTCAACTTGAAACTAAGAGAGCTGTTGAATCAGGATACTGGGCTATGTACAGATTTAATCCAGATCTTAAAGAAGCAGGAAAGAATCCGTTTATATTAGATTCTAAAGAACCTACTACTTCATTTAGAGAATACTTAATGGGCGAAGTTAGATATTCTTCACTTGCTAA
>NZ_JAHLEB010000163.1 GCF_018861735.1 Clostridium lacusfryxellense | reverse complement strand
CACGAAGGTTAAGCTTCAATGCGCCGATGGTACTGCAGGGGTGACCTTGTGGAAGAGTAGGTTGTCGCCAGGTAATAATAAAACCACTAAGTTTATCTTAGTGGTTTTTGTGCGTAAAAAATAATTTTCCTTTCTTTATTAAAATCATATTTATAAAATATCATAAACCTCTTCTTGCTCATAGATTAAGTACAGCAAATAATCTTTTGGTAGTACTACAAAATGAGTCTTTTAAATTGGAAATTAGAGATAAACTTCACATACTTAGCCATGTGTATCGTAATGCGAAATAAGGATTTATTTATACTTATATGTAGGAATATGTAGATAAACTAGCTAGAACGTATATGGGTTAAAATTATACTCATATATATATGATAGAATACTCCTTGTCGTCACTTGCGAGTGGCACACTAAGCTAAATGTTAATTACAATTTAATTAAGTTTTAATGAAAAATTAATTAAAAGAATTAGTTGACAAAACAAGAAATACCTAGTAATATAGTAGAAGTCGTCACTTGATGACAAACAAATTGGTCTTTGAAAATTAAACAGAGAAATAGGTAAACTTAGCAAAATAATATTTTGTTAAACCAGTCAATTACTTTAGT
>NZ_JAHLEB010000162.1 GCF_018861735.1 Clostridium lacusfryxellense | reverse complement strand
GAATTACATATACCAGTTTGGTGAGCTTTAGCTCCACGAACTACGATACCATCAGGTCTTCTTTCTACAACGCGAAGATACATATCTGGATCTTCTTGTTTTGATATTGCAAGACCTCTATCTCCTTTTGGATCTGTCATTGCTCCATCTACAATTAAATCATTTTCATGGATATATGTTAAAAATTTAATGAAATTTTCATGGTATTTAGTTCCATACTCTTTATCAATTTCAAAAGTTGTACTATATTCAGAATTAAATGCGTCCATTCCTACACATCTTTGAAAACAAGAAGCAGTTTTTTGACCTAATAATCTTTGCATTTTAACTTTTTTAACCAGATCTCCAGCACTTTGATGTATATTGGCAAATCTATTAATTACTTTACCTGTTATTATTGAAGTAGATAGAAGCAAATCTTCATATTCAGGTTTTTGAGCTAAATCATAAGTCATTTTAACTGAGTTCATTGAAGGACGTATTATAGGGTTGTCCACCACATTTTCTACTTTTTCTCCAAACATATAAACTTTTAAATCTAATTTTCTAAGACTTTCTACATATTGGTCTCCAGTCATTAATCCCATTAAAATCATTCTCCTCATATATATATTTTTTGTA
>NZ_JAHLEB010000161.1 GCF_018861735.1 Clostridium lacusfryxellense | reverse complement strand
TTTTCTCCAAACATATAAACTTTTAAATCTAATTTTCTAAGACTTTCTACATATTGGTCTCCAGTCATTAATCCCATTAAAATCATTCTCCTCATATATATATTTTTTGTATCTTTAAATCTAAATTACTTTACACTTATGTATATAGCAATATATATGCCAAAAACAGAAATATGTAATAAATTGTAGAAAAATGTTGTTATTTTAATCACAATAATGGGTTATCTTATATTTATATCACTAATAGTTATTATTTTATAATATTCACTTAAAATATATCAAAGTGATGTTAGCGTTTTCAATATTGAATGGTTTAAATAATCTTTTTTTTGTTGCATTATTGCATTTAGTATTCAGATATTAATAAGCTAAAAGTGCATTATTACTACAATATGGCTATATAGATTGTTTTAAGTTAAGTATCATTTATGCAACGTGTTCCATTTATACAACACTTTTATAAGAATATCTTTTGCATTTCATATATTTAGTACAATACAAATAAAAAAAGAGAGGAACGATCCCAATGTCATTAAGTTAACCATCTTGTGACAAATAGAATTATAGCCAATTGAAAGTATGTATGCTTTTAATTGGCCTTTTTCTTTTACAACTATTATTTTTGGGCATGCA
>NZ_JAHLEB010000160.1 GCF_018861735.1 Clostridium lacusfryxellense | reverse complement strand
CGCCCTATTCAGACTTGGTTTCCCTTCGGCTCCGTACCTTAAGTACTTAACCTTGCTACATATCGTAACTCGTTGGCTCGTTCTACAAAAAGCACGCCGTCACACATATAAAGTGCTCCGACCGGTTGTAGGCACACGGTTTCAGGTTCTATTTCACTCCCCTTCCGGGGTTCTTTTCACCTTTCCCTCACGGTACTTCTTCACTATCGGTCACTAGGTAGTATTTAGCCTTGGGAGGTGGTCCTCCCAGCTTCCCACAAGGTTTCACGTGTCTCGTGGTACTCTGGATTAGATCTGACTGTTCTTCCTTTTCATTTACAGGCCTATTACCTTCTGCGGAGCAGCTTTCCAGCTATCTTCAATTAAAGAATTACAGTATTTATGATCTATCCGCAACCCCCAGGTCAAAGACCTGGGTTTGGGCTCTTTCCCTTTCGCTCGCCGCTACTTAGGAAATCGATGTTTCTTTCTCTTCCTCCGGGTACTTAGATGTTTCAGTTCCCCGGGTGTACCTCTGCATACCTATTTATTCAGTATGCAGTACATAGTTGTTACTATGTGGGTTCCCCCATTCGGAAATCTTTGGATCACTGGCTATTTGCGCCTACCCAAAGCTTATCGCAGCTTAACGCGTCCTTCTTCGGCTCCTAGTGCCAAGGCATTCGCCATGCGCCCTTTGTAGCTTGACCTTTG
>NZ_JAHLEB010000159.1 GCF_018861735.1 Clostridium lacusfryxellense | reverse complement strand
AAAATCGAGTAGGAGCTAAATAATTAATTTATTTAGCGACCTCTCACACCACCGTGCGTACCGTTCGGTACACGGCGGTTCAATAAGAATTACCTAATCATAAATTTTTCAGTTAATGTTATGAAACCTTTTTCTCTAAGGTATTTATTAGTTAGACTTCTTGTTAAGACTGGGCTATGGGATATTCTCCAATAGCCTTTTCTTGTATTCGCATATTCCCAAGCTTTATATTCATTAATACCAAGCCTTTTGAGATTATCATGTTTTGTTTTAATTCTCTTCCATTGTTTCCAATAACATAAGCGAATCCTTCGTCTTAACCACTCGTCTAAGGTTTTAAGCATACTTTTCATATCTGCTAATTTAAAATAATTTACCCATCCAACTATAACTTGTCTTAGTTTAATAGCACGAAGTTCCATACTCATAGCATTACTTCTTCCTGTTATTTCTTTGAGCTTACTTTTAAGTTTCTTAACAGAATTTTGGTGTACTTTTATCCCCATTTCACCTTTCTTTGGATAAAATGTAAATCCCAAATACTTCAACTTCCACGGTCTGTCGACCTTGCTCTTGTCTTTATTGACTTTGAGTTTCAAATCCTCTTCTATAAACTTTGTTATACTTGCCATTACACGGTATGCTGATTTCTTTGATTTTAAATAAATATTACAATCGTCAGCATAACGACAAAAGTGTAATCCACGCTTTTCTAATTCTTTATCCAACTCATTTAACATGACGTTACTAAGTAATGGTGAAAGATT
>NZ_JAHLEB010000158.1 GCF_018861735.1 Clostridium lacusfryxellense | reverse complement strand
TCCAAACTTTTACTTCTTTAGTTTGGAACATTTCAAAAATGCTCTTTATGTTCATATATCTTGGTTCATTTAATTCTTTAATAGCTGTTAAAAGTACAGGAGTCTTAACTTCGATATCTTCATATCCATCTTCCCAAGCTCTTCTAACTTTTAATCCGCCCTCAATTACGTCAACTTTTTCAACGTAAGTAATTTGTGCAAGATTTAAATGTTCTGCTATTTCAGGTCCAACTTGCGCAGTATCACCATCAATTGCTTGTCTTCCAGCGAAAACTACATCGTAGTCTAATTTCTTTAAAGTTGCTGCAAGTGCATGAGATGTAGCTAATGTATCTGCTCCAGCAAATGCTCTATCAGATACCAATATTGCTTCATCAGCACCCATTGCTAGTGCTTCTCTTAATGCTTTTTCTGCTTGAGGTGGTCCCATGCTAATTACAGTCACGTGCGCACCATGAGCGTCTTTTAATCTTAATGATTCTTCTAAAGCATTTTTATCATCTGGATTTATTATAGATGGAACTCCTTCTCTTATAAGGGTTCCTGTTTTAGGATCTATTTTAACTTCGTTTGTATCAGGTACTTGTTTTAAACATACAACTATATTCATTCCTTAATCTCCTCCTACTTTAATAGATTTCCTATTTTAATAAATTTCCTGAGATTACCATTCTTTGAACTTCTGAAGTTCCTTCATATATCTCAGTTATTTTAGCATCTCTCATCATTCTTTCTAATGGATATTCTTTAGTGTAACCATATCCACCGAAAATTTGAACGGCTTTAGTTGTAACTTCCAT
>NZ_JAHLEB010000157.1 GCF_018861735.1 Clostridium lacusfryxellense | reverse complement strand
AGTTGCATGTCGTAGACCCGAAACCGGGTGACCTATCCATGGCCAGGATGAAGCGGAAGTAAAATTCCGTGGAGGTCCGAACCACGTTGGTGTTGAAAAACCATGGGATGAGCTGTGGATAGCGGAGAAATTCCAATCGAACTCGGAGATAGCTGGTTCTCCTCGAAATAGCTTTAGGGCTAGCGTCGATTAATTGAGTAATGGAGGTAGAGCACTGAATGGGCTAGGGGCTGACAACAGTTACTGAACCCTATCAAACTCCGAATGCCATATACTTTTATTTCGGCAGTCAGACTGCGAATGATAAGATCCGTAGTCAAAAGGGAAACAGCCCAGACCATCAGCTAAGGTCCCAAAGTGTAAGTTAAGTGGAAAAGGATGTGGGATTTCTAAGACAACTAGGATGTTGGCTCAGAAGCAGCCACTCATTTAAAGAGTGCGTAATAGCTCACTAGTCAAGAGATCCTGCGCCGAAGATGTCCGGGGCTAAAACTTACCACCGAAGCTATGGGTTTACACAATTGTGTAAGCGGTAGAGGAGCTTTCTGTACTGGCTGAAGTCATACCGTAAGGAGTGGTGGACGGTACAGAAGTGAGAATGTTGGCATAAGTAGCGAGAGTTAAGTGAGAATCTTAACGGTCGAAAACCTAAGGTTTCCTGAGGAAGGCTCGTCCTCTCAGGGTTAGTCGGGACCTAAGCCGAGGCCGAAAGGCGTAGGTGATGGACAATCGGTTGATATTCCGATACCACCAATGGACGTTATTAGAAATGGGATGACGCAGGAGGATAAGATGTGCACACTATTGGATGTGTGTCTAAGCA
>NZ_JAHLEB010000156.1 GCF_018861735.1 Clostridium lacusfryxellense | reverse complement strand
TCGTTTTTGAGACTTGTTTTAGTTTTAAGTATTTTTCTATAAAATATCATCAAAACCATATCAAAACTTATCTCAAAATCATAGTATTAATACTTGACCACTAAGTTAAGTTATGAGACTATATATTTATAAAATTCAACCAGTTCGTATTTATATACAAAATATAAATTTAATTACTATAATTTCAAAAGGTAAAGGAGCTATTTTATGTTAATTGGATATGCAAGAGTCTCTACACAAGATCAGCATTTAGAATTACAAACGGATGCTTTAGAAAAAGCTGGATGTGAAAAGATTTTTACAGATATAGCAAGCGGAGCTAAAACTGAACGTAATGGATTAGAAGAAGCTTTAACATATTTACGTGAGGGAGATATATTAGTTGTTTGGAAACTTGATAGACTTGGAAGATCATTAAAGCATTTAATTGAAGTTGTAATTGCTTTAAGTGAAATAAACATAGGATTTCAAAGCCTTCAAGAAAAGATTGATACTACTACCAGTGGTGGTAAATTAATATTTCATATATTTGCCTCTCTTGCTGAGTTTGAACGAGATATAATAATAGAAAGAACAAATGCTGGGCTTAAAGCTGCAAGAGCTAGGGGAAGAATTGGTGGAAGACCAAAGGTAATGGATACTAAAAAGATTTCTATGGCAAAATCGCTAATTAATGATTCAAATAATTCTATAAAAGATATTTGTGAAACTTTAAATGTTTCTAGGGCAACTCTTTATCGTTATTTAAAGGAAGGTAATAAATTGGAAACTAATTTGAAATAATAAGTTACGTGTAATACATATAAACATCGTGTAAGTTATCTTAAATACTAGTATTTGTTGCTTAACCTATAGATAA
>NZ_JAHLEB010000155.1 GCF_018861735.1 Clostridium lacusfryxellense | reverse complement strand
TTCCTCCAGCTCACACCTCACGGTGGATACCTTGTCTTCAGCTAGTGGTTGGTAACTACAGACCCCCACAGTGGACTTTCACCACCTAGTTAATTGCCATGCCTGGCACACGTAAAAAAAGAGCCGCTGCATTTGCAACGACTCTTTTAAAGAATTATTTTTCGTCTTTTATTAATTCTTCGTAATATGCAGTTACTTCTGCGAATTCTTCATCTTCAGGAATAACTAATTCTCCTGTTTCTTCATCTCCAATTACCTTGAAAAGGTATATTGAATCATCCTCAGGGTTTTGAACTAGCGCATATTCATTATCTTTATACGTAAATCCATCTACTATTTCACATGGAACTACGTTTCCATTTTCATCTTCTAGATCAACTGTTAAAGCTTCACCTTCGCCTTCGCCACAACCGCAACCACAGCCTTCACTTTCTTCATCATGACCGCCACATCCACAACCTTGATTCTCTTCGCTATGTTCATGATCATGTCCGCATCCGCAGCCTTCATTTTCCTGTTCGTGTCCACCGCATCCGCAAGATGCATTTTTATCTTCATTCATAATGTAGTACCTCCTAGTTTCAGTATATATTATATTCTACCCTAAATTATGATATTTTAAAAGGGTTTTTTATATTCTTTTTATTAAATTATTGTAAAGTAAAAGGAAGATGTAATAAAACCATCTTCCTTCACCCTATAAATTTAAAATACTATTCTTGACTTGCAAGCTTTTTGTATCCTGCTAATCTTTCTACAGCATCTTTTTCTGTTTTAACAAATAATTCTTCTGCTACTTCTGGGAAACTCTTAGCAAGTGAAGAATATCTAACTTCGCCCATTAAGTATTCTCTAAATGAAGTAGTAGGTTCTTTAGAATCTAATATAAACGGATTCTTTCCTGCTTCTTTAAGATCTGGA
>NZ_JAHLEB010000154.1 GCF_018861735.1 Clostridium lacusfryxellense | reverse complement strand
TAATCTGCTTAGTAAAAAAGCAAATAACCACTAGATAATAATTAGTATTATAGTTATAATTTGACTTAGGAATGCAGTTTCATAAAGCTATATTTTGACGCACTACAATATTGCTTTAAAAAGTCAATGTAATAAAACCCATCCTTATCTTTCCGAACCAAATCCATAACATATTCCAATTCTTGTTCTATAGTATTATTATCCGATTTATAAATAATTGCATTAGTTATAGTATCCTCAGTTAATATAATTCTTGGATAATTAGCACATTCTGATTCTAACTTATAAGCTTCATTCATTGCTGGACCGAATACCATATTTCCATCATGATAAACATCACCAATTGCTACACCACCCCTTATCAGTATTTTCTCAGGTAGTAGATCAAGTTGGATATGTATAATATCAATGAGCATGTAGAATAGAACACTTTGAAGCGTTACTGGGTAAGATATAACAATACTATCAGAAAACACAGTTACTTCCTTCCCCATATCCCTTAATGATAGAGCTCCATTATCATTATCTTTTTTTAATGCTAAAAAATAACTTAATACTTTTTTTATACTTTTAGCATAATCATTATCATTTTCAGATATCTTAACTTGATTTGAAAACCCTAATATATCTATAAATGCTAAAAGTTTGCCATTATATATTTTATCTTTTCCCATTTATTTATCTCCTCTTAAATTAAGTAAAAGTAGTTGTATCTAAAATGTTATTAATATACTAAAGTTCTAGACCCTTCACAATACCCTTATCCGTAATATGAATTATTTAACTTTATTATCTACTTATCTTCTTGCTTCCAATTTTTTATAAATAAAAGCTTATCTTTAGATAATTGCAATACTTTATGAGTTAGAATCAAATTTGCAGTATCAGCTTTGTATGAGTTAATTTTATCAATAGTTATAAAAATTTGTTTACTACTTTCACTGTATAACTCAACTATGTTCTCTAATGCAGGATGTAGTGCGTCAAAATATAGCTTTATGAAACTGCATTCCTAAGTCAAATTATAACTATAATACTAATAATTATCTACTGGTTATTTGCTTTTTTACTAATCAAATTATTA
>NZ_JAHLEB010000153.1 GCF_018861735.1 Clostridium lacusfryxellense | reverse complement strand
AAAAAAAAGTGTTTGGATTATAGGTGCTTTTTTTGTATAATTTATATATAGATAGGATGGTGGCAAATGAGTAAAATATTATTTACCAAAAAGGATATTATAAAGCTTGAAAAAAATAAAAATATTAAAAATGTTAGTGAATGTGGAATTACGTATGACTTTAAATTTAAAATATTATTTATAAATGAATATATTGCTGGAAAATTACCGAGACAGATTTTTGCCGAAAATGGATTTGATATAGATGTAATAGGGTTAAAAAGAATCGAGCAATCAGCACATAGGTGGAATGCAGCGTACAAAAGGGATGGAATAATAGGTTTAGAAGACACAAGGAAAACATCAAGCGGTAGACCACGCTCTACCGAGCTTACTAAGGAAGAAATAATAGTGAGGCAAAATGCTAGAATAAACTTGCTTGAGGCACAGGTAGAATTGTTAAAAAAATTAGACGCGAAAGAAAGGCAGGTGGTACAAAAAAATAATCAAATTAAATCAAGCGATGCTTTTAAAACTATAAAAGAAGTTATTGAAAAATATAGCTTTGTAAATGTAATTGGATACTTATGCGAATTATCAGGAGTGTCTAGATCTGGTTACTACAATTACATTGCTTCAAAGGATATACGGGTAGAACGCGAGCAGCGTGATTTAGAGGATAGAGACTTAATACTAAAGGTGTTTAATCGAAGAGGCTATAAGAAAGGATCTAGATCTATTAAGATGATATTAGTTAATGAATTTAATATTATATATAGTTTGAAACGTATCCGTAGGATTATGAACAAATATGAAATAATATGCCCTCACAGAAAGACAAATCCATATAGAAGAATTGCTAAAGCAACAAAAGAGCATAGCGTAGTAAAAAATATTTTAAATCGCGAATTCAAGCAGGCTAAGCCAGGGAAGGTTCTGCTTACTGATATAACATATTTACCTTACGGTAATAGTAAAATGGCTTACTTATCCACAATTAAGGACTCCTCAACAAATGAAATATTAGCATATCAAACTTCAGATAGAATAACACTAGATATAGCATTGGATACAATAGAAAAGCTAGTTAAAACTAGACGAGTAACATTAACAAAAGATGCATTTATTCATTCAGA
>NZ_JAHLEB010000152.1 GCF_018861735.1 Clostridium lacusfryxellense | reverse complement strand
TAAAATGTACCCTATAGAGTAGACGTTTTAAAAAAAACTACCCTATGGGGTTTTTCTATGTATAATGGAATAAAAGATTAGAGGTGGATAAATGAGTATTAAGAATTTTACAGAAAAAGAAGTGAAAGTGTTGTCCAAAAATAAATATGTAACAAATGTTAGTATTAAAGGTATAACTTATACCGATGAATATAAACGCATTTTTGTAGCGGAGAATGAAAAGGGAAAATCTATAAAAGAAATATTTATAGAATATGGTTTTGATATAGATGTCCTTGGATTGGTTCGAATTAGATCAGCAGGTAACAGATGGCGGGCTGCATATAGAAAAAAAGGCATAATAGGATTGAATGATACAAGAAAACTAATGTGCGGAAGATCAAGTGGGAAAGATCTCCCCATAGAAGAAAGATACAAACGTCTTAAGGTCCAAATTAATTTACTTAAAGCTGAAAATGAATTACTAAAAAAAATCGACATGCTAGAAAGAAGGATGATAAAGAAAAAATAATATTAGCAGCAGAAGAAAAGTACCTTCTTATCAATTCACAAATTAAAAAATATAAACTCAAAAATATGCTTAGTCATTTATGCAATGTGTCTGGGGTATCACGTTCAGGGTATTATAACTATTTCTCAGTTAGTGCACAGGGATTTAGGAATAAGCGTGACTACTGTGATAAATCAGTGGGTGATACTATATTAAAGGCATACAACTTTAAAGGCCGCAAAAAAGGAGCCAAGCAGATCAAAATGACATTAGAAGGCGAGTTTGGAATCGTATACAACTTAAAGCGTATCCGTAGGATTATGAAAAAATATCAAATAGTGTGTCCAATCAGAAAAGCAAATCCTTATAAAAGGATGATGAAAGCTACCCTTGAACATGCTGTTTTACCAAATCTATTAAATAGAAACTTCAAACAAAATATACCTGGCAAGGTATTGCTTACGGATATAACTTATTTGTTTTATGGAAAGGGTCATCGAGCATATCTTTCAACAATTAAGGATGCCTCTACAAATGAAATACTGGCATATAATGTGTCAGCTAATATTAAGATGGATATAGTCACTGATACTATATTAAAACTAAAAAAGAATAGGAATATTAAAATATCTAAAGATGCATTTATTCACTCAGA
>NZ_JAHLEB010000151.1 GCF_018861735.1 Clostridium lacusfryxellense | reverse complement strand
GTGCGCCCAGCATGGGCGCAATCTAATGGGTGAAAGTCCCTAGCACGGGTTAATAGTGCCAAGTGCATAGCTTAAGACAAGGGTGTCCATGGTGACGTGGAATCTGAAGGAAGTCGGCGGCAAAACTCTGGTCTGACGAACAGAAACTACATATAAGGCATATGCTTGTGGGTAAGTTTGCCAAACATAACGAAGCCCAAAACTATTCGAAACAAGTGGTGTAAATGTAGCAGATAGATGGAGTGAAAGATTGCGTTCTTACCTGGGGAGATCTTAGGTAAATGTTATAGAGATGAATTTTGAAATAACAACCTTTGCAGTGATGTAAAGCTGAAATCTAAGAAGTCAGCAGACGTCATAGTAGCAGAAGGTTCATGAGCCTTCGGTGAAGGGCTGAACGATAGGAGGTTTTGAAACTTTGAAGCACACAAAGAAATGTGATAACAGCAGACAACTTCATAATGAAGGTTACCTACAAAAGGATAGAGTGGAACTCGAAGAGTATGTAGGAGCGCCTAGCATTTCATTGACGATAGAAAAGCGACAAAACGCCGAAAATAAATACACCAATGGACTGTTTGAAAGGATTATTGACAGAAACAACTTAAATCAAGCATTTAAGAAAGTTAGAGCCAATAAAGGTAGTCATGGAGTTGATGGTATGAAGGTAGATGAACTTCTACAATACTTGAAAGAAAATGGCGCCAGCCTTCGGCAATCATTATTGGAAGGTAGTTATAAACCTAATCCAGTAAGGCGAGTAGAAATACCTAAGCCTGATGGAAAGAAACGACCACTAGGAATACCAACAACTGTAGACCGAGTAATACAACAAGCTATCGCTCAAGTTCTAAATCCAATATTTGAAGAGAAATTTTCAGATAACAGTTATGGATTTAGACCAAATAGAAGTGCACACCAAGCGATTCGAAAATGCAAAGAATACATGGATAAAGGTTACAGGTGGGCAGTAGATATTGATTTGGAGAAATACTTCGATACTGTAAATCATGATAAATTAATAGGATTGGTCTATAAAGAAGTAAAGGATGTTAGGGTAATAGCCCTTATAAGAAAATATCTTCAAGCAGGAGTAATGGAAAGAGGCATTTTTAACACCTCACAAAAAGGTGTACCGCAAGGTGGC
>NZ_JAHLEB010000150.1 GCF_018861735.1 Clostridium lacusfryxellense | reverse complement strand
GAATTTTATGTGCAGTTTCAAGCGCTGTACCACTTTTTATAAGTACTCCATACTCTGCACCTTTTCCCGTTCCCACCATTATTGCTGTAGGTGTTGCAAGGCCAAGGGCACAAGGACATGCTATTACCAGCACTGAAATAAATATTGTTAATGCGAACACTACCGTTTCTCCAGATAAAAGCCAAGCTAATGATGAAACTAAAGCAAGCCCCATAACTACAGGCACAAAGTAGCTTGATATAACATCTGCCATTGCAGCTATTGGAGCTTTTGATCCTTGTGCATTCTCAACTAAGGTTATTATTTGTGATAACGCCGTATCTTTACCAACTTTAGTTGCTTTATATTTAATAGATCCATTTTTATTTATACTTGCACCAATTATGTTGTGGCCTATGCTTTTTTCTACAGGCATACTCTCACCCGTAAGCATTGATTCATCTACAGATGTAGTTCCCTCTACAACTTCACCATCTACAGGCATTTTTGCGCCAGGTTTAACTATTACTATATCTCCAACTTCTACTTCATCAATTGGAATCTCTACTTCTTCATTATCTCTAATTATTGTTGCAGTTTTTGGAGCAAGACCCATAAGCTTTTTAATTGCTTCAGAGGTTTTTCCTTTAGTTACTGTTTCCAAATACTTACCAAGAGTTATAAGTGTCAAAATTACACCTGCTGATTCAAAATACATTTCATAATCTACATTTCCATTAATCGTTATTTCAAATACGGCAAATAAACTATATAAAAACGCCGCAGATGTTCCAATTGCTATAAGCGAATCCATATTGGGACTTAATCTAAATAATGATTTGAGACCAACTATAAAATACTTTTTACCTGTATAAATTATTGGCAGGACAAGCACTAATTGTAGAATGGCAAAAGCCTCCATATGCATCATTGGATCAATAGCTACAGGCAATGTAATAAACATAGGTACCATGGCAACTAGTAACAATGGTACTCCAAAAATTGCAGATATTAAAAATCTATTCCATAAGGACTTTATTTCTTTTTCTTTTTTTTCTTTATCTATATCAACATTGCTTTCATCCTCTAGAGCCTTATATCCTGCTTTTTCGATTCTTTTCTTTATATCTGATGTTCTAACCAGTGATGGTTCAAAGGAAACAGTTAATTTTTCAGTTGCAAAGTTTACATCAGCAGTTACTACTCCATTAAGTTTTCTTGTTACTCTTTCTAT
>NZ_JAHLEB010000149.1 GCF_018861735.1 Clostridium lacusfryxellense | reverse complement strand
GATGAACTATTGCATGGAAAATTACGACCCCTGCAAGCAATGGATAGTAAACTATTTGGTAAAATATAGGTGTAGTAACGGGAATTTCTGTCCCGTTACTACACAACCCCCTTTTACTACGAAATATCATTTTTGCTGACACTACCCTCTAATATAAAAAATACAAAGGCACAGAAGGGTTTCCGATTGCCTTTGCATTTAAATAATTCATTTAATATATACCCCTAAAATTTATTAAATATTACTCTGAGGAACTTTTTATTATCTAAAATACAAAAGGCATTCAAGATTAGTTATGATCGTTCTGGGTACAAATTATTACTGCATGACATAATATATACCCATGTTAACATAATTAAATTGGAGGCAAATTTATAATGGAAGATAAGACTTTGATTTGTATTCATTGTGGTAAAAAATTCACATTTACTGAAGGTGAACAAGAATTCTACAAAGAAAAAGGATTCGAAGATGAACCTAAAAGATGTTCTGATTGCAGAAAAGCAAGAAAAATACAAAAGATCAGAGAAGAGTGAAAAATTATTAATATGGGACAAAGAAATAAAAAACATAGGTCTTCATCCACAAGAAGATTATGCTTTTTTATTTTGTACTATTAGTATGTAATATTACGCTAGTTATATTATACTATTTCTATTATGTTCTTATCTAGGAAATATTATGCTATGATGAAATGTCATGTGCAAAGCGAAAAAATATTATACTAGTTAAATATATCAATAACAAAGGAATATATTAATGCCTACAAATAAAAAATACAAAGGTAATTAGAAAATTGAGGCTAACTAATTATCTTTGTATTTAAAAACTATGTCAAAATAAAGGTAATATAATACTACCTTTATTTTCAAAAAATATCAACTACAACAAAGTGATAAATCATGTATAAATGGAGTTTATATCCTCAATTAGACACCTTTTATGCAGTTTAATAGAGCCTTATTGCATATTAAAAGATTATGAATGAGTGTATAGGCTAGTTATAGGGGCTTAATAAATGACGTGAAGATTTGGTTTCACGTCGTTTTTTATTTTTTGATCTATTTATAATATTTACGGATCATTAATAAATTTTTATATATAATCTACATTCGAATTGGTATAATTAACTAAATGTGCGAGCTGCGAAGCAGCACGCAAATGCGTGATGTTTCCTCTTGGAAGTGGAAATAATTCTATTTTCATTAGTAAGTTATTAACATACAGTAGGGAAACCCTATC
>NZ_JAHLEB010000147.1 GCF_018861735.1 Clostridium lacusfryxellense | reverse complement strand
TGGCATGAAGGTAACACCCGTTCCCATACCGAACACGAAGGTTAAGCTTCAATGCGCCGATGGTACTGCAGGGGTGACCTTGTGGAAGAGTAGGTTGTCGCCAGGTAAACACATGGATCTTTAGCTCAGCTGGTTAGAGCTACCGGCTCATAACCGGTCGGTCCGGGGTTCGAGTCCCTGAAGGTCCACCATAAATAACAGTTTAAATTAAACTGTTATTTTTTATTTTTTGGAAAATATGATTAATAACAAAAACAATTTAGTGGGGGGACAACAAATGATGATTGTAAGTTTTCTTTTAATAGGTTGGATATTAAATTGGTTTAAGTTTAGTAAGATCTTTATTCAGGCGTTTAAAGAGCTATTCAAAAAAGAAATCACTATTGCGAGTTATTATTTTATATTCTTTTGTATTGGTACAATTAGCGACTTTATTTTAGTTATTAATGGAGCATATAATGTTATATTGAAATAGTTGAAAATGATAATTAATTATAATTTGATGATTCAAGTTGTGTAAAATACGAAATTGACAATACCCCCAATTGTAGGATAATAAAACTATGATTGGGGGTATTGTTATATCAATAGTAAAAAGTAAAAAATGATTTAATTCTGCAATTTTCAATGAAGTGGTTTCAGTTATCTGAGCTTCACTGGTACGTATATAAAAGCACACGAGGCTGAGGGTTATGAAAATATGATGATTATTTGCGGAAGATTTGATGTAGTGTTGATATAATAATTAATAATAGTACTATTTTAATAAATTAAAGACAACCTATAATAAGGAGAATTTAGGTGTAAATGCTTAGAAACTTATTCTGGCGTGTCCATACATGTAATACGTAGGGTTTAAGAGTAATATACAGTAAATGAATAATAACATTGTTAGGTTAATAGTAGTAAGATTATAGTACTATGTTATTATGATAGAATACTCCTTGTCGTCACAAACGAGTGGCACAAAAGTAAAATGTTAATTAATATTTAGATGGTTGTCAAATCGAATATTTATTTAAAAGAATTAGTTGACAAAACAAGAAATACCTAGTAATATAGTAGAAGTCGTCGGATGATGACAAACAAATTGGTCTTTGAAAATTAAACAGAGAAATAGGTAAACTTAGCAAAATTTATTTTGTTAAACCAGTCAATTACTTTAGTATAAAGTAAAATTTAGTCGTAAGACTAAAAGTATGTAATGAGCTTGAGTAACAACTTAACAGTTGTCTCAGATTAATTATT
>NZ_JAHLEB010000146.1 GCF_018861735.1 Clostridium lacusfryxellense | reverse complement strand
CGATGAATTTGTTCTCATAAATATAAATTCGACAAAAGTTGGGGGAATTCCTGTAAATATATAATTGTAAAGCCTTGAAGTAACTTGACTACAAGGTTATGCAATTAACTATTATGTATAATAATGAAGGGGGAATTAAAATGAACACAATAGTAGGATTTACTTTTGAACCTCGTTATACGAGTTTAGATGTAATAAAAGAAGTATTTGTAGGAAATAAAATATTGAATGCGCTTATTTTAGATGATGAAACTTGTTTAGGTCATAGACAAGTAGGTAGTAGAAGTTATCACATTTTTTACTTTAAAAATGATCGTTTTTCAGTTTATTATCATAAAGGTGGAACAGATGCAATGTATTCCTCTGATTCACTCGATATAGTTTTAGATTATGTTAATAAACTAGATCCAAAGGATTTCGAATAACCAACTAATCATAACAAGTAATATAGTCATAAACGGAGTATCTTTGGAGATGAAATAATGAGCATAAAAAACATTACAACACTTGCAGATACAAGGTATTTAAAACTTTATAATGCAGAATATTTAAATAAAAATGGCGAGTGCAAAAATTGGTCCATTGCATCTAGAAAAGATTTAGATACATTAAAAAATAACTATTTTCGTGGTATAGAAGATAAAATAGACGCTGTTATAATAGTAGCTACTCATGTAGACGAGGATAAATTAGTGGTTATAAAGCAATTTAGGGTTCCTCTTAATGATTATGTTTATGAAATTCCTGCTGGGCTTATTGATTTCGGAGAGGATTTTGAAACTACGGTAAGGCGTGAGCTAAAAGAAGAAACAGGACTAGATCTGATCCTAATTGACTATGATAAAACTAAAACTAAGGCGTACATTTCAACTGGCATGACTGATGAATCTGCTGCTTTAGTATTCTGTACTTGTAATGGCGAAATATCAAAAGAGTTTTTAGAACCAGATGAAGATATTGAGGTTATGTTATTATCGAGAGTTGAGGCAAAGATTTTAATAACCTCCAATGAGAAAATAGATATTAAAGCTTTTCTCTCAATACAGAACTTTATTGGTTAAATATTTTCAACAACAAAATGATTCCAGGAGAATAATAATTTATTTTCCTGGAACTTTTTATTTATATCTATTAACCAATATGTGTGAATGATACTATATAAGTGTACCACTTGAAGCTATTTCGATATCGAATTAGTTTACCATCTAACATTAAATTCCTGTAAAATGGTAGTAACTATCTTACAGGGGGGAT
>NZ_JAHLEB010000145.1 GCF_018861735.1 Clostridium lacusfryxellense | reverse complement strand
TTTGTGAAGCTAATATACAATTTTATGAACTGGAATTATCTCACATGTTTTTAGTGATTCATCTTATTTGGAGAGGTTTCACCTTGCCCATTTTCAGGCTCGATTTCTATTAAGTTGTCTAAATTACCTTGTTGTTCTTGGGAAATCCAAGGGTTATCTCCAGCTATGAAAAGATGAGTGTAAGGTCCTTCAGTAGGCTCATTTTTAAAGTGAGGCTTAAGTTCTTTTAAATAATCTAATAACTCTTGAGGAGCTTTATCTGTATCTGTAATGAGAAGTGGTGCGTGTTTTCCACGGTGTGAAAATGCAACGCTAGCTATACTTTCTTTTGCGTGAGATTTACTAACTAGTAATAATCCATGTCCAGGCATTGTTATACCCCATCCAAAACCTGTTGCATGATCTTTGAACTTTGAAAATGCAATAGAATTAGCATAAGGTGTATCTCCAGAAATGCGAGTAACTTTTCCGTACTTCTGGAGTTTAGTTTCAATATTCTTACTAACTACTGATGCAGGCCCAAGGAGATAGATATTAGCATTGCCTTTACGTTTTTTTAGGGCGTTTTCAGTTTCAGGTGGAATTGTATCCTTTGATACATATAGGAGCGGTTCAGGCATATGAGCAATCCAATTACCTGCTGGCAATGTATATTCAAGCTGTTCGGAGGAACCTATAATTACAGAATTAGGCAAATCACCAGAGATGGATGAATAGTAGTTGTCAATATCTTCTGCAAGCTTATTGGGATTATCTCCTTTTAATTCATGAATCTTATAACCTTTATCCCTTAGCTGTTTACCTGCATTTTCACTCATGCCTATAGTTATTATTTTTATACCATCGGTACTGCCAATAGGATTTAACCGAGATAATTCACTAAATACTGCCTCAGAGATATTTTCTTTACTAGATACTAGCAATGGGCCGTCACTAGGGTGATGTATTAAGTCAACAGCTGCTAGCTGTATTTGCCAGCTCTCACTTGGGGCTATTAAAACTGCTTTCGGTCGGTTGCCAATTTCGGTGGCAGGCCAAATCATACAAGCGGTAGCTAGAGAAATGCCTTCAGCATTATTTCCTAGGATTCGGCTAGTGTTTTTTGTAAGTACTGTGTAAGTATTAATAGCCTTAGCCTTATCTCCCTTCACGGTGTTCTCACCTTGCTTTAGGTTATTCTGCGACTCATTTGTATAATTACGTTTGCAACCAGTGAAAAATAATAGGGGCATTGCCATGATAATGGTAATTAATCTTATTGC
>NZ_JAHLEB010000144.1 GCF_018861735.1 Clostridium lacusfryxellense | reverse complement strand
GAGGCCACTGAAAAAAGCACTCTTTTTTCAGTAAAGTTTTTAGGTTTGAACAGAAAAAGCATGAGATACCCATATTTTTGGGTATCTCATGCTTTTTACTTTTATATTTAAGTTAAAAAAGCCCTATTTCATGCTTTTTAACTTGATTATTCTCTTTAAATTCACTGTGAAGATTGATAGCGCACCTTGCATTTGCATGCTAATTAAGCCTGACGATATTGCTACATCATAGCCATGCCGATGCTTAAGTTCACTGTTTTTAGCCTCTATCATATAACGTTCCCTAGCACGTTTTCTAAAATATTCACTTTTTTCGAACTCTATTTGATCTTTATGAGTATTTGATTTTATTGTAACTGAATAAGTTTTGGATTTAGCGCCTTCTTTATAGCAACCATTTTTATTAGCACAATTTTTACACTTCTCTACATCAAAATAGTAAGCTAGCACTTGATTTTGACCAACATTCTTCTTTCCTTGTTTTGCTTTTTTAGTAGCCATATGGCCTGCTGGACATACAAATAAACAAGCATCTTTATTAAACTCAAATTCGTCTTCTTTTTTTCGTGTTCCTTGTGAAATTACAGGATTTAGTCTCGAAATTAATGCTATCTTATTTTCTTTCGTATATTCTATATTTTTCTTTTCAGAATAAGCTGCATCTCCAATAACTTCGTTAACCTCAACACCAGCCTCACGGCTTTTTTCTATTAAGGTTATGAGTTCCTTTCCATCGCTTTTTTCGCCAGTTGTAATAACAGCTGCAGTAATTAAACGTTCTTCACTCATAGCAAGGTGTGACTTATATCCGAAAAAAGAACTATCCTCAGTTTTATGTCCCACTTTTGCATCCTCATCTTTTGATAGTTTTAGATTTTCTAAGTCATCATTAATAGCTTCAGTTAAGTAGCTTAACTTAGTTTTAACTGCTGGATTTGCTACAATTTCTGGTCTCTCGTTTATGCTATCAATTAATAATTTGCAGTACTCAAGAATATCTTCAAGTACTCCAGTTGTAACTTTATTAGGTAACTCTTCTTTAATATCAGGGTTTATTCCGTACAATGTTTTTCTTAAGTTTTTTGCACGTTTTAATAATTCTTCTCCTACTGATTTTTGGTTATAACGTGACTTCGTATGTGTTGCATCAACTATTATTGCTTTACTTTTTAAAACTCCCTCTTTTATAGCAAGTTCTACAGTCTTATTTATTAATAAATCCAATAAATTCATATCTTTAAGGCGAAGCTTTCTAAATTTAGTTAATGTACTTGAGTTTATTAAATTTGTTTCTTCTGGGGCT
>NZ_JAHLEB010000142.1 GCF_018861735.1 Clostridium lacusfryxellense | reverse complement strand
ATTTCTCCGTCAAAAAATATTTTTATTAGTGATTCTTTATGCTACTCTATATAAGAAGCTAACTGACGATTTGGTTCTGACTTTGCGAGGGTCTCTTCTTCCATTTCGTATAGGTAATATATTCTTTTGAATAAGTGCCTCTACATTAGGCGGTGATTCTATATTCCTACATCTAAAATAGTGCAGGCAAATTGATATTGCCATGGTGAAATTAACCTGATAGATGTATTTTCTGTCTTTCTGCTGTATAACAACTTGCGTTGTAATCATTTCGCAGAAATTATACATGGTGAGCCGTGCAAATATCTCTTGAACGATGTAGGCCACCTTTTTTGAATGAAGGTTTGTTAGTCCAATGGCATATTTTAGTTCCCTAAATGATGTCTCAATTCCCCAACGTAAGTGATATATTTCTTTAATCCTTTCCGCAGGAAATTCTTTTTCAGTAAGGCTTGTAATGATAACTTCGTAGGTGTTTTCTGATATAGGAAAGCGAACAATTCTAAAGTTTATTGGATAAATTCCTTTATCCCCGGCTGGAAGATAGTCAAAATTTTGATTTTTGGGCATAAACTTATATTTTTTTGGATGTGCCTTTATTTCATTCGTCTGTCGTCTAGTCAATAAAATTCTGTACTCCATATCAAATGTTTCCTGGTCCGGAAGCGAGATCCCAGATAAAATTCCATTACTGCGTATATCTTTTACCCGTATAACATAATTCCATCCCTTCTTCGCTACATGTTCAAAAACATTGTAACTTTCATACCCACGATCAGCTATTACTATAGTTTTTTCTTTGATATCAGAACGGTCAACCATATCAGTTAATGCCTTAAATTCATTTTCTTTTCTACCTGGCTGAACAATTGCATCAACATATACCCTGCTGCATAAATCATACATGGCATTTAAGTGCAGAAGATTGAAGCCTTTCGCATTCTCAGTAGCATGAAAATGATTTTCTTCATCTTTTGGGTTGTGTGTAACACATAAATCTGAACCATCAACAGCTAACATTCGATAACCATCATAATAATTAGGATTAACTGCCGATGATGTGAAACTATGAAAAAGCAGCTCAAGTGCTTCAGGAGAGATCTTTTTACGCTGCTGTACAAAAGCTGAGCAAGTGGCCGTCTCAGTATCATATGAAAAATATTTCATGAGTTCAAGTTTCAGACTATTACCTCCCATAGAAAGTAAAATATTCAGCATATCTTTGAAATTCAGTTTTCGTTTTCTAGTAAAATCCTTCTCTGGGTCGTTAACAAACAGCCTCAAGTTTTCATGCATTTCAGCTAACACAGTGTCCAATTTTCCCTTTATTAAATCTGCATATTCATTCATGAGTGAGCCTCCTTAAAAATTCTTGTAATTAAGGGGCTTCGCCACATTTTTTTT
>NZ_JAHLEB010000141.1 GCF_018861735.1 Clostridium lacusfryxellense | reverse complement strand
TTTTTGGGAATACTAAAAAGTCCATGGGTAGGCTTTGAGCATTTTATAAGGCTATTTACTCATGCAGAGTTTGGTTTGTTGCTAAGAAATACCTTGGCTATTAGTTTTTTAAATATAGCTCTATTTTTCCCAGTTCCTATTATAATAGCTATATTATTAAATGAAATTAAGGGCAAAAAGTATAAGTCTATAATACAGACTGCAATTTATTTTCCACACTTTTTATCTTGGGTTATAATAGCAGGCATTAGTTATATTATGCTTGGACAAACCTCTGGAGTTGTAAATCAAATTATAACTATGTTTGGCGGAGAAAAGATATCATTCTTATCAAACCCAAAAATATTTTGGCTAATGTTAACAGCACAAAATATATGGAAGGAATGTGGGTGGGGAACTATTCTTTTTCTTGCTTCAATAACCGCCATTGACCCGAGTCTTTATGAAGCGGCTATGATGGACGGTGCAAATCGATTAAAACAAATTTGGCATATCACATTATCTGCAATAAAAACTGTAATTGTTATTTTACTTATTTTAAGGATTGGTCACGCTATGGATACCGGTTTTGAACAGGTATATCTTATGACTAATGCAACTGTAGCTGGTGTTGCGGATGTATTTGACACTTATGTTTATAGAAATGGTGTAAGAAACGCACAGTTCAGTTATGCAACTGCTGTAGGGTTATTTAAATCTGCAATAGGGTTTTTATTAGTTGTTATTGCTAATAAAGTTGCTAAAATGTTAGGTGAGGAAGGGGTGTATTAACAGGTGGAAAATAAAATTAAAAGAGGCACTATGTCTAAAGTATTTGATTTTTCAAATCATTTGTTTTTGCTTGTATTAGCATTGATTACCTTTTTCCCGATATATTATGTATTTATCGTATCAATTACCGATCCAGTACAGTACTTAAAAACTAATTTGTTATTGTTTCCTAAAGGGATTACTTTTGAGAATTATAAATATCTATTAGCAACTCCACTATTCTCAAGAGCTATAGGAGTATCAACTTTTCTTGCTACAGTTGGAACGGCACTTAGTTTATTAGTAACTTCTGCATTGGCTTACGCGTTATCTAGAAAACGATTAATGGGAAGAAAAGTATTATTGATTGCTGTAGTTTTTACTACTATTTTTAATGCAGGAATGATTCCTAATTATATGGTGGTTAGGCAACTTGGCTTAATGAATTCTGTTTGGTCTTTAATCATTCCAGCATTAAGCAGTGGATGGAACTTACTTTTACTTAAAAGTTTCTTTGACAGTATTCCAGAAAGTCTAGAAGAGGCAGCTATTATTGATGGGTGTAATGATGTTCAAGTTTTTTCTAGAGTAATATTACCATTATCATTGCCTGCAATGGCTACTTTTGGACTGTTCTTCGCAGTGACTTACTGGAATACATTTTTTAATGCTATTTTATATAT
>NZ_JAHLEB010000140.1 GCF_018861735.1 Clostridium lacusfryxellense | reverse complement strand
ATCAATCTAAAACACTCAACAAAAGGCTCTAAATACACCTAAGTTCAAGTTTCAAAATGAAATTCGGAACTTTCCTATTGCTTCTGGTGACAGCTATGTTCTTCATACCCCGATAAGGAGGAATTTAATATTGACTAAAGAATTATCTAAAGAGGACAGACAAAGTTTAGCCAATGCAAAGGCTACTGTTGAAATGGAAGGAATGATCCTTACAGAAAATGAAACTAAAATTTTAGAAGATTACCTTAAAGGAATATTAACAGAAGAAGATGTTTTAAAAATTATCCGTAGCAATAAAAGTATAAATTAATATGAAACAAAGTGATTATTGTTATCCAGATAGTTTTTAAAAAGTCCTTTCCCCTTTGATCTTCCTCAAAACTATTGAAAACTCATGGATAACTTTCGTTCCTCAACTTTCCCACAAGTTTACAACAGTTTTTCCGGCTATTCCTTTTAAGCGATTTATTTTAATTTATTATAGATGGGCATGAACTAATACATTTTCATAGCGGATTAGTTCAACATTTTTTATAATGGTTACATTTAAGAATAAAAAAAGCAACCTCAAAGGGCTGCTTTTTTTATTAAAATTATTTGACTTTTTTTAAAATAAATTCTTGTTGTTTTGAAACTTCATTTTCTATTCTGTTCAATTGTTCAGTATTAGTTTTATGACCTTCTAGTGAAAAATCTACTTTTTTATCTAGTTTCTCTATTTTGAAATCTATTTTTTTAATATCATTTTTCATACCGCCGATATCATTTTTCATACTCCCAATCTCTATTTTAATTGCTTCTTGACCTTCCATCAATTGGATAAGCATTTTTTTAATTTCTTCCATTTAGTTCACCACCTTTAAATATTATAACACATTTTAAATTAGTATTTGAATAAAGTAAAACAACATTCTTACCGAGGATTTAAAGAAGTTAAAAATCACTTTGAAATGAAAGATAAAATTGAAATGCTAAAGCTATGCTAAGGCGTTTTTTTTTCGTCCCAAAAAAACTTTAGCATGATTTAGGTAAAAACTATTGTATTATTTGGTAGTTTAGTGTAATATAAAAATGAAATACGGCTTACACATTGCGTTTCATATTCATGTTACCATAAAATATTGCATAATGCAATCGGTATACTAGTATCAAAGGATTTATAAAATATTTTACGAAACTACGTTTCGGTGGGGAGTAGGCTTTCTGGTGCATTATCAATATCGACGGAGTCAATATAATAAAAAAAAAGTCAACGCGTTGAATTTTTTTTTAATGAGAATGCTACCAGAATCAAAAGCATACAAAAGAAAGATAATATTAATGAAAGGGTAAAATGGGTAAGCAAAAAAATAAAGAGCAAAAGAGAAAAAGAAAAGACCAAGAAAAAGAAAAAAATAAAGAGCATAAAGAGAAAAAGAAAGACCAAAGAAAAAAGACTAAGAAAAAAATGAAAG
>NZ_JAHLEB010000139.1 GCF_018861735.1 Clostridium lacusfryxellense | reverse complement strand
TTTAGTCTTACGACTAAATTTTACTTTATACTAAAGTAATTGACTGGTTTAACAAAATATTATTTTGCTAAGTTTACCTATTTCTCTGTTTAATTTTCAAAGACCAATTTGCTCTGTTATCGTCAAGTGACGACTTCTACAATATTACTATATAATTCTTATTTTGTCAACATTTTTTTTAATATAATTTAATTCTTATTTAAGTTATATTTAAAACATATAAAATGTTAACTAATCAATCTTTCGCTTCATCGTTCTACGTTCGTTGCGACAAGGAATATTCTATCATAAGAATAAGACTACATATTTATCATATTCATTGTATACCATTATTATTCCTTATATCCTACGTATTGCTTTATAATCCTTTATTTTTATTATATTGACACACATGGTTAAGTATATAATCGTATAACTGTATTTAAGGATTTTATTCATTTATAAGATCTATAATATGCGATTTTTTTGCATTCTAATTCATGTTTTCAATATAACCCTATTTCCTAGATTTAATCCAAATTAATTTAATACCACATTTAATTTTATTTCACCTTAGCGTTTGCATCAATTATAAGCAAACAGTGTATTTTATCTGTTAAGGCTTATGATAAAGGTATTTAGAATAATGTAAGAACATAAATCCATACACGAAAGAGAGTTTATCTTCATATGAATTTATAAAAATGGATAATACTTTGTTTACTAGTGGCGCTTGGACATCAAAAAAAGACTTCGGTTAGGAGTTTAAGTCTCCCCAATGAAGTCTTCAATGCTATATCTAAAAAATTAATGTTTCACTTAGTTTATCTAAATTAATAATCATTATTCGAAAATAAAAAAACAGTCCTTATTGGACTGTTTTTTGGTGGAGATAAAGGGAATCGAACCCTTGACCCCCTGCGTGCAAGGCAGGTGCTCTCCCAGCTGAGCTATATCCCCACATATGGTGGACCTTCAGGGACTCGAACCCCGGACCGACCGGTTATGAGCCGGTAGCTCTAACCAGCTGAGCTAAAGATCCATATTACCTGGCAACAACCTACTCTTCCACAAGGTCACCCCTGCAGTACCATCGGCGCATTGAAGCTTAACCTTCGTGTTCGGTATGGGAACGGGTGTTACCTTCATGCCATAATTACCAGATCTATTAATATCCACCAATATGTTATTCTATTTTTAAAAAATGGCTCCGCGAAAAGGATTTGAACCTTCAACCTATCGGTTAACAGCCGAGTGCTCCACCGTTGAGCTATCGCGGAACATTACCTAGCGACAACCTACTCTTCCACAAGGTCACCCCTGCAGTACCATCGGCGCATTGAAGCTTAACCTTCGTGTTCGGTATGGGAACGGGTGTTACCTTCATGCCATAATCACTAGATGAGAATATAAATATTCTCTGAAAATTGCACAGTGAGTTAGTCTTCTTACAAAGACTTCGCTTTTTTTTAAATTATCTTGGTCAAGCCCTCGACTTATTAGTATTAGTCAGCTGAACATGTTACCATGCTTACACCTCTAACCTATCAACCTGGTGTTCTTCCAGG
>NZ_JAHLEB010000138.1 GCF_018861735.1 Clostridium lacusfryxellense | reverse complement strand
GAGGGTGTAAATTATTTTGTGTATTCTCTTTCTTTAAGCAAAATAATTGGACTATTTAATTTTAAAAATATGTCATTAAAGTAGATAAAAGTTGTTACTTTATCATTACTTCTTAGTATATTATTCCCATTTTTTATTATCAATATACTTTCTAACTAGTAGATTACTAGTGTTCTGATAAATAATTTGACCAGATATTAGTGGATTATACATGAACGGGCGACCTCTGGGTGGTCCGTTTTACTTATTTAGCAGGATAAATAAAGCGATTGATCTTAGGGGTTCAGGGGCGGAGTCCCAAAGCTACGCTCCTTCATTTAAGATTTCACTAAACAGTATGTTGAGTTGGCAAATAACAAGATCCCAGTTTGGATATATTCTATTCCATTTCTTACTTACCTTTTCAGTTGCCAAATATAGCATCTTCATAAGACTCTCATCGTTGGGAAATATAAGCTTTGTCTTAGTAACTTTTCTAAATTGACTGTTGAGGCTTTCTATAGCATTTGTAGTATAAATAATTCTACGAATATAATCTGGGAATATAAAGAAAGTTATAAGATTATCCCAATTATCTTCCCAACTTTTTATTGCATTTGGATATTTACTACCCCATTTTTCTTTAGCAATATTTAAATTTTCTAGTGCAAGATCCTCATTTACGGCTCCATAAACGGCTTTCAAATCCTTTGCAAATGCCTTCTTATCTTTATGTGGTATATACTTCATACTCGCTCTTAATTGATGAATTATGCAACGTTGTATCTTTGCAAAAGGATATACCGCACCTATTGCTTCCTTAAATCCACTTAGGCCATCGACACAGAATACCAAAACGTTCTTAAGGCCTCTGTTTCTAAGGTCGTTAAGCACGGAGAGCCAAAACTTACTGCTTTCATTTGCACCTATCCATATGCCAAGTACTTCTTTTTCACCATCCATATTTACACCTAGCACAACGTAAGCTGCTTTAATTATAATATGCTTATCGTCACGAACTTTATAGTGTATAGCGTCCATAAAAACAAAAGAATATGTTTTTTCAAGTGGTCTATTTTGCCATTCGGTAACAAGAGGCATAATCCTGTTTGTTATATTAGAAACCATTTCAGCAGATAACTCAACATCATATAGATTCTTTACTTGCTCTGATATGTCTCTTGTAGTCATCCCAGCTGCATAAAGAGCCATTATCTTCTCCTCAATACCGGTGATATTTCTTTGATATTTAGGCAAGATTTTAGACTCAAATTCACCATTTCTATCACGGGGTATATTGAGTTCTACTGCGCCAAGTTCGGACTTCACAGTCTTTTTAGAGTAACCATTTCTACTGTTTAGAGTTCGTTTTTCAGATATATCATACTTGTCATATCCAAGTTGTGAATCCATTTCTGCTTCTAATGTTTCCTGAAGAATGTCTTTAAACATACTCTTCATAGCAGTTAAAACCTCGGTTGGACTTGTAAACTTTTGCTCGTTGATATAATCTCTTAAAATTTCTTTTGATATGTTTGACATAAAAATACTCCTCCTTACAATCTTTGATAATCACTTATCTCAATTATTGCCAA
>NZ_JAHLEB010000137.1 GCF_018861735.1 Clostridium lacusfryxellense | reverse complement strand
TATGGCATGAAGGTAACACCCGTTCCCATACCGAACACGAAGGTTAAGCTTCAATGCGCCGATGGTACTGCAGGGGTGACCTTGTGGAAGAGTAGGTTGTCGCCAGGTAAACATGGTTTACTAGCTCAGTTGGTAGAGCACATGACTTTTAATCATGGTGTCCGGGGTTCGATTCCCCGGTAAGCCACCAAAAAAAGCACTTATTTATGAAGTGCTTTTTTTATTTTTTAAATTTAATATAACTTCAGAATTTTTTAATTAGAATATTATGATGAAATTAAATCAAATGAGAAAGTTATCTATATTTAGATAAATAACACTTTATTGATTTTGTTATTTACTAATTTTATAGTATATAATAATAAAAATGTACAATTATAATAAATTTAAAGGAGAGTAATTATGGAGAAGAAAGTTTTAGCTATAGTAAATGGAAATGAAATAACTCAAAATGATATAAATAGATCATTATTAAGGTTTCCACAGGAAACACAAGAACATTATAAGACAGAAGAAGGAAAAAAACAATTTTTAGATCAAATGATAAATTTTGAATTAATATATAATTATGCAATTGATAGTGATATGGAGAAGGATCCAGATTATATAGAACAAATGAAGTTAATACAAAAAGATGTTTTAATACAAATAGGTATAAAAAACATAATGTCTGAAATAGATATAACACAGGAAGAAATTCAAAAGTACTATGAAGATAACAGCCAAATGTTTAAGAGTGAGGAGACTGCTTCAGCTAAACATATATTGGTAGATACTTTAGAAGAAATTCAAAAAATTAATGCAGAAATAACTAATGGAATGCCTTTTGAAGAGGCCGCTCAAAAATACTCTAAATGTCCGTCAGCAGCGCAAGGGGGAAGTTTAGGTAGTTTCACTAGAGGTAAGATGGTACCTGAATTTGAAGAAGCAGCTTTCAAATTAAAAGTTGGTGAAGTAAGTGAACCTGTTAAAACTCAATTTGGATATCATTTAATACAATTAGATGAGATAAGTTCACAAGAGATGAAATCTTTGGAGGAATCTAAGAATACAATTATGGAAAATATTTCACACCAAAAACAAAATGAGAAATATATAAGTTCTGTAGATGAATTGAAAAATAAATATGCCATAGAAATAAAATAAATATATAATTCACAGTTTAATACTGTTATTATATCAGAGAAAACAACATCATTTTTGGTGTTGTTTTTTATTTTTTTTATAAATAAATTATAAATATTAGTATAAATCTAAAGAATAATATACCTATATAATACATTAATGGATATTTAAACGTTAGAGTTGTTACTAAAAAAAATTTAAAAGCATTTGAACTTAAACAATCAAATTTAAAAGTAAAAATAAAAACCTCATTTATATATAAAAGTGTTGACAAAACAAGAAATACCTAGTAAACTTGTAGAAGTCGTCACATGATGACAAATTAAGTTGGTCTTTGAAAATTGAACAGAGAAATAGGTAAACTTAGCAAAATAATATTTTGTTAAACCAGTCAATTACTTTAGTATAAAGTAAAATTTAGTCGTAAGACTAAAAGTATGTAATGAGCTTGAGTAACAACTTAACAGTTGTCTCAGATTAATTAT
>NZ_JAHLEB010000136.1 GCF_018861735.1 Clostridium lacusfryxellense | reverse complement strand
TAGCTGATTGCGGAACTATTTAAGAAAATTAGTTAAATAATTGATGAAGCTTATCCTAATTTATAGCGAACTTAATAAGAACTAATCTTATTATAAAAAAATCACTATGCTATTAAAGATTTTATGGATAAGAAATGAGACTTTTTATTAAGTTTATCAGCAATCAAAATAACAATTTGCTGTGTTATTGCAGCGAGGATTACTTCAACTTTAAGAGAAATAGTATTTCTTAACTTTGTATATCCAACGCCCATAGGAAATTTTACCATGAAATTTGTTCTTTCTATTATTGTTCTTTTTTTATAAAGTTCAATCCATTTATCTGAACCTCTTGGTATAACTGTATTTAATCTGTAATTATCATTAACATTAGTATGATGCATTCTACCACAAGATGATGTAGTACACGGACTTTCGCAAGATAGAATATAAGTTGTTTTACCTTTTATAGTTTTCTTCTTAGATTTTGGACAAAGCCATTTTAGTCTTAGTGATCTTCCTTTTTCTTTTGACGTACCATCAAATATCATGGGTAATGAATCATCACTTGGACAGGTTGGAATACCATTTTCATTAATTTTAGGTTTACCTATATCTTTAGATCCCCTGGGATTTAGCGGGATTATGGGGATAATATCATGATCTTCATAGAGATACTTGTAATTTTCAAGGGCATCAAAACCAGCATCACCTAGAAAATATATATAATTAAAATCGGGATGATAACTGTAAAAGTTATTAAGTACAGGTATAAGGCTCTTAGAATCATAGTCATCTTTATGTTCAGTGCCCGATAGGGCGTCAGCAATATCAATAGTATTATCACTATTATAAAAATCAATATGCCTTATGATGCCAAGACCATTTGTGACGAAGGCAGCTTTCATTGAGTAACAATAGTGCCCATTGATATAAGACAATTTGATATCCGTATTAGCAACAGATTCCTTAGGCATCTGAGAACAAGCATAGCTGTGAGCATTGAAATTAGGAATGCTTTTAGAAAACTTTTTAGTATTTCTCATAACTGAGTCAAAGGCTTTAGGGTTATTTTCTTTAACATAACCCTCAATACCTGTAGTATCAGCTACAAGAATAGCTGCAAGTTCAGGGCTTAGTAGTTTACAAATAGGTTCTGTAAGATCAACGAGATTATTAAAAAACTTAAGGAAGTCACTCTCAAATTCAATTTTTAGCCTCGAAAATTGAGAGGCATTAGGTACTCTGGTAAAACCACATAAAGTTTTAAGTTCAGAAGAAAGATTAAGTATGTTGATTAATAAAGAGATATCTGCGATCGAAAGTATCATTTTGATAATTAAGGCTGTCAACATTGATGACAATTTGTAATCTCTAGGGTGACCAGTTGATGCATAATAGTGATTAATGAAGCTTTGAGGAATTAACTCAGATAAATCAATATATTGGTCAAAAAGTTTTATTAACTTTGGTTTATCTTGCTGAAAATACTCATCAATATCTGTATAAATATCAGCAAGAGATAACTGTTTTAAATTTGATTGCATGGAATTATCTCCCTTCGATGAATTTGTTCTCATAAATATAAATTCGACAAAAGTTGGGGGAATTCCTGTAAATATATAATTGTAAAGCCTTGAAGTAACTTGACTACAAGGTTATGCAATTAACTA
>NZ_JAHLEB010000135.1 GCF_018861735.1 Clostridium lacusfryxellense | reverse complement strand
TGATATGCTCCCCTTATGGTAGACAGTTAAATAATAAAACTGTTTGCTATAAGGAGGGCTATTTTTTATGGGAAGAAAATCAATTATCTCAGATCAACAAAAAATTAAGGCTGTAACATCCTATTTAAATGGAAAAGCCAGTGTGTTAAGTTTATGCAATAAACTTCAAGTGCATAAGAGTTCTTTTCGAAAATGGGTAATACGATATAAATCAGAAGGTGAAGCTGGATTAAAGCATTCTTCTAAGAATACACCTTATGTTGCTGAAACCAAGATTAATATTGTAAGGGAATACCTTGATGGACTTGGCTCACTGAATGATTTATGCATTAAGTATCATATTTCTTCAAATACAGTTTTATGCAAATGGATAAAGAAGTATAATGGTCATGAAAATATAAAATCTTCTGGATCAGGAGGGGAAAATATCATGACCAAAGGACGCAAAACTTCTTATAATGAACGCATTGATATCATAAAATACTGTATTGAAAACAATAACGATTATAATAAAACTGTTCAAAAATATGAGGTATCTTATCCGCAGATTTATTCCTGGATGAAGAAGTATGAACAGTTTGGTATCGAAGGGCTTGTGGACCGACGTGGAAAGCCAAAGGATGAAGAGTTAATGACAGAATCTGAAAAGTTAAAAGCTCAATACAAGCTTTTAGAAGCACAAAATAGAAGATTACGGATGGAGAATGCTCTTATAAAAAAAATCCAAGAGATAGAAAGAAGGCGGTATTAAGTGAAGTTAGATACGAAGATACTTATCTTGCAATCCAAGAATTATCTAACAAAGATAAATTTCCTATAACTGAGTTGTGCATAATAGGCTGCGTTAGCCATTCTGCATATTATAAATGGCTACACAGAGAAAAAAGCAATCGAGAATTGGAAAACGAAAAATTATTAAAGCTTATTTGCGAGTTATACGAGGAAAATGACGGTATATTAGGCTATCGCCAGATGACAATTAAGATCCGCAGGGAATATAATAAAACAGTTAATTATAAACGAATTTATCGTCTTATGCAGATAATAGGATTAAAATCCGTATGCAGAAAGAAAAGATATAATTATATTAAGTCAACTCCTGAAGTTACTGCAGAAAATATTTTGCATAGAAATTTCAAAGCAGAACAAATCAATGAAAAATGGCTTACAGATGTAACCGAGTTTAAATATGGGAGAAGTAGCCAAAAGGCTTATCTAAGTGCAATATTTGATTTAGGTGATAGAAGTATTGTTTCATATGTCATTGCTCATTCTAATAATAATCAATTGGTTTATGAAACCTTTGATCTTGCTGTTAAAGTATTTCCTGATGCTAAACCAATATTTCATAGTGACCGAGGTTTCCAGTATACTTCAAAAATATTTAAAGAGAAACTAAATAAAGCTGGAATGACACAGAGCATGTCAAGGGTCGGGCGTTGCATTGATAATGGACCAATGGAAGGTTTTTGGGGAATATTAAAAACGGAGATGTATTATCTTCATAAATTTGAAGACTATGAAAGCTTAAAGAAAGCTACTGAGAACTATATAGAATATTATAATAATAGACGTTATCAAAAACGTTTAAAGTGCATGACACCAATAGAATATCAGCGATATCTATTAGGCAATGCATCATAAACAAAGCGCCTATCAAATGATAGACGCCTTACTTGAAATCTTTAATTATTTCCACTGTCTACTTGACGGGGGGCAGTTCAT
>NZ_JAHLEB010000134.1 GCF_018861735.1 Clostridium lacusfryxellense | reverse complement strand
TGATGTTTTCTTATTGATAAAGTGAATTTATAGTGGTAATCTGACGTAAATCAGTTACTAGTAATAGAAATAAAACGCCTTTTCAATTAGGTATAATTTGACGTTTAACACTCTTTCGCTTAACACCATTAAGACAGTCTTTGTACCCTGTTTACCTACTACGGTGTCCATTTCCCAGTGGCCTATTTCATCACGTGCTGCTACCGCTGCAGGTCTTTCTGATATGCTTGTTCCTTTGGTATTATTATATGCTGGCCTTATTTTTTTATAGTTTCTCTTTTTAGCATTCTTTTTAACGGGCAAATCTTTGTTACTTATATTTAAAAATAAATTATTATCCAAATAGTTATACACAGTTTTGAAGCAAATAGTTGTTTCAAATTGTAGATTTTTATTTGTGATGTTTTGTATCGCTGCATACGGAGATTCGCTATCTATACCAATGGCTTTTTCTAGGTACTTCACCAATTTATGATCTTTTCCTATTTTCAATGAAGGACCTTTAGCTGTAGCTTGTGTGTCATGTTCTGACTGCCCAACTTCGGCACTATATTCCATTCGAGTGGTTAAGTCACTATTTAATAGTTCTACCCTTCCTTTAGCAATTTCACGTCGTATTGTACGTTCTGAACGCCCACCTAATTGCTCCACAATACAACCTGAACTAAGTCCCATTTTGAGTAGAGCTTCTAACTTTATGCGTTCCTCGTATGTTAGGTGTTTACCTTTTCTGCTCTGTGTGATAAAATTTAATTGACTCATGTGAAATCCTCCCGTATATGTTGGTTTTGTCACTTAACATTATACTAGAGTATTTCTCTTGAGTCTTTATTTTTTTGTTACCCTTCGGTCATTTCATTATACAACTTACCATATTTTGAAAGCTTTTGACAGAATTTAGCGTAATGTTAGAACACTCTTATCCACATGATGATGAGGAGGACTATTATGAAAATTCAATTCTATGGAGCAGCAAAAACTGTTACAGGTTCATGTCACATTTTACACATAAACGGAAAGACTGTTTTGCTCGATTGTGGTTTATATCAGGGAAAGGGTGAAAAGGTATTTTCAAATGAGGAGTTTGATTTTAATCCTAAAGAGGTAGATTATGTGATTTTATCACATGCCCATATAGATCATTGTGGAAGAATACCTCTACTTTATAAGATGGGGTTTAAGGGAGATATTTTATCCACTCAGGCAACAAAGGATTTATGTAGTATTATGCTTCCAGACAGTGGACACATTCATGAATCTGAGATTGAGTGGAAAAATAGAAAAAGAACAAGGCAGGGATTAAAAGCTCTAGAACCACTTTATACAACTAAATTGGCTGAGCTTTCCCTTAATCTTTTTAGAGCATTTCAATATGATGAGATGATAGAGGTTTTTGAAGGCTTAAAAATTAGATTTAGAGATGCAGGGCATCTTTTGGGTTCTGCTATTATTGAATTATATATGACAGAAAAAAATCAAGAGGAAGTAAAACTTTTGTACAGTGGTGATTTGGGTAATATAAATAAGTCAATTATAAAAGATCCAACCATCATTAAGCATACTGATTACTTGATAATAGAGACCACATATGGCAATAGGGTTCATCCTGAAATTAATGAGGATCTAAAGGAGTTATTAAGAATAATTAAGGAGACCTTTGCAAGAGGAGGAAATGTTATTATACCCTCATTTGCAGTGGGAAGGACTCAGGAGATTTTATATGAATTAAATAAAT
>NZ_JAHLEB010000133.1 GCF_018861735.1 Clostridium lacusfryxellense | reverse complement strand
TAGCCGATTGCACAATTCTGCAATCATTGAATTGCCTAACTTTTAAGCCGTTAGGCTTTTATATTTTCCTCCACTGTGAGAGAATAAATGTAACGACACAAAATATTATCCACAGAGGAGGCTAATAACATGTTTTGTATTAATAAACTTAAGCAACTTAATATTTTTGATCAGATAGCTGAACTTAACGGCCTTACGAAAAAGCAACCGGTAGGTTTTATCAAACTACTTGGTGACAACTTTGATATTGAATCTTTCATTCCTCAGTCTTTTACCCAAAAGTATTATGCCAACCTAGGTAGAGATAGGAAATATGAACTTACATCCGTGTTATCTTCATTGATTTTAATGCAAGTGTTTCATATTCCAACTACTGTTTTATTAAGTCTTTTTCTTGTATTTTCTACTGAAATAAGAGAATTTTGTTGCTTCTACGATGATATTCCTGATGACTCTTTTTTCAGTAGATTTAAAACTGATTTTGAAGGTGATATTGCTAATTTATTTAATAATATGATCCCACAAACCATTGATATTTGCGATGAGATTAACGAATCTCTTCCAGATGATTCACCTTCTAAAAACCTTAATTCTGAACTTATATATGATACTTCTGGTTTAAAACCAAGGGTTAAAGAGAATAATCCCAAAACTCTTGTTTCGGAAGTGAATAGGATGAAATCTTATGCTAAAGCTACAAAGAACAAACAACTTAACCCTTATGCTGCCGCATATAAGAATATGCCTAAATTCGCCCATGCAAATAACAGTATTAAGCTAGATTTTGTAAATGGACACTTTGGTTATTTCTATAAATTTGGTCTCATTACTAATGGGTGGGGCATTCCTCTAAATTTAAAATTCTTTGATAAATATTTCTATAAGAATATTGATAAAGAGTTTGAAACTCCTGAGGACCAAAAGTATTGTTATGATAATGCTTCTTTAAAACCAGTAATTAAGCCATTCTTAGAAACATTGAAGAAAACCTCAAACTTTAAATTCAAATACTTTTTAGGTGATTCTGAATTTGATAGTTATGATAATTTTGGTTTTCTTCAACAATGTGGCTTTGAAAAAGTCTTTGTACCTTTAAATCCTCGTAATCAAGGTACTAGTAAAATAGGTGATCTTAAATATAATGTTCAAGGTATCCCATTATGTCCCTTAGATGAAACACTTTTTAAAGCGGAAGGACCTTGTAAAGGTAAAAATAGAAGCTTAAGATTTAAATTCACTTGCCCCAAATCCCATAGGGATAAAAAAGGTAAATGCTATCATACTTGTGAAGAACCCTGTACTGACAAAAAAAGTGGTCGGATGACTTATGTGTATCCAGATAAAGATTTTAGACTTTACCCTGGTGTTCAAAGAAACTCTCAAGAATGGGACGATGAATATCCTAATCGTGCGTGTATTGAACGATCTCTTTCATCCTTAAAATCTAACCCATGCATTGAATCACCAAGAAGTTTGAGCACCTCAACTATGCGTGCTGATCTATTCCTAACGGGTATTTCTAAACTAATAAATGTTATATTAGCTTATGCTATAAATAAACCAGAGTATATTAGAGGAATAACTAAACTTCTTAAAATCGCAGTTTAATTAACATATCCACATAAATATATTTTCCATCATGCTCCGCATTACATTTTTTCAAGGGTTCTTTGAGTACTCTTTTTTTTGCACTTTTTGGAGGTTTTCCCAAAAGTTATCCACAATTTTTATTTTAGCATTTCACAAGCCCCTA
>NZ_JAHLEB010000132.1 GCF_018861735.1 Clostridium lacusfryxellense | reverse complement strand
GGTAGAATAAAACATCATCTTAAGTACAATTTGTGGAGAGAAGAATCATCAATTGTTTTTGTAGGATATCAAGCAGAAGGAACCTTGGGAAAAAGCATAGTAGGGGGAGCAAAGATAGTTAAGATATTTGGCGAACCGATTGCTATTAAAGCTCATATTTATAGCCTAGAGGGATTATCTGGACATGCTGATAGAAATGGATTATTCAATTGGATAGAAGGCCTTATGGAAAAACCAAAGGAAATTCTGCTTGTTCACGGCGATCAAGAAGCGCAGGAGAGCTTTCAACAGTTATTAAATTCTAAGGGCTACAACTCTAGAATAGTTGAAAGTGGAGAGGAATTTTATATAAATGAAAAACCTGATGAAGCTCATAAAAATTTTAAAAATTATAAAGCTGAAAAAATTTATAGACCTGATAAAGCCTATAAAGAATATAAGGCTGATGAAAATCTAAGAAGAAAATTGATTAAGGACATTAAGGCAATAAATAACATTGAAAGCCTAGATAAGGGAAAATTGCTGGATATTATAAAAGATTTTATTTATGATGAAAAGTAAACAGGAAAGACTAGCCCTAGTCGATTAAGAATATAAATTCTATCGATTAGGGCTTTTTATAATTATGAAAATTATATAATATTTATGATATAATTGGTACAAATTTGTATAGTTGGTAAGTATGGGTGATAATTTAATAATAGTAATAATCAAATAGTATTTTATATAATATATAAGTTAGTGGAGTGGAAAGGATGTAATAAATAATATGGAAAAATATAATATGATTAACCCAAATAATAATGTAATACTAAATTATAAGATAGATGAAAAAGACATTTCTTTTGAAATATATATTAGCCCAAAACAGGAATGTTGTATTGTAGGACGCTTGGATAATAACTATATATGTTGGTGTTCTATTACCACTATTGTTGAAAGAAAAACAAATACAGAGATCTTTAATAATGTATTAAATCCTAATCAAAAGATGATTTCTAGCATGTCAAAGGTATTAGGAACTCGATATAGAGAAGTTATGAGCTGGCATATGTTACGTATTAATAAAAGAATTTATAAAAATGAATATCATTACTACTCACCAGCAAGTGGAGCTTTTTTTGTAAATAATGAAAATAATTTCGGTGATAATTTTTCAAGTGAAGTTAGTACATTTTATAATTTAGAATTATCTAAATGCGAATATCGTTTAATTGATAATAATTATATAATAATATTAGAAAAATATAAAACCCTTTTAACTAAAAAAAGCGATTATAAATATTATTATGAAATGATACCAATTATATCAATATTGAATAACGAAAGTTATATAAAATTATGTCCTAATGAAGGAATAAGAAATTTATATTTGGATTGCATTAAGGAATGTTCAAATTTATATAATAGATATATGTCAGTAGCACGTTAAAAGAAATAATAAAAGATTTAATAAAAGATTTAGAGGATGGGGTGCTGATTTTGATATGAATTTAATTTTTAAAAAATACAGTGGGTTGTTGTTTTTTATGACTGTATACATGGGAATCTGTTTATTAATGCTAACTTATGAACTTAGCTTTTTTTATGTTATGTTGGTTTGGAATATGCTGCTTGCAACTTTGCCATTGTTTTTTATTAAATTTTCATTGCTCCAATATAAAAAAAACAAGTATGTAGGGCAATGTCATTAAGTTAACCATCTTGTGACAAATAGAATTATAGCCAATTGAAAGTATGTATGCTTTTAATTGGCCTTTTTCTTTTACAACTATTATTTTTGGGCATGC
>NZ_JAHLEB010000131.1 GCF_018861735.1 Clostridium lacusfryxellense | reverse complement strand
TGAACCGACACCTGTCAAGTAGACACGTAAAATAATTAAAAATGTATAAGATGATGCGATCAAATTGTTGGTCGCATTTCTTATGCAGTGTGTTTGTTCTTCTTTGCTTCTAATTCTGTCTTATAAGCGTGTATACGTTTATTTTCAGGAATAGGATACTGCATAGGTTGATCAGACTGCAAAGCAGCATACCTTACTTCCGTCGGCGATAAATTATTGAAACGCTCTTGATATCTTCCGTTATTATAATAATCTATATATTCTTCTATTGCATGGCGTAGTTCTTCTTCATTGCTAAAGGCAGTGATATAGTACATTTCCGATTTGATAATTCCCCATAAGCCTTCAGTTGGACCATTGTCAATACAGCAACTAACGCGGGACATTGATTGTGTCATTCCCTGTTTTTTTAGCTTATTCTGAAAAACTCTGCTTGTATATTGATAACCCCTGTCAGAATGAAACAATGGTGTAGCATCAACATTTTTCTTAAGAGCCAGATCATAAGTATCAAAAACAAGTTTATTATCATTGCGGTTGCTTAAAACATATGACACCACCGATTTATCATAAAAATCCAAAATGGCACTTAAATATATCTTTCGATTACTCATTGGAACTTTGAATTCTGTCACATCCGTTCCCCATTTTTCGTTTGGTTTGGTCGCTTCAAATTCTCTGTGCAATATATTTTTTGCCGTAGTTTCCGGGGTGGAATGACGATACGGTTTTCTTTGTCTGCGAATAACTGATTTAATACCAAGTACCCTCATAATCCGTTGAATCCTACGCTTGCTATAATGCTTATCCTTGTCTCGGTTGATATAGTTACGAATTCTACGATAGCCAAGGGTATGCTTAAACTTTTCATCATATTCCTTAATCCATAGAGCAATTTGTTCGTTTTCCATTTCTTCTTGCGGTTTTTCATGTTGAAGCCACTTATAGTAGCCCGCTCGAGAAATATTTAATTGCTGACACATCCAACTTACATTCCAATTATTTTTCTGCTTGAAATACTGGATAGTGAGGTATTTAGGTTCCATTTTTCCTTTGGCTAGAATCGCCTCCTTTCGAACTCCTTCACTTTTTTTAACAGTTCTACCGTCATATCTCTTTCTTCAATCTGATATTTTAAACGTTTGTTTTCTCTGCGAAGTTTCTCTAATTCATCAACTTCATCATCGGATTTATGGCGACCACGTTTATCAGTTAGTCCTTCTTCACCAACATTATCGTATTTGCGGACCCAGCTATAAACTTGACTGTATGAAACATCATATTTTTCAGCAGTATCTTTATAATTGCGTCCGTTCTCAATGCAGTATACTACGATTTTATTTCGTTCTTCAATTGTTGTTTTTCTTCTTGCCTCAGCCATATAAACCTCCTGTTTTGGAGCATAATCTTTGAGTTCCATATTGCTATTATACAACAAAATCCAACGTCGTAAAGTCTCGTGACCAGCAATTTTATATTTAGCAGCAATATCAGAAAGCGACCCCTTTCCGTCAATATATTCCTCTACCACTTTCTGTTTAAAATCTTTCGAATAACTATTGTTCTTTGATTTATGAACAAAGGCAGATACACCGGATATTTGATATACAGAGATCCATTGCCGTATTGTTCTTGCGCTAGCTATCGACAAGTCATTCATAATATCCGAAACACCTCTTACACCATTAAGATAGTCTTCGACAGCTTGTAATTTTTGTTCAGCAGGACATTTAGGTTTTGACATTAAAAATACCTCCAAAGTATCAGTTTTTATATTTAAACTGTCTACTTTAGAGGTATCATATCA
>NZ_JAHLEB010000130.1 GCF_018861735.1 Clostridium lacusfryxellense | reverse complement strand
AAAGACCAGCTAGTTAAAGTCAACTATTTAATTTAAATTTATTTTAGTTATTTACATTAATTTTAGGCTCAGCAAATAGACCATTTCGAAACACGAATGATGGTAAAAAAAGGAATATATTATAGTTAATTAAGCCACTTTGATGCTATTGTTTTCTAAAAACATTTTCTGGTGTATTTTTGGATCTCTAACTTGGTACTCTTCTTGATTTCTTAAAACAGCAAATAGGTATTTGATAAGTTTGTGCATAACTGCAACTAAAGCTACTTTTGCCTTCTTGCCTTTTAGGTTTTCTTTATAGTACTTAAGTAAAACTTCATTAGTGGCTTCACCATTACGTTTAATCCTAATAGAAGCTAATGCAGCGGCATATAGAGCTCTTCTACCAAACCTTGTACCACGTTTGGACATTTTAACTCTATCGCCCTTGAACTTACCCGATTCATTAACTGCAGGATCAACACCGAAGAAAGCTACAAGCTGCTTAGGAGTGATAAATCTATCTATGCCACCAATTTCAGCTAATATTGTTATTGCTGTATTGTATCCGATGCCTGGTATGGACATTAATAACAATATATTTTTGCGGAAAGTAGGTGATATTTGATCACTGTTTATAAATTCATCAATTTTTTTAAAAAGCGTAGCTATTTCAGCATCAATGGCTTCGTAAATAGATATAGAAGTAGTAATAGAAACAGATAGCCATGGCGCGGGTAGACTAACAAATTCAGCATTTTCAGCCGATTCTATGAGCTTAGTGTACTTTGTTTCAGCCCACTTTACACCTTTTCTTGAATTAAGTAAAATATACATAATATCTTGCTTTGGCGCTGAGATAATTGCCTGTGGACTAGGATACTGTTTCAATATATTAATTGAAACTAATCCACAGGTGTTAGCAAACACATTTTGATATCCATTAAAAGTTATGCACAAAGAACTACTAAGTTTCTTTTTAAATACTGACCTAGTATCAATAAGCTTATAATAATCACGCACTAGTAACTTTAGAGTAAGAATTTTGATGTCGGAGTCGGATGAAACCTTGATATCTTCAAATTTTCCTAAATTTGCTATAGATAACGCATCATTTCTATCATTTTTCACTTTCCTAATGTCTTTATTTTTGTTACAATTAGTAACAAGAGGATTGATAACAAAGGTTTCGAAATTGTTATCCTTTAGAAAGTGGAAAAGAGTTAGATGATACACACCTGTGGACTCCATAAAGAACACAGGCTTTGTTGAAAACTCTTCTTCTGCTTTTTTTATTTGCTCAAGAAAGTACTTAAAACCGTCAGCAGTATGGAAGATTTTAAAAGGCTTCCGATATTTACTGCCGTCAGGCGCAAGAAAAGCTGCAAAAGAGAATTCGGAAGCAACATCGATACCTACTACAAGGCGATTTAGGTATTTTGACATATATAACATCTCCTTTTGTAAAAGTGAGATAGAGTAGAGATTCCACTTCTATCAATGAGGCTGCAACCTCGTTTGTGACACGGGTAGTTCCAATATTGGAAACCCAACCAGCTAAAACACAGAAAACTCACTGATGGAATGATACGCTTTTTTACGAGTATAGGTAATTTAATTACCTCTCAGGAGAATCACATCTATCTTCTCTATTCAGGAGATATTATATCATTGTGGATTAACTGGTTTCCAGTGTCCAATATTGGTAATTGATAATAATCAAAATTAAGACAAGATAAAATAAAATTATGAGTTGCGAATATTAGATATGAGATTAGTGATAACATTCGTAGTTATTATGACTGATTTATTATCAATGCTTACAACTACATTATACGAGGAG
>NZ_JAHLEB010000129.1 GCF_018861735.1 Clostridium lacusfryxellense | reverse complement strand
CCCCTCGTATAATGTAGTTGTAAGCATTGATAATAAATCAGTAATAATAACTACGAATCTTATCACTCATATCTTAACTAATGTTCGCAACTCATAAATTAATTTTAATTACTCTTATCTTAATTCTGATTATTGTCAATTTCTAATATTGGATACTGGAAACCAGTTAGTCCACAATGATATAATATCTCCTGATTAGAGAAGATAGATGTGATCCCCCTGAGAGGTAAGTAATTACCAATACTCGTAAAATAGCGTATCATTCCATCAGTGAGTTTTCTGTGTTTTAGCTGGTTGGGTTTCCAATTTTGGAACTACCCGTGTCACAAACGAGGTTGCAGCCTCATTGATAGAAGTGGAATCTCTACTCTATCTCACTTTTACAAAAGGAGATGTTATATATGTCAAAATACTTAAATAGTCTTGTAGTAGGCATCGATGTTGCTTCTGAATTCTCTTTTGTAGCAGTCCTTGCGCCTGACGGCAGTAAATCTAGGAAGCCTTTTAAAATCTTCCATACTGCGGAGGGATTCAAGTACTTTCTTGAGCAAATAAAAAAAGCAGAAGAAGAGTTTTCCACAAAGCCTGTGTTCTTTATGGAGTCCACAGGCGTGTATCATCTAACTCTTTTCCACTTTCTAAAGGATAACAATTTCGAAACCTTCGTTATCAATCCTCTTGTTACTAATTGTAACAAAAATAAAGACATTAGGAAAGTGAAAAATGATAGAAATGATGCATTATCTATCGCAAGTTTAGGAAAATTTGAAGATATCAAGGTTTCATCCGACTCCGACATCAAAATTCTAACTCTAAAGTTACTAGTACGCGATTACTATAAACTTATTGATACTAGGTCAGTATTTAAAAAGAAACTTAGTAGTTCTTTGTGCATAACTTTTAGTGGATATCAAAATGTATTTTCTAACACCTGTGGATTAGTTTCAATTAATATATTGAAAAAGTATCCTAATCCACAGGAATTTATTTCAGCTCCAAAGCAAGATATTATAGATATTTTGCTTAATTCCAGAAAGGGTGTTAATTGGGCTGAAAAAAAGTACACCAAGCTCATAGAATCGGCTGAAAACGCTCAATTTGTTAGTATACCGTCACCATGGTTATCAGTTTCTATCACAACTACTATAGCTATCTACGAGGCTATTGATGGTGAAATAGCTACGCTTTTAGCAAAAATTGAAGGCTTCATAAACAGTGATCAAATGTCTCTTGCTTTTCGTAAAAATATATTGTTGCTAATGTCTATACCAGGAATTGGATATAATACAGCAATAACAATATTAGCCGAAATTGGTGCCATTGATAGATTTATAACTCCTAAGCAACTTGTCGCTTTCTTCGGAGTTGATCCTGCTGTTAATGAATCAGGTAAGTTTAAGGGCGATAGAGTTAAAATGTCCAAACGTGGTACAAGGTTTGGTAGACGAGCTCTATATGCTGCTGCCTTAGCTTCTATTAGGGTGAAGCGTAATGGAGAAGCCACTAATCATGTTTTACTTAAATACTATAAAGAAAACTTAAAGGGCAAGAAGGCAAAAGTAGCTTTAGTTGCAGTTATGCACAAACTTATCAAATACCTATTTGCTGTTTTAAGAAATCAAGAAGAGTACCAAGTTAGAGACCCTAAATTACACCAGAAAATGTTTTTAGAGAATAAAACTATTATAGCTGCCTAATTTATTTTATTACCTACCTTTTTTACCATCGTTCGTCTTTTGAAACGGTTTTTTTGTTGTGCAAAAAATTAATCTAAATAACTTTAAACAAATTTAAATTAAATAGTTGACTTTAACTAGCTGGTCT
>NZ_JAHLEB010000128.1 GCF_018861735.1 Clostridium lacusfryxellense | reverse complement strand
GATAGTGTTAACTAACCTATGAAAAAAACACCTATTGGTAAAATTAGGATATAAGTTCTAAATTGGAAACTGGAAAATGATTTAGCTACAGAAAATATTAGTAGGAGTATCTCTAAATAATAGTGTTATTTAAGGATTTTGATCTATGTTAGTAAAAAAAAGGCAGCAAAAATATACCTGTTCAGATTGCTCCTTTTTTACGGAACCCTGCCGGGTAAGAGAAATTTAAATATGTTAAAAGAAAAATTCACCTATACAACCTGTTTTTCTATTATAAGCCGTTGTGAAAGTTCGATTAGTTTTTGCCATTTTGCTGGCATAGTAGGAATATTTTCAAGCTCGGGGATGGAGTTTAATGGTTCCCAATAAGCGTAGGAGTGTGGTCGAAGAAAATTATAATAAGCTACGAATAGGGTTAAGTGTGTATTTGATCCTTCTTCACTACCAAAGCCATTTGTAACTCTATAGGAGAATTTAAATGTTCTGTTGAGACGCTCTATTATTTGTTTAAGCCAACGATACTCAGTAGAAACAGGATCGACATTAGTAAGCCCAATTACTTGGATTACATCGAAGTCGAAGCCCTTGAGATTAAATTGTTGCTGCGCAAGTTTATATGCGGTATAACCGTCAGCAACAAATTTAAGTGACTTTCCAGGGAACTTTTTAAACTTATCAAATGCCATACGCATAGTTAAAATACAAGGCCCAGTATCACGGCTAAAAGACGCTTGATATCCTAGAATAGATTTTTTGATGGCGTCCATAACAATCCAGACATATTGATGTACTCCTTTAACTTTAGTATATGTTTCATCAGCAGCTAGATAGTTAGTTGGCTTATAGTCATAACTATCCACAAAGGTTTTAACTAAAGCGCCAGCTGTAACGGCATATCTACTAACCATTACATGGGAGATTTTAACCCCGTGGATATCCCAAAGGGCCCGCGCCGTATGGCGTGTAGATAATCCTAAATTAACGTTATATGTTAAACAAAGGCCCATTACATGAGGTGAAAAATTTCTGAAATTCAGACTAGTAGCACCTTTTGGCATAGAAGATAAATCAACGTCAAAATAATTTGTGGTAAACTCCCTGTAAATATAATGTAATTTAAATTTGTGTTTATCTTTCTTATATTCTTTAATATCTTCAAGAGAAAGATTCGCAAGAGATTGAAGATAAAAGCTACATTTTTTATTAACGCATTTATGGATATAAAAATTTTTGCGGTCCTTCTTTTTACTTAGGGCATGTCCACAAAATGGGCAAATGAGTTTTTCACTTTTTAAATCAATTTTGTTTCTGTTGAAATGCAAATCACAAACTTTACACCAAAGCTGCCCACGACCACCGGCGTTATCGTAGATATAGGAGTGCGGAGCACCACATTGGGGGCATATTGTATCAGGTGATATAGGATGTTTACCACGAGAATTAACAGGCTTTTTATCCTTGCCATGATTAGTTTTATACTCATCTAAGAGCTGTCTGTAATCAAGCTTTTTAAAGGTTTTAATAATTGGTAATTTATCTACAGTAAGTTTTTTATATTTAGGACTTGTCATATCGTATTTCGGAACTTTTAGCGGTATATTTTTAGCAATAAAAATAAGTAATTGTTTAATTTGAGAAAGTAATACTTGATTATAAGTAACTAACATTGATATAATTGAACTCACAATGACACCTTCTTTCGGGAATTTTTGTTGAGTTAGGATACAACAATTATACCAAACAGAGGGGGTCATTGTTTTTTGTGCTGAAAATAGCTACAAACCTTGCAATAGCAGGGTTTTAAATAAATAAAGCAAAGATAGTGTTAACACTATC
>NZ_JAHLEB010000127.1 GCF_018861735.1 Clostridium lacusfryxellense | reverse complement strand
AGGATTTACACAATACGTATATGCGCATTTTGGGATATCGGTAGGAAGAGCCACCTTTCATCAAATAAAAGACGGTGTACAAGTATCTAGAGACAACCTTCAAGCTGGCGACTTGGTGTTCTTTGGAACCTTTGCAAATCCTCATCACATGGGTATCTACGTTGGGGATAATAATTATATACATGCTCCTCATACAGGAGATGTGATTAAAATCTCACCAATGGGAAGAAAAGATTATGTTACTGCCAGAAGAGTAAAATAAAAAATACATAATTTATATATTGTGATAAATATTTCGACTCTTCACTTTTTCTTCTTAACATTTTGTTAATTTAATTTAAGTAAATTATTTTTAACATAAAAATTTTACATGAACTTAGGAGAATACCATGATACGTAATAAAAATAAATTTCTACATGCAATTTTAGCCACCTTAATTATTTTTACATTTTATAATTTAACTGAATTTAAAGATTTGCTTGCCCAGCAGAAGTCAGATAATGATTTAGTTAGCCTTAAAACAACCATAAGTTACCCAGAATCACCAAAGAAAATTCTAGTTTTAGATGCAGGTCACGGAGGTTATGACCCTGGCTCAATCGGTTCAAAAGGAATCATGGAAAAAGATATTACTTTAGCTATAGCGTTGAAGGTTGGTGTTATTTTAAAGGAGAACAATATTGATGTAGTTTATACTCGTAAAAGTGACGATGTAGCCTGGCCGGCAAATGTAAAGCAAGACTTAGCAGCTCGGGCAGATATATCAAATAACCGCGACGCAGACCTTTTTATAAGTATACATCTCAATAGTTTTAAACAGGAAAACGTCAAAGGTACTGAGACATTTTATAGTAATGAAAGTTTAAAAGGTAAAGAAGTTGCCCAACTAATCCATAATCAAATTCTTAAAGATGTGGGATTCGTTGATAGAGGATTAAGAGGAGAAACTTTTTCAATATTTAGGAATGTTAAAGCAACTACCGTATTGCTAGAACTAGGATATATCAGTAACAAGAACGATGAAATGTTGCTCAATAACTCTTATTATCAAGAAAAACTTGCTAAAGCAATCGCTGAGGGAGCACTTAATTATATAGATCCATAATCAGTAGACATAATTCAAGCTCTAGACATATCTCATAGTCTTGAGCTTGAATTTTAAAGTTATAAACTAAAGCCATAAATATTTAATTCTAGAATTATTTTTAAGCCATCTATAGTAATAATTAATTATTATGTCTTTAGGTTCTTCATATAGTCTTCATATACGTAACATATAATGTAATTAAAGTATGATTGTTTTCTGAATTATAGAAAGCATCTTGGAGGGTTAAATATGAATTATAATGAGGATAAAAAAGGTAAGCAAAGCAATGGTAAACATAGTCCACTAAAGCACATGCTTCATATGGCTATTTGTTGTGGCTTACCTATAACTATTCTGTTTTCTTTGCCACTTATAATAAAGGCTAGTCCGAGTATAGGTAGCGTAGTTCTGAGGATATTGCCATTTATATGCCCAGTAATGATGATCTTCATGATTCCAATGATGATGCGTGGTAGCAAAAAAGGAAGTTGTTGTGACAATACCAATGAGGATAAGAAAACACTTGAGGTTAAATAGTATACTCTTCTTCATCAAACCACATAATAATTAGGTATTATAATTAAGATAACTTATTATATTATGTTTATATTATATACTTTAAGGTGTATAATATAAACATATACCACCCCCTGTAGGGGGGGGAGTAAGGAGATGTTTAAATGAATAAAGATCAACTGCAAGCAATTCAATCACTCAAAACATCAAGAGGGCAAATTGATGGAATAATTAAGATGATGGAAGATGGTAGGTATTGTATTGATGTATCAAATCAAATAATTGCA
>NZ_JAHLEB010000126.1 GCF_018861735.1 Clostridium lacusfryxellense | reverse complement strand
AATCGAATAGAGGCTAACAATTAAAATGTTTCGCCCCTTTCACAACACCCTACGTACCGTTCGGTATAAGGCGTTTCATTAGTTTACGAATTTAACGTGGTTATAATAATCCGAAAAGAATATGTAGTTACGTTTCTTTAGAGTGTCATTTGTTAATGAGCGACTCATGATTGGGCTATTGGAGATTCTCCAATAGCCTTTTCTTGTATTGGCGAATTCCCATGCTTTACTTTTCTCAATACCAAGAGAAATTAGTTGACTAAGTCTAGTTCTAACCTTCTTCCATTGCTTCCAATAAACCATTCGTATTCGTCGTCGCATCCATTGGTCCACAGTTTTAAGTAATGATTTTATGTCTGCAATCTTAAAATAGTTAATCCATCCCATAATGTAACGTCTTAACTTTATTGGTCTTTCTTCATTACTTAAACCATAACTTCTCCCTGTAAGAACCTTAACTTTGGCTCTCATCTTGATAATAGACTTTGGATGTATTCTCACTCTAACTTCACCCTTGGTTTTATAAAATGAAAATCCAAGGAATTTTAACTTCCATACTAGGTCTACCTTCGTCTTTTCTCTATTTACTTTTAGAAATAGTTTCTTTTCCACAAATGATACAGTGTTATCCATAATACGCATTGCACTTCTTTTGCTTTTACAATAAATCATAAGGTCATCTGCATACCTTGCAAAGCGGTGCCCTCTTGCCTCTAATACTTTGTCTAATTCATTTAACATAACATTCCCAAGAAGCGGGCTGAGTGGTCCACCTTGCATAACACCCTCAATTGTTTCTTCAAAGGTGCCTCCTATTACTACTCCAGCCCTAAGATATTTATGGATAAGAGATATTACTCTTCCATCCTTAATTGTCCTAGATAGAATTTCAATAAGTTTGCTATGGTCGATTGTATCGAAATACTTTTCTAAATCCATGTCTACTGCGTAGTTATAGCCTTCTTGGATATACTGTTGGCATTTCCGTATGGCTTGATGCGCACTTCGATTTGGTCTAAATCCGTAACTGCTATCTGAAAATTGTACTTCGTACATAGGGCTTAAAATCTGCGCAATTGCTTGTTGGATAACTCTATCAATTGTAGTTGGTATTCCTAACTTTCTTTTCTTAATCCCGTCTTCTTTAAGTATTTCCACTCTCCGAGCGGGATTGGGACGAAATTTCCCGTCCATGACTGATTGTTTCAAAGTAATCCAATTTTCGTTGAGATAAGCACGAAGTTCATCGACTTTCATCCCATCTATTCCATGGCTTCCTTTATTTGAAATAACTCGTTTTAAGGCAACTCTTACGTTTTCCTTATCCATAATTTTCTCTAACAATCTGTCATTTACCTCGAATCCATTGGTGATGTTGTTTCCAGTTATCTTTGAAGAAGCATACGCTCCTGCATTGCTTTCATGTTCCGCACTATCCTCTTGCATAGAGCCTTCAAAATTAATTTGAAGTTGGCTGTACTTAATTTCTTCATTAGTAACTTTCATTTACTTTCACCTCCTAATGTTCAGTCCTTCCCAAATATCGTTAACAATATCTGGTACTATGACCTCTGCTGACTTCTCATGATAAACCGTTTTCGACCATGTTTTGAAATTCATCTCTGCATGTCCATGAGATATCCCAGGGTAAGACAATTCACTTTCATTCCATGTACCCACATTCTTTACACCTATTCGTTCTATGTAGTTATAGGACTTTGTCTTGTTAAGCAGACTCATCCACAAATAGTTTGCCTGAAAATGTTCGTATTCCTTGGGTCGGAACTTTGCCTAGGACTTCCTCCAGCTCACACCTCACGGTGGATACCTTGTCTTCAGCTAGTGGTTGGTAACTACAGACCCCCACAGTGGACTTTCACCACCTAGTTAATTGCCATGCCTGGCACAC
>NZ_JAHLEB010000125.1 GCF_018861735.1 Clostridium lacusfryxellense | reverse complement strand
GTGCGAGCTGCGAAGCAGCACGCAAATGCGTGATGTTTCCTCTTGGAAGTGGAAATAATTCTATTTTCATTAGTAAGTTATTAACATACAGTAGGGAAACCCTATCAGGAAAGGTCTAACCAACCACCTGTACCTAGTCCTTGGAGCCGAAGTGGTAACATTAGGTTTAAGCGTAGGGCGGGGAACAAACGAGCCGAAACGAAAGTGAAGTTATTGAGCCACGAAATGATTATCAAATGAAGAGGTCGATACTGTGTTTACTGTAGCAGACAGCATTATATACATCGTAATGGTAAGAGGTATATAACTCTTCCGGGGTCTGAGTGCTTGGCGAGTTTGACGATAAGTATGTTATTAGAACAGCTGAGGTCCTATAATGTCTGAAAAATCAGTATGCGAAATCAAGCAAGGGAACGAGCAAGACGAGCAAATGTATCATAGGAAGTCCGACTAACTCATAGTACCATAGAAACCTGTGAAAGCAGATGGAGGGAAGGGGTTAGCACAACATAGCTTCGAGAAAAACGTGTAATTCTACAGACAGGAGAGCTGAATAATATGATTAACGAGTTACTTGGAATACAATACAATATAGAAAAAGCTAGACTCGATGGAAAGGTTCAGAACATTGCTTCATATATCAATGAAACTACGCTGAAAGCTATTCATAAGAAAATGGATGGGAATAAAGCAAAAGGAATTGATAAAGTAGCAAAGGAAGATTACTCTGTAAACTTAGAAGCAAACGTAGAAAATTTGGTAAAACGAATGAAAAGCGGAAGCTATAAGTCGGAACCTATAAGAAGAGTGTATATCCCGAAAGATGGAAGCAACAAAATGAGGCCGTTAGGCATATCGTGCTATGAAGATAAGTTAGTTGAAAATATTATAGCTCAGATATTGACCATGATATATGAACCGAAGTTCTTTAATGAATCTTTTGGATTCAGACCAAATAGGAGTTGTCATCAAGCGGTCAAAGAAATCATAGAAAATGTTCAGCACCACAAAGTAAGTTATATTGTGGAAGCAGATATAAAAGGTTTTTTTGATAACGTTGACCATGATTGGCTAATAAAATTTCTTGAACATGATATAGCAGATAAGAAGTTCATAGAAATAATAAAGAAATTTCTAAAAGCTGGAATTATGGAGGATGGTAAATATTTGGAAAGTGACAAAGGTACACCACAAGGAAACGGAGCTTCGCCGATTCTTGCTAATGTATATTTGCATTACGTATTGGATTACTGGTTTGAAGTCAAAATAAAACGCCAGTGTAAAGGAGAAGCGTATTTAATTAGATATTGTGATGATTTTGTATGTTGTTTTCAAAACAAATGGGAAGCAGAAGGGTTTTATCATAAGCTAATAGTAAGATTCAAGGAATTTGGATTAGAGCTTGCTTTAGAGAAAACAAAGATATTGGAATTCGGGAGGTTTGCCAGGCAAAACAGGGCGAAACAAGGATTGAGCAAACCCGAAACTTTTGATTTTCTAGGATTTACATTTTATTGTAGTTTAAATCGTGATAAGCGATTCTTTCGTTGCAAGGTTAAGACTAGTAAGAAGAAATTTCGAAGCAAAGTCAAGACAATGAAGGAATGGGTTAAGAATAATCGAATAATGCCTTTAGGTGAATTGTTTAAGAAAATTAATCAGAAACTTAGGGGGCACTATCAGTATTATGGAGTTACAGATAATACAAGAGGTGTGAAAAGTTATCAAAGTGTAGTTAAGTGGTTACTGTTCAAATGGCTTAATAAAAGAAGTCAAAGAAGAAGTTACACAATTGATACATTCTATAATGGTTTGCTTAAGACTTTTCCATTACTCGAACCACAAATAAAGGTAAGCTTATTCTATTGATGATTGGAAATATGGGGTGAAGAGCCGTATGCCTTAATAGGGCACGTACGGTTCCGTTGAGGAGCATGGGCGGTAACGCCTGTGTTTACTTAAGA
>NZ_JAHLEB010000124.1 GCF_018861735.1 Clostridium lacusfryxellense | reverse complement strand
AGAAATAGGTAAGGTCAAAGAATTCTATTTTGATGACCACTTTTGGGCAATTCGCTATTTGATTGTAAACACAGGAAATTGGTTAACTGGTAGACAAGTAATAATCTCACCATATGCATTGGATGATGTTAATAAAGAAGATGAATCTATCGCCATTAATCTCACCAAGAATCAGATTGAAAACAGTCCTTCTTTGTATAATGATGAACCTATATCACGACAATATGAAGAAGATTACTATAATTATTATGAATGGCCCGTATATTGGGGTGGACCAAACATGTGGGGAACGTATGGACTTTCTCCTCGCATAGAAAGTAGTCAAGACCAAGAAAAATTAATGGGATCACCTCAAGTTAACGAACAGTGGGAAAACCAATTACACATGGCTAGTGATGTAATTGGGTACGACATCCAAGCTACAGATGGCACTATTGGACACGTTGATGATTTTATCATCGATGATGAGACATTGGCAATTCGTTATCTAATTATTGATACAAAGAACTGGTGGCCAGGGAAAAAGGTTCTTATTTCACCAAAATGGATAGAACGCGTTAGTTGGGATGAATCTAAAGTATTCATCAACCTTCTTCGTGAGAGTATTAAGCAGTCACCTGAATACACGGATGAATCTCTTTTAACTCGTGACTATGAGACTGGATTGTATAATCATTATAATCAACAGGGATACTGGATCGATGAACATGAGTCCAATGAACATTTCCTCTAAAACATGTGCGTGGAACCTACATTTCACTATATGTTATATGTGATTATTTAATTGAAATATTAAAAATCCTAATAAAAAAATGGAGGTATAAAAATGTCAGATATAAGAAATAAGTTTGATAGTGAAAAGGATAAGTTTATGGGGAGAGCTAAAGAAACTGTAGGTAAGGCTACTGGTAACGAAGAAACAGAACTTAATGGAAATATTCAGTTACAAAAGGGAAATATAAAAGAGAAATTTGGTAATATAAAAGAAAAAATTTCAAAAAAAATTAATGATTAAATGAATAAGAAAAATTAATAAAAAAATTAGTATTCTAAAAGAGGCTACACTCCTTAAATATTATTTAAGGAGTGTAGCCTCTTTATATTATTATTTAGTTATAAACTTTTTTATTTTATTTTTTTTGTTGAATTATTCTGTAAAAAGTATTAGTGAAAGTAGGGGGTTGTGTAGTAATGGGACAGAAATTCCCGTTACACAAACTATAATTTACCAATTCAAATTTAATTCATCACAACTAGCATCACCTTCGGTAAAACAGTTCTTTGCATCAGCTTCATTTTCTAATTCACGGAATATCTCATATACTGTATTTTTCAAATCATCAATATCCTTATATTTCACAAAAATTATGTAGTCATCATCCGAGGCGGATGCTTTTTTCATATTATAATAATACTTCAAGTATCTCTCAATATTTTCTTTGGCTTTTTTCTTTCCACGAACAAATTTATTATTATTCTCAACTCTAAGGCTCATGAGGATTTGTGATATTTTTTCATTAGTAGGATTAATAGTATTTTCCGAACTATTCCCTTGTTTTTGTATATAACGATATAACGTTGCCTGACTAATTCCAGACATTTTTACTATTTCGCTAATGCTATATTCTTTCGAATTGTATAGTTTTAAAGCTTTTTCAATATTTCTCTCTTTAACTTTAGGTCTACCACCTTTTCGTCCTCTGGCTCTCGCACTTTCTAAACCTTCTTTTGTCCTTTGCACTATGAGATCTCTCTCAAATTGGCTAAATGCTTCAAAAACTGTAAGCATTAAGTTCCCTTGTGGCGTATTTGTATCAAAATTTTCTTTAATACTTATCAATATTATTCCCTTGCTCTTGAAATAGTCTACGAGCTCCATCAAATCCCGTGTACTTCTTCCCAATCGAGAAAAGCTTTCTACAATAATGGTATCACCTGCTCTTACCTTATCTTTTAAGCGCATTAGTTCAGGCCTGTTTGTTTTTGTTCCTGACATTTTTTCTGTCAGTACCTCAATACAATTATATTGACTAAGTATATCTAATTGTCGAGTTAAGTCTTGTTGAACTGTGCTAACCCTTGCGTACCCATAGCTATAATTTTTGCCCATTGCAGCACCTCCCAATCATATGATAATATTATCATAATGGGTAGTTAATGTTAACATGTTTTTGATAATAGTTTTAATAACCATTTTAGTGGGTTTTTCAAAGCTATATTTAACGAATTTATTGATTATTAAATACCGTCGTTTGTGATAGGGTTAATAATCTTCTTCATTGGTAAAATTCAGTACATGTAACGGGATTTTCTGTCCAGTTACTACACAACCCCCGGTATGGCGGAATAGGGTATTACCATGTATCCGATTTATACATAGCTTTATTTAGTAGTTTTATTCC
>NZ_JAHLEB010000123.1 GCF_018861735.1 Clostridium lacusfryxellense | reverse complement strand
TGCTTTTTCCTTATTTATAAAGTGATTTTGCAGAGATAATCTGACGTAGATTACCTACTAATAATAGAAATAAAATGACGTTTCACTTAGTTATAATTTGACGTTTAACACATTGCACTGCTTGCCAGCTAATTCTACAAGTTTTTTTCCTGCAAGCTTTCCTGCCTCCTTATTATCTGTTGCAATAAAGCTAGATATTCTCGAAGAATTTATAGCTGAATCAATTATGACAACAGGTATGCCTACTTCTATTGCCGTTTCAGAAACCTTAACAAGTTTTTCATAATCACATGCCGCAAGAACAATTGCATCAACTTTTTTGTTTATAGAACTATTAACCTCCTTTATTTGGGCATCTGAATCTTTTTCGTCAGGAGGACAACTAAACTCTATATTTACGCCAAATTCTTTCCCCGCTGCCTCCGCTCCAATCATAACAGTTTTCCAAAAATCATTATTTTTGGTCTTTACAATCACTGCAATAGTTTTTTTCTTTTCAACCGTGGGTATGCCTGTATTAAGTTGTTTTACACTTAAAAATAAAATTAAAAATGTAACCATAAATAGAAATAATTTTATTTTGAGTTTCAAATTTTACTCTCCTTCCTGCTCACCTGTTAGAGGGATCCATATTTTAACTGTTGTTCCTTCATCTACTTCACTGCTAATTTCAAGCCCATACTCCCGTCCATAATAGAGTTGTATTCTCTCATGAACATTTTTCACCCCAATACCTGAACCTTTCTCTTTTTTTTCTTTCTTAAGAAGTATTTTAGAAACTTTATCCATTGACATGCCAAGACCATTATCAGTAACGCAAAGGCATATCTTATCTCCTATTACTTGTCCACTAATTCTAATATACCCCTTATCTACCATCCCTTTTATACCATGATATATTGCATTTTCAATTATAGGCTGTAATATAATCTTTAATGTTTTATGATCTATAAGAGAAGGTGGCATCTCTTCTATAATAAAATCAAATTTATCACCATATCTAATTTGTTGTATAATTAAATAGCTTTTTGCATGCTGTAGTTCTTCTCTAATATCAATAATATCTCCACCTCGGCTAATACTAATTCTAAAAAAATTAGCTAAGGCAGTAACCATTTGTACAACTCCATCGTTTTCATCATTCTCGGCCATCCACACAATGGAGTCCAATGTATTATATAGAAAGTGAGGATTAATTTGCGCCTGCAAAGCTTTAAGTTCACTTTTTCTTTTTTCTTCCTGTTCCTCAATGATTTGTTCCATAAGTTGTCTAATCTTATAAATCATTAAATTAAAAGTTTTCGATAATTGTCTTACTTCTTTCTCTCCTTCTACATCTGCATAAATATTAAGCTCCCCTTGTTCAACTTTCCTCATAATTTTTTCAAGCTTTTTGATAGGCATAGAAATTCTTGCTGATATTAATATTGAAATACCACAAATAATAAAAATACTGACAATTAATATAAGAACAAAATATGAGTAAATATCATTTTGGGTCGTTATCATATCATTGTTATAACTTACTCCTACTAGCTTCCACTGAGTGTATTTTACGTTTTTAATACTCACAACAGTTTGTTCACCATTATAATCTTCAATGTAATTGCCCTCTTGACGTTTCACTGCAAAATCTATATTCTCCTTTTTAAGTCCAGCATAAATCATTTGTTGCTGAGGGTGGTATATTATATTCCCATATTTATCTATGATATACATGTATCCCCGTTTACCTAGGCTCACATTGTGGCACAATTCATCAATTGCACTAAAATTCAGATTAACAAGTAAAACACCTTTTTCTACAATATCATTTTTAATAACACTTTTATAATTATAGTTGATGTTTGTTTCTCTGCTAAGTGAAACTACCCACAAATGTTTACCTGTAAATAAATTCTCCACATGTGGATAAGAATAGTGAAGTGACTCAGGATTAAGCTTTTCTTCTTTAAACCATTCCTCTTGCTGAACATTCAATCCTTTTTTCAACTTGAGCCCAGAAGAACTAGCAACTAGGTCCCCATTTTTCGAAAAAACAGCTAAAGTAACAATATCCTTCCTTAACTTTAAGGCCATTTCCAATAAGTTATCTATATTGTTTCCCGTAGTAATCATATCATTATTTAATTCATCATTTACTAAATTTGAAACTTCAGACATGCCATCAATATAATATCCTAAATTTATATTTACCTGGTCCATAATTTGAGATGTACTTATAGCAGAATTAATTTTTGCAGTCTCATAAAATTTATTATAAAGTACTAAACTCATCAAAACCATACCTGTCACTATAATGTAGTGCGTCAAAATATAGCTTTATGAAACTGCATTCCTAAGTCAAATTATAACTATAATACTAATAATTATCTACTGGTTATTTGCTTTTTTACTAATCAAATTATTA
>NZ_JAHLEB010000122.1 GCF_018861735.1 Clostridium lacusfryxellense | reverse complement strand
TCAAGTTTTTTCTAGAGTAATATTACCATTATCATTGCCTGCAATGGCTACTTTTGGACTGTTCTTCGCAGTGACTTACTGGAATACATTTTTTAATGCTATTTTATATATAAATGATTTTAAAAAATGGCCACTACAAATTGTATTAAATGTTCTTTTAGTTGATACTTCATCACAAGGGGCTGGAAATCCAGATGCGGCAGCACAGATTGTAAATCCACAATCATTAAAAATGGCAGCAATTATAATTGCTACTGTACCAATAATGTGTGTTTATCCGTTCTTACAAAAGCACTTCACAAAAGGAGTAATGCTTGGGTCCGTTAAGGGATAAAATATGAAAATAGTTTTTATCGGTTTAACCGTTAAAATAGATATTAATAAAATAATAAGGGGGATTACTAAAATGAACAGAAATACTAAATTTTTTAAAAGAATAATTTCAATTATGGTTATGACAACAATTACATTATCACTTTTGGCAGGATGTGGAACCAAAAAAGCAGCAGTGGTTGACGGTGGAAAAGAAGAACCAACTCCAATTTCTATTATGAGTGTATTTTATAGTACAGGTCCTATTGCTAATGATAATGTCATTGTAAAGGAATTTGAAAAGAGGACTAATACTAAGTTAGATATAACTTGGGTTGCGGGTAATAGTTATAATGAAAAACTTAGTGTTACTCTTGCATCTGGAGATATGCCAGATATGACTTTGGACTTAGAGACATATAACGCTCAATGGCGAAGCATGACATCTCAAGGTGCATTTTGGGAAGTAGGTAAGTACTATAAAGATTATAAAAACTTAGCTGCACTTCCAGCAGAAATATGGGAAAATACAAAATTAGCTGATGGCAAAAATTATATGATGCCAAGACCAAGACCACTTGATGGTCAATCTGCAGGGCAATTAAATGTACGTAAAGATTGGTTAGACAATCTTGGGTTAAAAGTTCCTGAAACAATGGATGATCTGTATGCAGTAATGAAGGCATTTACTAATGATGACCCAGATAAAAATGGTAAAAAAGATACTGTTGGATTTGCTGGTTATGTAAATGATGGCGATCTAGGTTCATTAAAAGAAGTTGTATCTATATTTAATGGTGCAGGTAATGATGGATTTAAACTTGACAAAAACAAGAAAATGGCCCAGATGTGGACAGATACTAGTACTAGAGATGCTCTTGTTTGGTTAAGAAAAGCATATTTAGAAGGATTAATTCATAAAGATATAGCAGTTTTAAAACCAGAACAAGAAAGCGAAATAGTAATGGCAAGTAAATCAGGTATAAGCTTTAGTCCAATGCAAAAAACTACGGTATATGATGCAACAATAAAGAAAACCGTTCCTAATGCTGAAACTCTTCCATTAATCGCTTTATCTTCTAATAACGGTAAGTATATAGGCAGGAGTGGAGGTTCATTTGGAGGGTTTGTTATTCCTAAAACTGTTAAAGAGGATAAAATGAAGAAAATAATGGCGTTTTATGATTTCTGTGTAAGTAACGAGGGATGGGAACTAGCTAAATATGGTGTAGAAGGTGTACATTTTAATAAGTCAGGAGATAAATATACTGTTTTGCCACAGGCAAAAATAGATCTTGTTGGAACTATGACAAATGTATCTCAAAAATATGATAAATATCAGACTGCATCAATGGCAGGAACAACTCCACTTGAGCTAGATAGAAATAAGAAAATTATAGACGAAAAAGCTAAGATTAGTATACCAAGTCCTAATGTTGGTTTATATTCAGACACTGAGTCAAAAATTGGAGCAGATTACAATAAAAAATATTCTGAGACATTTATGAAGGTAATGCTTGGGGCTGAGCCAATAGCAACATGGGATGCTTATGTTGCTAAATTAAAAACGGATGCAGATTATTTGAAATGGGTCAAAGAAATATCAGATGCTTATGATAAGAAGATGTCAGTAGCTAAATAATAATACTTAAGATAATTATTAGCACGGTTTAAATATTCTAAATAACAGTAAAAAAGCGTCGAAGGCACTAATTTCGACGCTTTTTTACTGCTATTTGCTAAGGTAAACTGCATGTGGTGTTTTATTAGTAATTGTATAAAATGTTACACCCAGCGAGTTTAAAGAAATTCCATTTACTGGACTAATATCTAATATAAAATTCTGGTTATAACGTGTTTATAAGATGAAACTATTTTGCATCAATATAAAAAGTGGATGTAAACAGTTACTGATAGTGGGTTTCTTGAGCAAAAGAGTGTTATATACAAGAGCTTTATTTAGAAAGTATAATAAAGATGTTAGAACAATTTAATAAAAGACCAGCTAGTTAAAGTCAACTATTTAATTTAAATTTGTTTAAAGTTATTTAGATTAATTTTTTGCACAACAAAAAAACCGTTTCAAAAGACGAACGATGGTAAAAAAG
>NZ_JAHLEB010000121.1 GCF_018861735.1 Clostridium lacusfryxellense | reverse complement strand
TTATATACGGTAGATAACGGTTGATAATGGTAAGTAGCATGTATAAAGGTATACATAAGAAAAATTCTTAAATATGCCTATATATCTGGGTTGTCTCGCATAGAATTTAAAATGTTTTTATATTAAAAAAATATATAATAAAGTAGCCAATGAAATAACCTATATTTTAGCAAAGAAAATAGCAGGAGTTATAATATTATAACTCCTGCTATTTATTATATTAATTCATTCGCTTTATAAGAATATTGTAGCCTAACTATTAACATTTAATCCGTATATCCATAGCCTATTAATTTATTATTATCCATTCCTAAATACACAATCATATTACTTTGTACTCCACCTTTTGTTGGAAAATCTATAAGATATACTTCTTTTCCAATATAAGAAATGTTATTAATTCTCCCCATACTTTCATGTAAGGTTATTTTAGAAAGTTTGCTATCCTTCCAAGTTCCTAATACCCTCTCCTTATCTTTTGGGGTTAGTTGATTATAGGTCACTTCCCTAATGTCTTGTTCTTTCACAGTTGTACTTATTGGTTGTTTATTCGTTGTTATACTTACTTCCTTTGGGCTTGAACAAGCAGTAAATAAGACCAAAGAAAGAACTGATGAAATAATAAGTAAATTTATTTTTTTCATAACACACCTCTCTTTATATATTAGACGATACGAATTACAATTTAGTTTCACTAAAAATTAAATTATATAATATATATTATATAACACTACCTAAATTTTATATGCCATACTTTTAATTGCTTCTAAATCTTCATCGGCTACATCATAATGTCTATCTGTCATTATTAATTTATAGATAATGGTATCTATGTCTGACAATTTAATAATTGCACTTACAAGACTATATAAGGCTAACGGCTTATATTTTTTCATAGCATGTGCTTTGCAAATAGCATATAACTTGGATTTTGGTTGGTCTAATAAGTATTCTCGTTTATTGAAAGTTTTCACGCCATCTTCTTCATCAAATTTAAAATATTTGTTACCTGTGGCTATTCTTGCCTTTTCTGTTTCTGATTTAAGCAGAGAAATATACCTTGTAGTTGGCTTTGGTAATTCCAACGTTTTATTAGTAATCTCTGTAATTGTATAATTCACTTTAGATTTAAGGATTTCCATAAATATTATTTCAGTATCCTTTAATGATACTGGATAATAACCGTTTGTAACCCTCCAATTTCTTTTGTAGGTGAAGAATCCTATATAGTCTTGTAGGTATTTAGTGCTAACATTAGTCATCTTCCCATAAATAAATTGCTTTATATCTGAATGGAGTTCATTCACCCTTCCCAGAGACAGGTTATTTGCCCTTTTAAGCAGAAAAAACTCTTCATAGAGCATAGTTCCTCTGTTAGAGATATAATCTATCATATTGTCTTTATATAAGCCTTCTAATACCTTTTGGTTCTTGTCTCTTGTCTGCTTTGATGTAATAGGGTTTGAATAATCTGGGGTTCCATAGCCATAATTATTAAGAACTTTTAAGTAATTTGATGGTTTAATATAATGGGGAATGTCAAAGAGATTGCAGTAATCCTCATATACTGAATTTGCGTCAGAACAGATATAACTTGGATTATCAAAATGACCTTCAAATAAATCAACTAATAAATTTTTGGTGAGTTTCCCTAAACACGATACCTTACTTACTGAATAACCTCTGTTATCTATTGCAGTTGTAACAGTAGCAAATTCAGAACCCATTACTCCAAATTTAGATGGTATCCTACCGTATCTTGGTTTTCTAACATCTACTTTATCAATATATGATATTAAATTCTTTGAGCCTTTTTGAGCCTCTCTTATGAATGTTTCATCTATTTGTATTGCACCAGTTAATTTAGGCATAGGAAAACTTGCGAGAGCATGTATAAGTTTATGCTTCCATAGGAATATCGTTTTGGGGCTAATCCCGATACAACCATAATCCTTTTCTAAAACAGTTTTCATACTGTTTAAAGAATAATTGTTTAAGGTCATTTCAAGAACTTTAATCCAAATATCCCAGTGCCACTTGGTTTTCTCTAAAATTGTGTTAGTGAACAATGTAAAGGATTTGCCACAGCCTTGACACTTATATCTTTGAAAATAGTTTCGTTTTCCATTCTTTACTATAATTTGAGAGGCACAATAAGGACAAGTAGAATTTATATTTAGTTTTTCCAATCTTTGTTGGAAATTTAGAGTTACCATAATATCCATTTCTTTTTCAAGATTTGCTTTGGTATGGATTGAATAGTGATTCACAGCCTCTTTGAACCTATTATATGGTAACTTTTCAAGATATGATAGGACTTCATCAAAAGTTATTTCACGTTTTCTCATAACCTCACCTCATTCGATGTAATCTCGTAAATATATGTACTTATATTATATAATTTTTCAAGTTAAATATCAATGAGACAATGGCATATTTCTAATCAATGTAGGTAGTTAATATAGTATTTTCAATGGTGCATGACCATCAACCGATTATTACCGTATATAA
>NZ_JAHLEB010000120.1 GCF_018861735.1 Clostridium lacusfryxellense | reverse complement strand
TAGTCTTACGACTAAATTTTACTTTATACTAAAGTAATTGACTGGTTTAACAAAATATTATTTTGCTAAGTTTACCTATTTCTCTGTTTAATTTTCAAAGACCAATTTGTTGTTTCGTATCAACCATCGACATAGTTACTCACTTGCGACGACAAAGAGTATTTTATCATAATATATTCATTATACAATTACCTAATAGTCCATATATTGAATCTGTTCTCATTTTTCTCCGTTATTCAGCATTATTGCTAGCAATACCTCATACTGATACACTAGGATAAGTATATAGTTTCTTGTCCTACATTTATCTATCAAAAATCATTTTTAGTGTTGTAATTTTCTTAATTATATCCAACTAGCTATTCTATTAACTGGTATACTATAGTTAAGGAGTTGAGCTTATGTCTTATAATTCATTAAAAAATATTATAAAAAACAGTACAAATATAGTTTTCTTTGGAGGTGCGGGTGTCTCAACTGAAAGTTGTATACCTGATTTCCGTTCTACAAATGGTTTATATAAAATAAAAACCGACTTAAAATTTTCTCCTGAAGTTATTTTAAGTCATTCTTTTTTTATAAATCATACCGAGGATTTTTTTAGATTTTATAAGTCTAATATGATTTTTAAAGATGCCATTCCCAATGATGCACATATTACATTAGCCAAGTTGGAAAAAAACAATAAATTAAAAGCTGTAATTACTCAAAACATTGATGGTTTACACCAAATGGCCGGTTCAAAGAATGTTTACGAACTCCATGGATCTGTACATAGAAATCATTGCATGAAATGTAATAGTTTCTTTGATTCAAATTATGTATTGAATAGTAAAACAGTAATTCCTATTTGTAATAACTGTGGTGGCATTATTAAGCCAGATGTTGTTCTTTATGAGGAAAGTTTAGATATGAATGTTTTAGAATCTTCTATTAGTGCAATAAGTATTGCAGATACATTAATTGTAGGCGGAACTTCTCTTGTCGTATATCCTGCTGCAAATCTCATAAAATATTTTAGGGGTACAAATTTAGTTCTTATAAATAAGTCCTCTACCTCTTATGACAATCAAGCAAATTTAGTAATTAACGACAGTATAGGCAAAGTTTTAAGTACAGTATGTGAATTGTAATTTTTTTAAAATTGTATACATGAAAAAAACACTAAGATTTACTTAGTGTTTTTTATAACTTATTCTGCTACTTTTGCAGCTGCAGCTATAGCAGAAAGATAACCATTTGTATCTACTAATGTTGCACTAGTTACAGCATCAGTCAATGGATCTTTTCCATTTTTCTTAATTAGAGCTTCTAATTCTGTCACTGTTTTACCCACTGCAAAATCTTGAACAGCATTATAGTTCGTATCGAGTGCGACTGTTGATTTAGCCTCTTCTTTCATATGTTCACTATAATATACTGCATTTGTTCTTTTGGATGCCAATACATTTGCCGCATCTTTGTAATTTGCTCCAAAATCAGATTCAGAATTTGGAACTCCTTTTGCTACATCTTTTCCCATAAATTGATAATCATCGATAGATGTAGCTGCAATTTTATCACCTGCCATTATCGTTACTGCCACCGTAAAGCATTTTGTCCCATGGGCAGCCGCTTCAACTCTTCCGACTTTTAAATTTTTTAGTGCTTCTGTATCTACTTGAATTGTACTATTTTCTTTTGCAACTTTTGCAGCTGCAACAATTGCAGAAAGATAGCCATTTGTATCTACCAATGTTGCACTAGTTACAGCATCAGTCAATGGATCTTTTCCATTTTTCTTAATTAGAGCTTCTAATTCTGTCACTGTTTTACCCACTGCAAATTCTTGAACAGCATTATAGTTTGTATCAAGTGCTACCGTTGATTTTGCCTCTTCTTTCATATGTTCACTGTAATATACAGCATTTGTTCTTTTTGATGCCAATACATTTGCTGGATCTTTGTAATTCGCTCCAAAATCAGATTCAGAATTTGGAACTCCTTTTGCTACATCTTTGCTCATAAATTGGTAATCATCTATTGATGCAGCCACTATCTTGTCACCTGCCGTTGCCACTACTGCAACTGTAAAGCACTTTGTCCCATGTGCGGCAGCCTCGACTCTTCCAATTTTAATTATAGTTTTTGCTGATGACGCTGTTTCTTCTTTTGCAACACTCTTAGTTGATGTTGTTGCCGCATCTTTGTTTCCACATCCTGCTAATAGTGTTGTTCCTAGAACCAATGACAATAATATTGTTTTGATTTTCATTGTTAGCCCCCTATATTTTTCATAATATAATATTATTTTACAATTAAAGTATATCAATTAGACAAACTTATAACAAGGTAACTAGTTGTATTCTCTAAATACTAAATGAACAAAACTATTGTGTACTATCTTATTGGTATTCATGATTAATTATTTTTACGCACAAAAAAACACTAAGATAAACTTAGTGTTTTTTTTATTACCTGGCGACAACCTACTCTTCCACAAGGTCACCCCTGCAGTACCATCGGCGCATTGAAGCTTAACCTTCGTGTTCGGTATGGGAACGGGTGTTACCTTCA
>NZ_JAHLEB010000119.1 GCF_018861735.1 Clostridium lacusfryxellense | reverse complement strand
TAACATGTTCAGCTGACTAATACTAATAAGTCGAGGGCTTGACCAAGATAATTTAAAAAAAAGCGAAGCTTCGTAAGAAGATTAAATCACTGTGCAATTTTCAGAGAATATCTCCCTGAATAAGGAAGTGAAATTTCTCTCTATATAGAGATGATAATGAGAACTTATTTTATATTTAATATCCGTAGTCAACGACGGTAGATTCTCAATTATTATTTCTAAAAAATAAATCTGGTGGTTATGGCATGAAGGTAACACCCGTTCCCATACCGAACACGAAGGTTAAGCTTCAATGCGCCGATGGTACTGCAGGGGTGACCTTGTGGAAGAGTAGGTTGTCGCCAGGTTAATATTAAAATATCATATTTTAGTATTTTTATAAGGCTCCTTGGTCAAGCGGTTAAGACACCACCCTTTCACGGTGGTAACAGGGGTTCAATTCCCCTAGGAGTCACCATATATGTAATGCAGGTGTGGCGGAATGGCAGACGCACTAGACTTAGGATCTAGCGCTTTACGGCGTGGGGGTTCAAGTCCCTTCACCTGCACCATTTACATATGATTTAACAAGCGGGTATAACTCAATGGTAGAGTGTTAGCCTTCCAAGCTAATTACGAGGGTTCGATTCCCTCTACCCGCTCCATTTAATTTAATATGCGTCTTTAGCTCAGTTGGATAGAGCAACGCCCTTCTAAGGCGTGGGCCGGGGGTTCGAATCCCTTAAGACGCACCATTTAATACTGGGATGTCGCCAAGCGGTAAGGCACCAGACTTTGACTCTGGCATCCGTAGGTTCAAATCCTGCCTTCCCAGCCATTATGGTTTACTAGCTCAGTTGGTAGAGCACATGACTTTTAATCATGGTGTCCGGGGTTCGATTCCCCGGTAAGCCACCAAATTTTCTAGGGCTCCTTGGTCAAGCGGTTAAGACACCACCCTTTCACGGTGGTAACAGGGGTTCAATTCCCCTAGGAGTCACCATTAAAAAGTTCTTGCAAAAGCAAGGACTTTTTTATTTCGTGAAAAACAATCAATCTTTCCACGCATTGTATAATATAATTGTGGATAACATTGATTATTTTTTTCGATTAGTGTATATTTATAAAAATGGAGATGAAACTATGTTAATAAAAAAAAGAGTTTTTGCTGCACAATTTATAAGAAGGCCAGATAGATTTCAAGCTTACGTGAATAAATGTGGTGAGGAAATATTAGTTCATGTTCCGAATACTGGGAGATGCAAGGAAATATTAATTCCGGGAGCTACAGTATTGTTGAGAGAAGAACTTAATCCTACTAGGAAAACACTATATGATCTGATTGGTGCATATAAAGGAAATAGATTTATTAATATAGATTCACAAATTCCTAACAAAGTTGTTGAAGAAGCGTTAAATGATAAAAAAATAGATAAGCTAATTGAATATAATACAGTGCAAAGAGAAAAAACATTTGGAAATAGTAGATTTGACTTTAAATTATCAAATGATATAGGTGAAGTATATTATCTTGAGGTAAAGGGAGTGACATTAGAAGTAGATGGTAGGAGTACGTTTCCTGACGCACCTACTCAAAGAGGAAATAAACATTTGTTAGAGCTCATAGAGGCTAAAAAAAGTGGGTTTGGAGCTGGAGTTCTGTTTCTTATTCAAATGAATAATATAGATAATTTCTCTCCTAACGATGATATGGATGTAGCATTTGGTGAATCATTAAGATTAGCATTTAATAGCGGCGTGGATATATTTGCTTATGAATGTGAAGTTGGTGAAGAATTTATAACTTTAAGTAAGGCTGTTGAAATTATTTTGTAATATATAAGAATATTTCTAGGATATTTATTGATAATTGTTTTAATATGAGTAATAATAAATTATATTAAAAATAAAATTCAGATTAATAACAAGGTAGTAAGGAGGGGAAATTTTGAAATTTACATATTGTCCAATTTGTGGAATGAAATTAATTGAGAAAGATAGCTGGGATGAAGGTGCAGTTCCATATTGCCCTACAGATGATGTTATGTACTTTGATACACCGAAGCCATGTGTAGTAGTTGCTGTTATTAAGGGAAGTGAGATTTTACTACTGAAACAAAGTTATACTTTTAAGAATTCGAAAGTATTAGTATCTGGTTATGTAACAAATGGAGAATCGGTTGAAGATACTGTACATCGAGAAGTTAAAGAAGAAACAGGAATAACAGTAGGAGAGATAAAATATTTGGGTAGTGATTATTTAGCCTCTAAAGAAATTATAATGCTAACTTTTATGGCAAAATATGTTGAAGGTGAGATAAAAGTGTCTCCTGAAGTTGAATGGGCAAATTGGGGAAATATAGATGATGCTATTTGTGAGATGAGTGAGGATGAAATAGGAAAGAGAGTTGTAAGAAAATTATTAAAGGAGATTAAATATGAGGGAGAAAGAGCATATAGATGTGATATAGAAGCTATCTATTGTGATATTAAAGATGAGAAGTAAAGTTATACCACAATAGATAGTTAAATATTATAATTTATCGAGGGTGTAAATTATTTTGTGTATTCTCTTTCTTTAAGCAAAATAATTGGACTATTTAATTTTAAAAATATGTCATTAAAGTAGATAAAAGTTGTTACTTTATCATTAC
>NZ_JAHLEB010000118.1 GCF_018861735.1 Clostridium lacusfryxellense | reverse complement strand
TGTGAATGATACTATATAAGTGTACCACTTGAAGCTATTTCGATATCGAATTAGTTTACCATCTAACATTAAATTCCTGTAAAATGGTAGTAACTATCTTACAGGGGGGATGAAAGGTGTGAAGGTTGAAGTGGACATTTATAAAAATCTACGCCAAAGTTATATCGATGGCGAATCCCAGCGTCAAATTGCAAAAAGATTAGGAATCTCAAGACAGACAGTAAAAAAGTACTGTGAAGGTAAAGCACATCCAGATGTACGAAAATCTTATGAAAGGCTTCCGGATACAATTACACCGGAGGTGAAACGCTTTATCCTAGATTGCTTTCGGACTGATAAGGAAGAACATCTTAAAAAGCAAAAACATTCAGCAAAACGAATATATGATCGTTTAGTTGCTGAAAAAAATTTCCTAGGTGCAGAATCTACGATTCGTAAAGCTGTAAAAGAATTTAAAGAAGACCAAACGATTCCACCACAAGCCATTATGCCTCTTTCTTATGAACCTGGTGAGGCAATTCAAATTGATTGGGGTGAAGTTACCGTTTATATAAACGGTGAAAAAACTAAGCTGCATACCTTCTGTGGAAGGCTCTGTTATAGCTGTGATATATTTGTTCAAGTATTTAAATCAGCTAATGAAGAAGCTTTTTTAGAAGCACAACAACTTATGTTTAATTTCTTTGGGGGTATTTCTAAAAGAATCATCTTTGATAACGCCAAAGTTGCAGTAAAAGAGGGATTTGGTATCTATGCAAAACCTCAAAATAAATATCGCTCTTTCAGTGCTCACTATGCTTTTGACCTGGATTTCTGTAATCCAGCAAAAGGAAATGAAAAAGGCTTAGTCGAAAATCTAGTAGGATACTCTAGAAGAAACTTTCTCGTTCCTGTTCCAAGGATAGCCAGTATTGACGAATTAAATCAAAAGCTTTGGATTGATTGTTTAAACTATCGTGCAACACATAAAATTCAAAATAGACATAATTCAGTAAATATCATGTATCAAGAGGAACTGAGTTGCTTAAATACCATACCTATATTTAAATTTGATACAAGCAAAACAGTAGTTGCTGGTGTCGATGATTACTCAACTGTTCGTTATGAAAAGAATTATTATTCAGTACCGGTCAAATATTTAAGAAAAGATGTTACAGTAAAAGGCTACGGTAATTATATCAGTATACTGTACCAAAACAAGGAAATAGCAAATTACATACGTTGTTATTTCACAGGTAAAACCGAGTATAGATTAGAGCATTACATTGATCTACTAGAACGAAAACCACGGTCAGTATTCAATTCAAAACCAGTAAAAACAAACGTTACAGAATCTCTTTTAAACTGGGGTAAACAATTACCTGGCGGTAATAAAGAAATGGTCAAACTACTTCGATTATGCGTTGATTATGGAGAAGAACAAATTCTAAATATTAAGAATTCAATTCCTAGTCATATAGTGCCTACTGTTGATATGGTAAGAACCCACTTAAATGTGCCAACCGAGTCACCAGTTATCTATCTCTCTAATAAAGAAGTAACAGTAGAACCTGTTGATCTTACAGAATACGATAAAAAATACGGAATGGCGGTGAAATAATGAAAAGCCTAAGTTTAAATACTGAAACTATTGCATTATATTCAAAGCAGTTGAAAACTCCTTCTTTTAATCGTTATGATGACATTATACGTCAATTGGACAATGATAAAAGTTATGAACAATTCTTAATTGATCTGCTAAAACTAGAAAGTGCATCAAGAATGGAAAGTAGCCAAAAGCGTAGAATCAGTGCAGCTAAATTTCCATATATAAAAACATTCGATGAAATGGATCTTAGTCGTTATGAACATGTATCTGAGGCTACATTTCATGATTTAGCTAGCTGTGATTTCGTAAGCAAACGACAAAATATAGTCATGATAGGAAACACAGGTCGAGGCAAAACTCATTGTTCCATTGCTCTTGGAATTAAGGCATGTATGCAAGGTATGAATGTAAAATTCTATACAGCCGCAAATCTCTCTAATGAACTCATAGAAGCGATGGAATACAAACGAATATTGAAGCTTGAGCGACAACTAGAAAAGATAGATCTTCTAATTATCGATGAAGCTTCCTATATCACTTTTAATAGGCATCAATCGGAATTACTTTTCAAAGTAATAGCCGATAGAGCAGAGAAAAGAAGTGTCATCGTATCTACAAATTTAAAATTCTCCGAGTGGCCAACCTTATTTGAAAATGAAACTATGGTTGCAGCACTAATTGATAGATTAACCTTTCGATCACATGTATTGAATATGAATGGTCAATCATTTCGAAGTGAATACACCAAGGAACATTCAAAGGAAGGTGCGGTATAATGACTGAAAAGGAACGGGAATATCTAGAAAATTTAGAAGAATGCTTTTTCCAATTACGAAATTCATATGAATGCAAACAAAGTGAAATCAAGGATCTAAAGGTGAATATAGAAATCTTGAAAGAAGTATGTCGGGATAACTTCATTGAAATTCCGGATTTAGACGGCCCATTGCCATTCTAATAAGCATATTCAGGGAAATACCAGTGCAGGTGTTTCCCAATATTAAGAATAAAGTGGTAAACTTTTTCAGTAGCAAAAATAGTAAAGTGGTAAACTTTTTCATTGTCACTACTGGTAAACAAATTCAGTAGCAAGTGGTAAAGAAATTCGTTGACATTCACA
>NZ_JAHLEB010000117.1 GCF_018861735.1 Clostridium lacusfryxellense | reverse complement strand
AGTACATGTAACGGGATTTTCTGTCCAGTTACTACACAACCCCCGGTATGGCGGAATAGGGTATTACCATGTATCCGATTTATACATAGCTTTATTTAGTAGTTTTATTCCTTGTGGAGTTTGGGAAGGCGTTTATATATTAGATGAAAATATTAAAAATGAGTCCGACATACAGCCTGATACATATCACGCTGATACACAAGGTCAAAACACAACAATATTTGGACTTTCATCCTTGCTTGGAATAAAATTAATGCCAAGAATAAGGAATTGGAAAGATCTAACCTTTTTTAAAGCTGATAAGACTTGCACCTATGAGCATATAGAAAGCATTTTTTCAGATGAAATTGATTGGAAGCTTATAGAAACATATTTGCCTGATATGTTAAGAGTAGCTCTTTCAATAAAAATGGGTAAAATAACCCCTTCAACAATTTTAAAAAGATTATCTAATTATAGCAAGAAGAATAAGCTGTATCAAGCTTTTAAGGAACTTGGAAGAGTTGAAAGAACATGCTTTTTATTACAATACATATCTGATATAAATATTAGAAGAACAATACAAGAGTCAACTAATAAAAGTGAAGCATTTAATGGATTTATTAAGTGGTTGTTTTTTGGTGGTGAGGGTGTTATCGGTGAGAATGACAGATCAGAACAAAGAAAAGTAATTAAATATAATCATTTAGTTGCTAATTGTGTTATATTTTACAACGTATATAATATATCTATGGCTATTGAAAAACTTATAAAAGAAGGGCATAAAATAGATAGTACCATGTTATCACTTCTGTCTCCATATATAAATCAACATATTAATAGATTTGGTAGGTATAGTTTAGATAAAGAAAGAGCTGCACCCGAATTGAATTTTAATATTGATTTACTAAAAGAGGCTTAATAACTATAGATTTATAGGGGCCATTTTACAATATTTTCAATGTGGCCCTATTTTACATGAATGGTTGCCGTACCCCACAAAGGGAGAAACTTCATATATTCTATGAGTTTTCCCTTCACTTTAACCTTCATCATAAATTTGAAGCAACTATTGTAGCCTCTCAAAATTTAGTGATAATTTTTTCATTTATATGCTTATTTGCGTTGTTCATAGTATTTCATAATTTTTGCCCAAATTCTTTGTGTTTCCATAAACTCATGGTAATGTTTTTCCACATTTTTATCATATTTATCTAATTCATCTAGAACCTTACTAAAGTCAGGTCTCTCAAAATATTCACAGATTTTAGGTAGTGTTTTCTCAAGCTGCCTTCGCATTTCCTTAATCTTTTCCTCATAGTCAGATCGTTGCGTTATGTATAAAAGTAATGGCTTATAACGAATCCAACCTATGCAAGCCTTATAAAAACGTGTAGTAATCTCCTCTGTATCGGCTTTAATAAACTTAAGGTGAATCGGCAGAACTCCTTCTAGCAGGTAATTATAAGTAGAAAAACCATCATGAAATGTGTAACAGGGTACCCTCATAACCTTTCTATCACTTAGACAAGTAGCTAAAAAAGTATCCTCTCCTCTTGCTCCCGGCGGATTGTAAAAAGGAAAAATACGACTTGGCTTCTTAAGATTAATACAAAGATTAGCTCCTGAGATAAATTTGGAATGGTTTGTTTCTTCTACCTCTATTGCCTCATCGGTTGTTAAAACTTTTATATCAGCATAGGTTACCCCACCATTTTTCATAACCTTTTTCAAGTTATCCCAATTAACTATATCATTGCTAATAGCCTCTATAAATGATTGAAAATCGCCTTCCGTCATTTTATCATTAAACTCCATGTAAGGTATAGGTGATATGTATCCACAGTGGTGTCCGTGAGTAATATCTGCTCCCGCAATAGATCTAAGATGACTTGTTAGAATCTCTTGACCTCCCCAAATTGCAGTACCCCTTGTATTTGTTACAGCCATTGGGTATTCGTCATCGTCTAGAAATACCAAATAATCCATATTGTTTTTTATAGCATAATATAGCACAGTATTTCGCTTAGCTGCATAGCCCTTACCAAATATCAGACGAGCTTCGTTAATATCTATTACATTTTCTCCAATTAAATAGTCAATCTCTTCTCTTATGTTACTATTTCCAATAAATTCGCTACTATCAATCTGTTTAAGTAATTCTGGGTTTACATTGGTGAAATCTGTTATTTTTGTTTTATTATAATTAGTATCATATGCCACAAAAAGATTTAGGCTAACCCCTTCATTTTCTACCAACCCGGATTCGTACCAGGTATGTATATAGGTTCTCAGTACCTTTTTAAAACTCTTTCTTCCAGTGGCAAAACCAATTCCAACTTTTATAATTTTCTCTTTTTGCATTTGCTCACTCCTTTCTTATGAAAAACCTTTTATTATACAGCTATGATATATAGTATATCATAAGAAATACTTAAACTCACAAATAACTACTCTTACTAATTCAGTTGCATACTACTAGGGGTATGGAAACGATTCGTGCAAAAAACCATGTTAGGAGTAAAAAAATGTAAAATTTAATATATAGTTACTAAATATTAAGGTTATCTAAGGCATCAGATAAATCTTCAAATGTTGGCTTAACATATATTTGCGTCGTATTCAGATTAAAATGGCCTAGCAACTTCGATACTATAACTATATCAACTTTTTTATATCTAAGTAGTCTTGTTGCGAAATAATGCCTAAAAGCATGAGGATGTATCGTAGTTTTCCTTTAATTTACCTGATGAACTATTGCATGGAAAATTACGACCCCTGCAAGCAATGGATAGTAAACTATTTGGTAAAATATAGGTGTAGTAACGGGAATTTCTGTCCCGTTACTACACAACCCCC
>NZ_JAHLEB010000116.1 GCF_018861735.1 Clostridium lacusfryxellense | reverse complement strand
CCTGAGCCAGGATCAAACTCTCAATTTAAAAGTTTACACTTTTTAGTTGAAATAATTAATCTGAGACAACTGTTAAGTTGTTACTCAAGCTCATTACATACTTTTAGTCTTACGACTAAATTTTACTTTATACTAAAGTAATTGACTGGTTTAACAAAATATAATTTTGCTAAGTTTACCTATTTCTCTGTTTAATTTTCAAAGACCAATTTGTTTTGCCATCAAGTGACGACCTCTACTATTATAATCATTACTGCCTAAGTTGTCAACAGTTTTTTAAATCATTTTCTATTGCTTCCTCATGCTTTGAACCTCTTCACTACTGAATCGCAGCGACAAGTAATATAATATCATCTTTGGATACACTAGATTCTGATATTTTTCTTTAATTCGACAATTATATACAGCAACCTCTATAATGCTCCCATATCTTAAGTTATCTTTATATTGACACACTAGGAATAGTATACCTAATCCAACCCAAAACAAACGTGATTTAGTATACTAAATGTAATTATTAGCTACTATAAAAAATATATGCCCCCACATTAATTAAATATTCAATGAAGAGGACTTAGAATTTTTATATTAGAAAGTAGGAAGATTATCTAAATTGTCTTCTGAAGTACTGTTTGGCGATGACTTTATAACATCATTTCCATTTCTATTTTTACCTACGACCACTGACTCCACTGTTCCTACCTTTGCTAAGGCAACCGCTTTACTAACATCTAATTCTTCACCAGTACTTGTTAATACATTTGTAATATCACCATCTGCATTTTTTCTAACCTTAACTATCTTCATAAAATACATCTCCTTGTAAATTAATCTAAGAATAATTTAACGGTTACCATTTCTTATTTCTTTATTGCTAAACACGTTAATTTTAAACTACATGTTTAGTATTTACCTTATTACTATTATTTATTACTAAATTGCTATAAATTATATATTTATGTTTATCTTACACCTATCCTATAGGGCTTTTAAATCCATTACCTTGAACTTCAGCTATATCAATTATAGAAATAAAGGCCTCTTGGTCCATAGATTTTATTACCCTTTTAATTTGTGGTAATTGTCCCAACGAAACAACACAATACATTATATTTTTTTTGTGGCTAGTATATGCACCTTCCCCATATAAAATAGTTACTCCTCTACTACACTCATGCATTATTGCATCACTTACTTCTTTTTCTTTCTCTGATACAATTAAAAGCATTTTACGTCTATTTAATCCATTAATAACTTTCTCCATAACCGTAGAGTTAATATACATAGAAATTAGTGTATATAATCCTATATTAAAACCAAATAACACAGATCCAGCAGCCACAATTAAGAAATTTATTGTAAAGCTTACTACACCTACTTCTATGTCATATTTCTTTTTAGCATAGATAGCTATAATATCCATACCTCCAGTAGATCCCTCATTTGAGATAACAATTCCAAGGCCTATTCCTGAAAGAGCCCCACCATATATGCAATAAAGCAGTCTATAGGATTCTTCCACAGGAAGAAGAACATTATTTAACGGTGCCGTTAAAATTAAAAAAAATGATAATGAAACTGTACCTAATATAGTAAAAGCAGTAAATTTTTTATTTATCTTTAATATACTTAAAATAAGAAGTGGGATATTAAGTACTAATATTGTAGCTCCCATAGGTAATTTAAAAATATACTGTAACATCAGCCCTATTCCTGAGAGTCCCCCGCCAAGAAGCTTATTAGGAACTATAAACAAATTTATTGCAACAGATAAGATCAAACTCCCTAGAATAATAAGAAATATCTTTCCAAATGAATTTTTAAAAACATCACCAGTTGTCATTTTCATGATTTTCCCCCTTGTATTTAGGTACATTATAAATCAACTATTAGATTGGAACTCTTTATTTTTATATTCGCTATAATTATATAACATCTTAATCTTAAATCAACAAGAAATATTAATATATCACTTAATAATTTAAGGCATTGATAATATCTACTTATTTTATGAAAATGAAAGCTTTTATGATACACTTAAGTGAGGTGATTTTTTGAGTATTTTAGTAAATGATTGGAATAAACTCTTATTAGAAGAATCTAATAAAAAGTATTACTTAAAATTAAAATATTATATAAAAGAGGAATATGATAAGTCACAAATATATCCCCCTGTGCAAGATATATTTAATGCACTTAAATACACAGCATATAAAGATGTAAAAGTTGTAATACTTGGACAAGACCCATACCATGGTCTTAATCAAGCACACGGTTTAAGTTTTTCCGTTAAGACCGGAGTGTCTACTCCACCTTCATTATTAAACATATATAAAGAATTAAATAACGACCTAAGTTGTTATATTCCTAACAACGGTTATTTGAAAAAATGGGCTGACCAGGGCGTGTTATTATTAAATACTGTACTTACCGTTAGGTCCGGAGAGGCTAATTCTCATAAAAATAAGGGTTGGGAACATTATACAGATAAAATTATTAGCTTATTAAATGAGAAAAAGTCGCCGATAGTATTCATTTTATGGGGTAATAATGCTCAGTCAAAACAATCTCTTCTAACAAATCCAATACATCTTATAATAAAGTCAGCTCACCCTAGTCCATTATCCGCTTATAGAGGTTTTTTTAATAGTAAACCCTTTTCTACTACAAATGATTTTTTAATTTCATCGAAAAAAAAACCTATCGACTGGCAAATTGAAAATTTATAGATATATTATTTTAAACTAAAAAAAACGTCTTAGAATTAACTAAGACGTTTCTGGTGGCTAGACCAGGAATCGAACCAGGGACACGAGGATTTTCAGTCCTCTGCTCTACCGACTGAGCTATCCAGCCACATTACCTGGCGACAACCTACTCTTCCACAAGGT
>NZ_JAHLEB010000115.1 GCF_018861735.1 Clostridium lacusfryxellense | reverse complement strand
AAGCACTAAGCTGATGCTGTCTGTTGAAAGGCTGTGAGGTTTACCGTCTAACGAACTATATAATAATGGATTTTCATTAGCTTCTCGATGAAATTCTTTTAGATATATCGCCAAATGCTTTACTGTTTTTTCCATCAGTGGGACATTTCTAATTTTACGCCCTTTTCCAATAAGTGTTACATATGGATTTGCTGTTTCAAGATGCAACGAAGAAAGATTCAGATCAGCCAATTCCTGCACTCTGGCACCTGTGTCGTAAAGCAGTATTAACATCATACGATTCCTTCTATGTTTTGCTGTTTTTGTATCATAAGCAGAAAGTATGGCTGAAGTAGCAGTTGGTTGAAGATACTGGATAGGACGCTTTTCTTCTTTCTGCTTCTTAATGGAACAGACCTCTGTATATATTCCTCTAAGTTCAAAATCTTCCTCACTACAGTACTTCAAAAAAGACCTTATTGCTGTTAGTTTCAGATTTATGCTCTTCGGAGCATAATTATGTTCCTTTAACCATCCAACAAAGTCTTTGACATTATCCCTTGAAAATGCTTCAAATGTAACATCCTCATTTACTAATGACCGATATTCCTCAAGAAACTGTAGGTAAGATTTGAGCGATTGCTTGTATGCCTCGACGGACTTGTCTGACAGATTTCTTGTTACTGGCATGTAATCATGAAGATAGTTTCGAGCCAACTTCCAAAAATTTTTATCTTTTTTTCTGTTATATTTCATACTCTTCGACCTCCGGAATGAGTCCTTCCAATGAAGATGTAAGGGTAGTATACTGCGGGAAAAAGTCTGGAATAAGATGTATGTAATAATACGTGCTCTCCAAAGAGGAGTGTCCCATATATCTCATGAGATATGGAAGCATTGCATGAATGTCTTTTCCGTCCATTGACCACCGCATGATGTTCGCACAAGCAAAATGATGGCGAAAATCATAGGCCCTGGACTTTACTTTGCCATCACGTTTAAGCCCTGATGATATCCATATATTCCTGAAATTGGCCGATATCGCAGTAGTTGAGCAAATACCTCCATGGCCTCCAGGAAAGAAATATTCTCTTGATGGAAAACATTTACTAATGGCAGTGTCATAACATTTCAGATAATCAATTAGTTCATCAGACAGGAAGAGCCGCCTGTCCCTATGGGCCTTTGCCTGCAGGATATCAACATATCCTTTATCAAGATGCACATCTGTACATTTAAGCTTTCGTACCTCTCCACATCGCGCTCCGCAACAATACAATAACCTGTATAGAGCGGGAAAAACATATGCTCTTCCAGAAATTTTTTTTCTAAGTACATAAGAGTCACATTCCTTGAAGAAGATTTGAATCTCATTATCACTCATTAGATATACTTCAGCATGATAACGCTGAATGGTAAACCGACCATCGAGGACATATGCATCTTTTAAACCAATACTTTGGAGATACCGTCCGAATTCCCTTATGGGAGATATCCAGCTCCGGTCTCTTGTAGTTGATTTGTTGGCATGCTGCATGGCCCAGTTTTCAGTGATATCTTTTTTTAAATCACCATAGTTTCCATGTTCGTAATTATATTTATCAAGCTGTTTTAAGTAATAGAATCCTGTCTTATACTCAATTCCAAGAGAATTCTTAAATTTAATAAAGTCTCTGATTTTAAGTGCAAGGTTACTAATTAAGTCGCTCATGGATTCACCTCCGTAGAGATGCCAGTCATTGGTAACACACACTCTTTGAGTCTATGCTCGTCAGTAGTGATGTATATATCCGTAGTTTCTGAATTGGAATGACCAAGTATTGCAGCTATAGTCTCTATTGGAACAAAGTTTTTAACCATCGTAGATGCTGCGTTATGGCGCAACATATGCATTCCAAAGATACGACCATCCTTTTTAATTCCAGCTTTACTGAAAACTCGTTTAACTACTTCGTAGCATGATGAGTGATCAGATAATGGTTCAAATGGTGCTAGTTGTCTTATAAATATGAAATCGTTCTTTGAATCCGGCCGTTCCTCAGTTATGTAACGAAAGATTGCATTACCAATTAAAGGAATCAACGGTAAGCATACCATATTTTTCGTCTTGCTCTGACGAAATGATATAGTCTCATTAAGCCAATCAATATCTGAGAGCTTTAGATCTATAAGATCACATGCTCTTATTCCCGATGAAAGTCCTAAAAGAACAATTGCTGAATCGCGAAGGGTAACTAATCCCGCATCAATGACACTTTTGAGATTATGCTGTTCTTCGTCAGTTAATGTAGGTATTATACGTTTAATTCTCGGAGCATGAATTCCAGCTATCGCTGATAATAGATCTGCTCTCTTCAGATATCTAAAAATTGCTCTGAGTTCACATAGAATTTCCCTTTGCCTACATTGTTTCGAATTCTGTATATATCTAATAACTATTTCAGGTGTGAGAAATTCAATATCAGCCACACCAAGGATATCTAAGTATTGTAGTAAGCAATAAAGCCCATATTCATAGAAATGAATTGTATTCTCATTAGAATATTCGGACTTTAAAAATTTTTCATAATCAGAATAAATATTTCTATGACATTGATTGTTTGGAATAACATTACCGCGTGTTAAAGTTGAAAAATCAAAGTGTCCAGTGATGAAATACGAATCAATCAAGCGTATAAATCTACCCTGTGAATGATAACGATTTTTACTAAATACTCCAGTCTTTTTGCTTATTACGTCATCAGCATATGTCTTACCAAATCCAGGCGTGTATTCGGTAACACCTTTTTCCCTGCAAAAGAATTTAAATCTTTGAATCACGCCTTGATAATTAAAAACAGTGGATTCATTATAGCTCGCTTCCCGTAGTGCTTCTATTAATAAAGCACAAATAGTATCAATCTTCATCTTAAAGTACCTCCTTTATAAAGTACTTCAAGTATAGCGAATACTATGCCGAAAATGAATTATTAAACACATTCACCATTAAGATTTTTATGAATTTTCGGCATAGTTTTTTCTTCGGTATAGTCTGAAT
>NZ_JAHLEB010000114.1 GCF_018861735.1 Clostridium lacusfryxellense | reverse complement strand
GAGGCATTATGTAGAGAGTTTCATTATGGTGAGTCTTCGACTAAACCCTTGTGTCACCAGTAATTATTTCTAAAAGACTCACCATAATAATAGGTGTTTATTTACAAAAATTTTTCAACCAATTCATCAAATCTCCGTCATCTTGCCATTTTGGCATATCTTTAGTTGTCAGCTCAATATATGATTTTTCTAATGCTATTCGTTTCATTTCACTGTCAGCTCTTGCATATATTTCTGTTGTGTTAATATCTGAATGTCCTAAAAAGTCCCGTATATAAATAAGATTTACTCCTGCTTGGAGAAGGTGCATTGCCTTGCTATGGCGAAATACATGTGGCGTTACAACAAAATTTATACAAAAGTCTTTATTGGTTTTTGCCTTCTCAATATATTTATTTATTAGGTATGATATACCCCACCTGGATAATTTTTTATGCTGTTGATTGTAAAATATTGGATGATCAGTTTCAGCGGTTCCAAAGTTCTTTTCCTGTCTTGCCTTATAAGATTCTAATAACTTTTGAGTATTACCCATAATAGGTACCTGTCTTGTTTTATTACCTTTTCCATGAAGAGTAATAACCGCAGGTGATGTCAACCTTACATCCTTCCACTTTAAATCTATTAATTCTTGTACTCTTGCACCGGTGTCATAAAGTATAACTAACAAAATTAAATTTTTTCTACCTGCTAATGTATTGACGTCAGGTTGTTCAAGAAGAATTTTCAGTTCATTAGCCGTAAGATACGGTATCATCGGTCTAGGCTTTCTTTTCATAGGTATAACTAAAATTTTACCCAGTTCAAATAGGTTCTCTGGACTTTCCTTTTGAACATATCTAAAAAATGCATGTAGTGCTGCGAGACGCTGATTTCTTGTAGCAATGGAGTTTTTTCTACTTTCTTCAAGCCAATTGAGGAAATCTACAATCAAATTTCGGGTAATCATAAAAATAGTTATATTTTCGATACGTATCTTTTTTTCGGACTCACAGAAAATTAGAAATAGTTTAAATGCATCTCGATAAGAGGCTATTGTATTAACACTGACGTTTCTTTGTCCTGGTAGATAAAGAGAAAGAAACTCTGACAGATACTTGGAGAAATCATTCTTCTTCATGATCAATACTCCATTTCGGTATCAAGTAACCAAATGCAGCTTCAGTTCGCTGTATGATATCTGGGTACAAATCGGCTGTCAAACGCAAATAATATTGTGTAGCTCTAAAATCTGTATGTCCTAAATAAGTTGATAAGTAAGGCATAAGATTAGTCAACTCCTTACCTGATAGCGCCCACTTCTTTAGGCAATGAACCGAATATGAATGACGCAAATCGTGAATTCTAGGACCTTTACCCGAATGGGATATTTTTGATTTCCATAAATAATCGCGGAAGCGTCGGTAAATAGTACTTTTATCAATAAGTGAACCACTCTGTGGGCTCTTGAAATAATAGGTATCTCTATCACTCGCGGTATTCATTTTTTCTTCGAATGTTTTGAATCTGTTAATAAGACTTGGTGCAATCGGTATAATTCTATCTTTATTATTCTTTGCATGCAAAATTGTAATAGTACCTGATTCCAAATCTACATCTTTGCACTTCAAATTTAAAGCTTCGGAGAGGCGGATCCCGCTACCATAAAGTAAACGGAACAATACTGGGTCAATTAAATGCCGATTACTATTGATACAGGAGGGGTATCTATCAATTTCGCTAAACATTCGTTTTAACTCTTCTTCCGAAAATATATAAGGTACAAATGAAGAACGTTTAGTTGGTGCAGATATTTTGGGACAATCATAGGCAATTAACCCCTGCCTTCGTAAAAACTTCGAAAGATTGCACATAATTCTTTCTTTAGTATAGTGTGTGGATTTTTTTTCGTAATCTACACCATAGCAAAATGCTTCAACAAGCTCTTTGGTCAATTTGTTTTCTTTATATCCATTACTATAACAGTGTTCATCAAACCGTTCCAACAATCGTGATTGGGTTTTATATTTAAAACCAATCATATGCATTTCATTTAAAAACATCTTTATAAACTCAGCAAATTCACTTTTCCATTGGTATTCATTTTTCATATTTAAATACCTCATCTGGATCTATTATACATTTCCGAAGACCTTCCATATCAATTTTTAAATAAATGCTAGTTGTCTGTATATTCTGATGCCCTAATACCTCTGAAATAATCGGAAGAGGGGTATTATTATCAAGCATAGCACGTGCAAGAGTACTTCTAAGAGAATGGAGTCCACATGAACGATCACGCGGTATTTCTATTCCTGCTTTAACCATATACCTATGTAGAGAATGCTGCAGACAATCGTTATGACTAAATGCATCGTATGGTGCGCGGTGTCTGATAAATAGGATATCGGATGATGTTTCAGGTCGCCCATTTTTCAAATAATCTATGATTGCCCATCCAACGTCTTCAAGTATAGGAAGTTCTAGTGTTTGTTTTGTTTTCTGCATAATAAGTGATATGTTTTTTAGATTCCAATTTAGATTAGATAATCTTAAGGATCTAATATCGCTGACTCTAAGCCCTAAACGGACTACAGTCAAAAGAATTGCATAGTCTCTTTTTCCTGTAGGATTACCTCTATCAATTGATTCCAATAGTTTCTTTACATCTTTAGTTTTCCATGAAGACGGAATAAACGAATTGCGTATAATCCTCACCTTTGGGAGCAAACGACTAATATCCTCTGATATAAAACAATCTTGATACAGGAAGTTCATGTAATTTTTCAACCCAGAAATAACGGTTGCTACATACCTGGTTTTATTGCTTGCATAATTTGATAAGAATTTTGTAATTAGGGATGATGTTATGTGTTCAGATGATTGAACATTAGAATACTGAAGAAAATCAATAAACCGCCTGATCGGCTTTATAACAGCCTGAAAACCTTGAGGTGCATATTTCCTTTCAATAAAATGCTTATTGAATGCATCATATTCCTGTTTAAACTGATTTGGACATTCGTATGGCTTATCCTTTCCTCTCATTCGGAATGTTATTTTTCCATACTCTGTATAATCCCATAATACCTGCATGCAACGCATAGTAGCACTAATTTTCTTAGGATGAGTACCATAAAATCCATTAATAGTAAGACCATACTTTTCCTTCAGATAATTAAGCCCAACTTGTTCACTATAGTAATTAATTCCTTTTTCTTTTGTATACTTGAGTAGAACATTATAATTACAACGATAACTTTTAATAGTTGTATCACTATAACGTTGCCTCTCTAACTCTGCTAAAACAGTAGAAACTGCCTCTTCAATTTTGATTGTTTCATTCATAATAAGCTCCTTTCATAAAACATTGATATACTTATTATGAACAATTATGGTGAGTAAATAACATAGGAACCCTCTAGATAAGCCAATTTATTTGAGTACTCACCATAATATAACACTCTACATAATG
>NZ_JAHLEB010000113.1 GCF_018861735.1 Clostridium lacusfryxellense | reverse complement strand
TGTTAAACGTCAAATTATAACTAAGTGAAACGTCATTTTATTTCTATTATTAGTAGGTAATCTACGTCAGATTATCTCTGCAAAATCACTTTATAAATAAGGAAAAAGCATTTTATTAATATAAATTCTTTTAGCCGGCAGGCTACTTTTAAATAAAAAATGAGTAGCAATAATAGCTACCCAAGCATGTTAATTTAAATCAATATGTTCAACAATAGCTTGTAATGCGTGAGCCACCGTTATTGCATCTACTTTGTTCATAATTTCACGTAAGCGTTCAGAGTTCCAAAATAAATCATTTAAGCTAGAAAGATGACAGCCTACATCATAATCAGGAATACAAGCAAAATTACCATAACTTGTTTTTCCTATGACTACAATAAATCCACTTCTACTTTCAATCTTAAGCTCATAATGACTTCCATATTGAATTAATTTAGTTATCTTCCCAGACCAATTTTCTATTTTTTTGCCCGTTTTCATTGTACACTCAAATTTAATTAGCATGGCCTATCCTCCTTGTATAATCTACGGTTACCGAAGCGATAATTCATTGGCGGCAGCCATTATTGTGTCGGTGTCAATCACTGTTTTCTCGTGCTGTGCGCCTATTATTAAGGCCTTTGTTAATATCATATTTAGACGTCTTATAGAACCAGTACAGCTTCTGTATGCAGCTAAAATGGCATTATCATCTATTATTTCAGAAGAAGCAGCGGCTAATGATAGTCTAGAATGAATGTATTCTATAGCCTCAGTCTCTGAAAGGCCTTCAAAATCATAATTTATTATAATCCTTTGTTTTAATGCTTCATGTATCTGTTTTTCTAAGATGTTATTAAGTATAGGTTGGCCTATCAAAACTAGTGAAAAACAGTCCTTTGAGTCCATGGAAAAATTCATGAGTAGTTTTAAATCCTTCAATATATCATTACTCAAATATTGTGCTTCATCCCATACAAGTATGTAATGTACGCCCTTATCACTGCTCATGTTTTCCATATAATCTTTTATATTTTTAAACATGTCTGACTTGCGAGAGCAAGGTTCCAGTCCTAGAGAGATACAAAACTGACGATAAAACTCAGCAGTAGTTACTGTAGTAAAGCAAAGATAAATAACTTTTGTTAAATTCGGATTAACCTTTTTTACAAAACATCTAAGGGCAAAAGTTTTTCCTAACCCAGGTGACGCCGTAAATAATCCGATACCTCTATTCTCATTAAGATAATCAAGTCTTGATATCATTTCTTTTAAATCATTTGAAATATATGCATCTTTTTCTTTAATACCTTTTTGAAAAGGGTTTAAGGTCATACCATAAAACTGCTTAAACATATTTAACACCATCCTTTGAATAGTCTATATTAAGTGGGTTTTTACGTTTAGTTTTACCATTTTCAACTTTGTTTGTTTTTCTAATGTTATATTTAATTTTTTCAAAATAAATATAAGCACTGTCCATGTCATCAGGTAGATATCGCACTTCAACCTTTTGCCTAATAAATTGCATAGGCACATCATAAGGGGTTTTATCAATACTTATAGTTGCATCATTATTTACTCTGCGTTGTACACGATTCATAAAACAATTATCTAGCCATTCACTATCAGATGCTGCTTTTACATGAGCTAAATCGCTCTTATATCTATCAATAGGGCGCTGTTTTGTAGAAGAATGAATAGTTATGTTATGCTTATTAATATATGTGAATAATTCATCATTTAGCTCCGCTAAGGAGGAAATGGATGCTACATCTAAAGCATTTAGCCATCTGCTTTTTAATGTCCTAAAATTTCTTTCTACTTTGCCTTTTGAAGCTCCATCTCTTACCATCGTATGAAGTTCTACTATTCCAAGCGAGCCACATATAAGACTTAATTGCTCATTCCTGTACGGTGATCCATTATCTAAATAAATTTTATTAGGAATTCCATACCTAGCTACAGCCTCTTTAAGTACTTTTTGAAAGTTATAAGAATTATCATTATAAAAGAATCTACCACCTACTATTAGTCTGGATTTATCATCTATCAGCATAATTACATACGTCCGCCTGTGCTGACCATTCTCAGTTATAAATGGCCCATAACACGTATCTCCTTGATACATTCCAGTTGCAAACTCTTCTTCAAAAGCTTTTCTGTCTTTCATGTTGATACATCTAGCAGATCTAATATCGTTGTGTTTTATAAAACGTTGAACTGTTGAAATTGATACATCCTTTTCTTTAATAAAGCCATCTTCGATGAGTTTATAATATATAAGCGTAGCATTAATTTTAGGAAAGTTGTTTTTTAAAGTGTATATCTGCTCTATGGCCACATCACTTAGCTTTCGGGTCTGGCCTATATCGCTACGCGTCTTCGGAAGAAGGGCATCAAAACCAAATCTATTATAATCTGATTCCCAATTAGAAAGTGTACCCGGGCTATACAAAACCGAATTACCGTTAGGTAATTTTACAGGATTAACAGAAACACGTCTAAAATAAGCAATTTTAGATCGCTCAGTAAAAGTATTATTTATAGCAGGGGCTATTAGTGCTAGTCTAATAGATGCTATTTCGATCATTTCTTTGTTATTCACTTATCATCACCTCAAGAAAATGGTATCACATGGGCATTTAAGTCGCCATTATCATATTAAGTGGTATATGTAAATTAAAATGAAAAAAATATGTTTATAGCTAAATTATGACGTTCCTTGAAAAAATGATGAGCCACTTCGTTTCAAAAATTGTATTATGAAGTCTTCTATTTCATCAAAACTACTATTTAAGATTTGCTGTATAAAACTTAGATTTGAAATAAGCTTGTCCTTTAGAAGACCAAGCCATGTCTGTTTATGTTCTTTAAATTTTTGTAAAATTCGATAGAATGTAGATATCGCAATGCCATAATGTTCACACATAACTTCCACAGAGTGATATTTATGTACAAGATAGTCATGGATGAGGTACAAAGTGAATTTAAAACTAAATGACATATACGGCACAATTACCGAAGGTAGTAGGGCGTGGGTACGTTTACAGGATGAACAAATATATCTAGAAATGATGATTATATTATCTTGAGCGGTATTACTATCATAGGTCACAAGATGGCGTTTGTAAGACGCAAATGGAGATAATGCATGTTTAGCACCACAAATGGGACACACTAAAGCCTCTACATTAACAGAGCCTACATATTTATTAAAGGCAGTTATCTCATTTTCAAAAGAAATTTGCTTAAAAAACTTGCATAATTGTGAAAATAATCTTATCATAATAATAGGTCCTATAAGAGTTTTAACTCTTATTTTAAAGGGAGAACACTGCTTTGCCGGCTTGGGTTCTCCCTTTTCCTTTCTTTATTTTTATAATAAGCATAAAATAAGCTCCCGATGATGTCAAGTCATTAGGAGCTTTATTATAGTAATAATTTGATTAGTAAAAAAGCAAATAACCAGTAGATAATTATTAGTATTATAGTTATAATTTGACTTAGGAATGCAGTTTCATAAAGCTATATTTTGACGCACTACA
>NZ_JAHLEB010000112.1 GCF_018861735.1 Clostridium lacusfryxellense | reverse complement strand
TGTTAAACGTCAAATTATACCTAATTGAAAAGGCGTTTTATTTCTATTACTAGTAACTGATTTACGTCAGATTACCACTATAAATTCACTTTATCAATAAGAAAACATCATTGTATTAGTATAATTTTTTTAGCCATTAGGCTACTTTTATATAAAAAATGAGTAGCAATAATAGCTACCCAAGTATGTTAGTTTAAATCAATATGTTCAGCGACAGCTTTTAAGGCGTGAGCCACAGTTATAGCATCTGTTTTATTCATAATTGCACGTAAGCGTTCTGAGTTCCAAAATAAATCGTTTAAGGTAGAAATATGACAGCCTACATCATAGTCAGGAATACAAGCAAAATTTCCAAAATTTGTTTTGCCTATAACTACAATAAATCCACTTCTACTTTCAATCTTAAGCTCATAATGACTTCCAAATTCAGTTAATTTAGTTATCATTCCAGACCAGTTTTCTGTTTTTTTACCCGTTTTCATTGTACACTCAAATTTAATTAGCATAGACAATCCTCCTAAAAAATAATCTGTGATTACCGAAGCGATAATTCATTGGCGGCAGCCATTATTGTGTCAGTGTCAATAACTGTTTTTTCGTGCTGCGCACCTATTATTAAAGCCTTGGTTAATATCATGTTTAGACGTCTTATAGAACCAGTACAGCTTCTGTATGCAGCTAAAATGGCATTATCATCAATTATTTCAGAAGAAGCACTTGCCAACGAGAGTCTAGAATTAATGTATTCTATAGCCTCAGTCTCTGAAAGTCCATCAAAATCATAATTTATTATGATCCTTTGCTTTAATGCTTCATGTATCTGTTTTTCTAAGATGTTATTAAGTATAGGTTGACCTATCAAAACCAGTGAAAAACAGTCCTTTGAGTCCATAGAAAAATTCATGAGTAGTTTTAAATCCTTCAATATGTCATTACTCAAATACTGTGCTTCATCCCATACAAGTATGTAATGGACGCCCTTATCACTGCTCATGTTTTCCATATAGTCTTTTATATTTTTAAACATGTCTGACTTGCGAGAGCAAGGTTCGAGTCCTAGTGAGATACAAAACTGACGATAAAACTCAGCAGTAGTTACGGTAGTAAAGCAAAGATAAATAACCTTTGTTAAATTTGGATTAACTTTCTTCGCAAAACATCTTAGGGCAAAAGTTTTTCCACTACCAGGCGAAGCCGTAAATAATCCAATTCCTCTAGTTTCATTAAGATAATCAAGTCTTGATATCATTTCTTTTAAATCCCTTGAGATATATGCATCTTTTTCTTTAATACCTTTTTCAAAAGGGTTTAATGTCATACCATAAAACTGCTTAAACATATTTAGCACCATCCTTTGAATAGTCAATATTAAGCGGATTTTTACGTTTAGTTTTACCATTTTCAACTTTGTTTGTTTTTCTAATGCTATACTTAGTGTTTTCATAATAAATATAAGCACTGTCCATGTCATCAGGTAGATATCGCACTTCAACCTTTTGCCTTATAAATTGCATAGGTACATCATAAGAGGTTTTATCAATGCTTATAGTTGCATCATTATTTACTCTCCGTTTTACGCGATTCATAAAGCAATTATCTAGCCATTCACTATTAGATGCTACTTTTACATGAGCTAAATCGCTCTTATATCTATCAATAGGACGCTGTTTTGTAGATGAATGAATAGTTATGTTATGCTTATTAATATAGGTGAATAATTCATCATTTAGCTCCGCTAATGAGGAAATGGATTCTACGTCTAAAGCATTTAACCATCTGCTTTTTAATGTCCTGAAATTCCTTTCTACCTTACCTTTCGATGCACCGTCTCTTACCATTGTGTGAAGTTCTACTATTCCAAGGGAACCGCAGATAAGGCTTAATTGCTCATTTTTGTAGGGAGAACCGTTATCCAAGTAAATCTTATTGGGAATTCCATACCTGGCTACCGCCTCTTTAAGTACTTTCTGAAAGTTATAAGAATTATCATTGTAAAAGAATCTACCGCCTACTATTAATCTAGACTTATCATCTATTAACATAATTACGTACGTCCGCTTGCGCTCACCATTTTCAGTTATATATGGACCGTAACAGGTGTCGCCTTGAAACATTCCAGTTGAAAATTCTTCTTCAAAAGCTTTTCTATCTTTCATGTTGATACATCTAGCAGATCTAATATCATTATATTTTATAAACCGTTGAACAGTTGAAATTGACACATCCTTTTCTTTAATAAAGCCATCTTCGATGAGTTTATAATATATAAGCGTAGCATTAATTTTAGGAAAGTTATTTTTTAAAGTGTATATCTCCTCTATGGCAACATCACTTAGCTTTCTGGTTTGGCCTATATCGCTACGCATTTTTGGAAGAAGGGCATCAAAACCAAATCTATTATAGTCTGATTCCCAGTTAGCAAGTGTCCCCGGGCTATACAAAACTGAATTACCGTTAGGTAATTTTACAGGGTTAATAGAAACACGTCTATAATAAGCAATTTTAGATCGCTCAGTAAAAGTATTATTTATAGCAGGAGCTATTAGTGCTAATCTAGTGGATGCTATTTCGATCATTTCTTTGTTATTCATTTATTATCACCTCTACAAAAATGGTATCACATGGGTATTTCAATGACCATTATCGTATTAAGTGGCATGTATAAATTAAAGTGAAGAATATATGCTTATAGTGAAATTATGACGTTCCTTGAAAAAACGATGAACCATTTCGCTTGAAAAATTGTATTATGAAGTCCTCAAGTTCATCGAAGGAACTCTTTATGATGTGCTGTACAAAACTTAAGTTTGAAATGAGCTTGTCCTCTAAAAGTCCGAGCCATATTTGTTTATGTCCTTTAAACTTCTTTAAAATTCGATAGAATGTAGATATAGCAATGCCATAATGTTCACACATAGCTTCCACAGAGTGATATTTATGTACAAGATAGTCATGGATGAGGTACACAGTGAATTTAAAACTAAATGACATATACGGAACAATTACCGAAGGTAAGAGGGCGTGGGTACGTTTACATGATGAACATTTATATCTAGAAATGATGATTATATTATCTTGAACGGTATTATTATAGGTCACAAGATGGCGTTTGTAAGACGCAAATGGAGATAATGTATGTTTAGCGCCACAAATGGGACATACTAAAGTCTCTATATTAATAGAACCTACATATTTATCAAAGGCAGTTATCTCATTTTCAAAAGAAATTTGCTTAAAAACCTTGCATAATTGTGAGAATAATCTTATCATAAGAATAGATCCTATAAGAGTTTTAACTCTTATTTTAAAGGGAGAACGTTGCTTTGGTGGCTTGGGTTCTCCCTTTTCCTTTCTTTAGTTTTTATAATAATCATAAAATAAGCTCCTGATGATGTCAAGTCATTAGGAGCTTTGTTATAGTAATAATCTGCTTAGTAAAAAAGCAAATAACCACTAGATAATAATTAGTATTATAGTTATAATTTGACTTAGGAATGCAGTTTCATAAAGCTATATTTTGACGCACTACA
>NZ_JAHLEB010000111.1 GCF_018861735.1 Clostridium lacusfryxellense | reverse complement strand
GGTAATATACGTAAAATAATTACTATAGATAACTATAATTTTACGTAAAAAAAAGCCCCGCTATTAGCGTGGTTTACGTAATTTATATTATATATTTAACCTATAGATAACGAAAGGAATGACTTGATATATTCTCAAGATTCAAAAACTGCGTAACTAATTTTAATTGCTTTTGCACTGCTCTAACTGTTATATTAAAAATTCTCGCAGTTACCCTTATGTTATTTTCAAGCACATACATTTTTATATAATTATAAATTTCAGCTGGTACTGTAAATGATCTTCTCTTCTCTGTTTTTTCTTCTATTATATTTAACCGATACCGATCTCCATCGCGAATAATATCTTGTAGCCTTAAATTTAATATATCTCCAATCCTTAAACCTAAATTAGCTTGAATTATTAAAGCAGTTGCAATTCTATTATTTCCCATAAACTCTTTATTTCCATTTTTAAATCCTCGCTTCATAACTTCTATTATATTTTTATATTGCTCTGTAGTTAATGCTACCATGTATTTACACTCTCTTTCCATAATTTATTTATTACCCATTAACTTAATTATAGTGAAAGTTCGCGTTTTATCAACCAAAAGTTCGCTTTTTGTATAAGCTAAAATCCAAGTGCTTTGAAACGTAGTAATATAGCTAAAGTTCGTGTTTGTGTACAAACACGAACTTTACAAATGTACAAATAAAAAAGAAGCAAATTTTATGCTCCTTTTTAGTTCATACTTATTTATTAGTTTTTCTTAATAATTCTTTTTCCTTAATGAGAGAGGAGCTTATAAATATAAGTTCTTTTTATCGTGTATCTAAAATTTAATAAAAAAATGCAAAGGCGGGAGTCGAATCCTAAGTGCCTTTGCATTTTGAAAACTAGCCCCGAAAAGAAAGGGTAATAATATATTATCCTATATATGTAAAAAATGCAATGCGAAAATATGAAAAAGTATAAAGTGTAGATTGCAATATAAAATGTCCGTAATTTTAAAAAATAAAATGTGGAGTAATTATGAAGCTAATTTATTTTATTTTATAAATTAGTAATATTTTTACAAGGTCTAATCATCTTTCAAGTAACTAATTGCTACAGATCCAAAGTATGGTGGACTAAATTTCACTGCTAGTAAGTTTGCAAGCAGTTGTAAATGATGTAACCTTCATTTGTTTAATAACGTAAAAGATTCTAATGGAAAGTAATCAGAAGAACTAAAAATCGCAACTATTGAAAAAATTATGGAAAAGAGTGATGTAGAACTCGGTATAGAATACTTAAAAAAGTATTTTTAGACCAGTAGTCGTAAATATAAAAATTGAGAGTATAGAATTAAAAACCCAAAATAAAATTCGGAACTTTCCTATTGCTTCTGGTTACAGCTATGTTCTTCATACCCCTAATTACCTTTGCATTTAAAACTATTTCCAAAAAGAAAGTTCAATAATATTATCCTTTTATTTTAATAAAATAGCAATTAAAATAAAAGGATAAAGCAAAAAATCATGCATAAAAGTAGTGCATTTTCTCAATTAGACTCTTTTTATGTAGTGAAAATAGTGAATTAATGCATATGTTAAAGTGACAATGAGGGTATAGGCTAGTTATAAGGGTATAAAAAATACCGTGAAAATTTTAAATTTTATTTCACGGCGTCTTTTATTTTTTGATCTATTTATAACAAACGAAAATCACCCATTTATTTTTATATGGAATTTACATTATTCATATTGCTTTTTTTCACAACATATTCGAATCTAAAAATTATATTCTACTCCTGCTGCTAGCCCTTTTGCTTTGTCTATCCCTAGATAAAACCATCCAAAAGTGTCTCAGCGTATGTAACCCTTCATATATAAATCCTGTTTTACAAAAGAAAAGTTCATCCTCTTTTGTTTTCACCTTTTGCTTATAGGGATAGTCGTTAAGATTCCCTGAGTAAAATATAAATTTATCCATAACTTCACAAATGTCTGTTGGTGTTATGTGGTAGGATTCAAGTGAAGGAACATTAATACCACCCTCCTTTAGTGCTTCCGTTACAAATTCTGTGCATATATATGTCTTATAAACCGACCGCTTTTTATTAGAAATAACCCCCATTGCTTGAAGAAAATTATAGTAATATATTTCATCATCATTATATATATCATATATAAATCGCCTTATTAATTCATATCTAATTACACTTACAGGTATCCGATATACGTTAATAGGAACATCTTCTTTACGCCCTATGTTAAGAGTAAATGCACTTTCGCGTACAATTCCACCTACAAGTGGATTACTAATTGAGAATCTACAAAATGAATACATTTGAATTAGATCTTTATCTAAACTAATTGAAGCATGATTATATTCTTCTTTTAAAAATTTTCTAACTAATTTTCCTGTAGAAGTTGGTGTTCTTGAAATGACAACATAAACATACTTTTCCATTTTCGTCTCCTCACAACAATTAAAATTTAATTCACGATTTTAAAATTTTTATTTATACATTCTAATAGTATTCTTTCCCTATTGTTCCTACAAATACTAACTTATCATCGATTACTGTAGTTTCAAATTGGTATTGTGGAGCTTTTGTATTTTTCATGACCTTTTTAATATTTTCAAAATCTAATCCGCCTCCAACTAATATGTTAATATGTTTTGCAATCGTAATATCTTCCACCATAAGCTGAATTTCTTCCTGGGTATATATAAACGATTTGCTGTGTGGCCTTGTTAAACTAAAGCAGAACATAGCTTTAATCTCATTTATAGGATGGCAACTATGTGGTATAGGCTAGTTATAGAGGTTTATTAAATGTAAACTAAAACTAATAATTTAATTTTTATCGTAGCTCGGTTTCATCATTACCTTGATTATTTATAATTGTAATATCTATAGTTTCTTTATCGTGTGCCTCCTGTATCACTTTTTTTAGTGCTTGATTCTTTGCACTCTTCACAACCTTCGCATCCTTGTCCATTCATTAAACTTATATTTCAATTGAATAACGTTTAATATATAGTTAAATATTGGTTCCATTCACATGTTTTAGTGGGAATATTTATTGAAATTTTGTTCATCAATCCAGTATCCCTGTTGATTATAATATTGGTGCAGTTTGCTTTCATAGTCCCGTGTTATCAAAGACTCCTCAGTATATTCCGGTGACTGCTTGATGTTCTCACGAAGAAGATTGACAAATACCTTAGATTCGTTCCAACTAACGCGCTCTATCCATTTCGGTGAAATAAGAACCTTTTTCCCCGGCAACCAATTCTTTGTATCAATGATTAGGTAACGAATCGCAAGTGTTTTATCATCAATAATAAAATCCTCAACATGTCCAATCGTGCCATCTGCAGCTTGGATGTCGTACCCAATTACATCACTAGCCATGTGTAAATGGTTTTCCCACTGTTCGTTAACTTGAGGTGATCCCATTAATTTTTCTTGGTCTTGACTACTCTCTATGCGAGGAGAAAGTCCATACGTTCCCCACATGTTTGGTCCACCCCAATATACGGGCCATTCATAATACTTATAGTAATCTTCTTCATATTGTCGTGATATAGGTTCATCATTATACAAAGAAGGACTGTTCTCAATCTGATTCTTGGTGAGATTAATGGCGATAGATTCATCTTCTTTATTAACACCATCCAATGCATACGGTGAGATTATTACTTGTCTACCAGTTAACCAATTTCCTGTGTTTACAATCAAATAGCGAATTGCCCAAAAGTGGTCATCAAAATAGAATTCTTTGACCTTACCTATTTCT
>NZ_JAHLEB010000110.1 GCF_018861735.1 Clostridium lacusfryxellense | reverse complement strand
TTTTAAATAAATATTACAATCGTCAGCATAACGACAAAAGTGTAATCCACGCTTTTCTAATTCTTTATCCAACTCATTTAACATGACGTTACTAAGTAATGGTGAAAGATTTTATATGGAGGATAAAATTTATTAGTATTTTAAGTATCCTACGGCTGTTTTACCACATATTTTTATCGTTAATTACACATAAAATTGAGAAAAGAATCAAAGAATATATAGTATGCAAAGATAAAAAAGGAGAAATTAGTGATGAAAGTGGTTAAGGCAATAAATCCTGTAGATAGAACAACAGACTATATATTAATTAATAAAGACCTTGATATTGTTATTGTGGTACAAAAATATCTTAATTTTCTAAAGGCTACCGCCAAGTCACCTAACACAATAAAAAACTATTGCTATCATCTGAAGCTCTATTTCAGCTTCCTTGATGGAATAGACAAAGATTACAATCGAGTCTCAACAGATGATCTTGTAGGGTTTATTCAGTGGTTAAGAAAGCCTATCCGTTCAATGCAAGTTGATTTTCTATTTAAAGAAAACTCCGTTTGCAATAATACATTAAACACAATAATCGCTGCAATATCAAGTTTTTATCAATATACCTGTAGAAGTGAAAACTTTATTAACCCTGTTATCTATTCAGCTACTTTTATGCCTACCAATGGATATAAAAGCTTTTTGATTCACACTGGCAAGAGAATGGTTGCTAAGAACCTACTTAAATGCAGAGTTAAAAAACATATTGTTACTACTATATCAGATGACAAATTCAATCTATTTCTAACCCATATTGAAAATATAAGAGATCGATTGATTATTCTACTTATGTATGAAGGAGGTCTCCGTATAGGTGAAGTTTTAAGTTTATGGATAGAAGACCTGTTTTTGTGGGATAAGCGCATCAGTATCATTCCAAGAGATGACCTTATTAATGGTGCCAGAGGTAAATCAAGATCAGAAAGGTTTATTGATATACCATCAGGCTTATGCAAACTTATTGATGATTATCTTCTTTTTCATAGACCTAATTGTAGTGACACCAATCACTTGTTTGTTGTTGGGAAGGGCAAAAATACTGGAATTCCACTTTCATACGACACCGTCTATAAAATGTTTAAATATTATGAGAAAAAAGCGGGTATTAAGCTTTCGCCTCATGTACTAAGGCATACTCATGCAACATCTTTAATAAAAGCTGGTTGGGATGCTTCCTTTGTACAAAAAAGACTTGGTCATTCACAAGTTCAAACTACCATAAACACTTATATACATCTTAGTGATGAAGACCTAAAAGGCGCTTATGAAAAATATGAACAGGAAAAGGGGGATTAATATGCATCAAGTTATTTCTAAAAACAATAAAAAAATAATTCTTACTTCTCAAACAACTGATTGGGATAAATACATTACTGACCAATTCAAAAAAGATTTATGGTATCTTCCATCAATGTTTGAAAAATACCCCAACATTTCTAAAAAAAATATGAAATTTGATTTTATAACTAACCCCTATATTAAAGCCGAAGCAAAGTATTTTTTTATGTATAAAATTCTAGCTAAAGAATACTCTCCTCATAGTTTAGCTTTAGGCTTTTGTCAGTCATTGCGTCACCTTTGGAATTTTATTGAAAAATATAAATTTAATATTAATTCGATTTTAGATTTAAACTATGATAAAACACTCATACTTTTAAGAACTCATCTTTTAGAAATTGGTTATTCCAAACACGATAGGGCACCTACTCTTTTTAAATCTATGTATTCATTTTTCAGCAAATGGTATGATACCAGAGTTGAATATGAAAAAGACATATGGGATTTAAGAAGACTATATCCTGAAAGCGAAATTCCAATTTATGTTGGCAATAGAGCCTGGTATATGAATTTTACAATTATAAAAGATGAAAATCTAAAAACTCTTATTAAAAGATTTTATAAGGTTAGAGTGGCTACTAGAGCACTCCAGACTGTTCATAAGGAGATGCGATATTTAAGGCATTTCATCGTATTTTTACAAGAAAAATACCCTACTATAACTTCCTTTTCTAAACTAACCAGGATTCACATGGAAGAATTTTATATATGGCTTTCTATACAAAAAAATCAATATGGAGAACTAACTTCACTCCGCGAAAAAAGATATACTGTACAATATCTAAGGCTTGTATTTGAGTACTTACAACGTACTGGTGATAAAGATGCTCCCTTAATACCTTTAGTTTATCCTGAAGATGAATGTGGAACAATAAAACGTATCCCTAAATTTATACCTGATGATGTCTTTAATCAACTTATATCAAATCTAAATCAGCTATCAACAAACATAAAGAATGCTGTAATTATAGTAATGAATGTAGGCATGAGAGCCTCTGAGCTTCTAACTTTAAGAGAAAATTGTATATCATATGACAATGATGGTACTCCATGGATAACTTATTATATGAGCAAAATGCATAAAGAACATAGAGTTCCTACTAACATAGATGTAACCGCAGCTATTGAATCTCAAAGAGAACTAGCTGGCGAAGTTTCCGACCCTAAAAACAATAAATATCTTTTTAGAACACCAAAAGGGATTCTTCAATATCAGAGAATAACTTCTAAAGTTCATAAGCTAGCCAGAAAAGTTCCTATTACTGATTCTACTGGAAATGTATATTTAATTAATTTCCATCAATTCCGTCATACTGTTGGTACCAATATGATTAATTCTGGTGTTCCCATAACTTCTGTGCAAAAATATCTTGGTCATGAAAGTCCAGAAATGACCATGGTTTATGCTCATATTCATGACTCAACACTAAAAGCAGATTTTGAAAAGCTCATTAAACATAAACTTTATGGAAATTATACTAGTTGTAACGAACCTACTGGGATTGATAGTATCGTAAACACTGATATGGAATGGTTTAAGCATAATTTGTACAAAAATGCGCTACCTAACGGTTATTGTCTACATCACCCAAAGCAAGGAAACTGCCCCCATGCAAACATATGCCTTACTTGTCCTAAATTTATTACAACAAAACACCATATACCAATTCTTTCTCAACAATTATCTATGGTTGAAAAGCTTGTTGCTGACGCAAAAAACCGTGGTTGGGAGAGAGAAGTTGAACATCAGTCCAACATTGCAACCAGCATTAAAAAACTTTTATCAGTGTTAAATAAATAAAATAAAGGAGGATTTCCATGTCTAATCCAAACCCAAGTACTTCAAAAATGATAGAGTTTGCAAAATTAAAAACTGAACGATGTTATACAAAAATTAATGCAGCAATTTTAGCTATGACAAAAGATAATATGCCAATTAACTTTAATACTATCAGTTCTTATGCAGGTGTATCTAAACGATTTTTATACACTCATGAAGAAATTAAAAATACAATAATAGAACTACGTAATAAAGAATATATTCCTACCACTTATAAGTCAAAACAAAAGATGACTGATTCATCAAAAGATGTTATAATTAATTCTCAAAAGCTTAAAATTGAAAGTTTAAAACAAGAGACTTTCAAGCTGAAAGAGGAATTAAAAATACTTTATGGTAAATTAGCTTTTCTCCAAACAAAATAGCTATAATTACTTTCTTTATGCATATATCATTCATGATATAAATAAGTGATTTCAATCATTTGAAAAAAATCCTCCATATAACAAGGGGCCACCTTGCGGTACACCTTTTTGTGAGGTGTTAAAAATGCCTCTTTCCATTACTCCTGCTTGAAGATATTTTCTTATAAGGGCTATTACCCTAACATCCTTTACTTCTTT
>NZ_JAHLEB010000109.1 GCF_018861735.1 Clostridium lacusfryxellense | reverse complement strand
GGGGTATGAAGAACATAGCTGTCACCAGAAGCAATAGGAAAGTTCCGAATTTCATTTTGAAACTTGAACTTAGGTGTATTTAGAGCCTTTTGTTGAGTGTTTTAGATTGATATGGTAAACTAATCTCAATAAAAGTTCCTACTCTTGACATTATAGGAACTTTCGAAAGGTGATATATGGAATCTAATAATAAAATTGATGAGAGCTTTAAATTTAGTGAAATAGAAATAGATCTTGTAAATAATAATAGAAAAGCAGAAACAAAAATAGGTTTTGCAGTTCTTTATAAATTCTTTCAAAATAATGGGCGTTTCCCGTATGACAAATTTGAAATTTCAAATGAAGTTATTTGTTATATTTCTGAACAAATTGGAGTAGATAGTTCTTGTTATAATGATTATGATTGGAATGGAAAGTCAATAATTAATCACAGAAAGCAAATTAGAGAGCTCTTCTTATTTAGAGAGTGTACCGTTCAGGACTATGATACGATTAAAATATGGATTTTGAGTAACGTCCTCCCTAAAAATGATGATTATGAATTAGTTAAGAAGGAAGTATATAAGCAATTCAAGGAACTAAAAATAGAACCAACCACACCAGAAAGAATAGAAAGAATAGTCAGTTCAGCTATAAATACATATGAAAATAATATCTTTGAAAGTATTTTTAATAAGTTGACAGTTGAAACTATCAAAAATTTCGACTTGTTCCTTGCTACTGAATCACAAAATAACAACATGGAACAAATAATATGGTTCAATGATTTCAATATTGATCCTGACGGTGCAAATATTAAAAGTGTTTTTAATGAATCTAATAAATTAAAAACTATTGAAGGTATGATGATACCAGAAGATATTTTCAAAGACATACCATCAAAGCTTTTAAAAAAGTATTATAAACGTAGTAAAGCTGAAAATATCAGCGAATTTAGAAGGCATCCGGATGCCATGAGAAATGGTCTATTAGCTATATTTTTTCATTTTAAATCAATGGAAATTAAGGATAATTTAGTAGATTTACTTATAAAAATATTGAACAATTTAGACACAAGTGCAAATAGAAAAATAAAAAAAGAACTTGCAGAGAGCACAAATTATACTAGGAATAAAAATAAATTACTTTTGAAAATTGCTAAAGCTGTGGTCGAGAGCCCAGAAGCTAAGACATGCGACTTAATATATCCAATAGCTGACGAGCAAAAATTAAAGGATTTAATTAATGAGTTAGAAAATAAGAGTGATGATATATTAAATAAGAAAAATTATAATAACATGAAATCTTCCTATCAAAGGCATTATAGGCGTATTTTGCCGGATATAATAAATGCGTTGAATTTCAATTCAAATAATGATAAATATAAGCCTATAATAAAGGCAATAGAACTTATAAAGAAGTATTTAGATTCAAAATCACGTTATTATTCAAAGGATGAAATAGTTCCCATTGAGGGTGTTGTTAGACCTATGTGGAAAGATATGATAGAAGATAAATCGGGGAAAAATAACGCACTTAGAATTAAGAGAGCTAACTATGAATTGTGTGCCTTGCAGGCTTTAAAGGATAAGCTTCGCTGCAGAGAGGTTTGGATAAGTGGCGCTGATAAATACAGGAATCCTGATGAGGATCTTCCAAAGGACTTTGATATAAAAAAAGAGGAATACTACTTAGCAATAAATCAGCCTTTAGATGTAAATGACTTTATTGAAAAGATAAAATCATCTATGAAAGATTCGTTATCTAAGCTAAATAAGACTATTCCTAAAAATGAAAAGGTTAAAATTCTAGATATAGGAAATGGAAGAATAAAAATTTCGCCCTCTCCAAAACAACCAGAGGCAAAAAATCTTTTGAAATTGAAACGTGAAATATCAAATCGTTGGCCTGATTTGAATTTATTAGATGTTTTTAAAGAAGCTGACTTAAGAATTGACTTCACAAAACATTTAAAAACTAGCGCAACTCAAGAAAGGTTAACCCGAGAAATTATAAGAAAACGTTTGTTAGTCTCTCTTTATGGAATGGGAACAAATATGGGACTAAAAGCTGTTTCTTCAAAGGGTTTAGATGAAAACTATATGGATTTAGAGTACATAAAAAGAAAGTTCATAAACAAGGATAATTTAAGAGCTGCAATTGCTGAAGTAGTAAATGCTACTTTGAAAATTCGCAGTGAAAATATTTGGGGGAGTGCGACAACAACTTGTGCATCAGATTCTAAAAAATTTGGAGCATGGGACCAAAATTTAAGGGCAGAGTGGCATAACAGATATCATGGCCGAGGAATTATGATTTACTGGCATGTTGAGAAAAAGTCTTTATGTGTATATTCTCAAGTGAAATCTTGTTCATCGTCAGAGGTTGCTTCTGCTATTGAAGGTGTTCTTAGGCATTGTACTGACATGAATATAGAAAAAAACTATGTAGACACACATGGACAAAGCGAAGTAGCTTTTGCGTTCAGCTGTTTGCTTGGTTTCAAGCTAATGCCTCGTATCAAAAATATCAACAAACAAAAACTGTATAAACCTGAAATAAGTGATGAAGATTATTCGAATATTGAACTTGTTATGAAAAAGAAACCGATTAATTGGGAATTAATTAGACAGCAATATGATCAAATGGTAAAATACGCAACAGCATTAAGACTTGGTACTGCTGATGCAGAATCTATTTTAAAAAAATTCACTAAAAATAATCTTCAACATCCCACATACCAGGCATTAAGTGAGCTTGGAAGAGCAATAAAAACTATATTTATTTGCAGATATGTTATGTCAGAAGAAATGCGAATAGAAATTAACCAAGGATTAAATGTTATTGAAAATTGGAATAGTGCAAATAATTTTATTTTCTGCGCAAGAGGTCGTGAATTTTCAACTAATAATATCGAAGACCAGGAAATATCAGCTTTGGCTCTCCATTTAATACAAAACTGCATGGTATATGTTAATACATTATTGATTCAAGATATTTTATCTGAGGAAGAGTGGTTTAATATTATGGAAAAAGAAGATTTTAGAGCTATAACGCCATTAATTTATAGCCATGTTAATCCCTATGGTAATTTTAACTTAGATATGGATAAACGGATACATTTGGGGGTGAAAAAAAATGCCTGCTGAATTACAAAGAACATCTCCCAAGAAAAAAGCAAAGGAACTTGCAAAATATCTTCGTAAAGAAAGACCTGACTATAATTACTTGAAAAGTTTATTCAAGTATCTTAGAGAAGAATTAGAAATTGAGGTTCCACGAAATGCAAGGAAATTACCATATGTGCCAACAGAGGATGAAATAAAAAATTATTATAAAGTAGTTTGGAACTCTAAAAACTTTCAGGACATGTTAATTATCAAGGTTTTAATTTATACGGGTGTTAGAGTCAGTGAATTAGTTAACATAAAGATTAGTGATATAGATTTATTTAATTGTCAGATAAGAATTAATCAAGGCAAGGGTAATAAGGATCGTGTGGTTCCTTTCCCAGAGGGATTTAAAGAGGTGCTTGGTATACATTGTAACAATAATCTGAAAAATAATGCCACTTATTTATTTGAATCATCATGGAAAAAGAAATATACCGACAGGGGCATAAGAAAAATCTTAGAAAAATATTCTGTGCAAGCTGGTTTAAAAACAATGATATCTCCCCATAAATTAAGGCATTTCTTGTTTACATGGCTAAAAAAACAAGGCATAGACGATGCTTTGATACAACCATATTCCGGTCACGAAAGCAGAAAAACCCTTGAAATATATTCGAAATTATCAATTGCTGAAGCTCAAGAGGCTTATGATGAAGTGATCAATAGTTTTCCAATATAAGGTATTGCTTCTGGTGACAGCTATGTTCTTCATACCCCT
>NZ_JAHLEB010000108.1 GCF_018861735.1 Clostridium lacusfryxellense | reverse complement strand
CTCCAGCTCACACCTCACGGTGGATACCTTGTCTTCAGCTAGTGGTTGGTAACTACAGACCCCCACAGTGGACTTTCACCACCTAGTTAATTGCCATGCCTGGCACACTTAAATAAAGGATAAAGTCTACAGACTTTATCCTTTATTTCCATATTGCCTTACAAACCAACGGAATTTATTTTATTACCCAATACTAATAACTCATTATTAGGAGATGTTGATGTTGTATTTACTAAACTTTCGCCAATACTATATCATCAAATGCTACTTTACCAGTAGTTAAACCCCCAGAGCCAAGATTTAAATAGACTTGACTTGTAGTTGATTTTGTAGTAAACGTAACTCCACTACTTATAGTATAATGACCACCATTAGATATAGGTTGCCAAGAAGCATTGTATTCGGAGCATGTTACATTCCCACCATTTCCTGAATCTGTCATACCATCAATTTTCCAAGTCAACGCATATAATGTATTAGGTTTAACATTAACCCATAAGTCAATATTACTTACCTGACCATTTAAAGTACAAACTGCGTAACCTTTACTAAAATCCCATGTTGCATTTCCTATATGAGTTAACCCATAACCATTAGATCCGTTATTAAAATCTCCATTTGTTATAAGATTTGTAACCGGAGTTATTCCCTTACTCAAAGGAATCCGAAAACAAGGAACTCCATTTGAAGTTGGAAGTCCATGAACTATTATAGGAGATTGATTTATATTTACAATACCAAACATAGGAGTTGATAATTTACCTAAAGGGGTTTGGGTATTTGTTACTCTTGAAGGTTGTGGAGATTGCCATATTGTTGTCTTTCCATCTTCCGTCCACATAAAAGCGTAACTTTTATTCTTATTTTGTGCTATAACCATATACATGTTATCTATCTTTGCTAAATCAGAAATAGTTGCACCAGTAAGCAAATCAGAAAGTTTTTTCATAGCAATTCCAGCTGGAAGTATTGCCCTTGTTTTAGGATCCACCAGTCTTAATCTATTGCGTTGAATATCTGCCATATAATAGTAACTTCTTTCTACTCCAGATAGAAGGCTACACAAAAAATATCTTGTTATATAAGCTACACTTAAATCATCAGGCATAAGATTTATATCATCCAACGTAAATGCTCCGTCTTTTAATTCACCATTGTTGTAATACCCACCGTACCCACTTTCTGTATTCCATAATGGACAATCTATATTATTTTTATTAAAAGCATATTTAAACTGATTTGCGATATCAATCATACTTTCAGGTGACGTTGCGTAAAGATGAACTGCACCAATATCAAAATAACCTTTGCTTCCACTTGAAAGAAAACTATCTAACATAGATATATTATCATGTGTATATGAAGGACTTAGAACTTTTGCATTAGGGTCTATAGATTTTATTACATTATATGCCACTTTACACAAATTAACCATCTGAGCAATAGTCCCAGTCCAAAAGTAAGTTACATCAGGTTCATTCCATATTTCATATGCTTGTATTCTACCTTTATATTTAGTTGCTACGGCGGTAATATAATCAATCCAGTCTTGGTTGTTTGGGTTTAAATTGTTATAAGAACTCCAATCTGCAGGTGTCCCTGTGCCTTTAACTCCACCCGTTGCAAAATTAGGTGCTTGCCCAAGAACATATAATACTTCTAATCCGTGTAATTGTGCATAGTCAACATAACTATCCATTATTGTCCAATTAAAATTGCCTTTGGTTGGTTCTATCAACCTCCAGGTAGTTTGTGTATCCCATAACCTTATAGCACCATGTCCTATATCACTCCATTGTGCAGTAGGTGTATTTATATGTGTTCCAAAAAATTGTTTTGGTATTGTGAGACTAGAGTTATTTGTAATATTTGGTTCAATCATTATTACTTCCTCCTATTTTATTAGGAATTTTGGCTTTTTTCTATTACACATTCAATACATAATATTAATCTACTTTATAACTGTGTATACAATAGCCAATAAAAGTATATTAGGTGAAATATTTTTTAACCCATGAATAACTGATCTTGATAACATATTCATCCCTGCTACATAATAAGGGTATGTTCAATCTGAAATATATGTTACATAAACTAAATTAAATAAAGGATAAAGTCTACAATTTTTGTAGACTTTATCCTTTATCCTATTGTGAAGCAACTATATACTTTTTATATCAAATTTATTAAATACATCTTCAATTATATTTTCTTTCAGAATTTTTTGAGGATTGCACCCAACGGCTGTATGTGCACCAACATTTTTATATATCATTGATAATGGTGCTATTATAGCACCTTCTCCTATAGTAACATTCCCTATTATAACTGAATTAGCGCCAATCCATACATTATCTTTAATAGTAGGATATTCTTCTAACCTTTCTCCATTCTCTTGTATCTTGTGTTTAGTACCTATTATTACGCCTTTAAAAATAGTAACATTTGACCCAATAACTGCGTTAAAATTTATAACAGTTCCCCAACCATGAGTTAAACAAAAACCAGGTCCAATACTGGTTTGCCAACTAAATTCTATGCCAGCTTTATTACATACCATTTTGTGTAAAACTCTAAAACAATTTAATAGAAATTTATTTAGCATTGAGCTTTTTTCATTTAGATATTGGCACATTCTCATAGTAAAGATAGGCCTAAAATTTCTATTTAATAGTACGCTTTTAACAATTTGCTTATTACTATATGTTTTTGTTAATCTATAAACATCAGCTTTTAAATAACTTAAACTTTTGCTACTCATTACTATATTCCTCCAAAATTTCTATTTTCAAATCTAACCCATATAATTGTAAATTATACTATATTTTCATTGATTATACTATAACTGAGTCTAAATTTAATCTTTCTTTTTATACAGTTTATTGGAAATTTATTCTTTACCATTACCTATTTATTTATTATAATGTAAAGTAACTAGAGAAAATCAAAAGCAACTAGTTAGAAAGGCAGAAGAAAATGAAAATAGATAAAAAATTATTACAATACTGCTTATATGCTACGGGTACTGTGCTTCTAATTTATTTAGGTATAATACTCTTCAATAATATAGGTGCTATATTTTCTATGGTATTAAGTATACTAGGAAAGATTATTGGAATTATAAAACCACTTCTTATGGCATTAGTAATTGTATATTTGTTGAAGCCAGGTGTGAAAACTATTGAAAATTTCTTAGAAAAGAGAAAAATTTTTAAAAAAGCATCAGCCAGAAGAATAGTCGGAATTTTAGGAGTATACATATTAGTAATAGCAGGTTTCGTAGCTATTATTAGTGGAATCTATATTATGATTGGTGGAAAACTATCTAATAATATTACTATATCTAATATGACAGAATCCCTAAAAGATTATTTGAATAATTCAACATTGTCAGTTAGTTCTATTACTAATAAATTAAAAAACTCAAATATTTCAATACTAGGAAATCTAAATGATAAGATTGCTCAAATTGTAAGCTATATTCAATCATATTTTACTACGAGCATTGGAGTAATGACAGATTCAGTTGTATCTATAGGTGGAAATATAGCCTCATTTTTAATAGCTATAGTCTTAAGCATTTATTTAATACAGGACTCTGAGTACTTTATAGGGTTATGGAATAAAATTTTCAATCTCATATTTGGGAAAAGTAAAGTTGGAAATGAATTTAAAAAGATACTCTTCATTATAGATGATACATTTTATAAATATATAAGAGGTCAATTACTAGAAGCTTTCTTTGTAGGTGTTTTATCTACAATTGTACTGTATTTCATTGGAATAGATTATGCTTTAATAATAGGAATTATTGCAGGTATTTGTAACATGATACCTTATATTGGGCCTATAGTTGGAACTGTTCTCGCAGTAATTATTGCACTATTAAGTGGACAACCTATTACAGCTCTATGGGCAATTATTGGAATGCTTATAGTTCAACAAGTGGACAATAATTTGCTAGCACCCAAAATAGTTGGAGATAGTGTGGGCTTACATCCAGTATTCATTATGCTTGCAATTATTATAGGTGGAAATGTAGGAGGTCTTATAGGGATGCTAATAGCTGTACCAGTTACTGCATCTTTAAAAATATTACTTAGTAAATGGTATAATTATCATATGGAGCGATCTATATAAAGAAATGCCTATTGGTACCCTATATAAATTGAGGCCACTGAAAAACTATATGAAAAATCGTCATCAAATTAAAGATGGCGATTTTTTTTTATAAAAAACTAAAAACAAAAAGGAATTTTAAAAGATATGTCGAATTAGTA
>NZ_JAHLEB010000107.1 GCF_018861735.1 Clostridium lacusfryxellense | reverse complement strand
AGCCCCAATAACCAGAAAATTATTAATATTCCTGCTAACCAACGTAATAATCCCACATATATCACTCCTTTATAACTTGATTTTTAACAAAGAACATTAATGCCTAAATTTTACACAAATTTAAATTTAATAAAAATTTAGAATATTCTGTTCATATTTATATCATATCACTGATTTAGCTATATTTCAATTTTTTTCGACAATCAAATTCTTTTATTCCAATATATTACATGTTTATATTACTATACAAATGATTCATATTAATTTTAAGATATTAATAATAAGTAATGAATTTATTTGCAGTAAAAATATACATTTTATAATTAACTATTTAAACATAACCAAAGAAATAACGAATGTAACACAAATACCATTTTATATATTTATAATAACAAGTAATTTAGATTAGTAAAACACATTTTCAAAAAATATAACGAATTTGCTCGAATGATTCAGTAATAAACCTCCCTTATTATTAAATAAGGGAGGTTTATTACTTTCCTAATTCCAAGATAACTAAGCTTTAAGTAGGAGATTTAATGTTTATATTTACAGCGATTCAATCTTAAGATATCATTTTTACTTTATATATGACATAATGGGACATAATAACCTAAATTTTGTTATAGTAGTATGATGCATTTTTACTTGTAGTAGATGTAATAGTGTTCATTGTCGATAGGATTTCAAGAAAAGAAAAAAGAAATAGAAACATTTAATACAAGTGGATTACAATTTTTTTAACATCATAAGGGGGTGTAAGTTATATGTTAGCAATAATCGGCGGAGTCGTTGTCGTAATCGTAATACTTAAAGTCCTTGGTATATTTTAGTATAAATTAAAAGAATACTTCTAGCAAATTAACTATTATAATTATTCTTAAAATACAAGGTATAAACAAAATAGTATTTAAAATAAATTTATTGAAAAATACTGGAGGTGAAAATATGATTGAACAAAATGAAAAACCTGAGAAGATTGAAGACATCAAAGATGATGAAATTATGACTGTACGGGAAGTTGCAACTTATTTTAAGGTCAGTGAAGCGACAGCACTTAAACAAGTAGTCGATGGAGAATTACCGGCTTTTAAAATTGGTAGTCATTGGAGAATAAAAAAAAGTGAACTTTCAAAACATATAGAGACATTAAAACTAGGTAAAGGTAACAAAATTACTTGAACTATAGATGTGATGCCATAACAGATTGGTAGTAAAGTAAACATATTATAATTTAAAAATAAAAAGGAGAGTGAATTATATGTTAGCACTAATTGGTGGTATTGTTGTAATAATTATAATATTAAAAGTTGTTGGTATTTTTTAGTTATTAATAGGTGTTATAAACATTAATTTAAATAATGTTTAAGTAAAGTGATTTATATATAAAAATTAACATTAAAGGAGCATTCCTGTTATGAATTAAAATGAACTTTGAAAAAAAGAGCACCTACTGATAAAATACAGGGTATAACAGTTGCAACTTTTATCCCTAATTTATAATTATCAGTGGAGGTACTCAATATGAATTATACACAAAATGAAAAGATAATGTCAATAACAGAAAATACCTTAGTGATAGGAATTGATATTGCAAAGCAATTTCAGTATGCAAGAGCGTTCGATTACAGAGGTATAGAGCTTAGTAAGGTTAAATCGTTTGAAAATACAGCGGATGGATTTAAAATATTTAATGAATGGTTAAAATTAGTAGCTAAAGAGAATAAAAAAGATAAGATAATTGTAGGGTTAGAGCCGACAGGTCACTACTGGTTTACACTGGCAAACTTTTTAAGGGAACTAGGTATTAAACTGGTTCTTGTTAACCCATTTCACGTTAAAAGAAGTAAAGAACTGGATGATAATTCTCAAAATAAAACTGATCTTAAAGATCCAAAAACAATTGCAAAGCTTGTCATTGAAGGCCGATATTCTCAGCCTTACATTCCGGAAGGAATATATAGTGAGTTAAGAATAGCAATGGGTATGAAGGAAAGTCTTACTAAGAATCTAAATATAATAAAAAATAAAGTGGATCATTGGTTAGACAAATACTTTCCAGAATTTAATGATGTGTTTGCTGACTGGGAAGGGAAAGCTGCCTTAATTTCATTAACTGAGTTTTCTACACCACAAGAAGTTTTATTAACAGGTGTTCAAGAGATAATTAAGATTTGGAAAAAAGGAGTAAAACGTGCCGTAGGCAATCAAAGGGCTGTGAGGCTTATAGAGGCGGCTAAGATTTCTATTGGAATTAAAGAAGGTCTTAGAATGGCTAAAAATGAGCTTAAGGCTAATTTAGAACAGTACAGACTATATCTAAAACAAAATGAACAATTAGAGATAGAAATAGAGGAATTAGCTTTTCAGGTGCCTGGGGTTAAGGAGATGGTATCTATAAGGGGTATGTGTAGCAATGGAACCAAAACGGCAATAGGAAATACAATTTATACCATTACCGTTTAATTAGGAATGATTATACACATGTAAAAATCATTCTAATACATTTTAAGGATTTATTAATGTCCTCAAACTACCTTTTGCAATTTCTTCAGGTAAATTGAATGAATATTTACCAACAATATTAATATGGTCATAACCTAGTGGAGACAATCTTTGAATATCAGCTTCATTTATAATTTCACCCTCGTTACGTAGCTTTTTAATGGCCACTTGCATATATCGTGTATTCCATACAATAATTGTATTGACGATAAGCCCTAATGCACTTAACTGATCTTCTTGACCTTCTCTATATGCTTGATGCAATTCGCCTCTCTTACCGTAAAATACTGCTCTTGCAAGACTATGACGTGATTCTCCTCTATTTAATTGCGTTAATATTTTGCGACGATAGTCTTCATTATCAAGGTAAGCAAGTAGATATTGAGCTTTATATATACGCCCAAACTCACCTATTGATTTACCTAACATTGTAGGCTTACCACCACGTTGTAATGTTTTAATTAATTGTGTTGGCTGTACTTTTCCAAGTTTTAAAGAACCAGCAACTTTCATCATATCATCCCAATATCTAATAATAATATCTTTACGAATTTTATTTTTTGCTAATTTATTCAATTCACCATAATCAGACTGAGAATCAAATTTCCAAAGCCTTGATGATCCAATGTCAGCTATACGTGGGCTAAATTGATAACCAAGTAAACCAAACAATCCGAATATAATATCACTATATCCAGCAGTATCTGTCATAATTTCTTTCGGTTTTAATACTGTTTCCTGTTCCAAAATTCCTTCCAACAAGTAAAGAGAATCCCTTATTGTCCCTGGAATCACTATTCCATGAAACCCTGTAAACTGATCACTTACATAATTATAATATGTAACCCCTCGTCCAGTTCCAAAATATTTAGAATTTGATCTTGAATTAATATTTTTAGAATTAAATTTAATAACTTTATCATAGCAATCAATAGCTTCATAGTGTTTTCCTAGGTTTTCTAATGAATGCCCTTTATACATATATGCAGATTCATTTTTAAAGTTTAATACAATAACTCGATTGTAGTATTCAATAGCTTTTTCATAATTCTTTCCCTGTTCGTATTTGTTACCCCTATATAATAAATATCTCTCTTTACTAAACATATGTTTTCTCCCTTCTTTAAAAAACTATCTGCATATAATCAAAAGCTTTCGGGTTAGTATTTTTTAAAAAATTAATAATTTTGATGTTTTCACTAATTACGTAGTTTTTTACTACTTTGAAGCAATATATTTGTATTAAGTATACTATTAATAATGAATATTCCATATAAAAAGTTGCTCAGCTTTAAACGATCAAAGAGCATTCAATATAATATATAATTATCTTGAATGCCATTCTGTCCATTAGAATGTAGTTCATGAAAGTTATGTTGTTGTGTAATTAATGAGGTAAAGTTTTATTAAATTCTTCAATTTTATCTTTTCTTACAAATAATTCTACATTCATTAGACCTGTTACAAGAAACATTTCATGTTCATCAACACCCTTTATTTTTATTACCCACTTTTCAGCCGATTCAGAATCACTACCTTTTATTTTGCCAATTGTTTTTTCTTTTTCATCAAGAAATGCACTTGGTAAACTATTAGAAAGTACGTACTCAACACCATCCTTTTGGATTACTTCTGTATCCGTGTTGTAGGAATACTCAGCAAACCTCATAAAAAACACGTAATAGGCTATTATTAATAGTAATATTGGGCAGATAATAAAAATAGTCTTTATCCTTCTTTTCATTTCTATTTCTCCTTTATAAATTATTATTAAAATAAGAATTATTTATTAGAACAGCCTTTTTTTTAAATCGTGAAACAAAATCTTAAGTAAACACAGGCGTTACCGCCCATGCTCCTCAACGGAACCGTACGTGCCCTATTAAGGCATACGGCTCTTCACCCCATATTTCCAATCATCAATAGAATAAGCT
>NZ_JAHLEB010000106.1 GCF_018861735.1 Clostridium lacusfryxellense | reverse complement strand
AATAAATTTAACTTCTAATACTGTATTTTACTCTACGTTAGTACCGATTAAAGCAAATTTGGTGTTAGGTGAGATTCCAGAAGAAGTAGGAAGTATAACAGGAACAACAGGAGCTACGGGAGCTACTGGGGTAACCGGAGCAACTGGAGCAACAGGGGTTACAGGAGATACTGGTGCAACCGGTGTAACAGGGAATACAGGATCGACAGGCGACACCGGAGCTACAGGAGTAACAGGAGTAACTGGAGTAACAGGAGCAACTGGAGCAACTGGAGCAACTGGAGCAACAGGATTTACAGGCTCACCCGGTAGTACTGCACCACAAGGTTTAGCAGGATACGGTTATATTTACAATACAAGTGCACAATCGGTAGCAGTAGAAGGTTCTATTAATTTTGATATCAACGGTATCATTATTGATGTTTTCCATACACCGGGAACATCCACAATTAATCTTGGTAGCACCGGTGATTATGCAGTATTGTTCAGTGTTACAGGGGAAGAAGCAAACCAGTTTACGCTTTATCTAAACAGTGCACCAATTGGAGGAACCACCTACGGATCTGGAGATGTAAATCAACCGAACCCAGGTATGGTGATTATCTCAGCTATAGCCGGTGATTTGTTATCGGTGAGAAATCATACTAGTGCAACAGCAATTACTCTACAAGAGAATGCAGGGGGAAGTCAAACAAATGTTAACGCCTCCATCTTGGTTCAAAGGATAAGTTAATTAAACTGTAGTAAATTTTATTTCCAAGAATACGAATAAAAATTATATAAAAATAATCATAGAATCTTAGACTCTTTTTCTCAAGAAATGTGTGTCTAAGTACTCTTATGGTTATATTTTAAAAAAATTATTAATTAGATGTATGTAAAATATTTAATAGCACAGATTAAGGAAACTGCATAATATGAATGAGCAATAACATTAAAGTTATTGTAAGTAAGGAGGAAATAAATTGGACACGATAGGACTTCAAATTCAAAGACAAATAGCTGGAACAGTAAATACAAATTCAAATGTAATATTTGACACGGTAGTAAACAGTTATGGACCTGTAGTTTATAATTCACTAACTGGTGAAATAGTAATAAATAAAGCAGGAAGATATTTTATTAATTGGTGGGTAGCAACTCAGTCATCTATAGGAGCGAGTAATGTAACTTTTTCAATCCAAACATCTCAAGGAGATGATTTAATAGGAAATTCACCTATTAAAAACAATGAGGTTGTTGGATTTGCTATTATACAGGTTGATTCAGCACCAATAGCATTAAGATTAATAAATTTGACTTCTAATACTGTATTTTACTCTACTTTAGTACCGATTATAGCAAATTTGGTGTTAGGTGAGATTCCAGAAGAAGTAGTGAGTATAACAGGAACAACAGGGGCTACGGGAGCAACAGGATTAACGGGAGTAACCGGAGTAACCGGAGTAACTGGAACAACAGGAGTAACAGGAGCTACGGGTGCAACGGGATCTACCGGAGCAACTGGTGAAACAGGAGTAACTGGAGGTACTGGTTCTACAGGAGTAACGGGATCTATCGGAGCAACTGGAGCAACTGGGGCAACCGGGGCAACAGGAGTAACGGGTGCAACAGGTTCAACTGGAGCCACTGGATCAACTGGAGCAACAGGTTCAACTGGTGCAACTGGATCAACAGGAGCAACAGGAGCAACAGGAGCAACGGGAGCAACCGGTTCAACTGGGGCAACTGGAGCAACCGGTGACACTGGCGCAACAGGAGCAACGGGATCTACCGGAGCAACTGGTGAAACAGGAATAACTGGAGGTACTGGTTCTACAGGAGTAACGGGATCTATCGGAGCAACTGGAGCAACTGGGGCAACCGGGGCAACCGGGGCAACCGGGGCAACAGGAGTAACGGGTGCAACAGGTTCAACTGGAGCAACTGGATCAACCGGTGACACTGGCGCAACAGGAGCAACGGGATCTACCGGAGCAACTGGAGCCACTGGTGAATTTGGTACCACAGCAACAATAGCAAATGTAGGACCCGATGTTAGTTCGCAGTTTAATGAATTAAGAACCGCAGAAAAAACACCTCTAATTGAATTAATCTCAGTATATGGGCTATCTAACCTTAGAGATGTGGTTACAACAACAGGTACAGGAACGGTTACAAGTAATAGCACGGAATTTGTTTTGAGTACAACTGCAAGTGGTGCAGATAGCGCAATTTTGGAGAGCGCAGAAAGAGGAAGATACGAATCAGGATTTGCAGGAGAGGCAGGAATAGGTGTACGTCTTCCAGTAGCACCTACAGGTTCACAAGCAGTAAGATGGGGTGTGTTTGATGATCAGAATGGTTTATTCTTCGGCCAAGATGTAGCCAACGGTATTTTTGTAGCAATTAGGAGAGCTGGCGTTGACACTATAGTATCCCAGGCTTCATGGAATGTGGATCCCTTAAATGGAACAGGACCAAGCGGAGCGACGCTTGACCTTTCAGAAGGCAATATATTTCAACTAGTGTTTACTTGGTATGGATATGGCGTAATAGAATTCAGGGTGGTATTACCTGACCCAATAACACTAGCCCAAGAGGTTATTACGGTTCATAGGTTCTCACCTACAGCCCAAACTAGCCTTGCTGATCCAAATTTACCAGTTCGTGGAGAGGTTTCAAATAATGGTACAGCTACTGCAATTAATTTATTTGTGGGTGGAAGACAATATAGCATTATTGGTGAATATAATCCAACATTCCGTTTAACATCTGAAAGAAGACAAGTTACAGCTACTGGAACATTGACACCAATTATTGCGTTCCAAAGAAAAGCAGTATTCCCAGCTGGTTCTGGAAGAGCTAACTCAGTAAGTGTGAAATTAGAAAGTATTGACCTCGTAACCTCTGATGATATTGTCTATCAGGTAATACTAGATGGAACAATCAATGGAGCATTTGCAGACTTTCCAACAGCCACAACCAATATACCAGCTACTGAGACTGCGCTAAGGGTTAATAGCACGTTAACAACCATTTCTGGTGGGCAAGTGGTATTACAAGGATTGGTTGCAGGAGTTGCAGGAAATGCTCGTATTTTAGGATCTGCTAGCTTATTAGATTTTGAGTTGCCAGATGATAGCACTATTACGCTTGCCGTTGCAAATCTATCAGGTGGTAGTAATTTAGTTGCAGCTACCTTCCAGGTTACAGAAGAGTGGTAATAAGGTAAGTATAAAGATAGAATGGGAGAAATAAAAATATTGATTTCTCCCTATTTTTAAAAGGAGGCAATTTAATGTCGGATATTATTATTTCAAATATTGGCCCAACTGTAAGTTCGCAGTTTAATGAACTAAGAGTTGCTAGAAAATTTCCCATCGTTGAATTAACGTCTGTGTACGGAGTATCGAGCTTAAGAGATATTGTTACTACAACAGGTGGAGGAACAGTCACCAATGATGCTACAGAATATATTGTTAGTACTACAGCAAGTGGAGCAGATTCTGCTATTTTAGAGAGTGCATTGAGAGGAAGATATGAGCCTGGTTTTGCAGGAGAAGCTGGGATTGGTGTTCGTATCCCTATCTCACCAACTGGCACTCAGATTGCTAGGTGGGGTCTGTTTGACACTGAGAATGGTGTTTTTTTTGGATCAACGAGTACAGATATTTTTGTAGCGGTGCGAAGAGGAGGAGTAGATACTGTTATTAATCAATCATCTTGGAATGTGGATCCTCTAGATGGAACAGGTCCAAGTGGAGCAACACTTACTCTTGCAGAAGGAAATATATATCAAATTGTATTTACTTGGTACGGGTATGGTGTCATTGAATTTAGGGTAGTATTACCCGACCCAACCACTTTAGCCCAAGAGGTTATTACTGTTCATCGGTATTCACCAACGGCTGAAACAAGTATTGCTGATCCAAATCAACCTTTACGAGCAGAAATTGATAACAATGGAACAGCTACGGGTTTCAATTTATTTGTAGGGGGAAGACAATACAGTATTATAGGAAAGTACAATCCTACGTTTAGAGTAACTTCAGAAAGAAGAACTATTACCAATATTACAACTACTTTAACCCCTATTATTTCATTTACTAGAAAGGCGATTTTTCCAATAGGTTCAGCAAGATCAAACTCTGTTGAAGTTAATCTAGAGGAAATTAATATTATTACGTCAGCAGATTTAGCTTATCAAGTACTACTAGGCGGGACGCTAAATGGTGCCTTTGCAGATTACCCAACAGCGACTACAATAATTCCTCTTAATGAAACATCTCTCCAGGTTAATACAACGTCCACAACTATTACGGGCGGAGAAGTTGTGTTTCAAGGAGTTACACCTGGGGGAACAGGAAGTGGTACTAGAGTGTTAGCTACTGCTGAACTTTTAAACTTTACACTTCCACTTGATGAGATTGTCACATTAGCAGTAGTTAGAATCGCAGGTTCACCTACAAACTCTGTTACTGCATCCTTTAGTGTCACGGAGAGTTGGTAAATGTAAGCTGTAGAAACATTTAAGTAATGGAATTACGTCTATTAAAAGATTAATTGTCAAAAGAGGATGCCTTAGGGTGTCTTTTTTTGACAGGAACATAAATATATTTACAATTGTTGTTTTTAAAACAGATTAAGAGTATATATTAAAATTCAATATCTATAAAAATGATTAATTTGAGTATGTGTATTATATTTAATAGCATATTATTATTCAACGGCATAATATGAATGAGCAATAACATTAAAGTTATTGTAAATAAGGAGGAAACAATTTGGACACGTTAGGGCTTCAAATTCAAAGACAATTAGCTGGATCAGTAAATACAAATTCTAATGTAATATTTGAAACGGTTGTTAACAGTTATGGAGCTGTTGTTTATAACTCATTAACTGGTGAA
>NZ_JAHLEB010000105.1 GCF_018861735.1 Clostridium lacusfryxellense | reverse complement strand
CAACAATTATACCAAACAGAGGGGGTCATTGTTTTTTGTGCTGAAAATAGCTACAAACCTTGCAATAGCAGGGTTTTAAATAAATAAAGCAAAGATAGTGTTAACACTATCATAAAATTGAAGGGGGCATAAAAATGAAAGCTGCTGATGCGATAATTCAATGTTTAGAAAAAGAAAATGTAAAAATAGTATTTGGGTACCCAGGTGTTCCAGTGGGGCCTTTGTATGAAGCATTAAGAAAGTCTGATATTGAACATATTTTGGTAAGACATGAGCAGGCTGCAGGGCATAGTGCTAGTGGCTATGCTAGGGCAACGAGATCTATAGGGGTATGTATTGCAACTTCTGGACCTGGAGCTATTAATCTTATTACTGGCATCGCAACTGCTTATGCAGACTCAATACCAATGATTGCTATTACTGGTCAGGTTCGAACAGAGTTAATTGGAAAGGATGTTTTCCAAGAGGCTGATATTATTGGAGCAACAGACTCTTTCACAAAACATAGTTATCTCGTTAAAGATGCAAAGGATATACCTAGAATTATGAAAGAGGCATTTTATATAGCAAAAACCGGAAGACCAGGACCAGTTCTAATTGATATACCGCTAGATATCCAGAACACAGAAATTGAATTTGAATATCCAGGTGAAGTGAACATAAGAGGATACAAGCCTACTATTAATGGTCATAAGGGACAAATAAAAAAGGCAATAGAAAAAATAAAGAGTAGTAAAAGACCACTTATTTGTGTGGGTGGTGGTGTTATGTCTGCAAATGCTGAAAAAGAGTTAATTGAGTTTATAGAGAAATCTAAGATTCCAATGGTACACACATTAATGGGAAAGGACGGAATTTCATCAAAATACCTATACAATATTGGATTAATTGGTTCTCATGGCTATAAATATGCAAATAAAGCAATATCTACGGCTGATGTATTAATTCTTATTGGCACTAGGGTTGCAGATAGAGCAACTGGGGGTTCTAAGAGTTTTGGAAAGGTAGCAGATATTATTCATATTGATGTTGACCCAGCAGAAATAGGTAAAAACCTAAGTGCTCTCATACCTGTAGTTGGCGATTGTAAAAAAATATTACAAGACCTAACAGATAAAATAGCAGAGATTGACACAAAGGAGTGGCTAGGCGAAATCTCAACTTGGAAAAAAGAATATGCGAGAACCAGACCAACAAATTTAAAGGTTAATCCACAATATGCTTTAGAATTACTGTCTGAAATGATTGAAGAGGATACAATTGTTACTGCAGATGTAGGGCAAAACCAAATATGGACTTCTCATTACCTTGATATGACTAGGGATAGAAGATTTTTAACAAGTGGTGGACTTGGAACAATGGGATATTCTATTCCGGCATCTGTTGGTTGCAAGCTTGCTTTCCCAGACAGACGAGTTGTTGCGGTAATGGGGGATGGAAGTTTTCAAATGAGTATGCCAGAGTTAGGCACCATAAGACAAAATCACTTGAAGATAATATTTTTGTTATTTAATAATTCAAAGCTTGGTATGGTTAACGAATACCAAACAAATGTCTATAAAAACACTTATGGCGTTGAGTTAAATGAAAATCCAGATTTTGTGAAATTAGTAGAAGCTTATGGATTTGGTGGCAAAACAGTTAACTGTAATTCGGAACTTAGGGGAGCTCTTGAAGAAGCTATGAAAAGTAATAAAACTTTTTTGATAGAATGTATTGTAAGTGCGGATGAGAGTACCTTATAGAAGGGAGTGAAAATTATGAATAAATACATTTTATCTATTTTAGTTGAAAACCATTCAGGGGTTTTAAGTAAAATGGCCGGATTATTTACAAGGAGAGGTTATAATATTGACAGCTTAACTGTTAGTGTTACAGATGATCCTACTATCTCACGCACTACTATCGTAGTTAGCGGTGATGAACAAATTACAGAGCAAATTGTAAAACAATTAAATAAATTAATAGATGTAATTAAAATATTGGAGTTAAGTCCTCAAAAGGCTGTTTCTAGAGAATTAGCACTCATAAAGGTAACTCTAGAGCAAAGTACAAGATCCTTCATTATAGAAACGGTAAATATTTTCAAAGGTAATATTGTAGAAATGAATTCAAAGAGTATAATAATTGAAATAACTGGGGATGAAGAGAAGGTGTCTTCATTTATTGAACTAATGAGACCATATGGGATCAAAGAGGTTGTTCGTACAGGACTTGCAGTACTGCAAAAGGGCTCAGAAATGTATTAGCAAATAATTAGTTTGCATTAATAGAAGGTTATAAGTGAAATAATGACTCCACAAGAGTGAAATTTTGTAGTGTCATTATTTTATGTTCATTATGTTTTGATATTGGCAGCATAAGGGTTGTGTTGTATAAGAATGGATGGTTTGTTATAATTATAACAAAATACCTATTAAAGGAGAATTACATATGCTTTTAGTAAAAAATCTTATTAAGAAATATAAGAATGAACTAGCTGTAAATAATATTAGTTTTCAAGTTGATGAGGGTGAAATTGCTATTCTTTTAGGACCTAATGGTGCTGGGAAAAGCACTACAATAAAATCTATTGTAGGTTTGTTAAAATATGATGGATATATTGAAATTTGTGGATATAAAAATAAAACTATTGAGGCTAAAAAAGTATTTTCGTATGTTCCGGAAGTCTCTTCTATGTTTGATTTGTTAACAATCTACGAGCATATAGAGTATATAGCTGCAGCTTATGGAATTGTCGACTATAAAGATCAAGCTGAAGAATTACTTAAAAGATTTGATTTAAGTGACAAAAGAAATAAACTTGGCAAAGAGCTGTCTAAGGGGATGATGCAAAAGGTAAGTATTTGTTGCGCGTTAATAACCCATCCTAAAGTAATATTATTTGATGAACCACTAATGGGATTAGATCCTAAAGCCATAAAAGAATTAAAAAAAGCCATCGTAGAGCTCAAAGAAAAAGGCGCATCTATCTTAATTAGTACTCACATAATAGATAGTGTTGATGATTTTTGGGACAAGGTATTGATAATGAAAAATGGGAATATAGTGCTTGCAGGCACGAGGAAAGAGCTTATGAGTAGGAATGAAACCTTAGAAGAACTCTTCTTTGATGTAACGGAGGAGAAAGAATGAAGCCATTATTTTATATATTAAGGAAGTCTATAAAAAATTGGGTTCTACGGTTAAAGCGAGAACCTGCAAAATTGATTGCATATATTGTATTTATAATGTTTTTTTTATTCGCTATGATTTTTGGTAGGGGTAATATGGCCGAGAAAAGTATTCTAGATCCTTTACTATATAGAGCGATTGTAGGAGTCTTTATTTTGATGTTTACAGTGCCAGACCTTTACTCATCTATAAATAATGGAGCCACTTTTTTTAGAAGTGCAGACATAAATTTAGTATTTACATCACCGATTAGTCCGCAGAAAGTTTTAATATATGGATTTTTAAAACAAATATATTCTTCATTTATAGCTGTGTTTTTTGTTCTTTTTCAAGGATATACAATTAATCGTTTTAGTAATATTAAGTCCTATGGCATGGGTGTAATTATTTTTGGATTATTCATTATGTTGATTTTTACCTCAATACTAAAGATGTTATTATACTCAGTAGCTTCTAAAAGCCAGAGAAATAAGGTTGTTTTAAGAAATGCTTTTAAATTTTTAGGTGTATTTATAATTATAGTTTACTTTATAGAACTATATATAACCAGGTCACCACTTAAAGCTGTCTCATCATTGTTAAACAGTTCGGTTATTCCCTATATACCGGTGTATGGTTGGGCAAGGGAGATAATAATATCTTCAATGACTGGCATTAGCACAATGTTCTTTGTTTATACAGGTTTAATTATAGCATGTGGATCTCTTTGCGGTTATGTGGTTTACTCTATGAAACTTGACTATTATGAAGATGTATTAGCTTCAACAGAAATTAAAGAAACAGCTATAGCATCAATGAGGACGGGTGAACGATTTGTTCAAACTGGTAAAAAAGCTAGGGTTCGCAAGGTAAAGTATATTAAAAAGGGAAGACTTGCATCTGCTATATTCTGGAGACAAATATTAGAGTATAAAAAGACTGGGTTTGCGCTTATAAACGTAATGTCAATTATTTATGCGGTTATAGCAATAACAGCTGGAATATTTAGTCCTATTAAGAATTTAACATTAGTTTTAGGAGTCATGATATATCTGCAATTAATTTTTAGCTTTAATAGCAAGTGGCAAAGGGACTTATCAAACCCATATATTTATATGATACCTGATCATGCATTTAAAAAAGTTATTTATGTAACAGCTGTTGATAACTTTAAAAATATTGTTGATGGATCTATAGTTTTTGTAATAACAGGAATATTCTTTAAAAGCAATTTCCTTCTTATTATTCTTAATATAATCGCATATGCATCAATAGGTTCACTTTTTATTTATGGTGGAATATTGACCAGAAGGATTCTTGGCGTAGGTAACAACATCATGTTTACAGCTCTTATTAGAATATTTATTTTAGTTTTAATAATCGCACCAGCTATAGTTCTTTTAGGAGTATTGTATAGTTTATCTAGTAGTCTTATTGGGATGCTCATAGCATACGCAGCATTTATTACTTATAATCTTTTATTTAGCGCCTTAATACTATTTCTTGGCAAGGGAGTATTTGAGAATATTGAACTCTGAAAATACTTACCCTTGCGTATCATAATGCGTAATATTGAATAATATAGATATATATGTAGAAATGTAAAGATAATCTAACTAGAACACGTATTTTACAAGATTCTATTTATATACATATGATAGAATATTACTTGTCGTCACATGATGACAAAACAAATTGGTCTTTGAAAATTAAACAGAGAAATAGGTAAACTTAGCAAAATAATATTTTGTTAAACCAGTCAATTACTTTAGTATAAAGTAAAATTTAGT
>NZ_JAHLEB010000104.1 GCF_018861735.1 Clostridium lacusfryxellense | reverse complement strand
AACGATAAAGTACCAGGATGAAGACGGAATAGACCTAGAAGCTCCTACGGTGAATGATGATTTAGACTTAGGCACATATAATTATGATCCTAAAGAGTTTTCAGGATATACTACGGATGATACTACAAAAACAATAACACTTACGGAAGCAAATAAAGACCAGGTAGTTATATTCCAATATACAAGGGTTATAGCTCCACCAGAAGTAATAACGCCACCAGAGGTAATAACACCACCAGTAGAAGTAATAAAAACACCAATAAAATCTGAACCTATAATTACGGTGCTACCTAAGACCAATGATGAAACAAAGAATGACAATACACCATTATGTTTAATGTTAGTATTGGCACTAGGGGTATTGTTCTTAGTATTAAAGAGAAAGGAAGTATAAATAAATATTGGGAGCTATTATATTTAGCTCCCTTTTTAATAGGAGGTAAATATAGGTGAGGGCTAGAAAGGTGTTAATAGTGGGATTGTTAGTAATATCAACAGTTATTATGTTCAAAATAATTATAAATGATTACCATACAAACAGTATAAAAGCAGAAAAGAAAAAAATGATAACATTAATCAATAAAAAATTTGATGATACAGTTAAGCAGCAAGAAATAAAAGGGAATAGTATTCCTATAAAAATAGGTACTAAAAATAATAAAAAGGTTGATGCCAGTATTGTAGGAAAAATAATTATTGATAAAATAAACCTGGATTATCCTATTTTAGAAGGTTCAACAGAAGATAATTTAAGCGTTAGTATTACTAAATTTCATGGCAGTAAAATAAATTCTACAGGTAATTGTATTCTAGCGGGACATAACATGAAAGATGGCACATTGTTTGGTAAGCTACGTACGGTGGGAAAAGATGACAGCATTTGGTTATATGATAATTTAGGAAGTAAGAAAGAATATAAGGTTTTTAGTGTTAAGGTAGTAGCTCCAACAGACGTATCTGTTTTATCCCAGGATACAGATAACAGATGTTGGATAACTTTAATTACTTGTTCCAACCAGGGAGAAAAAAGACTAATAGTACAAGCTAAACAAATGTAAAATAATTTGCAAATATATCATAATTATATTGACCGCTCATAATTAATATGATATAATGTATATAGAAGATAAATAAGGGGGCAAAGTAAATGAATAACATTGAAAGATTATTTGATATATTTAAGGAATTAGAAAAAGAAGAAAGAGATAAAATTTCAGTTGAAATTGTGGCTCACATGTTTGGTTACTTTAGTTGCGAGAAATCGGACGAGAATCCAATAACACTCGAAAGATTTGAAAAATTAATAGAAAAAACAATGAAATTATAATTAAAAATTAAAGGAGGGTTTTAAAAATGGCATGGGAAATTAAATTTAGAGATGTGCAGCATGAAGAGGGATTTAATAATTTTATAAAAAGAGCAGAGGTTCAAGATTGGGATAAGGAAAGAATTTCTTTATTTTATACATTAGCAATTTTTGAGGAAACAAGAAATCATATAAATGATTTATATGATTTTAAAGAAAATTGTATGAAATTTGAAGGGTTAAGTAAGGGGTGGCAGACGGGAGGAACTACAAAAGCAACAAAATTAGCCTTTAATTTATTTAATAATTATCGTGGTGAAGAAAGAGAAAAAGAAAATTTTAGTCCTTTGGAGCTATTCTCATTAGACACAGATTATAGAAATTATATGCTTATGGCAGTACAAATAAGATTTTCGTAGAAAAAAGGGGTAGTAAGTTATGCCATCCTTTTTTCTACGAATAAGATTCTAGCAGAAAGGAAGTAGTTCAAATGATTAAAATAATAATAAAAGAGAGCATATCAAAAATAAAAAAGCAAATACACGTCCTAGAAATAATTTTAAAGCAAGAACATAAAAGCGGTATAGAAGTTAACCAAGCACTAAATGCCTTAAAAGAAGGATTAAAGGCATTGGAGAATGTAGAAAATGTACCTAGCCCAGCTGGAAGAAAAAAAACAGTTGATGCAGCGCTTGTAAAAAGTTTAAGAAAAGAAGGCAAAACACAAGAGCAAGTCGCAAGAAAATTAAATATAAGTATATCAACAGTAAGAAGGAACGAGAAATAATTAAAGGTATTAGATACCGAATTAGAGAAGGGGTGTTTTTAATGAAACAAATTATTAAAATAGTTATTGTGTTTTTATTAGCAATCTATATTGTAATTCCTACTATACAAGGCGTGTCTAGTAGTATACAAAGTGAAATAAGTAATACAATAAATTCTAGTATGGATAAAGCGTTTGATATTAAATTTTAAATAAAAGGAAGTTTTAATATGAATAATATGAATAAAATGGATGATACATTTAATATGATGAACGAATGTAAAAAAGAATATGAAAGAAAAAATCATTGCTGCAATGGTAAATCTCAACATGGTATGCCGGTCAACATTATACTTATTGAAGGAGAAAATGATTTGGACATACAAGAGATTAAAGAAAATCATGATGTTATTGAAAATGAAGAATTGCTTTGTGGTTGGTTTATAAAAAATTGGAGGTATGATTCTTACAGGGGGTGTAATGTTTATAATTTCATAAAAATAGAGTTTTGTCCTTTATGTGGAGATAAACTATTGTTGTAAGTATTGCAATTAATCGAAAAATAGCATAAACTAAGGTTAAATTTAATTAAAAAGATATATTTGGTAATAAGAAATGGTAATAAAAAATGGTAATAAAAAAATAAAATAAAAAAAAGTCCTCAATGCTTATTAATGTATATCAGTACATTAAGTAAGCCATGCATTCCCAAGTGAGATAAACACTTAAGATGACGTTAGAGAACTCCGATTGCTATTTAGTTATATTATTAATATAACAGATATTATAAGGAATTTCAAGTCTTCAGTTGTTTACTGAAGGCTTTTTTTTATTACCTAAAATGAGTTAATTCAACATAAAAGGCAAATTATTTATACATTGCATAATACCATAAAAAAATGCATTGTGCAACATCCATTAATAAATAAGTTGGACAAGCTTTAAAAAGATAAATGTGGCTTGATATTGGGCTAGAGCAGTACCAATATCCCTAAGATGGTTACACATTTAGTGAGAGGTCAATTACATAGGACAAGCAGTATTCTTTAAAGATAGTATGCCATCAGGGGGTATACAGTATGCTCAGTTACTAAGAATGAGAAGGAGGTACATTGGATGTGAGTCTGTGGTATTCTCTATGTGAAGCCGAACACTATAAACGAGTTGAGACACAACGGTGACATTGAGCCGACGCATAAAAATCAATGGGGTAATAAAGTATTTAAGCTTATTTGTGCTTATTCTCCTTAGTCGAGTCCAGATGGTCGACAAATAAATTATCTGGGGTGGTGTGCTACTGGTCAGAAATGACATAAGGGTGCAATATAATTATGGAGAATAAGTATGTATGGCAGTAGAGTACATATAAAAATATTGCAACAAATAAGCTTTCGGAAACTTCAACTATCAACCAAATAACAACATGAATCCTAGATTTTTTAGGGTTCACTACGTCCTTTCTTAACAGTCCCAAATAATAATAAACCAAGCTAATAAATGCAATAGAATATAAGAAAATAAATAAAAAATCTCTTAAAGGGATTACCGCAGAAACTGTGGTAAAGGTGTGGTAAGGTAGAGGTACGAAAGCTTTCCATGGCTTTTCCATAGTTTTGAGGAAGAGAGAGGTGAAGGTTTGTTTAGGGTTTTGGTTTTATAAAATAATAGTATAGTCATTTCTACGTAGCTTACAGTCATTTCCTACGTACTTACACCAAAAAAATGACCATCAATAGGTTATAGTTAGAATTTATATATATAATTCATTTAAAAAAGTAGCCTCCATCTAATGATGTAAGCTACTTTTTTAAATAGGGTTGTTAATAGATAAAATCTCTTATTGTCGCCCCACACTGCAAATGTAAGCTACTAATCCACATTAAAAACTTTTAGTGATACCAGTTGCCAAAGCTTAGAAGGTTGTTTCAAGCAATCTTCTATTAGTATTATATCTGTTCAGTTAATTATATTGCAATAAATTATTAAAATTAAAGGTTTTTTAACTTTTTAAGTGAACTAGTTAATATAATTAAACTATTAAAAAGGTAGGTAAATCGGTATGTTATATGATGTTGAAAAAATATCAGAATTAACTAAATTAAGCAAAGTTACTATTTATAAAAAGTTGAAGTTAAAAGAGATAAAACAGTATATAGTACGCAAGCAAGGTAAAGCATATGTTGACGAGGAAGGATTTAAGCTAATTAAGCAAGGGTTAAATTATGATGATAAGTTAAATGAAGAATTAAATGATATAGATATTGAAAGTGATGAAACCGCTTTTACTGTAACGGATAAGGAAGATTTAATTAAGGTTAAAAATGACTTAATTGATAGTCTAAATGAACAAGTTTTTTTCTTAAGGGAACAATTAGGCGTTAAGGATATACAATTAGATAGCAAAGATAAGCTTTTAGAAAATATGCAGATATTAGTTAAAGACTCACAAAGAAAACAGGAAAATGATATTCCAATGTTAGAAGCTCATTTCGAGGAACTTGATGAGAAAATAGGTAATATAAAAAAACAAATGGATGAGAGAAAAGAAAATCTTGAATCAGATAAGGGCTTTTTTAGATTTTTTAAACGGACTAAATAATTATTGTGTACTAAGTTTTAGCACTTTTTTTATATAAATATATGAAAAAAACAGGGTTAAATTCATTCAATATAATAAAGGTTATATTGAATGAAATGGGAATATTTATATAAAGTATTATTTATATTATAAAAGTAAGATATAACTCATAATAGATTTATAACCCAATGATAAGGGGTATGAAGAACATAGCTGTCACCAGAAGCAATACCTTATATTGGAAAACTATTGATCACTTCATCATAAGCCTCTTGAGCTTCAGCAATTGATAATTTCGAATA
>NZ_JAHLEB010000103.1 GCF_018861735.1 Clostridium lacusfryxellense | reverse complement strand
GATGTTTTCTTATTGATAAAGTGAATTTATAGTGGTAATCTGACGTAAATCAGTTACTAGTAATAGAAATAAAACGCCTTTTCAATTAGGTATAATTTGACGTTTAACAATAGAGCTAGCACATATACGCGCTGCGGCCGCTGAAATACCATTAACACTTAATGATATTTCGATATTTCCGGATTTAGGGGAAACAATTCCTGTTTTAATTCGCGCAAATGAGTTAAATAACATGGGTGGAAAGTTTGTTTGGACCGGAAATTCGTTTCCAGCAGGAGATTTCAGCTTAAGAAATATTGATAAATCTAGATACAAACTTATTAACAAAGAAAATGCGAAAGAAATTACAGAAATGGATGAGATGCAGGCTTTTCGTGAAATTCATAACGGAGCAATTTATATGCACGGTGGCATCCAGTATCAGGTTATAAAACTTGATTTGGAAAGTAAAACTGCATTCGCTATATTGTTTAATGGAAACTATTATACAATGCCTGGAGGCAGCACGAATATAAGGATTATTCAAGGAAGTAAGGATATGGATTATAAGCGTGTCAAAGTTGCTTTTGGTGATGTGAATGTTGATGAAATAGTTTATATGTATAAAAAACTGCAATTTCACAATCATCAAAACTTAGGTTTCCAGCAGTTAGAAAAACCATTATCAAAGGATTATGATACGGAAAGTACTTGGATAAAAATTCCTGATAATGTTGTAAAGGTATATAGGAAAATGCTCAAGGAAAGCCCTAGTGGTAAGATCCTAAGAAACAATCATTTTGAAGGTTTGTGTTATGTTATTAAAAATGTGGCAATGATGACGACAATGACTGAGCGAGAAGATATCGGAGCTACAATGTCCAATAGTGCAATAGAAATAAATGAAAATTTTATGGATGATGTATATATGTTTATTTATGATAAGTATATAGGAGGACTCGGTTATGCAGAAAAAGTATTTGATTTAATTTCGCAAATTATTGATGATGCAATAAAGCTCGTGGGTGGATGTAAATGTGAGAGTGGTTGCGCGGCATGTATCGGAGATTATAAATTAGATAAAGGCATGATTCTGTGGGGACTAAAAAATTTAGTAGAAGAAATAAAGGCTCCGAAAGATATTAAAATAGTGGAATATGCTCCTTCAACATTTATTGAAAAACCATTTCAATTTGGTATGTTACAAGAAAAGTGGAAAGATTTTTGCAAATATATTCAGGAAAATGGAGACTCATTTGCAACATTTCTAAGTACAATTACTGAAGTGGAGATAGACAATCATATTTTAACCTTAGTTTTGCATAACGCTTTTTATAAAGAATGGGTAATGGAAGAAAGCAATAAAAGAAGTTTAAGAAATATTATTGTTTTTAATACAGATGCTCCAGAGGGGTTTGAATTAAAAATTAGACTTGAAGAGACGAGCGATGATGTGGCAAAGGTGAAAAGTAAATTACAAAGAAGATACGAAAATCTTGTTGAATAGGGGGATTACATGCATTATGAGAAAGAATTAGACAGACTAAATGAATACCAAAAGGAAGCAGTATTAGATGAAAGTAATGCATGTGTTGTAAATGCAAATGTTGGAAGCGGGAAAACTACAGTCTTAATTTCAAAAATTATGTATCTTCACTATGTAAAAAACATTAGCTATAGGGATATGATTGTATTGACGTTTACTAACAAAGCGGCGAATGAAATTAAAGAAAGATTAATCAGTTCAGAAGGCAGCATACCAATGTATGAATTAGAGGGATTTGGAACGTTTCATAGTGTTGCACTTCATTTGCTAAAAGATATATTGGCTGTTGAAAAAATTGGATATACAAAAGATTTTCTTGTAATAGAGCCAGATGAAGAATTAGATATTGCTATGCAAATAATTCGAGAAGAAAAGCTTCTCATTAAATATAAAAATCGATTAAAAAAACGACTGGAGCAAGTTATGTCTATTGTGAAAGAGGAGCAAAAGATTTCACGATATAATGATGAGATATTTAAGCTGGTTGCGCTACTGAAAGAAGAAAAAATAAGACAAAACAAAATGGCATTTTCAGATTTGTTGCAAAATGCAAATATTTTATTAGATGATTATAAGATAGAAAGGTCGTGGATTATAATTGATGAGGTTCAGGACAGCGACAAACAACAGCTTTATTTCATTGATAAATTAAAGAGTCTAAATACTAAATTATTTGCCGTGGGTGACCCAAATCAGATTATATATAGTTGGCGTGGAAGTGCGCTAAGTGTGTTTTATACATTAAAGCATAAATATGACGCAAAAGAGTTGTCACTTCCAATTAATTACCGCTCTAGCAGTTCAATATTAGAGGTGGCAAAATGTTTTTTGCAAAGTGGAAGCAGTTTAATAGGAATACGGGAACCGGGAAGTAAAATTGTAGTAAAAAATCAATATAATCCATTCAATGAAGCCTGTTATTTGGTAGATAAGATTCACGAAATACATAAGTTAGGGGTGCCATATAACGAGATTGCTGTTTTTTACCGTATGCAGAATCAGTCTAAGGTTTTCGAAGATGTATTTTTGAAAAATGAGATTCCGTATGAAGTGTCAATGAAAAAAACGATACGTGATATACCTGTGTTAAATTGGGTGATTAAACTATTGCGTTTTTCGGTAAATAAAAATGATGTTTCATCTGGAATCTATGTTCTTAGTAATAAGAATTATGGAGAAAAAATAACAGAGTTGCGAGCAGGGGAAATAGTCAAAGAGCAATATATAGATAAGTCAAAGCTATTTACAAAAATGAAGGAGTTCGCCTCCGAATGCGCGGGGGTTAAAAAGTCAGTGGAGATTTACAATTATTTTGAATTTGATAAGTATATAGGGCCAACTGCGTCTACCTACAGGGAAGATAAAGACTCAATCTGTACTTTGCTTGATATTATTATGGAATATGTGAAGGAAAAGAAAATGATGTTTCTAGATGGTCTTACAAATTTTATAAATTCATCTGCATTATATGGCGTGAATATATTACAAAAGAATATAAATAGTGCAACAAAATCTGTAAAGCTCATGACATTACATGCGTCTAAGGGATTAGAGTTTTCATATGTGTTTATTACAGGTATTAATTATGGGCTAATTCCTTTGCAAACTAGAGATATGGATGGAGAAGAAGAGGAGCGAAGATTATTTTTTGTGGGAATTACAAGGGCAAAAGATTATCTGGAACTTTCCTATTATACAAATCCGGAATATCACAGGGCAATGCCAGGGGAAAGCAGATATATTAATATGATTCCACAACAACTAATTCAAAGGGATGAGGTTAAAAGCGAAGTTGTGAACTTACATGAACTTAAGAAACAAATTCAGGAGGCAAAAACAGAAGAGAAGAAAGAAGCATCATTGGAACCTGTAAATCAAATGTCTATAAAACAGGTTAATCATATTAAATATGGAATAGGAAAAGTGCTTAAAGATGATGATACAATGATTGAAGTAGAATTTAAAAATTATGGAGTGAAAGAATTTATTAAAGCGTTTAGTGAACTGGAATTTTTATAAATATGTGAAGATTTTCATTACGGGTTGGACAATAATGTGTTATAATTTTATGAAATAGATTATTATTTGTTAAGAAATTTTTAAAGAAATGGGGAGATAAAGTGGAAGAAACAAACGAATTAATAGGAATGAATATGGATGAAGGTGCAGAAATAGTGTCAGCTGACACCACAAATGAAACACCAAATGAAACTAAGAATGAAAAATTCATCCGTCTTGCGGTATATAGAGTAAATAAGATTATGACTGCAGTAAGTAGTCTTGATAAGTTACATAATGGAAATACATATGAGTATACGGATGAGCAAGTTAACGCTATGTTTGAAAGTTTGGAAAATCAACTTGCAGAAGTTAAAGGTCATTTTGGAAATACGAAAGTGCAAGAAGTTAAATTTTCTTTTGGTGCAAAAGCTGAATAAATTTTATTAAAGATAAGAACTGTTTCTAATATATAGAAACAGTTCTTATCTTTTTAAAATAACATTTGAATCTAGATTTCTTGGCTTACCAATATCTAAGCCCAAAATGAATTAGACTATATTTTATAAAGTGGTTATAATAAATTATGGTATGATTTCACTAAACAATTTAGGAGGACAGCAAAAGATGAGTAACTTACTAAAATTTGAAAAGTCTTATATATATAAAATAGAACTTATTGCATTGGAAGAAGATAATTACAGTTTTGTAAGGGGAAATATGGAGCCAGAACAATTTAGCAAGCTGGTATTTTTTCTTAATGAAAAACTAAGAGATATGTTAAATGGCGCGTCACTAACTCCGGTAGATATTGCTGAGTTATTGGAAAGGTTTTATGGATTTAAACAAGTCGACGGAAAAGGCAAGAGAATGGATGCTAATATAGAGCTTGCAGAAAATTGGGAAAGATATGATCTGCTTTATGATGATATTATTAATGATAGTATTTATTATGCTGATGGAATAGAAGAAGCGTTGAAAGATATTGTATTTGACATAGTATATTCTAATCCAACAATATTTTATGAAAAATTCATGGAACTTGCTATAGAAAAAGGTGGAGTATCATATATTCCTGTTCCAATTAGAATTATTGATGAGGTAAAAAAGGCAAAAGAAGAAGCAGGATTACCTATATAAAAAAATATTTAGGTTACCTTTCATATCAAGGGTGGCAAGGAGAACGTTTTTTACCTCGGTTTGATATAAACTCTCTAAACTTGAAATAACCCAGCCTTCATCTCTATGAATTTGATTTAGCTCCTTAGAAATAATTTTACCTTCCTAGGCAAGTTAAAAGGTTCTGTTTGAATTGGAGGGATGAAGGAGTAATCGGTTCATATTTTGGTTGTAAAAAAACAGAAATTTTCCCATCAGCTTCCCAAATTGCTAGAGCCACCTTTTTCACGTCATCTACTTTTTCTTCACGTAATTCTTCTAATAAAACATCAATTGTTATTCTTGCTTGTTAAACGTCAAATTATACCTAATTGAAAAGGCGTTTTATTTCTATTACTAGTAACTGATTTACGTCAGATTACCACTATAAATTCACTTTATCAATAAGAAAACATCA
>NZ_JAHLEB010000102.1 GCF_018861735.1 Clostridium lacusfryxellense | reverse complement strand
ATATATTCGAAATTATCAATTGCTGAAGCTCAAGAGGCTTATGATGAAGTGATCAATAGTTTTCCAATATAAGGTATTGCTTCTGGTGACAGCTATGTTCTTCATACCCCTAGAAGTAAGTTGACCGCAGGGAAAATTAAGGTAGTATTACTCCCCTATGTATACCGAAGGTGTACTATGTAACTAGGATAACTCGGCAGCGCCTAGTTTTCAAGTGCAATAAATCATACAAATACTTTCTCTTTGTGATAAGTTGCACAAAGAGGTATTTATATATATGGTTTAGAGTTCGTTGAATAGAAATAAAATAGCGTTTCATACCATATAACATTTTATCATATGGTATGAGTTGCTTTGATTACTTTGTCTAACTAAATTAGAAGTGTAGAAAAATATGCTGAAGATAAGACATAGTATTCGTAAAACAAATGAATAACTATAAGATTACATCTGACTTATGTAATTTGATATGGAATATATGTTATAATTAAGCAAATAAGTTAATTGTGGAACTTGTAGATTATCTGATGAAAATTTAGAAGGAGGTTGATTTTTATGGGTTTAGATATAGCTTCAATAGTAATAGGGATAGGAATTTTAGGGGGTATTTTAACAATAATTTTAGGTTATATAGGCAATAAGGAGGATGAAAAAGAGGATGGAAAAGAAAAGAAAAATTGATACGTAAATTTCATAAATTACGCGCTAAATAGTTTAAGTCAATAAGGATTTACATCATGAAGAATGTCTTTGAATATAGCATAGCTTTCATAGCAGTTAAAATGTATTTTTGATTTGCAAGTTTTGTTCACACACATAATCTCTTAAATACCCTTCCAAACTTTTTACATAAAATTATTTACAGGCTAGTTAAAAAACAGTAGTGGTATTTTACATAATTGTGTGTAAACATAGTTTGTTCCCATTATTTCTGAAATATGTTTTCGTACTATATAATTCTAATATTATATCAGATAACGACATTATCTGATATAACGGAGCCTTCATTTAATTCTACTAGTCTCGTGCATAATCCATTTAATACATTCTTAACATGTGTTGTTATTATAACTGTTCTTTTTTCCATAACTAACTTTTTTAATATATTTATTAAAATATCAACTGACGCCTCATCTATTCCATTAAATGGTTCATCAAGTAGTATCAGGGTGGGTCTATTAAGTAAGGTTAACATTAATGCCAACTTTTGTCTGTTGCCTAAAGATAAATTTTTTATTAGTTCATTTTTATACCGATTTAGTCCTATCTGTTCTATCCACGAATCCATTCTTTCATCACATGAATTATTATATATATGCTTAACAAAATCTAACATCTCATTAACAGTTAATAATTCATAAAAAAAAGCATTGCTATCCATATATGATATTTTAAACAACTTGTTTTTAGTAATTTTTTTGCCCTCATTATACACATTTTCATTATTTATAATTCCAGCCATTATTTTTAATAAAGTAGTTTTTCCAGATCCATTGCTTCCTACAATTCCAATTAATTCCCCTTCCTCGATTTTTAAAGATATATTTTTGATATTGAAGTTTTTATAGCTATGGTTTACGTTCTTTAACTCAAACATCATATTAAAATCCTTCCCAACTGCTCCATATTTTTTTTGATAATAATATTTTATAGAATAAATATAGAATGCATAAATGTGATACCATAATTATTATCAATATCGCCCAAAGAGTCATGTTGCTTATTTTATTTAGATAATTATATGCAAATAAACCTATTCCTAAGCTGTAATATATCGTTAAACTAGCTATTTTTAAAAAAGCATTCATAATATCATTAGCTAATGTTCCTTCTACCTCTTCATTTTTTAAAAGCTGGAAATCCGGTTTAACAATATTAGTTATCACAGAATTAAATGAATATATTAAACTAAACATATTTATTGTAATTATTAAACCTATAATATCGATTGTGTTTCCTAATAATAATATCGGTAATACTAAAAATATATTAGTAATATTGTATATTAAAAAATACATTTTTATTTTTGATTTGATAAATTTCAATAATAAATTGTTATTAATTAAATGTCTAATTATTGATTTATCGTTTTCTATAGACAAAATTTTCTTTAACAGAGTTTCTGATAATTCAAAATTAGCAATTACGACAAAAAACATTACCATTTTAAATTGTCTTGTAAATAGTGTATTCATATTAAATAACATCCCTAATATAACAAAGTCGGCAAAGAAGACATTTCCAAATATGGATTTAAAAGTAAATTTTTCTCTTTTTAAAATCAAATATTGATAATATATAAACTTATCATTAAATCTACAAAAAAACATTTCTAACAACTTCTTATCTTTCTTATATTTCTTATTATTTGATAAATCATTTGTATTTTTAAATAATATCAATATTGTTATCATCATTAACAAACTTAAAATAAGAATTTCACTTACAAGTAATAGCCAATTATCAGCGTGGTTATATATATAAATTACATATGTAGTATTCCAATTAATAATTATTCTAAATAAAAAATATGATGTCAAAAATACAAAACTATTTTTCAAAATAAAACTAAGTATAAATGATCTATTAAATCTTTTTTTAAAAAGATCAAACAAACAAACTATTATATATTTATATATAATAGGAAGTAATATATATATACCATAAAATATTACTAAACTTAATATGAAATCATATTGGTTTTTAAATATAATAACAATAGATATGCTTATTGATATATATACCATAGATGCTATATATATATTTTTTAAATAGATCTCACTTATATATTTACATAAAAAAATTTTATTCTGTTGTTTTTTAAAACCTACTATAAAATTATAATCTTTTTCACCAAATACTTTAGTATATATGGAGCTAATACTATTAAATGACAAGTAAATAACCATAATAATATATAGACATTTAGCAATTAAATTCCAATTAATATTATTAGGATTATAATATATACTTATTTTTAAAAAAAAACAAGTAAAAAATGTTAATATAAATGTTAATATAGTAAAAGTGGAAACTTGAAAAATCCATAATGTTTTTTTAGATATTGTTGAAATGTTGAATTTTTTACAGATTATCCTGAATTTAATTAGTAAATAATAACTAAATATATTAAACATAGTCACTCTCTTTTCTTTCTTCTAAATAATAAATATATTTCAACAATATAGGCTATAAAATTTATTACTACTATCCAAAATAACGAATCCATATTTATAGGTATATTAAAAATTCTAGTAATTAAAAACAACAAAAATAAATTTACGATTATTACAATAAATCCAATATTTTTTTTCATAATCAATCAATCTCCTAAATTATCAGGATAAATACAAGTATAGAACTTATATAAGTTACATGTTTTAATAAAAATATATACCACAATAATTAATACTTGTACTAAAGTTCTATACTTGTTTTTATCCTTTAGTTATTTGTTGCAACACAGATGTTAATATTTATGTTTTTACCAACCACCCATAACTGATTTAGCAACACCTTTTGATGCACCTACCAGAACTTTTTTTATTAAAACTGTACCTATAGCTATACCTCCAGCGGTTAATACTGCTGCTATAACACTAGCTACAGTTGCAGCAGCTAATGCATAATCTATAACTTTATACGCTCCTGCTAAAGACATTCCCGTCGCACTTACAATGTATCCCATAAAAGGAATCTTATTTTCCATTTTATTTTACCCCCCTAATATATTAAAATATTTATATTAAATTGTGATATATATTTTTCGATTTTTTAAAGATATAACTTAATAATTACACTAAATAGCCATAATACACTTGAAACTATAAACAAAATAGATTTTTTTTGTTTATTAATGTATGATTTAGAGCATCTTAAATGTTTTAACAATATAATACTTATAACTATAAGATATATATAATTGATAATATTGAATTTTGTGATTATGTATATAATTTTAGTATTATCCATTGCTTCAAATAAGTTTAAAATTATATTTATTAAATTTATATAATTAGCTAAGCAACTAATTTTTAAGATATTCGTAAAGTTTATATCTATCTTTAATAGTACTACAACTAATTCAAATACTATTGAGGTATAAATCATATTTATTATAGGTGCGATTATACTTGAAAGAATTGCTATAAATAAAATTAAATCTTTATATGCTTCTATCGTTTTCAAAATACTGTAATTATCTAAAAGTTTATCCATTCCTAAATTTATGAAGATAATTGTGCCTAAAATAAAACATATCTCCTGTATAAAAAAATGCTTTTTAAAAGATTTATTATCAATATTTAAAATAGGTTTCTCAATAAGTAACATTCTAAATTCCTCCTGACATAATTATACTTTCGATTACAGCAGCTAAAAATAGTAATATTATTGACAATAGCAATATTTTAAATAGTTTAATTATTGCATTTCTATTAAAATTAATAGTTATACTCTTATATTTATATACCCCAACCCATATTGGTAATAGCCCTATTGATGAAATTAAAATCATGCTAGATATCTCAAATAATCCATGCGGAAGAATTTTAGTTAAGAAAACATAGAATCCACCTTTATATATCGTCATACCTAAAATAACTCCATTGATAATTAAATATACAATTGTTGAAAATCCAAAAGAAACAATTCCTAATATATTTATAACATTAGATTTTACATTATGAAAAAATATATCAGAATATGATAATTGCATACCTTTATTCCCAAACCAAGAAATATCGTTTAAAAGATAACTTCCCAATATCATACCAATTAAAATTGACATAATATAAATTGAAGAACTTAATAAAATACCTTTTTTAATCATACTTCCTTCTCCCTTAACTGTAATTGTAATATATATTTATTGCATAATATAGTTATACATCTATATATTTACATTATAAATGATTAAAATATATAATTCAACATAAAAAGCATGAAACGTCATTATTGAGGCATAAATAGACTACTAACCTTGTTAAAGAACTCCATAACCCATAACAAAAACAATATAAAATTAATTTTTTCGTTTTAGTATTTAACTAGTGAAAGTAAGCTATAACAAATGCAAACTAAAAATAATATTGATTATTATATGTTATGACAATTTATATTTGATATTTGACAATATAACTTGTCATAAAAAATTAATTAGTGGGAAAATATACTATATTAAAAGATCGAAAATATTTAACAACCGCGATAGTTGGTATTGTAGCTTCTATTGGATTTTTAATAAGTTATATTTTGACTATAATCTAAGGAAGTGTGAATTAATGAAGGAAAAATTAATATTAAAAAACAAACTTAAAGTAGCTAGAGCCTGAAAATAATCTATCCTAAGAAGAATTATCGGAACTAGTTGGTGTTTCCAGACAAACAATTAGTTCTATAGAAACAAGTGAAAGTAACACAATACCAATTGTGTTACTTTCACATTGGCCGTATTGCTCATTCCTTATTTTTTTCGATTTGAATGTAACATAACGTATCAATTTATTACATTCAAAGTAACATAACGTTCTAAATTTCAAAAGAAAAAAAGAAGGTGTTAACCCAATGTCATTAAGTTAACCATCTTGTGACAAATAGAATTATAGCCAATTGAAAGTATGTATGCTTCTAATTGGCTTTTTTCTTTTACAACTATTATTTTTGGGCATG
>NZ_JAHLEB010000101.1 GCF_018861735.1 Clostridium lacusfryxellense | reverse complement strand
GCGATATATCTAAAAGAATTTCATCGAGAAGCTAATGAAAATCCATTATTATATAGTTCGTTAGACGGTAAACCTCACAGCCTTTCAACAGACAGCATCAGCTTAGTGCTTAAAACTGCCGCAAATAATGCAAGAAAAACTTGCAGTGATGTACCAGGAAATGTTCATTGTCATCTCATCAGAAAAACGAAAGCAATGGATTTATATAAAAACGGAGTTCCACTTCCGTTCATTATGCAATTGCTTGGTCATGAGAGTATGTCAACAACATCTGGCTTCTATGCCTTTGCAACACTTGAAATGATGAGCGATGCAATGAAAAAAGCAACACCAAGTCTTAAAAACGAAGATAAACTGTGGAAAAAAGATGAAATCAAGAAAGCACTCTTCTCAATTGATTAATCCAAAAAACTATGCCGAAGAATAAGCACTTAGTATTATAAATACATGATATTCAATAAATCTTGGGCATAGTTTTTTCTTCGGTATAGTCTGAGTTATACCGAATTCAGTATAACTCAGATCAAGGTAGTCATTATACAAGTCCAATATTTCAAAAGTTATTAAAAAAATATAAATTATCACAATCAATGTCACGTAGAGGTAATTGTTGGGACAATGCTCCGCAGGAATCATTCTTTGGACATATGAAAGATGAGATAGATTTGAAGTCTTGTACTACTCTTGAGAATGTTAAGAAAATGATAGATAAGTATATTACATATTATAATAATTATAGATACCAGTGGAACCTGAAAAAGATGACTCCTGTGCAATACAGAAATCACCTTTTAGCATCTTAGTACTCTTTTTTATATTGTCCTTGACATAGGTACCAGTTTAAATAATCCATACTTTTTTATTATATAAATAGGTTTACATTTGAATCTTCAGTTTGACCTAGGTAATAACCAACTCCGCCAATTTTCGCTCCGTCAATAAGCTCTTCCTGTGTAATTCCCATAACATCCATTGACATTGAGCAAGCAACTACCTCTACCCCACTATCAATTGCTGATTTTATTAAGTCTTCAAGAGAATCTATATTCTTATTTTTCATTACGGATCTAATCATTTTAGCTCCAATCCCCATCATATTCATTTGGGAAAGTTTAAGCTTTTTGCTTCCTCTTGGCATCATAAACCCAAACATTGAATCTATTAACCCTTTTTTAACAGATACTTTTTCTGCTTTTCGTATGATATTAAGACCCCAGAATGTAAATAATATGGTGACTTTACTTCCCATTGCAACTGCTCCATTTGCAATAATAAAGGCTGCAATGGCTTTATCCAAATCACCGCTAAAAACTACCATGGTTTTATTATTTTTTTCACTTATATCTGATGGAAAAGATCTATTTACATGAGTTGTTTTGTTATCTTTTTTTTTTATAAAGGCATATACCATGCCTTTCTCTTTTCTTAAATCCATTAGTTCATTATTTGTTTTAGTACACCAAGCTCTAATATCCTCATAAAATCCAGGATCACTTGCAGTTACTTTTAATATTTGGCCGTCATTTAATTCATCAATACTTGCTTTAACTTGAATCAATGGTCCTGGGCAACATAATCCACAAGCATCGAGAAGTTTATCATAATTATCATTGCCATTCGTTATTGTTTCTTTTATAACTTGAGTGTCAGGATCTAAACTTTGCTTTTTTGTTTTATTTTCATCTTCTTTATTTGGCTTGAAATTCGAAATTAAAACTGATTTATATCCTCCAGTTAAGTTTTTAACCTTAAATTCCTTTTGAGTTAAAATTCTTGAGGCCACGTATCCTCGAAGTCCAACCTGACAATATTCAATAATTTCTTTATTTTTGTCAAGTTCACCTATTCTTTGTCTTAAACTATCTACTGGTATATTTATAGCACCCTCAATATGACCATTGTCAAATTCTATTTCTGTACGAACATCTAATATCGTTGTGTTTTCTCTATCATATGCCATAAACTCATCAGTGGTTAATACATCCATTCTTCCAGCTAACACATTTTGAGCAACAAATCCTGCCATATTTACAGGATCCTTAGCTGATGAGAAAGGTGGCGCATAAGAAAGTTCTAATTCTGTTAAATCATCAACTGTTCCACCGAGTCTAATAACTGTAGCAAGTACATCTATTCTCTTGTCAACTCCATCATACCCCACACCTTGAGCTCCAAGAATTTTGCCTTCATCATTAAAAATAAGTTTTAACGTCATTGGAAGAGCTGCAGGGTAATAAGAAGCATGAGATACTGGATGAACAAATATAACTTTATAAGGTATATTAAGCCTTGTTAGAGTTCTCTCATTATTTCCAGTACTCGCTGCTGTAAGTCCAAAAACCTTTAAGATTGCAGTACCCAGTGTTCCTTTATAGGTAGTATTTAACCCAGCTATATTATCAGCCGCAATTCTTCCTTGCTTATTTGCAGGTCCAGCGAGTGGTATTGCGGTATTGCTTTTGTTTATAAAATCTATAACCTCTATAGCATCACCTACTGCAAATACTCCCTCTGCGCTAGTTTCCATTTTATCATTTACTAAGATATGACCTTTTGGGCCTACTTTAATGCCAGCATCTTTTGCAAATTTAGTATCAGGGAATACTCCTATTGCAAGTATTATTATATCAGTGCCTAATTTTGCACCACTATTTAAAGTCATTTCAATACCATTTTCAGTTTCTCTAAATGATTTAACTCCATCATTTAATATTATTTCAACACCATTATCTGAGATTTCTTTTTCAACATTTAGAACAATATCCGTATCAAAAGGAGCCAATATATGTGGTGCAGCTTCTACCAATTTAACATCAAGGCCTCTTTCTTTTAGGTTTTCAGCCATTTCCACGCCAACGTACCCTCCACCAATAACTACAGCACTAGTAATCTTCTTTTTATCCACATATGCTTTTATATTATCAGTGTCTGGTATATTTCTTAATGTAAATATTCTCTCACTGTTTATACCTTCTATATTAGGTTTAATTGCTTTTGCTCCTGGTGATAACACTAAATAATCATAGCTTTCCTCGTAAGTGCCACGCACCTTACTGTTAACTGTCACGACTTTTTTATTAATATCAATTGCTACTACTTCACTATTATTTCTTACATCTATATCAAATCTAGCATTCATACTCTCAGGCGTTTGTACTAAAAGCTTATCTCTATCTTTTATTACCTCTCCTATATAATAAGGCAGTCCGCAATTTGCAAAGGAAATATATTCATCTCTTTCAAACATAATTATTTCTGCATTTTCATCAAGCCGTCTAAGCCTTGCAGCTGTTGAAGCTCCGCCAGCTACGCCACCTACTATTAATGTTTTTTTTGTCATAATTATTCCTCCTTATATTTTGTATCATTTTAATCTATTAATTAACTTAACTTAATATTAGAATCGAATTTATTAACTTCATTATTCTTTCATCTCTAATTTTGTAGTTAACTTCAAGTCCATGTCTTGTTCCCTCTATTACACCAGCATATCTTAACTTCTGTAGATGTTGTGATACTGTGGATTGGGGAATCTTTAGACAAGTCTGCATATGGCCAACATTACTCTCCCCTTGATCTAGTAGGTTTTTTACTATACATAACCTAATAGGATGTGCCAATACTTTTAGAATCTCCGTAATTTCACTGTATTTCATATAATTCATATCCATAGATTTTCCTCTTTCCTAAATTTCAATCTGGATATTATCTAGATAAACTATATCTCCAAGAACCTATTCCACGACTTAAGTGGTAAATATTTTTAAAATCATTATTTGCCAGAGTTTCGACTGCCCTTGGGCTTCTTCCACCAGATGCACAATAAACTAGTACAGGTTTATCCTTATATTTATCAAGTTCATCAAGTTTCATAGAAAGAATCTGAACCGGAACTAGTTTTGCTCCTGGAATGTGACCATCTTCATATTCCTCTTTAGTTCTTACATCTATTATAATAAATTCTTTATCACCATTTATAAGCTTATATGCCTCTTCTGCACTTACATTTTTAATTTTTGAATTAGAATTAAACATAATTTATACCCCTCTTAAAATTAATTTTTATTTATATTATTTACATCACTTACATTTGTATATCTTAATATTACGATATAATAACATAATAACACATATAAAATAAAAAGCAATACAAATTTCAAATTATTTTAACTTTTCTTTAGCAACTTCTACTTCAAAATCTTCTACAAAGTTACTTACATCCTTTAATTTAGTGTCTTGTGGGACCGTCTCCGGAATCCCTAATCTCTTGTATACTTCTTTTAATTCAATTTTAATTCCAATGGAAACGTCTTTTATAGTCATATACCCTTTAATATCATCCACATTTATTTGTGAATCCTGCGTTATTTGCTCTGGGATCACTTCAAATACTCCCACTGTTTTACTTACAATTACTCCTGCTACGAACAATCCCACTACAAGTATAATTACAGTTAAAGTTTTCAGGGTCTTCTTTCCCGTTTTGTATGCTAGAGCACCTGACTTAGGACAAGAAAGCGTGCAAACTTGGCAGCTAATACATTCTGTGGATGTTACCTCGATAGCTTTTGCTACATGAATATTCATTGAACAACTTTCACTACATAAATTACAATTAATGCATGTATCTTTGTCTCTAACAATCCTACTTGGACTAATTCTTGAAACAATACCGTATACTGCCCCCATAGGGCAAAGGTATTTACAAAAGAATCTATCAAAGAGCATAGAACCTATCAAAATAATAACTAATGTTATTGTCCCAATTAAATATTCGGTAGTTAAGCTTGCGTGCCCTGCTGACATATGTCCATAAGCTGCCCATGGATCATATGGATCCATCCAAAGTCCTGCTGTTTTCCATGCAAAATATATAGTAACTACTAAAACAATATACTTTAAATATCTTAAAGGCTTGTCTATTGCTATCGGCATAATAAATCTCTTATGAAATATCTTTTTCCCTATTATTCCAAAGATTTCTTGTAGTGCTCCAAAGGGACATATTAAGCCACAAAAACCTCTTCTAAATATTACTGCTAGTACTAAAGTAATCCCCAAAAGTATCATGGTACCTGAAAATATTTTTTTCAGGAAAGTTCCTCCAAATACCAAACTATAAAAAGTTTCCAGTGCTCCATATGGGCATAATGCGTGTACTGAAGGCGTTACCCCTCCACCTTGAACCTGATGCAGATAAGCTTCTCTTGTAACCATAATAAGAAAAAACGCCAATAATAACCATCTTAAATACTTTACATATTTATTGTTTTTCATAATACTCCCCCACCATCGTATTTATTATCTCTTTATTTCTTCTAACATTATAAAAAACTCATTTGTGTTAATTTCACTTTTTACATATCTGTCTACAAGTGTTATTACTACTGGTCCCTTTACATCTAATCCTTCAATTGTGAGTATTTTTTCTCTAAACTCATCTACACTTATCTCTTCCCTAACATATCTCTCCTTTAATATTTCCATACTTTTTTCAAAAGAGTAACTTTTACGCCTTTTGTATAAAAGAAAGACTACTAACGAAATTACTATAAGTATAACTAAAATAGATAATATATAAGAACCGTAAAAACCATATCCCATGTAACGCCCATGCCTCATATAATCATTCCTTTCTTCCACTTTCCATAATAATATCATTTAGAAAAGATTAAAATGTGGACTAATTGTGACAAAATCGAGTAGGAGCTAAATAATTAATTTATTTAGCGACCTCTCACACCACCGTGCGTACCGTTCGGTACACGGCGGTTCAATAAGAATTACCTAATCATAAATTTTTC
>NZ_JAHLEB010000100.1 GCF_018861735.1 Clostridium lacusfryxellense | reverse complement strand
ATTTTTGTAAATAAACACCTATTATTATGGTGAGTCTTTTAGAAATAATTACTGGTGACACAAGGGTTTAGTCGAAGACTCACCATAATGAAACTCTCTACATAATGCCTCTTATGGGGAGCTCCCCATAATCGTCATAGTTTTGCAACGCATTTACTGGATGCTGGTACAGATATCTGTTATATTCAAAGACTTTTAGGACATACTCGAATAACTACTACCACTATTTATTTACATCTTAGAAGGATGGATTTACTTAATATAAAGAGTCCATTGGATATACTTTTAAACGAAAAAGATAAACAAGATGATTGAGATTCAAGATATATTTAATCAATATGGCGGTGAATATAGGAGAAAACATAAGTTGCCTCTACATATTCAAAAAACTATGATTTCTATTGAAGCTTGTAGAACAGCCGAGCTTGGGGGGCATGTAGATGAGTGTGATGAATGTGGTCATACGAGGATTTCTTATAATTCTTGCAGAAATAGGCATTGTCCTAAATGCCAAACTTTAGCTAAGGAAAGATGGCTTGAAAAAAGAAAAGAAGATTTATTGCCCGTAGGGTATTTTCATGTTGTTTTTACTATACCTGAGCAACTTAACTTTATAATGCTAACAAACCAAAAAGAAATGTATTCTATTCTGTTTAAAGCAGTTTCAGAAACACTAATTGAACTTTCAAAAGATAAAAAATATTTGGGTGCCGAAATTGGATTTATGTCGATTTTGCATACCTGGGGTCAAAACTTAATTAATCATCCACATATACATTGTATAATTCCAAGTGGTGGATTAACTTTAGATGGTAACCGATGGATAAAATCAAAAAAAGATTTTTTTATCCCAGTGAAAGTTCTATCAAGAAAATAGAGGTAAATTCCTATTTTACCTTAAAAAAGCTTATTATAGTAATACTCTTAAATATACTAATGGAATTGAGGAGCTAACAGAAAAGCATATATTTCAGAGTTTTATAAATAAATTATATAAAAAAGAATGGATTGTATATTGCAGACCTCCTTTTGGAAGTGCGGAGTACGTACTTGAATATCTTGGGAGATATACTCATAGAGTAGCTATATCTAATCATAGGATTGTAAATTTAGAAAATGGTTATGTCACTTTCAAATGGAGAGATTATAAAGACCATAATAAAGAAAAATTTATGACTCTCAACGTAGATGAATTTATTAGAAGATTTCTCATGCACGTTCTACCAAGAAAGTTTGTTAAGATTAGGCATTATGGAATATTAAGCAATAGAAACAGGTCAACTAAGCTTAAAAAGTGCAAAGAACTTACAGGTACGGTGCAAAGTAAAAAGCAAAACTTAGATATTAAATTAAGTGTATCCGAGCTTCTTCTCAAACTTACAGGAATAGATATTAACATTTGTTCATGCTGCGGTAAGGGTAAAATGTTAACAAAAGATAAGCTAAATCGTCAAAACTATTCTCCGCCAGGAGAAACAAACAAAATAGCATAAAGTGGTTTTTCAGGGGAGGGGGAAAATACGCCTATTTTTAGAAAACAATCAAAAATTAAAAGGATTACAGATACATTTGTGGAAATTACAGTTAATAACCTTATTATTAAAGCTAATTTCAGAAAGAGGGATAAGATTGAATCCCCATAGTAGTGGAAACGCGGCATCGTTCTAAAGCTTGTTTCAGACATTGAGCAATTTTTATTAGCTATCATCATTTAAGTATATACTTATGGTGGTAGTTTTTATCGGCTCAACATCTGAATCCAAACCTATTCATTATACGAAGTTCAAGTATTATAGATTGGCAATATATATAACAAGTGATAATAATTAATCACTTTATTTGCATGAAAGGGGTTATATTATGATTGAATTTTATAATAGAAGAACTAAACAATATGAGACTGAGCAAGTAGTAGGAGATACATATCTTAGGTGGATCTATTCCTCACCGGTTGGAATGAAGCTATTAGAATTAATAGTTAAGAAAAAGCTTTTTTCTAAGTTATATGGCTGCTTTTGTGATAGTAAAATGAGCAAAAGAAAAATTTCGGCTTTCATTAGAGAGTTTGGCATTGATATATGTATCTGTGAAAAAAAACTAGATCAATTTGAATCATTTAATGATTTTTTTGCTAGAAAACTTACTAAAGAGTCAAGACCTATAGATAGCGTATTAGGATCACTAATATCTCCTGGTGATGGCAAACTTGTGGCCTATGATAATATTGACTTGACTAAATTAGTACAAGTTAAAGGTTATACGTATAGTTTTAACAAGCTTATCGATGACTCAAGTATAGTATCAAAGTTTTCAGAAGGTACCTGCCTAATTCTTCGGCTCAGTCCAACGGATTGGCACAGGTTTCACTTTATAGATAATGGTATATGTGAAGAAATAAAAAAAATAAAAGGTGATTATTATTCTGTGAATCCAATTGCACTAAAGTCAGTAACTGAGCTTTTCTGTAAAAATAAAAGAGAATGGAGCATTTTTCATTCAGATAATTTTGGTGATGTATTATGTATAGAAGTAGGTGCAACATTTGTGGGATCAATAATACAAACTTATGTTCCTGGAAAAAGAGTCAAAAAAGGTGATGAAAAAGGATACTTTAAATTTGGTGGCTCTACTATCATATTATTTTTTGAGAAGAGTAAAGTGAAAATTGATGAAAATATAATTGATCAGACAAATAAAGGATTTGAAACAAGTGTAATTATGGGCGAAAAAATAGGAGAAAAAGCAGTTAGATAATAATAAAACTAGAAGTAAACGCTTCTAAGTCGGATTGTTCTTATGTCCCGTCGCAAACAACCCCATATCTAATGATGTGAAGTTTAATTTATTATAATTATGATATAATTATTTTTATGTTTTATTGCGAATTTGTAATATCATACGTATTAGCGGGAGTAAATTCTTATGAAAATCGATGGGAGGCAATAGTTAATGGAAATAAATATTATCAAAGCTAAAAACGAATACTTGGTTGACTGCAAAATTGCTTTAGAGGAGTCCGAGTTAGGAAGATATTTTGAAGAAGGAGAAGCAATTAAATCTTTAAGTGAAGGAATTTCTAAAGGAGAAATTTTTGTTGCCTTAAATGAAGAAAGTGTATGTTTAGGGTTCATTTGGTTTATTATTAATGGTGCTTTCCATAGCTATCCGTATTTACATATTATAGCTGTAAAAGAGGAGTTTCGTAATCTTGGAATAGGTAAAAAACTATTAAAGCACTTTGAAGAAACAGCTTGTAAAACATCTTCGAAGTTATTTCTTGTTGTTGCAGACTTTAATCCAAGAGCTAAACAATTGTATCAAAGTATTGGTTATAATGAGGTTGGAATTATACCAAACTTGTATAAAAAAGGAGTAACCGAGTATTTAATGCTAAAAGAGATATAATTATTATTAGTTACTTATTACGTAATCTTCCTTAATACTGCATCAATCATAAAACTACGATTGATAAATAATCGTAAAATAATACGTAGTAAAGATACGATAGTATGATAAGGAGATAATGATGGATAAATGTTATATTGGAATAGATTTGGGTGGAACCAATATTAAAGGTTCTATATTTAATGAAAAATTTAACGTGATTTATGAGCAAAGACTCTCAACAGAAGCTGATAAAGGGTCTGAACATGTACTTAATAGAATTTACAAATTAGTTAGTAGCATGATATACAATGCAGGATTAACTGTTGAAGATATTACATGTATGGGCATAGGTGTACCCGGATTATTGAATATTAATGAAGGTGTATCAATGTTTTCACCAAATTTTTCAGGCTGGAAAAATGTGCCCGTAGTAAATTGGTTTGAACAAAAATTACATATCCCAGTATTTATAGACAATGATGTTCGTGTTAATTTGTATGGTGAATGGTATTTGGGAGCTGGAAAAGGAAGTAAAAATATTGTGTTACTGACATTGGGAACTGGTCTTGGTTCTGGAATTGTTATGGATGGACGTGTGTTGTATGGAGCAACAGGGAGTGCAGGAGAAATCGGTCATATGAATATGTACCGTGAAGGACGTCCTTGTAAATGTGGAAGTTCAGGTTGTTTAGGGCGTTATGTTTCAGCTTTAGGGTTATTGGTTACATTAAAGAAAAAAATAGAAAGTGGACATTACAGTATTATTTGTGAATGGGTTCATGGTAACTTATCAGAAATCACTGCAAAAATGGTGTCAGAAGCATATGACTTAGGCGATATGATAGCAATTGAAACTTTACATGAAACAGGAGAAATACTCGGATTCGGACTCGTTAACGTCATTAATTTATATAATCCTGAAATTATTATTATTGGTGGCGGTATGGCAGCGGCTGGTGAAAGGCTTTTAGAAAATACTAGAAAAACCATAAATAGTCATGCTCTGAAAATTCCCAATGAAAAATGCATCATAACAACGGCACTCTTAGGGGATGCTGCTGGAATGGTTGGTGCTGCAATTTATGCTAAACAGAAATTAGATAATAATATGTAATTGTGTTACTTTCACATCGGGGCTATTAAACATTTAAAATAATTGTAAATATAATTATTTTATGGTAATTATGGTATAATCAAAATATATTATTATTCACAATTGTAGATAATGATGAATTGAATGATTTTTATTAGAGGGGGTTAAAAATTGAGAGCTTATTGGACGGGATTTAAAATGAGCATTGAAAAAATGCTATTTAAAAAAAGAAGCATTAAAACAATTAGACTTATAACAATCATTAATATTATTCTTATATTAGTAAGTTTGTTCACTTATGAAAAGTTCGATTTTGTCATTGGTGTTTTATTTTTTAACTTAATAATAAATATACATAGTTGTATACTTTTCAATAAGGAAAACGGGAAGAATCGTTAGTTGTTGAAACTTACGATGTTAAGATAATGAGATGATAGTATGACCACATAAATTTAATTAAAGACAAGCTAGATTAATTAGCAGAAACTTGTTATAATAGAAAGAAATATCTGAATATTTTGAAACCTCTTGACAAAATTTAGAGTAATGCGAGAAAGCTCTTATCCACATGATGATGAGGAGGACTATTATGAAAATTCAATTCTATGGAGCAGCAAAAACTGTTACAGGTTCATGTCACATTTTACACATAAACGGAAAGACTGTTTTGCTTGATTGTGGTTTATATCAGGGAAAGGGTGAAAAGGTATTTGCAAATGATGAGTTTGACTTTAATCCTAAAGAGGTAGATTATGTGATTTTATCACACGCCCATATAGATCATTGTGGAAGAATACCTCTACTTTATAAGATGGGGTTTAAGGGAGAAGTTTTATCCACACAGGCAACAAAGGATTTATGCAGTATTATGCTTCCGGACAGTGGACACATTCATGAATCTGAGATTGAGTGGAAAAATAGAAAAAGAACAAGGCAGGGATTAAAAGCTCTAGAACCACTTTATACAACTAAATTGGCTGAGCTTTCGCTTAATCTTTTTAGATCATTTCAATATGATGAGATGATAGAGGTATTTGAAGGCTTAAAAATTAGATTTAGGGATGCAGGGCATCTTTTGGGTTCTGCTATTATTGAATTATATATGACAGAAAAAAATCAAGAAGAAGTAAAACTTGTGTACAGTGGTGATTTGGGCAATATAAATAAGTCAATTATAAAAGACCCAACCATCATTAATCATACGGATTACTTGATAATAGAGACCACATACGGCAATAGGGTTCATCCTGAAATTAAGGAGGACTTAAAGGAGTTATTAAGAATAATTAAGGAGACCTTTGCAAGAGGAGGAAATGTTATTATACCCTCATTTGCAGTGGGAAGGACTCAGGAGATTTTATATGAATTAAATAAAT
>NZ_JAHLEB010000099.1 GCF_018861735.1 Clostridium lacusfryxellense | reverse complement strand
AAATTTTCTGGAATTTGTTTAAAAAATTATATAAAAAAAACAGGGTATGCATTTTTAAACATACTCTGTTTTAAAACTATTGGTTTAATTTCTTAACTTAATGACATTGGGTGTTAACCTTTTTTTTTTCTTTTGAAATTAGTGATAATGTCCTTTGCAACTTGCAATATAGATATTTTCATCATCAATACTATATATAAGTCTATGAACCTCTGTTATCCTTCGACTCCAATAACCGAACAACTCATGTTTTAATGGCTCTGGCTTTCCTAGACCTTCATTTCCGTTTCTTTCAATATCTTTTATAAGTTCGTTAATTTTTCTTAATATTTTTTTATCCTCTAACTGCCAATATAAATAATGCTCCCAAGATACCTCTGAAAAATTTTTATTCATCAAGAAGTTCCTTTTTTAATCCCTTTCCCATTTTTAATTGATTAATAGATTTCAACAGTTCATTATAATAGGCAGGATCACTTCTAACGTACAAATTTTCCAAAAGGTTGTTGTATGCTGATTCCGATAACATAACCACATTATCGCCACGCTCACGAGTAATAATAATGGTTTCAAAATCTTTTGTAGTTTTGTCGCAGTAATTTTTAAAATTTTGTCTTACATTTGAATAACCTATAGCGATCATAAAATCACCTCCACAAATATATTGTACACTACTCTGTACAATATATGCAAAAAAATAATATTTGGGAATGTAATTATTATAAAAGTATTTTTAAAAATAAGGATATATGCTGATTATAAAGGTTTATTAGAGTTTTTGAAAATTTTCCATTTAATCTGAGCGAGCATCACTTCTAAAGTATTGATATATCTACGTTCTATGGCATTATTTTATAATTTTGCATCATAATTCAATTGAAGATATCAATGTGCATCACTACTTAAACCTTTGATGTTACTGGCTTCGCCTGTAATCTGTTTTCAAAAGCGGAGCGCCCTTATCCCGCCTTTTCTTGATTCCTTTATAATTCTCTTATAAATTAAAATATTTGTTGATGATTTTATAAAAGTCTTTGTTGACTTTAATATTATAAAAATTACGTATTTTTTCAAAATTATCTATGAAATTATAGGAAAACACTTTGTAAATATCATCATTTTCATCTCGATATTCAAGTGCTATTTTGAATGTTAAAAGATATTTTAAAAGCTCCTTAGAGTTAGGAATATTAGCATTATATGTAACTTTAAATGATCTTTTATCTGTATTTTTTAATGCAACTTTCATATTAAATATGTCCTCATCTGTAGTACCCTCTTCAAAATAAAAGTGCAAAAATGTATTAGGTTCATTTTCTAATTTCAGCAATGTCCTAACTCCATATTTTATATTTTTATACCCACCATCCATAATGCATAGGTCTTCAAACGCTTTTTTTGTCATATCAATCCCACCCTAAATGTTTTTTAAATAATTCTTTTTCTTGAAATTATTTTATCCTTTTCTAAAGAATTTATTGAAAATATTTCTTTTAACTTCTTTAGTAACTGCAACCTCTTCCAATGGAAGATTTAGAGCTTTAGTAAAGTTAAAATTACTTTGAATAAGTCCATTTATTTGGTAATCTTTCGCTTGAATTTGTTCATCCTTAGATTGGAGTTGTTTTATAAATTGTTCATCCCTCATTCTTAATTGTTCTTCCAAAGAAGTAATTCTCTCTTTTAGATCGGTGTATTCTCTATCTGATATATTGTTCTCTATTAGGTTTCTATCACGTTCAAGTACATTACTCACACGTTCCTTAACGTTACCGAACGTTTCTTTATAACTTTCTAAGTCTTTTGAAATTTTCAAGAAATCTGTATCAGTAATAAAGCTATTTCGGCCCTCTTTGATTGTTTTAATTCCTAGTTTTTCATTTTCATCATAAATTTTTCTACGTGATACCTTTAATTCCTCTGCAACTTGTGTAATTGTACGCATATGTACATCCTCCCACGTTACTGAACGTGTTAATACGTTCAATAAAACAAGTGTACCACACAAAGATATACATATAATAGCAATTAATTAGGAAGTCATTAAAATAATTTTAGAGATTAGTTATTTAATTTTGCAGTTAGCTGCCATCTCCTATATAAGATTGAAAAGTCATCTTGCTGACCAAACATAAATTGTTCGTAGAGTTTTCAACTGCTTCACTTAATCGTAAGTCCAATATTTTAGTACACGCTTAAAATTAGTAAATAAAGATAATTTGTGATAGGGTGGTGATCTTTATTTTATAGCTACCAAATTGCTTGCATGGTCATTTTTAAGTTTAGAATTTTTACCTTTGGTCGTATCCATTTTCCTTCTAGCTTTGCTTTTGAGTATAGTTAAATTCAATCATTTTTTAACTCACAACTACAGTTGTTGTTTTAAAGATTGTTTTAACCTTGTTTTAACCTTGTTTTCGGTTCTCTCAAAGTGGCTTATACCAGTACTTACAAGGGGTCATACAACTACAACTGGAGGGTAAACAACTACAACTGGAGGGTAAACAACTACAACTGGAGGGTATAAACAACTACAACTGGAGGGTAAGAACTACAACTGGAGGGTATATATAGCTACATTGACAACATTGTAGCTATATAGTAATATATAGCTAATGAGGTGATATATTGGAAAATAAATTAATGTTAAATAAGGAGTCTTGGATTTGTAAAGATAATAGACTCATTAACGCAAGTTATAAACTAAACTTAGGAGAATTAAAACTTATATTAGCAATATCTTCAATGGTCAATCCTTTAGATAAAGAATTTAAGGATTATATTATAAGTATTAAAGATTTTGCCAAACTTTTGGATGTTAATTTGAGTACAAATAAAAATTTTTATAGCAGGATCAAGAGAGCAAGTGGGTTATTACTAAGTAAAAGAGTAACTATCCATGAAAGTGATGGAGATTTTCAAACAGTATGGCTTTCAGGAATAAAATATTATGATAATGAGGGTAAAGTGGCTGTAAGCTTCCATCCAAGGCTTATAGAATACTATTTACAACTTCAACAATATACTAAATATCGTTTAAAAAATATAACTGATCTGAATAGTGAATATAGTTTGAAACTCTATGAGATTTTAAAACAGTATGAAAAAGTAGGAGAAAGAATATATGATCTTGAAGAATTGAAGAAGTTTTTAGGTATTGAAAATCAATATAATAGATATTACAACTTGAAAAAAAGAATTTTACTTGTAACACAGAAAGAAATAAATGAAAAAACCGATATATTTTTTGAATTTGAAGAAATAAAAGAGGGTAGAAGTATTAAAGCGATTAGATTTTACATAAAGGCTAATAAAACTAAAAATAAGGCTATTGAGGAAGTTTGTGTCACTTTAGAGGGCAAATGTACCAATGAAGAAGAAAAACGCTTTACAGAGCTTATAAACGGGGTTAAAAGCATATTCAAAGAGAACATATCAGGACTACAAGCTAAATCTATATTAGATACTGCCAAAGGAAACATAAATATTATTAAAGAAAAATATGAAATTGCTAAAGTTACACCTGGAATAAAGGGAATAGTTGGGTGGATGTGTGATGCAATAAAAAGGGACTATCAGCAACTTAAGGGTAAGGCCCAAAATGGTAGTTTTAATGATTATGAGCAAAGATCATATGATTTTGATAAGCTAGAAAGAAGATTATTAGGCTGGGATAAAACAAAAGAGGATGATGTTGGGGAAAAATATCAGCAAGGTACAATTGAATAATTTTAAGTAAATTACAAGTATTACACTAAATAACTCATAGTTAGTGTCCAAAATGGTTGGAATGACTAGAATATTTAGTGTTTTTTTATTGAAATAATTAATCTAAATAAATTGGTTAACTTTAAAACATAGCAATACGAACGGTTAACCTAGTTAACTTGTTAACAAAACACTGTTAACACTTGTTAACAGTTGAAAGAGCTACACTTATATAAAAAAATATGTTAACAATAACTATTTTGTAGTTTTCGTTAACATATTTTTTTCGTTTTATCTTTCTAAACTTTCACTTTTGCTTTTTCTTGAAATTCTTTCAGTTTCTTTTTCATTTTTCAGCTCTTTTTTGAATTCTGGCATTAAATTATGTTTATCTAAAACAGTAATCATTATTTTATGTTCTTTTATTAAACCTACCACATTGTCAGTTAACTTTTTATGTTCTTTTTTTAATTTTAAATATTTATTAGAGTACTCTGTAAATTCTTTATGATAACTTAAATTATTACTTTCAAGCGAGGCATTAACTTGTTTTAATTCATTCAAAGAAGTTTCATTTAGCACTCCTTTTTCGGCTAATTTTAATATTTTATTATAATCATCCTCTTGAAGTGTTATTTTAGAACCTATAAAGCTCTTTTTAACACTTGTTTGCTCTAAACTGAATATATTAGTCGTTAAATTTTTTAATCGCTTAGATTTAACATTAAGCTCATTATCAGCCTTGTTAAATTCAATCTTACTTTTTTCCAAGTCCTCTTGTTTAGTTTTAATTTTAAAGTCTTCAACACTTAGGTGCTTTTTTAAATCACCCTTACTCTCACCTCTTTCTAAATCATAGCCATGCTCCTTGCAATGTTTAGAAAAATTATCATGAAGTTTTATGAGGTCAACACGTTTAAAAAGGTCTTTAGCACATAATCGTCCATCTTTTGTTATTGGTACAAAATTTATATGCATATGTGGAGTTTTCTCATCATAATGAATATTTGCTGATATTATATTTTTTTCACCATAGGTCTCTTTTACAAATTCAAAACTATCTTTAAAAAATTGCTTTTGTTCCTGAGAAGATAAGTTATCAAAAAAAGATTTATCAGAAGTTATTAATGATTGGCACATAACAATAGCATCTTTTCTAACAGCTCTAGTCAAGTTTAATTCTTTGATTTTATTTTTAATTTCATGGTTATAATTTATGTTTTTAGAATTATATAAATCCTCATTTAAGTTTGATTTTGAAAAGTCTATATCTGAATTAGTATGACTAAATTCTTTTTCTCTTTGGTCGTGGATCTGAATTCCTTTGACTGTTCCAATGGTCATTTTTTGTATTCGAATAATTGCATAACTCAAATTAAATGCACCCCATCCTTATGTTAAATTTAACAGGTCACTTTATCTTAAAGGAGCGATAGCGACTGATAACTTTAATGTAAAGTATAACACAGTAGACTTTACTAGCGTAAAGATGTGCTCTCCGAGGGGGAATAATAAGGCAAGCCATATTACAAACACTAAATAACTCGTAGTTCCAATTAATCTAATTTCAATAAGCAAAGCTAAAAGGGAAATGGATAAACAAAAGAGCAGCACAAAAAAATATAGATGACCATGCATGCAATTTGGGAGATATATTTTATAATTCCACCCTATTGCTAATCTTTTAAAAACTATATTTCTAAAAAATTAAGTAGGCGGACAAAAGTACACTGGCTAATAAAAAAAGCAAATATTTTGCGTTCGCTTGCGATTTTTTATTGCTCTTTTTGTGTCCTTTTGTCCGCCTATTTTTCAACTCCAATTGATACATAATGCATCCGTTGGAGTTGCTGGGTTTGGTATATTAAAACATGCTAGTTTTCAACTCCAACTAGGGGTGTATCGACCAATTGGAGTTGAAAACTATAGTGATTTTGTATTATTTATATAAGTATATTTTAGTACTTTATGTGGCTATTTTCAAGAAGATCAGTTTTAATATTTCACTATGGAGTAATACAATAACGTCTTTTCAAAACCGACTTGTCGGCTCGCTTTTGCTTGCAAAAGTTTTTAGAAGGGGTATGAAGAACATAGCTGTCACCAGAAGCAATAGGAAAGTTCCGAATTTCATTTTGAAACTTGAACTTAGGTGTATTTAGAGCCTTTTGTTGAGTGTTTTAGATTG
>NZ_JAHLEB010000098.1 GCF_018861735.1 Clostridium lacusfryxellense | reverse complement strand
TGCAATATCAAAACAAGAAGATCCAGATATGTATCTTCGCGTTGTAGAAAGAAGACCTGATGGTATCGTAGTTCGTGGAGCTAAAGCTCACCAAACTGGTATATGTAATTCCCATGAAGTTTTAGTTATGCCTACTATGGCTATGAAGCCAGGCGAAGAAGATTATGCAGTATCATTTTCCGTACCTGTAAATACAGATGGCATTATTATGATTTTAGGTCGTCAATCTTGTGATACAAGAAAGAGCGAAGAAGGAGCAGATATCGATGTTGGTAATTACAACTTCGGTGGAGTAGAGGCTTTAGTTATTTTCGATGATGTATTTGTGCCAAATGATAGGATATTCTTAAATGGAGAAACTGAATTTGCAGGAATGCTTGTTGAAAGATTTGCAGGATATCATAGACAAAGTTATGGTGGATGTAAAACAGGTGTAGGCGATGTACTTATTGGAGCTACAGCACTTGCTGCAGATTATAATGGTACAAGCAAAGTATCACATATTAAAGATAAGTTAATAGAGATGACTCACCTTAATGAAACATTGTATGCTTGCGGAATAGCATGTTCTGCAGAAGGTCATAAAACCCAGTCAGGTAATTATATAGTAGACTTATTACTAGCTAATGTCTGTAAACAAAACATTACAAGATTCCCATACGAAATAGTTAGACTTGCAGAAGACATTGCTGGAGGACTAATGGTAACTATGCCTGCAGAAAAAGATTTTAGGGATCCAATTACTGGACCTTATCTTGAAAAATACCTAAAGGGTGTAGCATCTGTAACAACTGAAAATAGAATGAGAATATTAAGACTTATTGAAAATTTAGCTCTTGGAACAGCCGCTGTTGGTTATAGAACAGAATCAATGCATGGTGCAGGTTCTCCTCAAGCTCAAAGAATAATGATAGCTAGACAAAGCAATATGGCTCATAAAAAAGCACTTGCAAAAGTTATAGCTAGAATAAAAGAATAATTTATTAAACAAAATACATCTTTTATAATATGAAATTCCTTAATATATGTGCGCCTTATGGCACACATATATTAAAAAGAATGGAGGGACAAAATGATTAACAATGACCTTATGTTTTCAAAAATAGAAAAAATTCTAGAAGTAAATGTAAGACCAAAACTAGCTGAACATTATGGAAATATTGAACTTGTTAGTGTTGAAGATGGAATTGTTGAAGTTAAGCTTTTAGGAGAATGTAAAGGATGTCTCTCCGCAAAATATACTGTTGAAGATTTGGTTGAAACTGCACTTAAAGAAGCTATTCCTAGTATCAAAAAAGTATTGCTTATAAATCAGGTAAGTGAAGACTTACTAGCGCAGGCTAGAAAAATACTAAATAGTAGTAAAAAAGAAAAATGATTATAGAACTTTCGTCATTTAGTTACAAATAAAATGGAGGAGAGTGATAAATGTGAGTTTAGAAGAAATTTATAAATTAAAGATTATTACCGCAAAACAAGCTGCACAAAAAATAAAATCTGGTAATAGGGTAGTAACAGGTCATGCTTGTGGTGAACCACAAAATGTTTTGGAAGAAATGGTAAAAAACAAAGATTCATATGAAAATGTTGAAATAGTTCACATGGTGCCAATGGGAAAAGCAGAGTATACAAAACCAGGAATGGAAAAACATTTTAAACATAATGCCTTATTTGTAGGCAGTGCAACAAGAGGAGCCATTGCTGATGGGAGAGCAGACTTTACACCTTGCTTTTTTTCTAAAGTACCAGAACTCTTTGAAAACGGTTATTTACCTGTAGATGTTGCAATTATTCAAGTTTCGGCTCCTGATGATCACGGATATTGTAGTTTTGGAGTATCTGTTGATTATACAAAGCCAGCAGCAAAGCAAGCAAAAGTAGTAATTGCAGAAGTGAATAAAGAAATGCCTAGAACAATGGGAGACTCTTTTATACACGTATCTGAAATTGATTATATTGTAGAAGTAAACCATCCAATAACAGAACTTAATCCACCTAGGATTGGGGACATTGAGAAAGCTATTGGGAAATATTGTGCATCTTTAATAGAAGATGGATCTACGCTCCAACTTGGTATAGGAGCTATTCCTGATGCAGTCCTACTATTCTTAAAAGATAAAAAAGACTTAGGGATACATTCCGAAATGATTTCAGACGGAGTAGTTGAACTTGTTGAAGCTGGAGTTATAACTAATAAAGCTAAAACACTTCATAAAGGAAAAATAATAGTAACTTTCCTAATGGGAACAAAAAGGCTTTATGACTTTGTTAATAATAACCCCATGGTTGAGATGTATTCTGTAGATTATGTGAATGACCCTATTATAGTTTCAAAAAATAACAAAATGGTTTGTATAAATTCTGCTATTCAAGTGGACCTTATGGGACAAGTTAATGCAGAAACTATAGGACTAACTCAGTTTAGTGGAACGGGTGGCCAGGTTGATTTTATTAGAGGTGCCTCTATTGCAAAGGATGGTAAGTCTATTATTGCTATGCCATCAACAGCAAGTAAAGGTAAAATTTCTAGAATTACGCTAATGCTTGACGAAGGAGCGGCGATTACAACTCTTAGAAATGAAGTACACTATGTAGTAACGGAATATGGTATTGCCGAGTTAAAAGGTAAAACACTTAAGGGCAGAGCAAGAGCACTTATAAATATTGCTCATCCAGACTTTAGACCTTCACTTATTGAGGAATGGGAAAATAGATTTAAAGCTAAATTCTAATATTAATTTTATATTTAATATAATTCTGGGGGTGTAATATTGGCTAGTGAAAGAATAAGAAATAAGGAAGTTATGAAAAAGGTAGTCTCAGCAGCGCAAGCAGCAAGTCTGATAAAAGATGGAATGATAATTGGAGTAAGTGGATTCAGTCCATCAGGTTATCCGAAAGATGTTCCGTTAGCTATTGCAGATAGAGTTAATAGTACTGGTGAGAAGATGAAACTTACATTATATTCAGGTGCTTCTGTCGGTTCAGAAATTGATGGTGCTTGGGCTAAGGCTGGTATAATTTCTAAAAGATTGCCTTATCAGACTGACAATGAATTAAGAAAATCTATTAATGAAGGCCTAACTGAATATATTGACATGAATTTAAGTATTATGCCTCAATTTGTAAATTATGGTTTTTTACCTAAAGTTAATGTTGCAATTATAGAAGCATTAGCAATAACAGAAGAGGGTAACATAATACCAACAACAGCAGTTGGGAATGCAGCTACTTTTGTTGCTAATGCAGATATGGTTATAATTGAAGTTAATGAGCATCAACCATTAGCATTAGAAGGTATGGCTGATATATATACTTTGGAAAATCCACCTTTTAGAAAACCAATTCCAATAACACATCCTGGAGATAGGATTGGAACAACTTATATACCTTGTGGACTTGAAAAAATTGCTGCAGTTGTAATGACCAATTCATCAGACAAAACAAGGCCTCTTGGTCCAATTGATGAAACATCTAAAGCAATATCAAAAAACTTAATTGAATTTCTTGAAAACGAAGTTAAAGAGAAAAGGCTGCCAGAAAACTTATTACCTCTTCAATCAGGAGTTGGTAGTGTAGCGAATGCAGTTCTTGCAGGACTTTGTGAATCTAGATTGGAAAATCTTACTTGTTATACAGAAGTAATACAGGATTCTATGCTTGACCTTATTAGATGTGGTAAAGCGAAAATGGTATCTAGTACTGCGCTAAGCCCTTCGCCTGCTGGTATGGAAGATTTCAGGCGTGATATAGACATATTAAAAGATAAAATTATATTAAGGCCTCAAGAAATAAGTAACAATCCAGAAGTTATAAGAAGACTTGGGATTATTGCTATGAATACAGCTTTAGAAGTAGATATATATGGTAATGTTAATTCAACTCACGTTATGGGTACAAAGATGATGAATGGAATAGGTGGTTCAGGAGATTTTTCTTCAAATGCTTCCTTGACAATATTTACTACACAATCTATAGCTAAAAAAGGTGATATATCTTCAATAGTTCCAATGGTTTCACATGTAGATCATACAGAGCATAACGTAATGGTAATTGTTACAGAGCAAGGCACCGCAGATTTAAGAGGAAAGAGCCCAAAGGAAAGAGCGCTTGCAATTATTAACAATTGTGCTCATCCTGATTATAGACCGCAGCTTTTAGAATACCTAGCTAAAGCTGAATGTTGTGGAGGAAAACATACTCCTCATGTTTTATGTGATGCACTTTACTGGCACACAAGATTTATGGAAACAGGAACAATGAAACAAAAAATATAGAATGTATTTTTAAGATGTTAATCCAACAATTCTACATAAAAAATAATATATAATAAACAGGAGGAAAATAAAAATGGATAATAAAGCAGTTATAAATGAACTAATGGTAAAAGCAAGAAAGGCTCAAGCAGGTATTGCAAACTATAGTCAAGAACAGGTAGATGATTTAGTTAGAGTAATTGGTAAGGTTATATTTGATAATGCTGAGGTACTTGCAAAAGAAGCAGTTACTGAAACAAGAATGGGAGTTTATGAAGATAAGGTAGCTAAGAATATGGGTAAATCAAAGACTATATGGAATAGCTTAAAAGGTAAAAAATCTGTTGATATAATTGGATCAGAAGAAGGAAAAGAAGGAATATTACTAGTTGCAAAGCCAAAGGGAGTTATAGGTTCTATTACACCAACTACTAATCCAATAGTTACACCTATGTGTAATGCTATGTTTGCGTTAAAAGGAAGAAATGCAATTATTGTTGCTCCACACCCAAGATCTAAAAATTGTTCATTACATGCTGTTACATTAATGAATGACGAATTAAGAAAACTTGGAGCACCAGAAAACTTGATTCAAATAATAACAGAACCATCTGTTGAACTAACAGGAGAATTAATGGCAGCTGTTGATACAGTAGTTGCTACTGGTGGAATGGGAATGGTAAGGGCTGCTTATGCAAGTGGTAAACCAGCATTTGGAGTTGGAGCAGGAAATGTTCAAGTTATAATTGATAGAGAATATGATTTTGATAAGGCTGCTAAAGATATTATAGCAGGAAGAAAATTTGATAATGGAATTATATGCTCTGGAGAACAATCAATAATTGCTCCAGTAGAAAATCATGATGAAATAATGAAGGCATTTGTTGATAACGGTGCATACTACATTGAAGATGAAGCTACAATAGAGAAGTTTAGAAGTATTATGTTCCCAGGTGGATCAATAAACGGTAAACTTGTTGGTCAGTCAGTTCAATTTATTGCTGATATGGCTGGAGTTGTGGTTCCTGCAGCTACTAAAGTAGTAATACTTAAAACTAAAGGAATAGGAGAACTTGATGTACTTAACAAGGAAAAAATGTTCCCATTCATGATTACAATGACTTACAATACTTTTGAAGAAGCAGTACAACTTGCTAAAACTAATCTTTTATATGAAGGCGCAGGACATACTACAGCTGTTCATTCAAATGATGATGCACATATACAATATGCAGGTAAAGAATTACCTATCAGTAGATTAGTTGTTAATCAAACATCTTCTACAGGAGCAGGCGGAAGTTTCAATAATGGCTTTAACCCATCTACTACTCTTGGTTGTGGATCTTGGGGAAATAACTCAATATCTGAAAACTTCACTTATTACCACTTAATAAATATATCAAGAATAGGATATTTCAATAAAGATGCTAAGATTCCAACAAATGAGGAAATCTGGTCTAAATAATATATAACAAGTAGGTTTCAACGAACTAAGTTGAAACCTATTTCCCTAACTTAAAATAATTATTAAATTTGGAGGTAACGTAATGAAATTATTTTCACTAAAATCACAAATCCATAAATTTGATACAGCAAAGGAATTTGCAGAAACTTTTACTATAGGTGAAGGAGATTTTGTATTATCCAATGAATTTATATATAATCCGTTTTTCGGAAGTTTAAATCTAAAGGCCGAAATAGTATTCCTTGAAAAATATGGTGTTGGAGAGCCATCAGATGAGATAATTGATGCGGTACTTCAAACTATTAAGGGAAAGAACTTCAAAAGAATTTTTGCAATTGGTGGAGGTAGTGTTATTGATATAGCAAAACTTCTTGTAATAAAAGGTGATAATACAGCATTGCAATTATTTGAAAAATCAGTTCCAATAATAAAAGATAAAGAACTTATATTAGTTCCTACAACTGCAGGAACAGGATCAGAAGTTACAAATTTATCTATTGCTGAAATAAAGGCTAAACATACAAAAATGGGACTTGCTGCAGAGGAATTATTAGCTGATCATGCAGTGCTTATTCCAGAACTTGTTAAAGGACTTCCATACAGATTCTTTGTTGCTTCTTCAATAGATGCATTAATACATGCTATTGAGTCTTATGTATCTCCAAAATCTAATCCATATACAGAATTATTTAGTATTAAAGCAATGGAATTAATTTTAAAAGGATATGTTCAGATAATTGAAAAAGGCGAAGAGTATAGAAAAGAAATAATTGAAGATTTTGTTATAGGTAGTAACTATGCTGGTATTGCTTTTGGTAATACAGGAGTTGGAGCAGTACACGCTCTTTCATATCCACTTGGTGGAACTTACCATGTTCCTCATGGAGAAGCAAACTACCAGATGTTTGTTGAAGTATTTAGAGCTTATAATAAGAAAAATCCAAATGGTAAAATTAAAGATGTTAATAAAATACTTGCAGATATTTTAAACGTAAACGTGGGAAGCGATGTATTTGCTAAACTTGCTGAGGTACTTGATAAATTATTAGTTAGAAAACCTTTGAAAGACTATGGCATGAAGGTAGAAGAAATTGAAAGTTTTGCAGATAGTGTTATTGTAGGTCAACAAAGACTTTTAGCAAATAATTATGTACCTCTAAGTAGAGATGAAATTAGAGATATCTATAAAATTTTATATTAATTACTCAAAGAAGAGGGGATCGTTCCCAATGTCATTAAGTTAAGAAATTAAACCAATAGTTTTAAAACAGAGTATGTTTAAAAATGCATACCTGTTTTTTTTATATAATTTTTTAAATAAATTCCAGAAAACTTTC
>NZ_JAHLEB010000097.1 GCF_018861735.1 Clostridium lacusfryxellense | reverse complement strand
AATAATCTGCTTAGTAAAAAAGCAAATAACCACTAGATAATAATTAGTATTATAGTTATAATTTGACTTAGGAATGCAGTTTCATAAAGCTATATTTTGACGCACTACACTGCAAAAACCAATGTATTCTCAATACCATATATTGTTCCATCCACAGCTTCACTTCTTGGGTTTTCATATTTCATATTATTGTTATCATCGAAAAATAAACTAATATGTTTTTTAATTGTATCATTTGCTTTTTCTTTGTATAACCCATCCCCAAGGTCCATTAATCCGTCTAGAACGCAACCTTCCATCCATCCAAATGGTTGAATAGAAGCTAAAGAAAACATGCGGTTATAGAACTTTTCTAATTTATCGGTTTCTTTATTTACAAGTATATGAGGAGAAAATAATTCATCTGCCTCTGGATTAGTACTGGAAAATATCCATAGAGGTTGGCTTCCCTTTAGCATCCTTAGTCCGATTCCTTCTTTGAAAACATTTACAGCATATTCCTCTTTGATTTCTATTTCGAAAATTTCAAAAACATGTGCATATCTAATATCGAATTCACCTATCACTTGTCCTGAATTAATAAGAAATACTTGTATTAGCTTTTCCTCTCTTACATCTAATGCTATAGTAATTCTAAACCTAACTGAATCATCAATAAGTGGATTCTCTGACCAAAAAAACTTCAAAGTATCATTTGAATTGGACTCCACTACAGGGACTGCCAACCATCCAAAATGAATACGTTTTGAATTTGGTACTTGTAACTTGGAAACATCTTGCACTTTACCAATATGATATTGTAATTGATTATCGTTTAACTTTGCGTCCATTTACTCCTCCTTAATTAATCTACCTACGGCCTGTTCTTTTCTCTAATTGATATAATCTGAATGTAGACTTACTATAAATTTAAATCTATTCGAAATAGCTATACTAAATATATTAATTTACTGTTTTAACAATACACATAAGAGTATTGAGGTGTCTAAATTATGAATACTTAATGCTTGTACATATTTTTACAAGTATTTCTTAAACCATTGTATGATCCTATCAATCATTATATCTGGAACTTCATGACCTATATTAGGGTATTCAATTAAACTATATTTTTGTTCAATTTCTGAATGATCTTTATTTATTGTTTGGATTAGCTGTCTTACTCCATTTATAGATATTGTTGGATCGTCAATAGCATTTTGTATAAGGAGCGGAATTGATGCTATTCTTTTATAATTATTTATTGGATTATTTATTTTAATAATTTCCTTTAACTCCTCATCATATTTGTCTTGCTCTATTTTCTCAGTATTAAAAACCCAATCAGGTGAAGAAAGCATTGGAGCTGCTACCTTGATTCTATCATCATTTGCTAGCGTTAAGAAAGTTACGTACCCTCCCATTGATATTCCAGACATACCAATCCTGTTTAAATCTACGCGGCGATCATCCTTTAAATTGTCTATAACTTTAGAAATATCCTCCGACGTGCCCTTAATAACTTCAAGAAACTTTTTGCAATTTACAACCTTATCATTTTCATAAAAATATTGACTATAATTCTCTACAATACGTTCACCATGAAACCTAGCATCTGCAAGCACTACAAAAAAACCTTCCTGTGCCAGAACAATACCTCTATGTAAATCAATAATTTTATCTCCAAACATACCATGTGCAAAAATAACAACGGGTAAAGGTTTATCACTTTTAGGATAGCAATAGAGAACAGGTATTTCACCACTCGTAACAATATTATGCTCCAAAATCAATTCAACATCATTTGTTTTATTCTCTAAATATTGCATTAAAAACTCCGTTCCAAGCTTTAACTCATATGAATCTGTGTCACGAGATGAAGTCACATTCAAAATTTCATTATCATCCTCGTATCCTTTGCAGGAAAAACTATTTTCATTATTTAGAATACCTGTTACTATAAATTTTTTACTCTTCATATCAAACTACCATTATTATGAACTATAATAGTATTCACCATCCTTCCAATTTTAAATATATTGAGTTAGTTAATCAACACCATCTTAAGATAATGACTATTTTTTTTATTACATACCTTTAATATCATTGCCTTAAACTTAATTTCTGTTAACGCCGCAAATTCAGCAGGTTCATTACGGCACCCACTGTTTAATAGTTAGTTCAGAACACCCCTGATAAATTAAGTTCTTGTAACTCTTACTATTACAAACAGAAAAATTATGAAACTTATCTAAACTACACCTACTTTGTACTTCTTCTATCATGCTAGGATACAAATATCCAAAAATTCTTTCTGTTATCCCGCCCATGTATACGATCTTTGGGTCAAAAATGTTAACTAAAATAGAAATAAGTTTCCCAAATAATTTCCCATTTTCAACAATAACTTCGATAGCTTTTTTTTGGCCAGCTTCCACCTGGAAAATAAAATTCTCCCATGTGTCAAAATCATAATTTTTGCTAAGGAATTCAGTCCCATAGTATTTTTTTAAAAATCCTTTTTTGGATAATTCAGTTTCTATGCAACCTATACTGCCACAGTAACATTTAAAACCTTTTTCTCCAATAGGCATATGATTTATTTCACCACCTAATCCACTATTACCTGTAACAAGATTTCCTTGAGTAATAATTCCAGTACCAAGACCTTCTCCTGTAAAAATATATATTAAATTCTTAGTTTTAAATTCTTTAGGATCATATAATGATGCTGCGGTAACAAGTAAATTTGACTCGTTTTCAATGTATGTAGGCAACCCAAATACTCTTTCAAACATATCTTTTAATGGCTTATCCTCATACAATCCATTTGTTGAATTAATTATAGTCTTATTGTCCTTAAAAAATATCCCTGGCACAGCTACCCCAAGTCCAAGTAAATAACTCCAATCAATATTATGCTCCTCTATCATATTGTCTGAGTGCTTATAAAGTTCATCAATAATACTCTCTGCTGTAAGAAGTCCAAAAACACTTATTCTTTTCTCTGCAATAACTTCATTTTTTAAATTTATTAGCGCTAAATCAACCTCAGTATCCTGAGAAAGATTGATAGCTAATGTAAGCTTTACCAATGGCATAATTGAAATTAGCCCGGGAATTCTACCCCCATTTGAGTTTAAGGATGAATTAATACCCAATATACCATCTTTAATTAATTCGTTACATAAATTTGATACTGTCGCAAAACTAAGTCCCTGATTATCAGAAATTTCTTTTTTAGTAGCAGGTATACTAAACCGCAAATAATCAATAATTTTTTTAGTATTATAACTTCTAATCTGCATGGTATTCCGAACTATCTTTGCCATTTATTTCCTCTTTTCAACTTATTATAAGTATACTAATAATAGATTAAACTAGCTTCTTATCATTGTCAATTAAGATTTAATCTTGGTTACACATTTTATATAATTTAATGTAAAATTAAGTGTGTTATTTTACAAGTTAAATAGTATCATACACTCAGATACTATTTATAATAATAATTGTGGTATTTGAATTTGACACCATACAAGTTTTAATCTATACTTATTATTATAGTTATAATAAGTATAATAAATACAATGTAAAGCATTTAATTTAACAACCTAATTTCATGTATTATATAAATTCGAAAAATAATGGAGGCTATTATGAATAATTTTTTAAAGGATGTATTAGACCAACCAGTTAGCTTAAGGAATTCACTACAAACTTTAATTTCAAGTGGTAGCATCAAAACAATGAACAAACTTGACGTATGTCAATTTGAGAAGATAATTTTTTCTGGAATGGGAAGCTCTCATTTCTGTAATTGCGCAGCCAGTTCTTTACTAAATCAAAATGGTTATATATCAACTGTTATTTCAGCAAGCCAATTGCTTCATTATGAGCTAGATTCCATTAATATAAATACTCTTTTGGTTCTTGTATCACAATCTGGTGAAAGTGGTGAGATTGTAAAACTTATTGAGAACATACCTGATAGTATCACTGTAATTGCAATAACTAATAATGCTAATAGTATTTTAGGCAAACGAGGAAACTATAAACTTATTTTAAATGTACCTGATGAGGAAGCAGTAAGTACTAGGACTTACCTAGCATCATTAATAATATCAAACCTATTGTCAAAGGCATTAGTTGGACAGTTATCTGAGCACTTTATAGAGGAGGTTAGTAAATCAATAGATGACCTTGAAGACTTTTTAACTTCATATAAACAAACAAGTTCCTTAATAAATAACTTCATTAAAAATCCCACCTACTGTTGCATTATTGGTAGAGGATACTCTTTAACCTCAGTTCATTCTGGTGCTCTATTTATAAGAGAACTCGCAAAATATCCTAGCATAGATTTTGAAAGTTCTGAATTTAGACATGGTCCACTTGAGATGGTTAATGAAAATTTTTTAGCCTTAATATTTGCTCCAGATGGACAAACCTATAAATTAAATGTAGGTTTGGCTTTAGATATAGCTAAACTTCATGGAAAAGTAATATTAGTAACAAATCGTGAATCGGAGATTATTAATGAAAACATTCTAGTTATTTCGCAAAAACCATGCTCTGAATTTCTGGCACCTATTAATGAAATTGCACCATTGCAGCTTTTAGCTAATTGTTTAGCTGTAGCAAAAAAATTGGAAGTAGGAACGTTTCTACACTGTTCAAAAATAACGAAAGTTGAATAAAATAGAAAACCGCTTAGTGTATTTTCACTAAGCGGTTTTCTTTTTCATTTAGTATAATTAATTTCTCTTAATTCTTATAGTCTTTATTTCAAATGCTTTAACAGGGTACTCTATGTTTCCATCTATACATAAAAGTTCTTCAAATTTTTCTTCTTTTAAATTTGAGTGCCATGCTTTCTTACAATCTTTAACAAATAATCTAGCAATCGTAGCTTGCCCTGCTGTTTCATAAATACGTATAGCAAGTTCATCTATATCATCATCTGTTGCCTTAACTGCTGAAAGCACTAAATTTTCAGGAGTCAATTTAAGGAATGCCTCCTCCTTTGTGTCAGCATCCATGACCCCTTCTCTTAGGACTACATGTATTGGATTATTTATCTCTTGAGCCGCAGCTACAACCGGTGCTTCTTTCCATGACCCTGCATATGGTACAATTGCAAAATCAAACTCATGATCACCATGTTGTGATGAGGTATCATCAGAAACCATCCCAGCATATTCTGATTTTGGAGCCCTTATCAAAGTATTTAAAATTGTACCACCATTTACCTCTACTCCTACAGTTCCTCTATTTATAAGTGCTAAACCATAAATCTTGTCTTCTATGGCTACAAACCTGTGAGCAGGCCATTCTCCCCTGGCAGTTCCCGTTACTCCATAAGGCTTACGACGTACCGTTCCAAAAGGTATTTCATAAATTCCTGAAGATGTATCAATCTCCGTAGAAAGTTTAAGCCTTATACGACTTGCTTCACCTTTCCAGTGTATCCTCAGTTTCAAGTCAACCCTTTGTTTTCCTTTTAAAAGCATAAATTCAGCTTCCCATGTAAGTTTGTTATTTCCCTCCGCCCAAGGCAATTGTGGGAATTCACCAGATAACATAACGCTCTGACCCAAATCTGATGGATCAAGTCTAAACACACTTATTTTCCCTGATTCTGCTGCTACTTCTGAGGAAGCTGGCTCCTCAATTTGAAAATTACCATTATCCTGCTGAACGACCAGGAAATCCCCTGCATTTTCCATAAGAATTTCATTTGTATCTTTCCACACCAATCTCTTTAGCCCATATTTATTATCAAATTCAATAAGAATAGTCTCATTTTCTATTGTTGTTGTTTCGACCTCATATTTTTCAATACTTTTCTTACCGCCCTTTTCTACTAGAAAATTCTTTGTACCCATCGGGGGCATCATTGCATGTATTCTAAGATTTCCATCTTTAATTTCAAATGATAGATTTTCTTTATTCGCAGTAACCTTTGAAACACCTTCCATTGATGGTGTCAAAGGCACTGTTATTATATCACTGCGAATCCATGGTAATCCATTGAAAGCTGTTAATGTTAACTTGTCCTTATCCACTGAGAGTTTTGGTAATATTGTATCAAATGACTCTCCTAATATCTCTTGTGCTGTTTTTTCTACATTATCAAATATACTCATAAGTTTTAGGAATACTTCCGTAGGATGTGAGCCTGTAAACACATCGTGGAACTGATTGTATGCCATATTCCACCATGAATTTTCAAGTTTCTTCTCCCAACCAGAACAATTTAAAATTGATGCCCACTTTTCAGCTTCAAGTAGTAAATTTTCTACCTCCCTATTTTTTATTCTAATAATAGTTCTTAAAGAAAATGTACCAGTAAATTCTGGGTTTAAATCACCATCTTCAATTGGCCAATCTTTCTTTGCTTTTCTAATTGCATTAAAGTACTCGTATGGCATTGCCAATTTCCATTCTTCATTTTTTCTTTCCTTATTACGATAATCAATGCATTTAAGGGAGTGCTTACTTATGAGAAGTTCATTTTCTGTGCACAATGACACAAAAAATGGACCTTCCCCTTCTAATTTATCTGCCCTTGAAAATGTCTTATCAATATAACCCCAATCTCTGTAGCATGTGGATGCGGTTTCCTCAGGCCTTAAATATCCAGAATATACATCACCACCTACTATATATATCTGGCTACCATCTAATCCTTTTGATATGAACCTTTGATGGTATTTTCTACCACCAAATCTGCAAGCCATAAGATTTTCTATACCAAATTGGTTTAAAATTTGAGGAATCTGTGCATTAATACCAAAAGTATCCATAAGCCATCCTGTCTTGATATCAACACCAAAGTTTTCTTTAACCCATTTTAAACCAATGACCTGGTTCTTTACATAGGATTCACCGTTTGGAATATTTGTTTCTAGTGTAGATGCCATTCCCCCAACCATTTCAACTCTTCCTTGTCTTACATAAACCTTTAGTCTTTCAATTAAATCAGGACGACATTTTTTTAAATTACGAAAATGAGCCGCTTGTTCTATAACATATTTATATTCCGGATTATGATCCAATCCATCTAATAAACGAATGATGAACACCTCAAGCATTTCAGCCATTTCAGCCCCGTCTCTTTTCCAAGCTAAATCAACATGAGTAAACTCCATTACATAATACTTTTTAATAGACACTAATACACTCCTTCATAAATCATTATTATTTATCTTTAATAAAATTAAGCAGTTCAACATAGCTGGGACTACGACCATTATTTACATAAAATGATGAGGTGGCATTCCCTATTAATAAATTCAAACTTATTTTACATGTTATAATAAGTATAATTTAATGTCTTTATATCGTCAAGTAATAATGAATAAAACCACCTATAACATTAAAAGTTATAAGTAGCTTTATTGGCTTTTCTAAATTTGTGCAATATTTACATGGAAACACTACATTTAGTACGTTGAACCAAATATAGAATTGGGTTATACTTTTATAATGGATCAATATCTATAGAACTTTTAGTAGTTTATTTTAGGGGCTTGTGAAATGCTAAAATAAAAATTGTGGATAACTTTTGGGAAAACCTCCAAAAAGTGCAAAAAAAAGAGTACTCAAAGAACCCTTGAAAAAATGTAATGCG
>NZ_JAHLEB010000096.1 GCF_018861735.1 Clostridium lacusfryxellense | reverse complement strand
AGGGATGATATTCTTAATGGTAAGAAAGAAGCCCCGCCCCCTTGTACCGCAGGGGAGGACTTCAAAACCGTAAATCCCCCTCATTCATCCTAACGGAATTTCATCAGGGGACTTACTAGTGTTGTGGGTAAGCTAAAAGATATTCCCTTGTCATCCTGCGGAATTTCCGCGGGTGGGATTCATTAATATATGGTTAAAGAATAGAGGAGGGCATAAATGGCAACACGTAGGAAATTTGGAAAGGTTAAAGTTATGACACAGAGGGATGATAATTTGTTGAAACAACTATCTAATTCAGGTTTGTGTACCATGGAACAAGCAAAAACGCATTGTGGCTTAAATAGAGACAGACTTTTGAAGCTTGAAAAATCAGGATATATACGAATAGAAAGAACTAACCCAAGAGGAGGAGCAATGATAGAGGTTGCTCGATTAGATAGAAAAGGAAAAGAATATAGTAAAAATAGTCTTGGTACAAAATATTTTTATAAGACTAGTATTAATCAGGTTGGCCATGATTTGAAGCTAACAGAAGCATATTATCAGGTTATGAGGGATCATAAAGGAGCAATATGGAAAAATGAAACGCAAATAACTTATGAATATAAAGAATTACTTATTGGTGGGAAAGATTGCGTTGATGCGGTTGTTGTACTGGACGGAGATACCTTTGCAGTTGAGGTAATAGGGCATAAATACACACAAGAAACAATTAATAATAAGATTGCTAATGGTAATAGGATTGCAGGGGAAACAATTTTGGTATAATTCCTTTATTTATAAGCATTTAACAAGAAAGGAATGATAATAATGGGTTACAAAATAGAAGTAAGAACGGATATTATAGACCCCCACACATATTTAGATGCAGAACTGAACTATAAGGAACTATTAGAAGTAATAAATAAATGTGGAGGATATGTATTGTTCCAACAGCTCTATAAGTGGTTTGGAAATAAATCAAAGGGGTTTAGAGAAATTAAAAAGCTCGAGGATCTTCTCTTGTTTGGTTCAGAGCAACTTAATAATAATAAATATGTTTACCTAAAGAGTACAGCTTTGAAATATATAAAATATAAAGATGTTGAGAAGGAAGTTAAAGAAACTAAAGTCAATAGGTTACTACAGAAACCTGGATTTAGGCCGATTATGAATAGTGTTTATTCTTTTCAATATCTACTAGAAAAAAAAGAGTCTATTAATGAGGAAAGTTCACTAAAAGCCTTTGAAATGTTTGTTTCTAAAGCTAGAGAAGTATTTAATAAAGACAAATTCACAAATTTACATCTAGGAAAGATAGTAAAAAATGAATATGTGCAGCAGCTTATTATCAAATTAAAAATTTTGGGAGATAGAAATGGTATATTTTTAAAAAATTATATACCGGAAGCCGAATTTAGTAAATCAAAACTTGAATTTGTGTGGTTCGATTTTGATCAAAATTTGGGTGAAAATCCAGTTTTAAAGACTTTACAACTTATCTCGAAGTTTTTAAATAATGTTGGTACAACTGGAAAAAACAATTTGTTTAATTGCTGTAAGTTTTCTCTTGAAATAATAACTATAAGCGAAGAAAGAAAAAAAGTTATAGAGCAATTAAGTGAAATGGCAATAGAAAACATTGATAAAAAGAACTCTTTTCATTTAAAAAGCAGTATTAGAGCTAAAGCAATCCATGTAATATCTAACTTGGAAGAAATTAAGTATGTTGTTTTTGTAGAAATAGAAGGGTACTTGAAAATTTCTACAAAAGGAGATAATGAATTTAATTTTATTAATAATATTGTAGTGGATAGGCTAGAAGAATTAAAAAATCACTTAAAAGGAGAGGGTAAATAGATTGGGAGCATTATTAAATATAATAATTGTTGTAATAATTGTAGGGGTAATTTATCAAATGTTCTTAAGTAATAAAGACCAGAAAGATTATGACCCAAGAAAAAGTAAAATTCCTGAATATAATAAAGCTAATTATATAACACCACCAAAGGAAACAGATGGATATACCCCAGAAGCCCCAAGTGGAGAAAAAGTTTTATTTGCAGAAACACAGCCAGTAATTAGTAAAGCAGAACTAGCAAAAATGGAATTAAAGAAGAGTAGCATACTTTTAGGGAAAGATATAAATGGATTTGAAGATTTTTATATATCTTCTAAAGAACTTAATGGAATGTGTTTAATAGTTGGAGCGACTGGGGCCGGCAAGACCGAGTGTATCAAGACTTTGTTAGAATATCCTTTGAAGCATAGTAGCAATTGTCCAATCATAGTCGTTGACGGGAAGGGTGATCCGAAATTCCCAAATGAATTAGCACAGGCTTGTAAAAAATATAATAGAAACTTTAAATTATTCAGTTGTAACCCAGATGAATCAATGCACTACAACCCTTTAAGACATGGATTATATACAGAATTAAAGGACAAGCTTATAAGTTTATTCGAGTTTAGTGATGATTATTATAAAAACCAGTCAGAAAGATTTTTGCAAGGTGTTTTTAAATTGTTATTACTTCCAGAAACAAAAGAGCTTCTAGGATATCAAGTTATAGATTTTCAAATCCTTATTAGGGCTTTTAGTATGGCAGTTGTAGAGAATTTAATAGAGCAAGTAGGAGAGCCTGCATATTTTATGAAATCTATATTAGAAGAAGCAGACCCTAAGGCCATAACTGGATTTTCCGCAAGACTTAAAACTATAGCAGAAAGCGAACTGGGGGAATTATTTGTTGATACCCAAGACACTAATGTGATTGATCTTATGGATAGTATAGAAAATAATGATGTTATATTTTTCTCGCTAGATAGTTTGAAATATGCTGAATATGCACAAATGTTAGGAAGACTAGTAATTGCAGATTTAAAAACAGTTGCTCCAAGGTTTGCAGATAAGGGAAAAGAAGTTTTTACAGTATTCGACGAATTTAATGTATTTGCAAGTGAAATAATAGTGAATCTTATCAATAAGACAAGGGCTTACGGTTTTAGGAATATTATGGGAACTCAGGAACTTGCAGATATGATAATTAATGGCGACGAAAAATTACTCCGTCAAGTATGGGGAAATACAAATGTGAAAATAGCATTAAGACAAGATGTTTCGACTTCTCAAGAAGCCTGTGCTATAGGGGTAGGAACACAGGATTTATATAAGCCTACTATTTCCAAAGGTAGTTCTGGTAGTAGTGATGAAGTTAGTAATAGTATGAGCGTGACATTAGAAGAAGAATTTTATTATAAAGCTCGTGAATTTGGAATATTGGGAATTGGTGAAGCAATAATATTTGTAAAAGTTCCAGAGTTCAGACACTCAAAAATAAGAATTAGGATGGTGAATTAACATGATTTTAATACCAATATTTAATATAATTTATAATCTAACATTTATAAGCATTTTCCAATATGTATTAACAAGCTTTATACCTACCCAATACTTGCCTTTTAATGGGCCTGTAAGAACTTTAATTTTATACTTATTCCTTTTATTTGGTATGTATACACAAACTGGTCAAACGTGTGTTGCCTTATTTGCTAGAGGTAGAAATGTAATAGGAAGGGAAGAGATAATTTTACAACCTATTATTGAACAATTAAAGGATAGAACAGACATTAGAGGGTATTCTGCACCAGTGCATTTGCAATTTAAAATATTAGATGCACTAAATAATTTGACAGGTAAGAAAATTAAAGTTCTTGATAGAAAAGTAAACCGAATGAAATACGAGTATCTTACTGGAACAGTAAAAATATTCGCCTTTGATAGCCTGGATATAGAGACAAATTCTTATGGAAATTCAATTTTTATATCAAAAGGTGCGCTAGATACACTTACATCTGGAGAATTAAGAGCTGTTATACATAACGAATTTGCACAAATAAAGACTAATATTTCAAATATGAGACTACTACATGATGGAAATATAGTATTGGGACGTATTAGTGCAGTAATGGTATTAATAATTGCACCGATTGTTCTAGGAATAGGCATGGCAGGCACTTTAATAGCAAGTTCTTCTTCTTTAGGTATCATGAGTTCTAGTGGTACTACCATTGCTTCTTCTATTGGATCGGGATTTACTAAGGTATTTATAATAGGCGTATTATCTGTAATTTGTATAATAAGGTTAATCGTAGATATAGCTAGTAAAAAATGGGGTAACACAATTTATATGTTTTACGAAAGAAAGATATTTATAAAGGCTGATAGATTAACACACAAATCAGGATTTTCAGTGGATATGTTGAAATATTTAGAAAAATTATATGTATTTAAATTGGGAAATAAGGAAGTTGGAAAGTTGTTTGTTGAATTAAGACCTTTGGTTGCATACAGAATTAACTATTTTGATAATGTCTTAGGCAAAAATAGAGAGCTTTCAGAAGAAAATTATGCGTGGTCATCTAACTATATGGAAAGGGTTCAAACCGTTAATAATAATAAAAATACGTAATTAATAGAGTATAAAAGGGGGAAAATTAAATGTATTGTCCACGATGTAAAGTTGAAATAGGTACGGAAACATTTTGCGAGAATTGCGGAGGGGCTACGGTTGCGAGTGATGAAGTTGCAGCGGTTATAGTGCCAGAAACAAAAACATCTCATTTAAATCAGGAAGAAATTAAAATAAAGCCCAAAAAAGTCAAAACTTCAAACTCCTCAATAAAAAAAGTTATAAGCATTGTAGTTATAGGAGCATTGGCAATAGGGGGATTAGTTGGGTATAAGACTTTACAAACAAAATATACACCTAAGAAAACAGTTGAAAGTTTCTATAATTATATAGTTAAAAAAGATTATGATAATGCCTTTAAATTAATTGCTAATACGGACGATAAGTTTATGAATAAGGAAAGTTTTAAAGTAGCTATGGAAAAGAATAACGTTAAAACATTCTATATTAAAAATTATAATAAAAAAGACTTTCCACAGAGCTATAGCCAAGACATAACGCAACAAGGAATTGAAGATAATTTAAGTAACAATATGTTTACAGTACAAGGAAGTGGAAAACTCTACCCTATTGGAGTTGATGATAATGGTACAAAATTTGTTTTCTTTAAAAATTATAAAATAAATGCTGATAGCTTCGCAATTAATTGGCAAATGACAGCTCCATTGGGGGCTAAAGTTTTAGTTAATGGAAATGCACCTGACTTATCGGACGAACCTAACCTTGACGAAACACCTATGACTAATGAGTTGTATAAGCCTTCTATTTCATTGTATAAAATAGATAAAATTTTTAATAGCTCATATGATATAACTGCCACAATGGAGGGTGCAGAGGATTTTAAAGTATCTAAAGCTCCGGCAGGAAAGACAGTAACTATTATATTAAAGCCAAATTCTGAAACTATTAAGAGTTTACAAGAACAGACAAAAACATATTTAGATTTATTCTATTCAAATGCCACAGAAGATAAATATGCTAATGTTTTAACTGTTAATAATGATGTAGTATCGAAAATGAGTGCTTTTGGTACTATTGATAAGGTGATAAATAAACTTGAAGATTTAAAAATAACAAAGTCACAGTTGGATGACGCAAATCATGCCACAGTTAGTGCTAAAGGAACAGTGTCTTATGAAGATAGCTCTATGGTTGAGTTTGGAATGGCTAAAGATGTTGGTAAAAAGGACATGACAATAGATTTGTACTTTGAAAGAGTTGATGGTAAATGGCTTATAACCGATACCTCAGGGGTAATTTAATAAATATCAAAGGGTGCTATTTAATAGCACCCAACCTAAAATGTATATCTTAGATAATCGTTGCAACCGCTTATCTAACCATTTAAATAAGTAAACAAAACAATACAAATCTGTTTACCTTTTATCAACTTAATTTTAAACTAATATAATTTAAAATGCAATAAACGAAAATATAGAGAATTAAAGGAGTATTAATATGAAAAAAATATTATCATTTATTATAATTTTTGCTATGTTGATTGGGTTGTTTCATCCAATAAAAACATACGCATTAACTTTAACTAATATAGGGGATGGATATCAGTATGATGAAATGCCTGACCATACTCAAAGCAATTTCATCATATTTAAAAACAATTCAACTAATGTACCGAATTTGTGTTTTTTTGATAAAGAAGATACTACAAAAAAACTATATGTTAGTGATACGTATATAAATAGTGAAGATGAATCACCTGTTGTAAATATTAATATGTATAAATTGGTAGGTACAACATGGACAAGTAGTGGCTATTATGCTTCATTTCCATTTGTAACAAGTCGTATGGGGGAAATATATTACTCCACAGCTGACATTTATAACAGTGATATGACTACTATTAATCATCCATCAGACTTAGGACATTTAGAGGCCTTAAGCGGATTTGATTGGGTACAAGATACAATACAAGGTACGAAAACAACAACAATACCTACAGGAACATTAAAGTATTATATAGGAACATCAAACAATGTTCCAAACTTCGGAGATAGTTCAGATGGATATCTATATAATTTAGAACCTGATACAAGTATACAGTGCCTACCAAATCAGCATATTTATATTGTATCAATTGATAATTCAAATAAAATAATTGGATATTTAGATGTACCTATAACAGAGTCTATGTGTAAAATTAATAATGATATACCAATACCGGATTTAAAAGTGTATAGAACATTTAATATTATAAGTAAGGATCATTTAGGCAATCCAGTTGCTAATGCTTGGGTTTATATTTACAATAAAACATTAAATTTTAAAAAATGGGCTTTCACAAATGCAGAAGGTAAAATCACATTTACCAATGTTCCTATTTCGGATGTTGGGTTTGATGATTTTATTATTCGCTCGAGCAAGCTATACTATTGGTCATCTGTTAGTTTTAATTCGTTTTCTAAAGATTCAGGTGTGAGTAATTCTAAAGATTTCGGTGTGAATAAGATTATAAATATAGATCCTATTGATTTAAAGGAACCAATCCCTAGAACTCTACTAGTTAACGTTAGTAAATTTAATCCTAAAGTAGGAATTGAAAATGTATTCGTAAATGTTGACCAAAAGGATGATTTAAGCAATTCAGGTTATCCAGAGGATTTAGTAGAGTATTTATATTCTTCTACACATAGAGAGGGATATACCGATAGTTTAGGACAGATAGTTTTTACTGTTGATAATGTTGGTGCAAGCGATAACGGCCAATACCTTGTTAGTGCTTTAAAAGAAAAATATAAAAGTAATATAATAAGTTTAATGTTAAGCGGGTCTTATCTATTCCCAGAAGATACAATTTTGGACCTTGGTATTCCGGTAGGTTCTGCAACGATAAAGTACCAGGACGAGAATGGAACAGACTTAGAAGCTCCTACGGTGAATGATGATTTAGACTTAGGCACATATAATTATGATCCTAAAGAGTTTTCAGGATATACAACAGATGATACTACAAAATTAATAACACTAATAGAAACAGATAAAGACCAGGTAGTTATATTCAAATATACAAAGGTTGTAGCTCCACCAGTGATAATAAAGGGAAGTACAACGATAAAGTACCAGGATGAAGACGGAATAGACCTAGAAGCTCCTACGGTGAATGATGATTTAGACTTAGGCACATATAATTATGATCCTAAAGAGTTTTCAGGATATACAACAGATGATACTACAAAATTAATAACACTAATAG
>NZ_JAHLEB010000095.1 GCF_018861735.1 Clostridium lacusfryxellense | reverse complement strand
GTAATAATTTGATTAGTAAAAAAGCAAATAACCAGTAGATAATTATTAGTATTATAGTTATAATTTGACTTAGGAATGCAGTTTCATAAAGCTATATTTTGACGCACTACATGCAATGTTGTAATTATTAATTTTGTAAAAGGAACGGCCACTGCAGATCAGAGAGAAGAAGGTCTATTTGAAGTTATAAATTCGTATCCTGGTATTAAGGTATTGGAGAAAGAATATTGCTTAGCCAATGAAAAAATTGCAAAAGAGCAAACCGATATGGTTATAAAAAAACATGATAAAATTGATATCATAATAGCATTAAATGCTCCGGCAACAATAGGGGTAGCGAATTCTATACAAAATATGAATCTCCAAGGGAAAATTAAAGTAATTGGATTTGATGCAACTCATGAAGAAATAGATTTTATGGAGGACGATGTAATACAAGCGACAATTCTGCAAAATCCATATAGCATGGGTTATTTAGGAGTAAAGTATGCTATAGAAGATTCAAACAAAAATAAAGTTCCTAAAAATGTGAACACAGGTTCAAAAATGATTGATAAGGGTAATATGTATACGCCAGAAAATCAAAAGCTTCTTTTTCCTTTTGTAAATTGATATAAGCTCCCATTATGGGAGCTTATATTTTTTTGAAATGGTATTAATAAAAATATATAATAGTTGAATTTTCTAAAAATTCAGTTGATTTTCACATTATAATTTAATAGTTTGAATGATATTATATAAACAAGGACAAGGTATAGCAATTATGTAAACGTTATAATAAATAAATATTGTAATAGATTGGAGGGGATGCTACATGGGTGAAATTATAGTTTCAATGGAGGGAATAGAAAAATCATTTCCTGGTGTTCATGCACTTAATCAATGTAAATTTGAATTACGAGCAGGAGAAGTGCACGCACTAATTGGAGAAAACGGTGCAGGTAAATCCACTATGGTAAAAATAATGACTGGTGTATATAGGAAAGATGCAGGGAAAATTATTTACAAAGGAGTGGAAGTAGATTTTCAGGGCCCAAAGGAAGCTCAAGAGTTAGGAATTAGTATAGTTCATCAAGAATTGAATCTTATGCCACACCTTACTATAGCTCAAAATATATTCATAGGACGTGAAACTATAGACGGAACAAAATTTTTATTAAATGACAAAGTAATAAATGACAAGACACAGGCGTTATTTGATAGGATGCATCTAAATTTAGATCCACGTACAAAGGTTTCAGATATTTCTGTAGCAAAACAACAGATGGTAGAAATCGCAAGGGCTCTTTCATTTAAATCAGAAGTTGTTATTATGGATGAGCCAACTGCAGCACTTACAGAAGCAGAAATAGATGAACTTTTTAGAATGATTTATGAACTCAGGGATAGCGGAGTTGGTATTGTATATATTTCTCACCGTATGGAGGAACTTAAAAAAATATGTGATCGGATTACAGTAATGCGTGACGGATGTTATATAGATACAGTTAATATCAAAGATGTTACCATAGACCAAATTATTCACATGATGGTAGGAAGGACAATTTATGAAACAGCTAAGCCTTGCACAGAAGGGTGTAGTACAGAAGTAGTACTTGAGGTTAAAGATCTAAATAGGGGTCGCATGGTTAAAAATATAAGTTTTAATCTTAAAAAAGGTGAAATACTTGGATTTGCAGGCCTTATGGGATCAGGTCGTACAGAGGTAGCCAGGGCGATTTTTGGTGCAGATGCTATTGAGACTGGAGAAATTTTTATAAAGGGTAACAAAGTTTTAATCAAGTCACCTGGTGATGCAGTTAAACATGGAATAGGATATTTGTCAGAGGACCGTAAACAATATGGACTTACTGTTGGTATGGATGTAGAGTCCAATATTGTTCTTTCTACTTTCAATAAATTCACTGGACATTTTGGTTGGGTAAATGTTTCAAAAACTAAAGCGATAGCAGAAAAAATGGTTAAAGATCTAAGAATCAAAACCCCTAGTATTTCACAAAAGGTAAAATTTTTATCTGGAGGAAATCAGCAAAAAGTAGTTATTGGTAAGTGGCTTACTCGTGATAGTGATATTTTAATATTTGATGAACCGACACGTGGAATTGATATAGGTGCAAAAAGTGAAATTTATAAATTACTTAATGATTTAGCAGCACAAGGGAAGTCTATAATCATGATTTCATCTGAATTACCTGAAATAATGCGAATGAGCCATCGCATTATGGTTATGTGTGGAGGACGAATTACAGGAGAACTAAGTGCTGAGGAAGCTACGCAAAATCTTATAATGAAATACGCTACAAAACGTGAATCACAAACCACAATCTAGGTTTAAATATAATAACGAGTCTAAATAAATAATGAATATGGGGGGATAAAAATATGAATACTAAAATAATTGAGAAAAAAACTCTTAGAAAAAAAATATTATCTGGTGGTAGTGCCACGCAAAAGCTTTTGGCATTCAGTAGTTTAATAGTAATGTTTCTAGCATTTTCAATTGTATCACCTAATTTTGCTACATTTGATAATATAGTTGGAATTCTACTTGCAACGTCGGTTACTGGTGTGCTAGCTATTGGAGCTACATTTGTAATTATTACTAGTGGTATTGATTTATCAATTGGTACTGTGATGACTTTCTCAGCAGTCTTTGCAGGGCTCTTTATAACAAATATGGGGCTTCCTGTTTTTGTAGGGGTTCTAGGTGGAATAGTTGCTGGAGGATTATGTGGTTTTCTAAATGGTACTGCTATAGCAAAAGCAAAAATACCACCATTTATTGCAACACTTGGTATGATGATGATTACAAAAGGACTTTCACTTGTATTGTCAAATGCAAAACCAATTTATTTTAATGACACACCTTCATTTGCCAAGATTTCTATGGGGTCGTTTTTAGGAATACCAAATGCAGTTTTAATTTTCTTTGCAGTTGCTATAATTGCTAGTTTAATTTTATCCAAAACAGTACTTGGTAGATATAATGTGGCACTTGGAAGTAATGAAGAGGCAGCAAGATTGTCTGGCATCAATGTAGATAAGTGGAAAATAGCAATTTATACACTATGTGGAATTTTCGCAGGTATAGCAGGAATTATGATGGCGGCACGGCTTAACTCCGCACAACCTGCATTAGGAGCTGGTTATGAGATGGATGCAATAGCAGCAGCTGTTATAGGGGGTACTTCTTTAAGTGGTGGTGAAGGAACTATAATAGGTACTGTAATTGGAGCATTTATTATATCTGTACTTACAAATGGTCTTAGAATCATGTCTGTTCCACAAGAGTGGCAAACAATAGTTACTGGCTGTATTGTTATTCTTGCTGTTTATATGGATATTAAACGTAGAAAAAAATAATAAATAATTAATTTCCAAGAGTTACTTGGTAATCGGTTTCTACTTCTTAAAGGGATTTTTCCAATGAGAAGAGTAATATAAAATCTTAATCTTAAGGGGGAACATTATTAATGAGAAAATTTAATAAGTTATTTTCTGTTACTTTGGGTTTAGTTATGGCAGCGTCTATATTTGGTGGTTGTGCACAGAAAAAAGCAGAGGTAGCAACAGCGACACCTGGTAAAATCTACATTCCCGTTATTTCAAAAGGATTTCAGCATCAATTTTGGCAAGCGGTAAAAAGTGGAGCTGAAAAGGCTGCAAAGCAATACGATGTAGAAATAACATTTGAGGGACCAGAAACTGAAGCTATGGTAGATAAACAAGTAGAAATGGTACAGGCAGCACTCGGAAAGAAGCCGTCCGCAATATGTTTGGCAGCATTAGATAGTAAAGCTTTAATACCTTTATTAGAGAAAGCTAAAACACAAAAGATTCCAATTGTTGGATTCGATTCAGGTGTAGACAGTACAATTCCAGTTACGACATGTGCTACAGATAATTTAGCAGCCTCAGCAGTAGCAGCAGATAAAATGGCTGAGCTTATAGGAGGAAAAGGTGAAGTAGCACTAATTGTTCATAGTCAAACAAGTTCTACAGGAATAGATCGTCGTGATGGATTTGTAAATCAAATGAAAGCGAAATACCCTGACATTAAAATCGTTGATATACAATACGGTGATGGAGACCAACTTAAATCTACAGATCTTGCAAAAGCGATCTATCAGGCACATCCAAATTTAAAGGGATTTTTCGGAGCAAATGAAGGATCAATAATAGGAGTTTTGAATGCAACAAAAGAGCTTAAAAAAGAGGGCAAAGTTTCAATTATTGGATTTGATTCTGGTAAACCACAATTAGACGCAATAAGAAGTGGAATCCAAGCAGGGGCTATTACTCAAGATCCAATTGGTATTGGGTTCAAATCAGTAGAAGCTGCTGTAAAAGCAATCAAAGGTGAGAAATTAGAAAAAACTATAGATACTGGTTTTCATTGGTATGACAAAACGAATATAGATTCTGCAGATATAAAACCTTTGTTATATAATTAATTAACTATTGACATCTATTCCAATTGAGTTGTAAACTGTAATTGAAACGATTCCATTTTGTACTATTGCTTTTATGGAATCGTTTAGTTTTAAATTTTAAGGAGGTACTGTTACTTATGAATACTATATTCAATGAAAACTTACCCAAAATCGGAATTAGACCTACTATAGATGGACGACGTAGAGGTGTTAGAGAATCTATGGAAGAGAAAACTATGGGTATGGCAAAAGCCCTTGAATCATTATTAGTAGAGAATTTAAGATATCCAAATGGTAAAAAAGTAGAATGCGTTATAGCAGATACTACTATCGGTGGAGTTGCTGAGGCTTCTAGATGTGCAGATAAATTTTTAAAAGCAGGAGTTGGGCTTACTATAACTGTAACCCCATGCTGGTGTTATGGAAGTGAGACTATAGATATGGATCCATTAATGCCTAAGGCTATATGGGGCTTTAATGGAACTGAAAAACCAGGTGCAGTATATCTTGCAGCGGCACTAGCAGGACATAATCAAAAGGGTCTGCCTGCCTTTGGAATATATGGACAAGATGTGCAGGACAGTAATGATAATTCAGTGCCAGAAGATGTAAAGACTAAATTACTTCAATTTGCAAAAGCAGGTCTTGCTGCAGCGATAATGAAGGGAAAGTCTTACTTATCTATTGGAAGTGTTTCCATGGGAATTGCAGGTTCTATTGTGGATTCAAGCTTTTTTCAAAAATATCTTGGAATGAGAAATGAATATGTTGATATGACAGAAATAACAAGAAGAATAGAAGAGAATATATATGACCCAGAGGAATTTGAAAAAGCATTAGCATGGACTAAAGAAAATTGTAAAGAGGGAAAAGATTTAAATAAACTTGAAGATCAAAAATCTAGTGAAGAAAAAGAAAAAATATGGAAAACTGTAGTTAAGATGACCATAATAGCAAGAGATTTAATGATTGGAAATGAAAAGCTAGCAGAAATGGGTTTTAAAGAAGAAAGTGAAGGTCATAATGCTATAGTATCCGGTTTTCAAGGGCAAAGACAATGGACTGATCATTTTCCTAACGGAGATTTTATGGAAGCGGTGTTATGTTCATCCTTTGATTGGAATGGAATCAGAGAAGCTTTTGTTGTAGCAACAGAAAATGATAGCTTAAACGGTATATCAATGTTATTTGGACATTTATTAACTAATACAGCTCAAATTTTTTCTGACGTTAGAACATATTGGAGTCCAGATGCAGTTAAAAGAGTAAGTGGTAAAGAATTAACAGGTCTCGCAAAGAACGGAATAATTCACCTTATAAATTCAGGTGCTACTACATTAGATGCTACCGGGCAGCAAAGAGAAAATGGAAAAGCTACTATGAAAGAATTCTGGAATATAAATGAAGAGGATGTTAAAAATTGTTTAGATGCAACTTCTTGGCATGCAGCAAATAATGGATACTTTAGGGGTGGTGGATTTTCTTCTAAATTTGTATCAGAAGGTAATATGCCTGTAACTATGAGCAGAGTTAACTTAATTGATGGAATAGGGCCAGTACTTCAAATTGCTGAAGGTTATACGGTAGAACTTCCGGAAGATATACATTCAGCTTTAGATTCACGTACAGATCCAACTTGGCCAACTACTTGGTTTGCACCAATACTTAATGGAAAGGGTGCATTTACTGATGTATATTCAGTTATGAATAACTGGGGTGCTAATCATGGAGCAATAAGTTATGGTCATATTGGAGCTGATCTAATTACGCTAGCAGCAATACTTAGAATTCCGGTCAACATGCATAATGTTCCTGACGCAGAAATATTTAGGCCAAGTGCTTGGAATGCCTTTGGAACAATGGATAAAGAAGCAGCCGATTATAGAGCTTGTCAAAATTTTGGACCTATTTACGGAAAAAAATAAATATTAAACACCCACTTTTATAAGTGGGTGTCTTTAAATTTAGGTAAACAGTTAGGAGGGATTAAATATGGAAATTGCAAAGAATATAACTACTGGGATTCTTGCTTTTGATTTTGGAGCTAGTAGCGGCCGCGCTATTTTAGGTAACTTAAAAGATGATAAACTTGAACTTATAGAGGTTCATAGATTTTCAAATGATCCAGTAATGTTCGGGGCGCATCTTCAATGGGATATTTTAAAATTATGCCATGAAATTAAGCAAGGTATATTAAAATGTAAGATTTCCGGAATTAATATAGAAAGTATTGGGGTAGATACTTGGGGTGTAGATTTTGGACTATTAGATGAAAAGGGGGAACTAATAAGTAATCCTTATCACTATAGAGACGAGAGAACTAAGGGTATGATGGAAAAATGCTTCGAATATGTTCCAAAAGAAGAGCTGTTTAGAAGAACTGGTCTCCAATTTGAGGCATATAATTCTATATATCAACTACTTTCTATGGTCGAAAGTAAAAGTAGTATTTTAAAAATAGCACGAACATTGTTATTTATGCCTGATTTATTTAACTACATGCTTACAGGCAAAAGATACACGGAGTTTACTGAATTCACTACATCACAATTGTACAATTATGAAGAAAAAAGCAAGGATAAATATGTGATTGAAAAGCTAAAGATACCTAATGATATTTTTGCACCGCTAATAATGCCTGGAGCAGAAGTTGGTTTTGTTAAAGAAAGCATTTGCAGGGAACTGGGCATTAAACCTATAAAAGTAATAGCGGTTGGTGGGCATGATACAGCATCTGCAGTAGCAGCTATACCATCTATTGAAGACAATCCTGTTTTTATAAGTAGTGGAACTTGGTCATTACTAGGAATGGAAAATGACGAACAGATTATTAATGATAAGGTATATAAGTATAATTTTACAAATGAGGGAGGTACAAATAATAAGGTTTTACTTATGAAAAATATTATGGGCCTTTGGATTATTCAAGAATGTAAAAGGGAGTGGGAAAAACAAGGCATTAATTTGGGATTTGGAGAAATTGTAAAAATGGCTAAGGCAGAAAAAAGTGGAGTTAGTTTTATAGACCCAGATAATGAACTGTTTTATGAGCCAGGCAATATGCCAAGTAAAATTAAAGAGTACTGCAAAAATACAAATCAAAATGAACCACAATCAATAGGCCAGATCATAAGATGTGTAGAAGAGAGTCTCGCCCTTAAGTACAGGTGGGCTATAGATAAGTTAGAAGAGATTACAAATAAAAAAATTAATACCATTCATGTTATTGGGGGTGGAATTCAAGATAAGCTTTTATGTGAACTTACAGCCAGTGCAACAGGAAGAAAAGTAATAGCGGGACCTGTAGAGGCTACAGCTATTGGAAATTTAATAATTCAAGCACAGGCACTTGGAAAGATTAAAGATCAAAAGCATGGTAGACAAATAATTAGAAACTCTTTTGAAATGGAAGAATATATTCCGAAAAATCATGAAGAGTGGGATGGAAATTATACTAAATATTTGAAAATGTTAGGGTTAGAATAATAATTAAAAACATCCCATAGGGTAGGCTTTTTAATGTCTACCCTATGGTTATATACGGTAGATAACGGTTGATAATGGTAAGTAGCATGTATAAAGGTATACATAAGAAAAATTCTTAAATATGCCTATATATCTGGGTTGTCTCGCATAGAATTTAAA
>NZ_JAHLEB010000094.1 GCF_018861735.1 Clostridium lacusfryxellense | reverse complement strand
AAGTAATGATAAAGTAACAACTTTTATCTACTTTAATGACATATTTTTAAAATTAAATAGTCCAATTATTTTGCTTAAAGAAAGAGAATACACAAAATAATTTACACCCTCGAAATATCATTAAAAATGGAGCTTATTAATGAATCAGTAAAGCAAGTATCTTTAGGTGCAGAACAGTTAAGTGCCACTACAGAAGAAGTAAATGCAACAACAGAAAGTATTGCAGAGAATGTGGCGAGTGTTACTGAACGTGCAAAAAAGGGAACTGAGATTGCAAATAATATAGAAATAAAAGCTGAACAAGTTAGAAAAACTGCTGAAAATAGCTCTAGTACCACAAACAAATTATATTTGGAGAAGCAAGAAAGCATATTAAAAGCAATTGAAAATGGTAAGGTTGTTAGTGAAGTTAAGATAATGGCAGAGGAAATAGGAAATATAGCAAGTCAGACAAATCTACTAGCACTTAATGCAGCTATTGAAGCAGCAAGAGCAGGAGAACAGGGTAAGGGCTTTGCGGTGGTTGCTGATGAAGTTAGAAAATTAGCTGAAGCGTCAGCAACTACAGTTAAAAAGATTCAGGAGGTAACTGAAAAAGTTGAAAATGCATTTCAAAATCTTACGAGCAACGCTCAGGATGTATTGAGCTTTATTGATACTAAGGTTAAACCAGATTATGATTTGTTTGTAGATACAGGTAAGCAATACGGTGCAGATGCCGTAGAAACCAATAAGATATCCTCGGATATTGGAGCTTCAATGACTATAGTAAATGAAACTATATTCGAAATCAGAAATGCAATTGAAAATATATCGGCTACAGCTGAGGAATCGGTTGCTAGCTCCGAGGAAATATTAGCAAGTGTTAATGAATCTGTTATGGCAGTCCAAGAGATATCAAGATCTTCTCAATATCAAGCCGTATTAGCAGAGAAGCTAAATAACATAGTTCAAAAGTTTAAGTTATAAAATAAATATAAAAAAACTGATAGGACTTTATAAGTCTTGTCAGAAATTTTACGAGAATCAAAAAATATAAACATCTAGCCTATAGACTCAAAGTGAATATAACTCAATTATAATACTTTGTCCAATAAAAGGGGAGCAATTTATGTCTAGAAGAACTAAATATACAATAGAAGAAAAGTATGAATTTTAAATGAGTATGATAATGGTATTGAAATAATTTTTGAAATTCATTAATTGTAGCTAATTTTATCCACTGTTCCAAATACTTATTTAACAACTTTGGCGTATAAAACACGAACTTTATAAATAATCATATAAACTTAAGTATAGTAATCAAAAGAAAAAACACTACACTCATATATTAAGTTTTGTCTAATATAGCCGATAGAATATATATTCCTAACAAATAAAAGAAAAAGAATTAGGTAATTTAAGGTAGGAAACAAAACAATAAAAAAGGTCTATTACATATGTTTATGGGCAATAAATGCGGAATGAGTGATGAATGTGAAACTTTCAGTAAAATTATTCAAAGTTGTATCTTTAATAAGTTTAATTTTAATATCTTTTCTTTATATATTTTCAAAAAAATATTTATTAAATAGCTTCACTAATATTGAAGTTAATAAATCTCATACAGATGCCCAAGTTGTGCTTAATTATATTCAAAATGATCTTTATAAAATGGATTCTCTAAATATTGACTATGCAAGATGGGATGAATCATATGATTATGTTAATAATAGAAACAATGCTTATATAGAAAGCAATTTTAGTGACAAAACCTCTCTAGAAAGGGAAAAAATAAATTTTATTATCATCACTGACAACATTGGAAATATAGCCTATAAATTAAATATTAATGATAAGAAAAAGGGGACATTTACTGAAGATTTAGCTAAAAATACAACTTCAAATGTCTCTAAATTATTAAGTAACAGTAAAACTAAAAGTATTATGGGAATTACGCAATATAATGAAACTCCAATTTTAGTAGTTGCTGAAAGAATTACAAAAAATGATGGATCAGGACACAGTCCTGGTATTCTTATTTATGGAAAATATTACAATGAAGATCTAACAAAAAGGATTAATCAAAATACAAAGCTTCAGACAAGGTTAATTACTTATAATAAAGACTTGATTATTAATAGTGATTCTGCAAAGAAAGATACATTTGTTAAAGTAGCTAATGAAAAAACTATTACTAGTTACGGATTACTTAATAATATATTTTCTGAGCCATCATTTTTGGTAAAGATTACATTACAAAGGGATATTTTTAGTAACGCTAAAAGTACTATGAATTTTTATCTTTTAGTCATTTTGGTAGGTTTGATTTTGTTTACCTTAAGTTTTTTTATCTTAATCCATGTGTTTGTTGTAAGAAAAATTAATATTATAAACTTAGTAGTTGAGAATGTACATAATGCTCATGATGTATTCCCAAGTATAATATTAAATGGAAACGATGAGATTTCTGAACTTGGATCTAAATTTAACAATATGTTTAATAGATTAAAAAAATCTGATGAAATCATTGTTTCGCTTGCCGAGTATGACATTCTTACGGGTCTTTCAAACAGAAAAAACTTACTTGAAAACATTAGCAATTTACTAGAAAATGAAAAGGAAAATTTAGCTTTTTTCTTTATAGACTTGGATAAATTTAAAGCAATAAATGACACTTTTGGTCATGCGGTAGGAGATATAGTTCTTGTAGGGGTAGCAGAGAGATTGGTCAAGAATACAGGATTAAAGGATATAGTCAGTAGAATTGGTGGCGATGAATTCATAGTAATTATCAGAGACTTAAAGTATTCATCAAGTGCAACAGTGATTGCAGAAAAGCTCGTGAAAGAATTGTGCGAGGCTTTCATTTATAATGAGGAGCTCCTATATATCGGTGCAAGTATAGGCATTAGTTTATTCCCTGATCATGGAACTGATGTAGATACTTTAATAAAATATTCAGATTTGGCTATGTATGAGGCTAAGAAGAGCGGTGGACATAGATGCACTCTTTTTAACAACAGCATGAATGATGACAATATGCATAAATTAGAAATGGAAAAAAACTTGGGAAATGCTTTAGAAAAAAATGAATTTATAACTTATTATCAACCTATAATGGATTTAAAATCAATGAAAATCTCAAGTGCAGAATCTCTAATAAGATGGAAACGAGATGATAAATTTATACAACCTATAGAATTTATTCCAACTGCAAAGAAGATAGGTGAAATGGTAGAAATCGATAATTGGATGCTATATAATGCTTGCAAGCAGTGTAGGAAATGGCAGAAGTTAAGTAATAAGAATTTTAGTATATCCGTAAATACATCCTATAAACAACTAATTCAAGTTAATTTTGTCCAGTTAGTTATGAATATATTACACGATCAATTACTAGACCCTATGTATTTAAATCTTGAAATTACTGAAGGTGAGGCTATGGAGAACATTAATTTAGTAATAAAAGTACTTTTAGAATTGAAATCCCACGGAATTAAAATTTCAATGGATGATTTTGGCACAGGATATTCTTCCCTTAGTTGGTTAAGCAAACTTCCTATTGATACAATCAAAATAGATAGGTCGCTTATTATAGATTTAAATAACAATTCTAAAAACATAATTATAATTAAATCTATAATAGCAGTTGCTAATAGTTTAAATATTAAAATTATTGCAGAAGGAATTGAAACAAAAACAGAATCGGCTACATTAAAGGAACTCGGATGTGAATATATTCAAGGATATTTAATTGGGAAGCCAATGACTGCTTCTAATTTTCAACGTGATTTTATCAAATAAAAATATGTGATTTTATTTGCAAATAGAAAGAAAGGCATACAACATAAAAAATGTTATACTAATCAAAAAAAATGATATATTCAAAACGTAATTGCTTAGTTAAATTTAACTGAATGCCTAACAACATAGATAAACTAATACTTTAACAGAATAACGCCGTATCTAATGATACGGCGTTATTCGTAAGGTTATGAAAATCTAATTTGAATAAATAATTAGATAGGTGTGCAGGCATCTTTTAGCGAAAAATATACTCTAGCTCTAAACTTTTTTTATTCAAACTAGCAAACAACTGTATTAATGGAGCTATTTGAGTTGAATTCAACTAAAAACTAACACCCTTAATTACGACGGCCCACACACAATGATAGTTGATACTACTGAACTCTGTTCCACCCAAGTTCAGTATTCTTTTTTACTTAGTTTAGTATTTAATTCTAATTCCCCTTAAAAAGTAGAAGATGAAATATCCTAACTTTAAAGTTTGATGACTAGATATAAATACTTCAAGGGGACTCCTCCTTGAGGTATTTTGCTTTTTGAAGAATTAAATTTTAATAGATAGTTTGCGTTTTGATCACACTGTGAAGTAAAAAACATAAAACAAGCGTATCAAAAAACTATAGTTATATGATACATGAATAAATTGAGATACTAAGTTATGTAAACCCACTCAATAGGTTATAAAAATATTTCATATGATTTGATATGTTTTCTGATACACATTATAATAAAGCTTCTTTGAAAGGGATACATATCATTGGATAGGGGGTTCTAGTCATATAGCCAACGTTTGTGTTTAGCATATTTAACGTACTTTATAAAAAGTTCTAAAACTATATAAAAATAGCTATAAGTTATTTATAATATAACTTATAGCTATTTTACTTCTTTATTTTTCATTTATTTGAGAATTTATGTAATTGGTTATCAAAGTTTTTTTCTACACTGTGAAGAAAAACATAAATTGCAAACACAATTAATGAACCAGCAACAAAAGATAAGAGTATTTCAGTTAGGCTAAATCCTATTATTAATGTTGCAGTATAAAGAATGTAGATACTTAAAGGTAAAAATAAAATGGCGGTTATAATACCTGGAACATAATGTTTAAATTTTAAGGTCAATATAAAATGAGCTAAAATGAAGTGAGCTATAGTGGCAAAGAAAAGCCCATACCAAATATAATAGTTATTAAAAATAATTGAAAACAAGGCGGAAAACGAAATAATGAGAAATATAATTTCTACTCCAATTGAGAAGGACGCAGTACTTTTAAAATCTGCAAATGGTACTTTTTTCATCATACAAGTATCAATGTAATGCTTATATTTCTCCCGCCAAGCTGAAATAAATATAATTTCTTCAAAATCATGGATCATAAAGAGAATAGGAAATAACCAAACAATAGCGTACATATTATTAATATAAATCAACTCCATAAAATAATTTTAGCTTTTAGTCACACTAGAGAATTATATGCACACATGTGACATGTAACTATAAATATAGTATACTACATATATAAATAATATCAATGCCATTTAATTAAATACTACATACAAAAGAAATCGTGACATTTTAGGAGGGGTACTTTGGAAGAAAAAACAAGTCGATTTACTGAACAAACTAAGAAATGGTTAATTGAGGCCCTATTTAATTTAATGAAAGAAAAACCATACTCAATTATTACAGTTAAAGAAATAGCTGATAAAGCACAGTTATCAAGAAGAACATTTTATCGTAATTTTAAAGTTAAAGAAGATCTGCTATCTAAATACACTAATTATTTGTTTGATGACTATATAAAGACTATAAAAGAAAAAAATGATTTCTCGTTTAACAGCATACTCATTAATTATTTTGAATTTTGGGATAACCATATTAAAGAATTAGAATTACTAAAACAAAATCATTTGTTTTACTTTATCATGGAACAAATAAATTCATTTATTCCCAATATAAATGAATTTTCAGAGGTTCAATGGCATAATTACGATAACGCTATTGAAGAAGAATATATAAGCCGTTATAACATAGGTGGTCTTTGGAATGTATTGTATAAATGGATAGATAATAAAGAAAGAGAATCCCCTGAAGAGATGGTTCAAGTAATTAGAAAAGCAATTAGTAATTTTTCGCAATCAATTTAGGACAGTGATTTATAAAGGCTAAGGGCATTCAATATAATATATAAGTAAATATTAAACAAAATTTAGTTTTTATAAAATTAAGCCACAACACTGGAACAAACATAATTAATTGGAATAATTCAACTGCTATTAAGATTAGAATTTTAATTATAAAGATATAATTTGAGTGGTGGGCATGTTATTGTATTCAATGGTTGCGTTGTATAATAAATAAATATATAATATGACTATTAGCATATTTATTTATAGGTGGTGAAACATAATGAATCAAGAAATATTAAAAGCTTTAAGTAGTCTACTTGATGAAAAACTTAAACCAATATCAATTAAACTTGATGAAACATATCAAATAGTAAGAGCTTTAGAACACTCCGCAGAAGTAAATAAGGCTGAACATGATAAAATGGCCAATGATATAGCTCATATTAAGGGTGGAGTTGAATCTCTTAGAAAAGATATATCAACTGTTGAAGTAGTTACAGCTAGCAATTATGCTTATATAGCCGAATTAAAAGCCGTTAAATAAACCATTAAAGGTAAATATAAATTATCTTGAATGATTTTCTTTATTTGGATAAAAATTTATAATGTGAAAATGAAACATATAGGGGGATCATTGGAGTGTGTTAAAAATGATTCGTGTAAAGATAATATCTGTAGTCTAAAATAAATATAAAATGTAATAAAGAGATTACTGCTGTGATCCCAAAACTACATTATGAATTGCAGCGCACAAATCTACTAAAAGTGGCGCTAACCCTAATTAAAAATAAATATAAAATGAAAATCAACAAAATGGGCAATCAGGATAATATTATCTTGATTGCCCATTTTTGTTGATTTCATATGTATCCTATATCACTTTTTTAATACATTATAAGTAGTATAGTACAGTATATAGAATTATTTTTAGTTGTCTTGTCTGAACACCTTATTTTTTTAATCTTTCCATATGGGAGGTGATTCATATTGAAGAATAAGCGTAAAAAAAATCTTTTACAGGTGCCTAAACCAGTAAAAGACGGTTTTAATGAAGCTTTAAAGGAATACTCAATAAAAATTTTTAGTATATTATTGTTTTTTATTTTTAACCATTTTATAAATTTTTTTATAAATGTTTTTAGATATTTTCTGAAATAGGTGAATAAAGAAAGTCTGTAGTAGTTGACGCTATTATAGTCTTTCTTTGTTTTATATTTATTTATTATCTCTAGTTATATACTATAGCAATTAAACAATAATGTTGTCATTTTTTTTATTTGTACATTTTATAAAGTTCGTGTTTTGAATAGGTTTGGATTCAGATGTTGAGCCGACAAAACCTATCACCATAAGTATATACTTAAATGATGATAGCCACTAAAATTGCTCAATTTCTGAAACAAGCTTAAGAACGATGCCGCGTTAGTACTACTATGGCGATTCAATCTTTTCCTTCTTTCTGAAATCTGATTTAATACCAATTATATTAACTTTATTTTACATAAATATGTCTTTAATTCTTCTAGCTCTTCATTATTTTCTAAAAATAGACGTAACTTCCCCCTCCCCTAAATAAAGACTTTATGCTATTTTATTTGCTTCTCCTGGTGGAGAGTAATTTTGGCGATTCAACTTCTCTTTTGTAACCATTTTACCTTTACAACAGCATGAGCAGATATTTATATCTATTCCTGTCAGCTTTAAAAGAAGCTCCGCTGCACTTAACTTAACATACAAATTTTCACTAATACTTTGTACTGCACCTGTAAGTTTTTTGCATTTTTGAAGTTTAGTGGACCTATTTCTGTTGCTTAATATTCCATAGTGTCTAATTTTAACAAACTTTCTCGGTAAAACATGCATGAGAAATCTTCTAATAAATTCATCTACTGTAAGTGTCATAAATTTTTCTCTATTATGGTCTTTATAATCTCTCCATTTAAATGTTACATATCCATTTTCTAAATTTTCAATTCTGTGGTTAGCTATAGCCACTCTATGAGTGTATCTGCCAAGGTATTCAAGCACGTACTCCGCACTTCCAAAAGGAGGTCTACAATATACAATCCATTCCTTTTTATATGATTTATTTATGAAGTTCTGAAATATATACTTTTTTGTTAGCTCCTCAATTCCATTTGTATATTTAAGAGCATTACTATCATAAGCTCTTTTAAGGTAAAATAAAAATTTACCTCTAAACTTTCTTGAAAGCACTTTCACTGGAATAAAAAAGTCTTTTTTTGAGTTTATCCATCGGGTACCATCTAAAGTTAATCCACCACTTGGAACTATACAATGTATGTGTGGATGATTCACCAAATTCTGACCCCAAGTATGTAAAATAGACATAAATCCAATTTCCGCTCCCAAATATTTTTTATCTTTTGAAAGTTCAATTAACGTTTCTGAAACTGCTTTAAATAAAATAGAATACATTTCCTTTTGATTTGTTAGAGTTATATAGTTAAGTTCTTCAGGTATAGTAAAAACAACATGGAAATACCCTACGGGTAATAAATCTTCTTTTCTTTTATTAAGCCATCTTTCCTTGGCTAAAGTTTGGCATTTAGGGCAATGTCTATTTCGGCATGAGTTATAAGAAACCCTAACGTGACCACATTCATCACATTCGTCTACGTGACCACCTAGCTCTGCTGTTCTACAAGATTCGATAGAAATCATAGTTTTTTGAATATGCAAAGGAAGCTGATGATTTCTTCTATATTCACCACCATGTTTATTGAATATATCTTGAATCTCAATCATCTTTCTCTCCTAAGAGCGTATCCAATGGACTTTTTATATTAAGTAAATCTATCCTTCTAAGATGTAAATAAATTGTGGTAGTTGTAATTCGAGTATGTCCTAAAAGTCTTTGAATGTAGCAGATATCTGTACCAGCATCCAATAAGTGAGTCGCAAAGCTATGCCTCTTATGGGGAGCTCCCCATAATCGCCATTATGTAGAGTGTTATATTATGGTGAGTACTCAAATAAATTGGCTTATCTAGAGGGTTCCTATGTTATTTACTCACCATAATTGTTCATAATAAGTATATCAATGTTTT
>NZ_JAHLEB010000093.1 GCF_018861735.1 Clostridium lacusfryxellense | reverse complement strand
TATATCTGATGTTCTAACCAGTGATGGTTCAAAGGAAACAGTTAATTTTTCAGTTGCAAAGTTTACATCAGCAGTTACTACTCCATTAAGTTTTCTTGTTACTCTTTCTATATTCTTAGCGCAGGCCGAACAAGTCATTCCTTCTAGCTTTAATGTTTTATTAGTTGTTTGGACTAGTAATTTGTACCCAGCTTTTTCAACTGCACTTTGTATTTCTGATAATTTAATTTTTGACTCATCGTAAGTTATATTCAATTTTTCTGTAGCAAAATTTACATTTGCCTCTACCACACCAGGTAACTTCTTTGATACTCTTTCAACAGCTTTTGCACAAGCAGAGCAGGTCATTCCTTCTATTTTAAGTACTTTATCTTCCATGTAGTTTACCTCCCTATTATTTATTTCCAATTAATTTAGCAAGTAATTCTATTATTTCATCAACTTTGTCCTCACCTGTATTATTTATAAATGCATCTTTTACACAATGATTAAGATGTTGCTTTAAAATTAACATATTTGATTTTTTAAGTAGGGACTGTGCTGCAATTATTTGATTTGATACATCAATACAATACCTACCATCTTCCATCATCTTAATTATTCCATCAATTTGCCCTCTTGATGTTTTGAGTGATTGAATTGCTTGCAGTTGGTCTTTATTCATTTAAATACCTCCTTACTCCCCCCATATAGGGGGTGGTATATGTTTATATTATGTACCTTAAAATATATAATATAAACATAATAAAATAAGTTATTTCAATTTATAGCTCATAACTATTTGATCTCCACTGCTTTTATTATCTTTTTCTGCTTATTTTAATTTAAATCCAGAACCATGCCTCTACAATAGCATTATCACAAGATTTTTAGCGTTTTTCATATCTATATCCACATAATACCTAATTATTATGTGGATTTGATTGATGAAGAAGAGTATATTATTTAACCTCAAGTGTTTTCTTATCCACATTGGTATTGTCACAACAACTTCCTTTTTTGCTACCACGCATCATCATTGGAATCATGAAAATCATCATTACTGGGCATATAAATGGCAATATCCTCACAACTACACTACCAATACTGGGACTAACCTTTATTATAAGTGGCAAAGAAAACAGAATAGCTATAGGTAAGCCACAACAAATAGCCATATGAACCATGTGCTTTAGTGGACTATGTTTATTGCTTTGCTTACTTTTTTTATCTTCATTACAATTCATACTTAACCCTCCAAGATGCTTTCTATAATTCAGAAAACAATCATACTTTAATTACATTATATGTTACGTATATGAAGACCATATGAAGAACCTAAAAGCATAATAATTAATTATTACTATAGTTGCCTTAAAAATAAGTCTAGAATCTAAAAAATTCTTGAGCTATATTTATGTGTACTGATTAAGGATCTATATAATTGAGTGCTCCCTCAGCGATTGCTTTAGCAAGTTTTTCTTGATAATAAGAGTTATTAAGCAACATTTCATCATTCTTGTTACTGATATATCCTAGTTCTAGCAGTACGGTAGGCGCTTTAACATTCCTAAATATTGAAAAAGTTTCTCCTCTTGTTCCTCTATCAACCAATCCCACATCTTTAATAATTTGATTATGGATTAGTTGGGCAACTTCTTTTCCTTTTAAACTTTCATTGCTATAAAAGGTCTCAGTACCTTTGACGTTTTCCTGTTTAAAACTGTTGAGATGTATACTTATAAAAAGGTCTGCCTGGCGGTTATTTGATATATCTGCCCGAGCTGCTAAGTCTTGCTTTACATTTGCCGGCCAGTCTACATCGTCACTTTTACGAGTATAAACTACATCAATATTGTTCTCCTTTAGAATAACACCAACCTTTAAAGCTATAGCTAAAGTAATATCTTTTTCCATGATTCCTTTAGAACCGATTGAGCCAGGATCATAACCTCCGTGACCTGCATCTAAAACCAGAATTTTCTTTGGTGATGCTGGGTCACTTATGGTTGTTTCAGAGCTAACTACATCATTATCTGACTTCTGCTGAGCCAGTAGATCTTTAGATTGAGTTGAATATATTGGCAAATTATAAAATAGAAAAATAATTAAAGTGGCTAAAATTGCATGTAGAAATTTTTTTTTATTACGTATCATGATATTCTCCTAAGTTTATGTAAAATTTTTATATCATATGTTCTTCTTGAATTAATTATAACAAAATGTTATGAAGAAAAAGTGAAGAGGCCGCAATCTGAGAGGTGAGGATTTAATTACAATTATTTATATAGACTCTTATTGAGAATAATTATAAGGTATAGATGTGAAGAACGCATGTATATTACAATTGGAGTCTTAAAAGTTAAATGAAAATGCTTTGTGATATGAAAACAATGGGAATCTTTAAAATTGCGAATATTTTGGGTGCAACAAAAAAAAGCTAAGGTACCCCTTAGCTTTTACGTTCATAACTTTTATTTACATTCCATAAGTTTTGCACATTCTGATACACCTTTATCCATCATTTGAGCACATTCAGCTACATGTCTTCCACCCTTTGTAGTCGCCATTTCAGATACATGACTTGCAGCGAAAACCTGAGTAGATACAGATAATAAGGTTATAACTAATGCAGATACTGAAAGTATTTTTTTCATAGTAATCCTCCTTAAAATTCTTATTATTGAATTTATTTAATATTGAAAAACTCCAAAATATATATTGCATTAATGATTAATAAAACAGAAAATACTATCTGTATATGTTAATCACATGTGCAGTAAGTGAACTATTTATACACATTATAGCAACAAGTTGTGTAGATTATATAAAGATAGCCATTAAAGAAGCTATAACTTATCTTAATTAAATTATTTTAGATACTTATCCCTTACTTCTTCAAGCACTATAGGTTCAATGTCCTCAGATACATCTATTAGGCTAAGTGTAGTGTTATCTTTAATAATTCCATAGACGCCGGCTTTATCAAAGGTTACCTCTAACTTATTAATTCCTTTTTTGCCTTGAAAGGTCGCAATAGGTTTAGAGTCAGGGGCAATTATTGAGTATGATCCCGACGTGTTATCAAACTTTGTTAAGTCAATAGATAAATTAGTTTTAAGACCACTCTTTGCTACTGCTATAATAGGAGAAAGTTCATAACCAATTCCACTTATAGCTATACTTTGAATGTTATTATTTACCTTGGCTTTTTTAACTAAGATATCTATAGGGGTTTTAGTTAAATCAGTGCCATATATACTAGGTCTAACAGGAGAAGCAGAACTAGTTTCAGTTTCACCACTTGGAGCTTGATCACTTGAAGTATCTATAGCATTAACATCATCTACTACTTTAATTACTCCACCTATCATACCCATCCAGCAACTATAGTTTATATCTTCATCTACTGGGGTGAAATTTATGATATTTTCACCTGATTTTAATTTTTTTTCTATATTCATAGAAGGAACAACGATAGAATTATTACAAGAAGTTAGCTGTTCTCCATTTATTACCCACTTAACAGGTACGTTTTTTTGCACATATAGTACACTAGGCGTGTATCCACTAGCAGTTGCAGTCATATTTATTATTTGGACTCCATTTTCAAGAGTAGCTTTTGAAGTGTTTCCAGGAGAATTAGGCTCCTTAGCAGCGTTATTCTGCCCATGAGCAGCACGCATTAAGGCCATAGGGGATATATTAATGCCAGCAAGAGCTAGTCCTCGATTACCCATAATAATTCCAAGAACAACTATAAGAATTCCTCCAACTTTTACAAGTTGCTTAGTGCTATTCTTACTTAGCATACCAGAAATAGCACCAAATCCAAGCATTAGAGGAACTGTGCCAAGCGCAAATATAAACATTGAAGTAGCACCAAGTACCGCACTACCTGTGCCAAGAGCATATAATTGCATAGTTTGAAGCGGTCCACAAGGCATAAACCCATTCAATATACCTACAATAAAAGGAGTTTTTCCACTCTTTTTAATACTGCAGGCGGGCCTTGGTAATTTTATGTTAAATCTTCTAAAGAGACTATATCCAGACATATTGAGTCCCATAATAATCATAAAAAGTCCAGCTAAAACTTGAAGTCCAGCCTTAAATGGTAAGGAAAGTGAGAAAACAGAACCTAGAGCTCCAACAAGTCCACCAAGAATAGTGTATGATATCACTCTGCCTAAATTATAAAATATAGCAGGTTTTAAAGATTGAAATTTAGTCTTATTTTCTGCTCTTATACTTTGTGATAACATTATGCCGCCACACATACCCACGCAGTGTAGGGAAGTGAAAACACCGACTACAAATAGAACTAAATAAGATGCATTTTCTAGCTTAGATTCCATGTTAAAGCTGTTACCAGCCTTGCTTATAAGAAAAATAGCAAGAATTATTATTAGAATGCCAGCAATTCTAAAATTCCCTGAATTTTCTGTGCTATAGCCTAGTTTTGGTATAACTTCTTTAATTTCTTTAATATTGCACATTTCATCATCATATTGTACAAATACACTTTCACTCTTGTAATCAGCTACTGCCTTAGTCACTCCCTGTATATTCATCAAAGCTTTTTCAATTCTAGCTTCACAGGAAGCACAGGTCATGTTGTAAACTTTAATTTCTTGTCTTTTAATACTCATAGGTCACCTCTTTATCTAATTATACTAAGGAGATGTGTAGATGGTATAAAGATATACTCAAAAAAAATATTGAATCCAACAAGTTATTTGTCAGGATTCAATGTTGATTTGGTCAACGTAAGAATAAAAAACTTTCGTCAGTTAATGCACCATTCGTATTAACTTCACATGTAGCTTAAACAATAGCTTTTACTATAGTCAAACTTATGTTTGAGCTAATATAATCTATTAAAGTAGACGGTAACATCGCATCCCTTTCCTCCTTTACTCTTCACATCTATACTTGCCTTATGAAGTGTCAATATATTCTTTACAATGGTGAGTCCTATTCCTGTGCCTTCTATTTCATGTCTACTTTTATCTCCTCTATACAACCTTTCAAATATATAAGGTAAGTCCTCCTCATTGATTCCAATGCCTGTATCTTCTATTTTTAATATTACTTTTTCATTTAATTCTTTTAAAGTAATATTAATTTCACCCTTGTCTGGAGTAAATTTAACTGCATTTGAAAGTAAATTAATTATTACCTGTTTTATCTTATCACGGTCTCCTAAAATGTTACATGGTTTACTAGTGCTATATTCTAATGACATGCTAAGATTCTTATTTTCCGCTATTACTTTAAAATCATTTACAACTGAAGAAAGAGTATCCTTCAAATCAATTATTTCCATACTTAGCGCTATTTCCTCCGCCTCAACCTCTTTTAAGGTATTTAAATTGCCTAAAAGCTTTCCAAATCTAATAACCTCTTCATTAAGATAAGTTAATCTGTCATTATCTACTGGAAAAATACCATCAATCATAGCTTCAAAATTATTTTGAAGAATATTAAGTGGTGTTCTAATTTCATGGGAAATATCTGATATTAACCTTTTTCTAAGCAAATCCTGATGTTGAAGCTTTTCTCCAAGCGTATTTATGCTATTTCTTAAATCTTCAAGCTCTAAAATATTACTCTTATTATGTGATCTTTCTCCATAATTTCCGTTTGAAAGATAAACTGAAATCTTTGAAATTTGGCTAAGAGGGGTGGAAAATTGCTTTGAAATAAACATACTTATTATTATTGTTATTAAGATTGAAAGTACAACACTTATAATAATACTCTCATTTATTGAAGTTTTGAAATTCACATCTTCTTCGGATAATAGTACTGGAGCATATTGTCCTATTTCTACATATCCTACAATTTTGCTATTAGATCTTATTTCAAAGGTGTTTGTAGTATAAACTCCTTCATTTTTAATGTGCATATGAACGTTAGGATTTTGTGTCAAGTCATTAGGGTCCATTCCCCAGATAATTTTTTTATTTTCCTCCTTAAGAGTAAGACAATAGTTGCTCATATAGGCTTCATGCATAATTTCTATTCCTGACTTTTCATTCCACTTACCATTTTTTTTGTATACTTCTTCTAAATATTTAACTATTCTAATATTCCTCTTATTTTGTGTCTCAACTAAATACTTGTTAAAGGTTCTTGATATTGTTATATTTACAAAAAGCGTAGATAATAAAAGTGCTAATATAGCGGTACATACCAAAATAATACTTAATCTTCTTCTTATGCTTTGCATAAAGTTTATGCTTCTCATAAATTAATCACCACCAAATTTGTAACCAATTTTAGTTACAGTTAATATGTATTTAGGATTTCTGGTGTCCTCTTCTATCTTTTTACGTATATTCTTAATGTGTACATCTATTGTTCTATCAAAACCTTGGAAATCTATTCCCATAATTCTTTCAATCAGTTTTTCTCTTGTAAATATTTTTCCCTCATTAGATGATAGAATATGTACTATGTCAAATTCATTTGGTGTAAGATATATTTCCTGGCCACGCGCTTTAACTATTCTTTTCTCATAATTAATTTCTAGATCACCATTATTATAAATTTTTGTTTCACACTCATTTACATTAAGCCTTCTAAATAAAGAATTTACTCTTGCAGTTAGTTCTCGTGGGCTGAACGGCTTAACGAGATACTCATCTGCTCCTAAATTTAATCCTTCTATTCTATTCTCTAAAGTACTCTTTGCTGTAAGCATAAATATATGCACCTCAGAAATTTTTCTTAGTACGTTACAAACCTCTTCACCAGATATGTCAGGCAGCATTAGGTCTAATATAACTAAGTTAAATTTAATTTTTTCGAAAAGTTTTATACCTTCCATACCTTTTGTAGTACAATAAACAATATAGCCTGCTTTTTCAAGATATGCTTTTAGTATTTCTGAAATCTTTTCTTCGTCTTCAATAATTAATATATTATTCACGTTTAATTAACCCCTTTTTAAATTTAATAGTTGACATATTTGAATTTACTCATTATTATGATTACCTAATATTTATCACAATATAAAAACATATTATTTAAGGAGTTAATAATGTTAAAGTAAAATCCAGTTAAAAATATATATTGTGCAGAGTTCATTAAAAAAACTTCAAAACTGTACTTTGCACAATATATGTATTTTTTATTTTACTCTTCTGGCAGTTACATAATCTTTTCTTCCCATTGGTGATATTTTAATCACATCTCCTGTGTGAGGAGCATGTATATAATTATTATCCCCAACGTAGATACCCATGTGATGAGGATTTGCAAACGTTCCAAAGAACACCAAATCGCCAGCTTGAAGGTTGTCTCTAGATACTTGTACACCGTCTTTTATTTGATGAAAGGTGGCTCTTCCTACCGATATCCCAAAATGCGCATATACGTATTGTGTAAATCCTGAGCAATCAAATCCCGAAGGCGTTGTTCCACCCCATAAATATGGTGTGCCAAGGAAGTTAGAAGCGTAGGCAATTATAGCATTACTTGATATAGGAGCTGATCCTCTTGAAGGTGTATATTTAGGTGCTGAATTTCTTATTTCATTTATTTTTGTTATGCCTTTACTTGCTGACACTTCAGGTTCATTTATTTGTGCTACAAGAATATTTTCCTTACTGTTTTTTAGATCTGTTATCAATTTATTATGTAATTCTTTAGAGACAATTTCCTTTCTCTTTAGTTCAGTTATCAGTTTATTTTGTGATTTTTTAGTAACGTTTATGTTATCAAGCTTCTGCTTATTATCTACTTGCAAATTCAGCAGTACTTCCTTTGTAATATTTAAACTTTTCTGCTTTTCAATTAATTTATTTTGGGAGATTTTAAACTCCGCCACTACTTTTTTATCAAATTTAATAACGGTTTTTATGTTTTCTACTCTAGATATAAAATCTCCAAAGCTCTCTGACTCAAGTATTACATTCATATACCCATCAAATCCATTTATGTACATGATTCTCATCCTATTATTAAATAGTTCTTGTTCCTTTAGGTTTTCCTTTTCAACCTGTTTAGCTCTCGCAGCTGCACTTTCAATCGCCTTTTCAGTTTGGAGTATTTTCACTTTATTCTCTTCTGTCTTAGTCATGATTTTTTCAATTTCATTATCAAACTCTTCTAGTCTAGTTTCAATTGCTTCCCTCTCATCTTGAATTTTCGTTAGTGAATCCTTCTGCTGCTGTAACTTCTCATTTGTTGGGATCGCTAGTGCTGTCACATTTGAAGCTAAAATTAAAGTAATTACAATTGCGATACTCCTCAGGGCATTCTTCATTATTACATCTCCTTCTCACTCTTTTAAAATACATAAGACACAGAGAGAATTTATCATAAACTTATGTAGTTCTTATGAAGATTGTCCACATTTATGGTTTATGCATTTTAAAGAGTATAGAGGGCATAGACACGTGTCTTAAAATGCTGTATTAACCAATTAGCGCATCTACAACATTATTTAGACCATGTTCAAAAGTCATGCTTTCAGTTGTATTTCGTATAAAGCCCTGATGCGAAAAAAATCACTGTATCTATCTTTATAAAATCTACATATTCTATTTGTATAATCTAAATATAATTTATATTCATAGAATAGAAACACAATCTTATGATACGACTTCTAATGTAGCGAAATCTTGAATATTTTAGGGAGGACAAATGAATTTTAAAGAGTTTAATTTTAAAACAACTATGCCTTTAACTACTTATATAATTAATGAATTGCATCCATTTAATTTCTTTGAAAATAAAAATGATGAATTTTTAGAAAAAATACTTGTGCCTAATAAAAAAACATTATTACATGATTATATTGAATTTATTCATGAGGATGAACTGGATTATGCTATAAGAAAAACTGGATATGAAAGTATAATAGATAATGTAATTGATACTCTTTTATTTTATAACATAGATTATACTGATATGACGGAAGAAGAAGAAAATAATATCGAACTAAAAGAAGAATATTATTCGCAACTAATTGAATTATACTATAAGTTAACGCCAATTATTGTAGAAGAAATTTTCACAATTTTATATATGGATAAAGGGCTTTTAAAAAAGTTTAATGAAAGCATTTCTAAGATAATAAAAGACATGAAACCAGATAAATATAAAATATATCTCGAAAAAGATGGAATAGTAAAACGGTGTACCCATTTACCTAAATGGTTGAAAAACGGTGTATTTTTTAGAGATAAAGGGATATGTCAGACTTGTGGTAAAGATTTAACTTGTCTGATTAGTACAGATAGTAAAATAAACTATGATTACATAATTCCATTAGAGAAAGGTGGTTCTAATGATCCGTCAAACTTTCAATTAACTTGTAAAAGTTGTAATACATCAAAAGGAGTAATGTTAACTACTATAAAAAATTAGGTTTCTTTTGTTCCTTATTGGGAACTATAAATATAATCAAAAAATTATGAGGAGTGAAAATTATGATTGATTTTAAAGCAATAAGATTAATTACCATTATCATGGCAATGCCCCTATTATTTTTCACTGGTTGCAAACGTAATTATACAAATGAGTCGCAGAATAACCTAAAGCAAGGTGAGAACACC
>NZ_JAHLEB010000092.1 GCF_018861735.1 Clostridium lacusfryxellense | reverse complement strand
TTTTGTTATATCTCTTATTTCCCCTTGATTCTTTGGCCACTGAAATTTCATATCATCAGAAAGAAATTTTGTAACTAGAATAAAGCCATTTCGATCCCAGCGTAATGCCCTAAGTGAATTATGTCGTTTATTACAAAATAAGAAAACACTTTTTCCGGAGTAAGGATCAAGTTTGAATTTCAATGAAACCAATGTAGTAAGTCCGTTTTGTTGTTTACGGAAATCTGTAGCACCTAGTGCAATATAAATATGTTCAGCCTCATCGGCTATATGCTTAATCATAGTTCCTGCAGAACTTTCATTAGTCCTGCTAAAGAGTCTTGATTGAAATTGCTTGGAACTGTTACCTGTATATTATTGAAAAATATCTGAAAATCATCCAAATTATCTGAAGTTAGTATTGCCTGATCGGCATTTGAAAGGATTGGAGTGATTTCAGCAAATGTCATTTCGTTATTCGGATTTTGCTTTTTACTTATTTTATGATTCCAATAATGATACTTACCTTTACTAATTTCATTGTCTTTACACCATTTTGAAACTGACATTCCGCTTTTAGTTCTTTCATTAATTCTTTGCTCCCAGAGAAGCTGATCTTTAGCTGTGGATCTCAAAATAAAACCTCCCATCGACTACTTTATCAAAGTATATCAAACCGGAGGTTAATTTACATTACGGTGTTTGTTCCATCGCTTACATACAATAGTTCTATTAATATATATATCGCATCATTAATTATTGAAAGCTCACTCCACTTATCGTTAGTGTGAGATCTAACTTTAATCAAGTTAATATAATTTCTAAAACAAATTTAAAAGAGATACTTAACACAAGAATATAACTAACTAGGCTAATACAACGATATAAGGTGATAAAAGCAACTTACATCACTTATGTATTTATTAATTCACCAATTACTAATATTGGAAGGTTTCGAGCTCTAAAATAGGCTTAAAATTCGAATTTTTATTATTCTGTAACCTTAATACTTATACATATTTATAAACATTGTATTTCATATCAATAATAATTGTATAGCTTGATTTATATAAGCCTAAAGCATTATGTTAAATTCAACTAAAAAATAATCAAGTATAATTACTTATTATTAGCAAGAGAATTTCCATATTCTTTGATGAGTACCGAAAAAGTATACGTCAAACGATAACAAACTGGAAATGACGCTAAACAGTTCCCTAAATATATTGATTTTAGGTAAACTAATATATATTATATTTTTGTCTAAAGACCTTAAAAACATAACATTGACAGTTATTAAAATAATTGCAATTAATTTGTATATACTATAGTATTAAGTTGATAACTTAACACTATAGGTAAGCATTTATTAAAAGTGTATTTAAATGAGTTCTTATTTTAAGTTTAGAGTTATTAATAAAATCATTTAGAAAGGAGATTTATGACGAGAAAAAAAAATCTAAAAAATCTCCAACTCTACCTCAACCCAAACAAGTAAAACAAGTTAAACATCTTAAACAGAGTCTTGAACCTATTAAAATAAAAAAAGATACATTTAAGGAAAGTATAAAAAAACATAAAAAAACTATTAAGACAATCTCAAAGTCAAATAAAAAGATAATTAATATATTATATTATTTTATTTGGTACATTTGTACTTATTTTGCTCTTTTTAATAAACAATGGATTTTATTAATAATACTTATTTGTGCTATGGTATTACTACCTTTATTTGAGATATTAAAATGTATTCCTAGTGTTATAATAGCAAATTATAAGGAAAATAGACTACACATGGGTATTAATATCATAATTATTATAGTTATCACTTTGGTAGTACTTACGGCAGTGGCAATGAAGACCAATATATTTAAATTTAAAAATTATAATCCGGATTTTGGGAGCTTAATAGGCGGTGCAATATCTGGAATAGCAACTTTGTTTGTGATAAAACATACACTTACAATAGATGATAGACGTGCAAGAGATAAGGCTAGAGTTAGTGCAGGAATTATAAAGGAAAGTATTAGTAATGGCTGGAATCAAATGAATAGAATGGCGGTAGAAGGCAATGTAAAAATCAGCTACATACATAATTGGTTAGAATATTATAGCGATATATCCTATGTGGCAAAATACGAATATCTAACAACGTTATTAAAAGAATTCCAATATATAGATACAATTAATGCCTATATTGAACAGGGAAATAAAGAAAAAATAATGAGTACACTAAATGAAAGGGAGTTTTATAATCAAAATTATACAGGCGATTTTAATATTACTGATACTTTTTTAAATATTTCATGTATTAAGATTGGTCTTAAGGAATCACAATCTTGGCGACTTGAAAATAGAAACATTACTATAATAAAGAATATAGAGAAAGACCTTTATACTGTAATAGAGGAAACAATTTATAATATTTTAATTGAAAAGGGGGATAGTGAGTTAAACTCTATTTCAATTCAACTAATAAAATTAGTAAGATCATATAATGAATTTGAGAAGGTTTATGATAATAGAATTATTATATCAGCTTTGCTTAATATTTGTATTAGAATAAACAAAGGCAATCGAATTGGATTTGTATGGAATGAATTATCGTTAAAGAGATGATCAATTAAGCATTATTTTATATTCTGTGGAGGCATATCTTGAAAACATTGAAAATATTAAAAGTAATATGATTTTATCCGAATATAAAGATAGCTTAAAGCCTTTTAATGGCGACACTTGGAAGGTTAATACAAATAATATGAAGTCATTAAAAAGGTATTAAGAGTTGAGATGGATAAAGAGCGTGGGGAAGATGTGCTTACTGTGGTTCTAAATATGGCGTTACTAGGGACATTAATATTGAACATATTGCACCAAAAGTGACAAAATTATATCCTCAATTTGAATTTACTCATATGAACCTGGTCTTATCTTGTACCTTATGCAATAACAGAAGCCATAAAGGAGAAATTGATAAAATATCTCAATATGATGATGACTATAATAAATGCACATTTATAATAATACACCCCTACTTTGATGAACCATAGAGGTTATGCTCCTTTACTTTTCCAGCAACTTCTGATACTCAACAGCATTTGAGTATTCTGCGCTTGCTTTCTTAAATCACTCTTATGCATCTAAACACCAACAATTAATTTTAGCTTGTGTCAGTTTTCCTTTTATTACTCTAGGATAATGTGTGTTTTATAAACTTCGTTGTAAATTTTATGGAGTTAATCCTCCTCTAATTTCGTCTGATAAGTACTGTTAGGGTATAATGGGTAATTACACATTAATTCCTTGGTTGTTTAGTATTTATACCCTTTTTTATATTAAAAACCATATATAACATAACTTTAGTATCATAGTAGATATTAAGAACAGGTATAAAAACAATCCATAGAGAAGCGCAAGATCACCTTAATTACACATTAAAGCATAATGCTTTAAAATATATTTAAAGATGCTGTAAAAATAAAAGCGGTGGCAAATTTATTATTTGCCACCGCTATGCCACCGCTCTTTAAAATATTAATAAATTGAGATAAATATAAATTGATATAGAAAGTCTCTTAAACTCAGTAAAATCAATACTTATTTAATATACTAAAATACAATTAAATCTATATAAAGAATGAAAAATTCAAATACAGGACTCGGCTTATAGACTTACTCACACCATAAAAAACACTATGTTTAATGCATAGTGTTTTTTGCTTTGCCAAAGCAAATTCTAATGTATTGAGTCGATCAATAGTTAAACCCTGTGCCTTATCTATTTTTAAAGAGATGATTTGTGTAACACGCTCAGAGTGGCCGGCAGTATACGTACATATTACAACTGCGCAGTCCTCTATAAGGTCATAAGGAATACTAAATAGTGTAAATGAAACAAAGTATTTATTAGGATAGGTATTAGCTTCATAATTACTCCACAATTGAGTAGTAGAATAAACGTATAAAGAAAAAGAAAACAATTAGAGGAGTGAAATTAAATGAAGAATAAAGTTATGGTTCTAATAATAGCAGGAGTACTAACAGTAGGAGTCATTTCAGTTGCATATGCAACAGGTGAAAATAATTTAACTATCAATGGGTTTAAGAGATCAATGATGAGTTCACAAAATAATGAGAATAAATCAGCATACAATTATAGTGGATCTATGATGAGTAATCAAAATGCCAGGCTTCAAACAAATGATAGCTATAACGATATGATAAAAATTATGAAAGATAATGGCTTTAGTAATGAAGCTAAAGCAATGGAAAATAGAAATTTTGATTCTATGAACAATTTGATGAATAACATCAGTGATACTGACTATAAAAAAATGATTGACATAATGAGGAAGAATGGATATGAATCTATGGCTAATATGATGAAATCCATAGGGAGAGAAGATATGGCAGAATTTCATGGAAGTATGATGGGAAGGTAATATTCTAGAAATTTACTAAAGTAAATAATATAAAAATAATGAGAGGATGATTTGATATGATGGGATATGGATATAGTATGATGGGAGGATCATTTGGAATGATCATTATTCCTATAATTTTAATTGGAATTGTTATGTTTGCAGTCACTAGACAAGGAGAAAATAATAATGTTAAAGATAATTCTTCAAATATTTTAAATGAAAGATTTGCCCGTGGAGAAATAAATGAAGATGAATATACTCATAAAAAAAATATGTTACTAAATGATAAAAAACACAAAAAAATTATTTAGGCTAGTAATGGTGTTATTAGATCAGTTTTTTAAGCAACAATGAAATAGATAACTTTGGAAATGCATTAGAATTTTAAAGGGGATGTTAAAACATCTCCTTTTCGTTTTGTTAAAAATAAAACTCTACATCTTTAGAAACGTTATAGTTAGATAATTTTTTTGAAGTAGGTACCGATCTTTTTACTTTAAAATAGCTATATTCTCTTTCTTTATAATTCCTACACATAATTAATGTACTATTCAGATATTGTAGCTTGGTTATACAGGCGAACGCATGTATATTGGGTTATATACTAAAACCTTGACATGAATGGTGTCTCGATAGTTTAGTTAAAAAACTATGGAGGTGAAAGCATATGAGTATTGAGAATCTTACATGGCATATTGCGTCAGTAAGTAGAGAAAAAAGGTAAAGTCAACAGATTGAATGTAAAATCGCTAGATAAATAATGTTGTAAAAATACAGACTTCAAGGAGGTATATTTATGTTTAAAAATATATGCGTTAAAGAATTGCCCATAAACTCAACTGATGGAATTAAGTGCGGTGGATAGTAATTGAAAGGTGGTATTCGTATGTCAAGTTTCAAGGTAAGTAAATATATACCAATACTCCAAACTATTAGAGAATATAAAAAAGAAAATATTAGGAAGGATATTATTAGTGCATTGACAGTGACAGTCGTGGGTATTCCACAGTATATGGCTTATGCATTGATCGCGGGTGTTAGCCCTGTTTATGGTCTTTATACGGGTATAGTAGCAACCATTATTGGTTCATTATTTGGAAGCTCAAATCAGTTGATCACTGGACCGACTAATGCTATATGTTTACTCACGGCAAGCGCCATGATTCGATATATGAACCTTCCGAATGCCTATCAAATACTTTTCCTAATGACCTTTCTCGTGGGCGTCTTACAAATGGTTTATAGCGTCTTTAAGTTGGGTAAGTTGGTAAATTTCGTGTCCCATACAGTATTGGTAGGTTTTACTGCTGGCGCAGGTGTAATAATCGCTCTCGGACAATTGCAAACATTTCTGGGCATATCTATTAAGAGTTCATCCGCCATGTCAACCTTGGAAAAAACGTATTACATCATAACCCATATAAGCCAAACCAACTTTTATGTCTTGGGAGTGGGACTGATGACGATAGCTATCGTGGTGATTTGTAAAAAAATTAATAAAAAATTGCCTGGTGCCTTACTCGGAATTACCATTCCAATAATTTTTATAATTATGTTTGCTTTAGAAAAGAAGGGTGTAAAACTTATAGGCACTATTCCTTCCACGCTGCCTACCTTTAAGCTGGTGCAATTTAGCTTTGCTTCTCTAAAGGATATTTTTGGAGGGGCTTTTGCAATTTCGATCATAGGACTGGTAGAAGCCATATCAATTTCAAAATCTATTGGCACTAAGACGCGACAAAGAATTGATTCTAATCAGGAATTTATCGGACAGGGTATAGCAAATATAGTGGGGTCTTTCTTTCAGTGTCTTCCCTCGTCCGGTTCATTTTCACGTTCTGCAATCAATTATATTAACGGGGGAGCCAGCAGATTTGCCGGTATCCTATCAGGTATATTTGTTGCCATAATTCTTATATGCTTTGCCCCCTATGCAATGTATATACCCAGTGCAAGCCTTGCTGGAGTATTAATTTATACTGGATATGGCTTGATTGATAAAGAGGAAATTAAGAAGGTTGCTCGTGCAGGCATATTATCGTCGGATTCTATTGCAATGTGGGTAACGGGTATGTTAGTAATTACACTGCCAAGCCTTGATTATGCAATTTATGCAGGAATTGCCCTCTCCATTGTCTTGTACCTGAAAGATACCAACAAAGCCCCGGTAAAACTTCTTATTCCATTACCGGGGACAGAGTCCCAAATTATTGAACAAGAAATTAAATCAGTTAAGGGAAAGGTAGATGTCTTAATTATTCAACTAGAAGGTAATCTTTACTTCGGCGCGGCATCTGACCTTGGAGAAAAACTTGAAAGTTTAATCAGCAAATCCAGAGTGTTCATCTTAAGAATGAAGTATGTGACTACAATTGATTTAACATCACTCAGTGCTTTGAAGGTTTTCATTAGGAATGTAAGAGAAACCAGTGGAATCGTGCTCATCAGTGGTGTCAATTCGGACCTAGATTTATTTTTTAAGAAAACTAATCTTGAATCTGATATTGGCATTGAGAATATCTTTAGATCGGAGAATGAAGTTTTTGCTTCTACTACTAACGCTTTACAGAAAGCAAGAGCTTCTCTAAACTGTGAAAGTGGTGATAAAGCTCAGAAGTTGGCTTAGAAGGTACTGTCCATAATAATCTTAAATCATAGAAACTAGGGAATTCACCCTAGTTCTTTCTAATGCTATATTGGATTAAATTTGCCAATAGAGTATACTATAAATAATACATTATTATACAGGGGTGAAACAAATGAATGATAAAATTAGAATTTTAGTAGTTGATGATGAACAAAAAGTTTTAAATGTAATTAAAGCTTATTTGATAAAAGAGGGTTTCGACGTTTTAACTTCCTCAGATGGTGAAGAAGCTTTGAATATATTTAAAAATGAACAAATTCATTTAATTATATTAGATTTAATGCTACCTAAAATTTCTGGTGAAGAAGTATGTAACAAAATTAGAGCCACCTCCTCTATACCAATTATTATGCTTACAGCAAAGACTGAAGAAGATAACAAAATAGAAGGACTTGCTATTGGAGCAGATGATTATATAACAAAACCATTTAGTAATAGAGAACTTGTTAGTAGAGTTAAAGCAATTATTAGAAGAACTTATAGAGATAATAACCCACTTGCTCAGTTATTAGTTATTAACGATGGCGATCTTGAAATAAATATTGAAAAAATGATTATAAAAAAACAAGGTAATCCTGTTCCCTTAACTTCTAATGAGTTTAAGATTTTAATTGCACTCCTGACCAACCCTGGACAAATATTCTCAAGGGAACAATTAGTAAATAAAGCTTTTGGAATTGATTATGATGGGTTTGATAGAACTATTGATACTCATATTAAAAATATTAGACAAAAAATTGAAGAAAACCCTAAAAGGCCACGATATATTATTTCTGTGTATGGCATGGGTTATAAATTCAACGGTTAATTGTTTATGCATCTTAACTTTAATGAAAATACGAGGTGAATTCAAATGAAATTGTCTTTATCAAAAAAATTATCCTTGGGATTTCTTCTTACTGCAATTGTATCTATATTCATTGCAGTGTTAATTTCAAATTATATGATTGATGAAAAATTCAACAATTACTTAATTGATGAACATAAAAACAAAGTAGAAAAAATTGCAACTATAATAGATGGTTTATACAACGAAAAAACAGGCTTTTCATCTAGTAATAAAGATGAAATACTAAGGTATGCTAATGCAGAAGAATTGTATATTGAAGTGAAAGATGCAACGGGAGATGTCGCTTTGACCTCAGGTAATTCAAATTTACAAAACCAAACTATGATGGGTTCAATGATGGGTACGATGATGAATAATTTTTCTTCAATAAAGCCAGGACAATACACTGAAGATAGCTATCCCTTAAGCAAAAACAATAAAAAAATTGGCACTATAGTCTTTGGATATTACGGCACCTCCTTTCTGAATGCTGGATCACTAACTTTCAAAATGACCTTGAATCACTCCTTTTTTATTTCTGGGGTTATAGCCTTGATTTTCGGGTTAATAGTAAGCATCTTTCTTTCAAAGCAATTATCCTCACCCTTAACAAAAATAACTGATACTGCTAATAGAATTAGAAATGGCGATTTAGAAGCTAGGTCTCATGTCACATCTAAAACCAAAGAAATAGATGATTTGAAAGCTTCAATAAACTATCTTGCAGAGACATTACAAAAACAAGAGCTTCTTAGGAAAAGATTGACATCAGACATGGCTCATGAGCTTAGGACCCCTCTTACCAATTTAAAAACACATATAGAGGCATTACTAGATAAGGTTTGGGAACCTACTGAGAAAATACTCACAAGCTTTTATGAAGAAATAGAACGTTTAATAAAATTAGTTGAAGGTCTTAACAATATAGCTAAATTAGAACAAACAAATCTAAATTTAAATAAATCTAGATTTAACTTATCATTAGAACTTGAAGAAATAATAACTTCTTTTCAGCCTCAGTATAGTAATTCAGCTTTGAAAATCTATTCAAATTTGGTTCCAAATGTAGAAGTATTAATGGATAAAGACAAATTAAAACAAGTAATGTATAATCTGCTTTCAAATTCACTTAAATATTCAAGAGGAGGTGGAGAAGTTACATTATATCTAAAATCTGAAGTTAATAACATTACTGTAGAATTAAAGGACAATGGAATTGGAATCTCCGAAAAAGATTTGCCATTCATATTTGAAAGATTTTACAGAAGCGATGAGTCTCGTGATAAAAATACCGGTGGTACTGGCATAGGTTTGACTATTGTAAAAGCTATTATTGAAGCTCATAAAGGTACGATAAATGTAAAGAGTAAATTAGGTGAAGGAAGTACTTTTATACTTGTGTTTCCTAAATCAATCATAAAGCCAGATGAATAAATCTGGCTTTATGATCTTTGTTTATTGCTACACATTATCAACATATGAATTTGGTATTATACTAACAAGGAGGTTTACCATATGAAGTATTCTACGGCTAACTTTAAACAATACAATATGTTATGTGATAAATGTTTGATAAACGTAATTAAGTGTCTAAGTAATCTCCATGGAATAGATGGCTTAGAAATAAGTCTGGAATCTAAAAAAATAAAAGTTATCTATAAAGATAAAACAATTACTAAAAAAATGATACAGGATAAAGTTAACGAAACAATCCTTACCGGTAAAGTTAAAAACATCTATGGATTTAATTCATAACTTTAATTATAGTAATGAAACTAATTATATTTATAATAATATTAAACAACTTTAAAAATGTAGCTCAAGACTATGCAATATGTCTTAATCTACATTTTTAGAAATTTGTGAAGCTAATATACAATTTTATGAACTGGAATTATCTCACATGTTTTTAGTGATTCATCTTATTTGGAGAGGTTTCACCTTGCCCATTTTCAGGCTCGATTTCTATT
>NZ_JAHLEB010000091.1 GCF_018861735.1 Clostridium lacusfryxellense | reverse complement strand
GATGAACTATTGCATGGAAAATTACGACCCCTGCAAGCAATGGATAGTAAACTATTTGGTAAAATATAGGTGTAGTAACGGGAATTTCTGTCCCGTTACTACACAACCCCCAAGTAACACAAATGTAATTGAGTTACATTCACTTTGGGGGTATTGCTCATTCCTTGTTTTTTTCAATTTGAATGTAACATAACGTGTTGACTTGTTACGTTCAATGTAATATAAATGACTTAATTCATTTTTAGTTGTTGTATCCTCATCATCATGTATTTTCTATATTTTAAAGTTTTAGTAAGCAATTATTTTATATGAATTTATAGGAAAAATGTTCATACGACCTAATTATTTACTGAATATTTTTTTGAAGATTCCTTTATGATCCTGGTCTTTATTCTGCATTTTTTCTTTTATTTCAATTAATTTATTATCAAGATCTTGAAAATGCTCTTCAAGTTGTAGTACATCCTGGTGAGGTTTCTCTTTTAATAACACCTGGCTATTTTCAATTAAATTATGAAGTTCTCCTATCTGTATATCTTTCTGTTTTAATTGATTATCTTTTTCGTTTAATTGATTACTCATAACTTTTAACTGTAATTTTAATGTTTCTATAAAATCTTTATTAATGTTTAACTCACTTGAATCACTAGCAACCTCGTCATTACTAGTATTATCATATTCATCATTATTAATGTCACAAGATGACTTTAATGAATTCTTAATCAACATTAATGTAGTATCATCAATAAAGGCACGCCCTTGTTTCTTAATAATTTTATCAGCAAATTCAGGTAATTTTATTTTTACATAAATTGATTGCATACTAACACTTAATTCCAAACTAGCTTGTTTAACTGTATATAATATTGATAACACCTCATTTTCAACATTAATAAGCTTTATTAAAATTTATTAATGTTCTTATTAATGTTTATTAAATCATTAATATAGTTCAACAAATTCACTTGAAATACCTTTAAAATTTAAAAAATCACCTACTAGATGTAAGTGACCATTGTTGAATGTCTTAATTATAATAAAGGCATTCCTATTTCTACACATACCCCTATTTATGAAGGGTTCATTTCTTTATATTCAACCAACTGTTCTTCCCAACTCATACTATCTTCTTCAGTTGATTTATTATCTTTATACTTGCCTAATAATTTATCTTCCAACTTGCCGAAATCATATGTACGTTGCTCATAATTATTAAAAACACCTTTAGCATAATTTTTCTTTGGTTCTATGTAAGTCCCTGGCTTAACCATGCTTATCATCCATCCTATAAAATTTGGTATATCCTTGTTTTTACCATCATCATATACTTTTTTAATTATTTGAAGATCCTTTTTAGAACTATCATATATTTTCTTAGCTTCAAGAACTGTTATTTTACTGTCACTCATTATTTTTATAATTTTTCTAATTGGAGTTTCTTCTTCAAATTCCGTTACTGTCGCGGCTACTTCATCCTTAACAGCAAGTAATTGAGGAAATTTGTTTTTCTTTATAGTGAATTTTAATTGAGTAACTTTTTTCTTAGTTTTTATTTCTTCATACTCAAATTGAATATCACTATTTCCGTTTATTTCTTCATAAGCAGGATTTAAAGCAAGTCTTTTAAATTCATAATAAACATTATAACTTTTAGGACATTCTAGTTTAGACCTTAATTCATCTAAATTATCAATTCTCCAACCAGTATCATTACCATTACTATTTTCAAAACTTTTTAAATAATAATACATTCTTTTACTATAAATATTATGAAAATTCAAAGAATATTTAAGTTGATAAAAGCATGCTTTTTTAGCATTTAACATTACTTCTTTTAACTTTTGTCCTAATTCAATTTCAATTTTTCCTTCACCATCAAGATATTGAATACTTGAAAACCAAGAAAAATATATTCTATTTTCTTTTTTTTCACTAATTTTTTGAGTTATTGCAAATCCTTTACCCTCAAATGTTTTAATTGCTTTTTTTAAATCTCCATAAATATTACTTTTATTTTTTATGTTATAAAGTTGACCATATTTTCTTATATCTATTTGATATTTAAGTTTTTCGTCATTTTCAATGGATGCAAAAACCATATCCAAAATATCATTTTGCTTTTTAGTCAATTTAAATCTTGCTTCAACTATCGTTTCAGGTCTTTTACAAATTAGATCTCCACCAACTTTATTTTCCATTCTTTAATTACCTCCAGTTCCATAGTATGGTAATATATTATCACAGTAATTACGTAAAATCAACGTTTTGTTTTACGCACTGATTTTATACGTAGTCAACACTGATTTTATACGTAGTCAACACTGATTTTATACGTAGTCAGCACTGATTTTATACGTAGATAGTCCGCTGTACACATTGGTATAACTGCCTTTGGAACACCCCTACTATACCTTTACTATACTCTTTACTATACTTTTACTATACAACAACAGTAGTAGTTGTTGTTGTATTTAATATTTTAGTTGAAAATTATAGTAATAATCCAATTTTTTTTAATATAGTTACCTCTAAAAAAAGAATAAATTGTATTGGAAATTGAAAAAAAGAAAATTATTTGATTAGTATTTGGATAGCCTGCGCCTTCCAAAAACATCTTGCTTGGAGGAAATTCCCCTCCAAGACCACCCCAAAATAAACAAGGCTATAGCTAAAAGGAGTTGAAAAGATTGGACCAAAAAAGAACTCGAAGTAAGCAAATAATTTTACGATCAACCCAAAAAGAATATGAAATAATACAAAAAAAAGTTGAAAAATCTAAGCTAAAACAAAATGATTATCTACTCAACTGTGCTCTACAAAAGGACATAATTGTGATTGAGGGTTTGAAGGAATTACTTTTAGAATTAGTTCGAGAAGGCAAAAATTTAAACCAAATATCAAGAGTATTAAATCAAAATGAAAATTTGGATTTAACTGAAATTACGAAGTTAAAAGAAAAGTTAATAGATCTTTGGGCAGCTGCGGAAGAAATTTTGAAGGAGGTAAAAAAATAATTGGCAATAGTAAAAAGTTTACCGGCTACTAAAACATTAAGCAATCAATTAAAATATTTGCAAAAGGAAGGTAAGACTCGCGAAAATTTAAAAGAAGGAATTAACTGTGATGTTGAAAATATAGAAAGAGAATTTAATACTATAAAACTTTTGCATGGAAAGACAGAAGGAAAACAATATTATCATTTTACTCAAGCATTTAGTCCTGAAGATAACATAACTCCTGAAAAAGCAAATGAGCTAGGAAAAGAATGGATACAAAATAATATTAAAGACCATCAAGTTTATATTGTCACACACATAGATAAAGACCATATTCATAATCATTTTGTAATAAATAGCGTAAATATTGAAAGTGGGAAAAAGCTGCAAATTACTCCTAAAAAGCTTTTTGAGATGAAAAATGATAGTAATAGAATTTGTGAAAGAGAAGGATTTAAAAAAATAGATGTAAATAAAAAAGCTGATATTAAAAAAACAATGGCAGAGCTGGGCATGGAGCTAAGAGGAATAACAACTTGGAAAGAGGAATTAAGGCAATGTGTTGATTTTGCTAGAGAAAGAAGTAATAACTTAGAGGAATTAAAAGAAAATCTAAAAAGTAATTTTGAAATTATAACAAGAGAAACTAAGAATAGCATTAGTTTTAAACATCCAGAGCAAGGAAAGTCAGTAAGAGGTAAAAATCTAGGTAATAAATATACGAAGGAGGAAATTGAAAATGGGTTTATTAGACAAAATACAGCAATTAGAGAAAAACGAGCAGATAGAGTCCAAGAAGATAATTCAAGAGGGGAAGGACAAACAGTTAACCAAACTACAAGAGCAGAGCATGAAGGCGAGAATGGAATACGAAAACACCCTTCTGAAAGAGAGCTTGGAAACATCGAGGCTACAATACGAGGAATTGAGCAAGAAGTCACAGGTAATTCTAAACGAAAAACTTCAAGAGATAATGAAAAATTACAACCTGACACAAAAACAAGTTCAGGAATTGAAAACAAGCAACGAGATGTTGAACCAGGGCATAGACCAACAACTAAACAAATTAAACCAAAAGTGCGAAAAAACATTGAAGAAATTGAACGATGATAATTATAATATGCTGGACAAGATATATAACCATATAGTAAGCACTTTTAAGGACCATACAAAGCTTATAAGCAAAGCAACTACAGAAACAGTACAAAAGTGTCAAGAGATTCAAGATAGTGCTAAGAATCGTTCTAAGAGCTATTTTGAGCGAAAGAAGATAATTGATTGGCTAATATTTTTAAATTTAGGATTAACCCCTCTATTTTTAATTCTCTTATACTTTAAAAAATAATTTGAAACAGAAGTAGGGTGGCAAATGTTAGTTATAATCGCCAGTGTTGCCTGCCACGGCAGTCAAAGTTTTATATATACAATAATTTATTAGCTGCATTTTCACTTCGTGGGGAAATAAAAGGAATAGTATTACTAAAAAATAAGAATAAAAAGTAATTTGAATTTAAATATTTGAGTTACTTTTTTATTTTTATAATTATCATGGGTATTTAATATATAATCTTTATAAGGCTTTCAAGCCTCAAAAACATATTGCAAAAGACTTTACAGTGATATATAATAAATATATGTTAACAATACAGTGTAAACATTTGTTAACATAGTTATAACAACGTTTCACGTAAAACATTGTGTTAACACAATTAAACGGGAGGTATTTTTATAATGGCAGATGAGAAAAGTACAGTATTAGGAATTAGGCTTGATACGGAAGAACGTAAAAGATTTGATGAGTTTGTAGGTGAAGAAGGTAAAAATAATAAAGACTTTCTTAATACATTATTAAATTTATATGAGTTAAACAAAGGAAAAGTTAAAAATATTAATTTGGTAGGAGATATTGATGTTTTAGAAGGGTACACAAACAAAATACATCAGGCATTTATAAGTGTAATTGATAAATTAGAGAGTCAAAAAGGTGATATTACCGAGGATAGCCAAAAAAATTTACAAATATATAAAGAAAAAATTAATAATTTACAAAATGAAATTGATTCAGTAACCTTATTAAACTCAATGAATGAGGAAAAGGTAATAAGCTTAAATAATGATAATCTAACATTGAAGGAACAACATAATCAATGGCAAGAAAGTTTACAAGATAAATTGACTATTATTAAGGAATACCAGGGTAAAAATGATACTCTTACAGGTATACTTGAAGAATATAAACAATATAAAGTTGAAGTGGAGCAATATAAGAAGTCACTTGCAGATACTCAATCTAAAAATATTGAATTAAAAGATAGCATTAAAGACAAGGATTTTACTGTTAACAATTTAAACAAAGACATTGTTAACTTAAAAGAAGATCATGAGAAGGCTATTAATGGATTGACTAAGAGCCAAGAACAATTAAAGGATAAACATATCGAAGATATTCAGCAGTTAAAGGACAAGGCAAGTATAACGATGGATAAGGCATTATTAGAACTACAAAAGGCACAACAGGAGCAGTTAAGTCAAAATCAATTGAAACATAATGATGAGATACAAGAATATCAAAGCAAATATAAATCACTATTAGAAGAACTGGAGAAGAAGAAATCAACTCCAAGGGTTAAAAAAGATAATGCAGCGGGAAAAGCAGTTAAATAATATTAATAAGAAAGATAGGTGAATTATTATGAAATTAACTAGAACGTTTTTACTTGGTTTAAAAGAAGTACCAAACTCTTTTTATTATGCTTTAAGGATTGAATTTCTATTTCATTCTAATAAATTAGAGGGTAGTACTTTTAATAGAGATACATTAAATCAGTTGGCAGATAAAAATATAGTTTCTGGTACTCATACCTGGGATGATGTTATTGAAACTAGAAACTCTTTAGATGTTTTTGATTTTATAATCGAAACACTAGATGAACCATTATCTTTACAGTTAATTAGGGAATATCATCAATTATTAAAAAATGGTACTTCTGATGATAAAAAGGGGTTCTCAGGTAGATTTAAAAAAATTCCTAATATGCTTAGTGGATTAGATGAAATAAAACTCGCAGAGCCACATGAAGTAGAACCTTTATTATTAGGACTTATTGAGAATTATAATACTAAAAAAGCTTTAAGTATTAATTTACATGAATTATGTTACTTTCATAGTAATTTTGAAAAAATACATCCATTCCAAGATGGTAATGGCAGAATAGGAAGGTTTCTTTTACTTAAACAATGTCTAGAAAATAATATTGATTTAATAGCTATTGATGAAAAATACAATACGGAATATAGGGGTGCGCTATATGAATCTCAATTAAACGGAAATTATGATAAACTTATTGAAATTTTTAAAAAATGTCAAGAGTATATAAAATCTAAGGAAGATATTATCTTTTCAAGCAATGAGGCATTAAAAAATTTAAAAAATAAATAATATTAAAAGACCTCTCTAAATAGATAGGTCTTTATTTTGGTCCAAGGTAACATTTGTTATGTTGTATGGACTTAATATAAAATTTTAAAGTTTTTATATGGTATATATGTTATATTCAAGTAAATAAACTAATTCGAAATTGTAGAAAATTTGTAATAACTATAATACTATAAGTAAAAAACAATTTACAAGGAGGATAATATGGGTGAAGCAAATAATATTAATGTTAAAAAAGTAGGAATAGGAACTTTATCATTGATAATTTCTATATTTTCTGTAATGTTTTCATTTAGGGGTCTTGCCAACATAAGTCTGAATCACACCATCAGAGACTTTAATACATCTTCACAAAGGTATATATATTTTACGTAGATAACCGTAAATGATTTGTTATACTTTACGGTTATAGTTTTGCACGTTTTTCCACTCTACGTAATGGTATACCTTTACGTAGGGTATTTGTTTTAAAATCAAAATCGTTCTATATAAGAGTATGTAAGTAAGTGGTATAACTTGATTTAAAGCCATTTTTGATTACTGCTGGTGTGATTCAGAGAAATGTTGGCGAGACCACATATAAACATCAATCTCAACCTTAAAATCCAAGATAGCATTCTTTCTAGATATTTCCCATAGCAACTACTGACAATTTAACACTACTTATAAGTTAATGTATTATGGATTTTAAGTCTGTAATAATTTTCTTGAAATCAGAATGAAGTTCTTCATCAACATTAAATACCTCATCTATGTTATTATATTTATTCATATTACTATCAATAAATGTTTTACTAAAAATTCTATTTGAAATCTTATAGATGATTTTTTCAAATCTATCATAATCAAAATCTGATGAATTATGTATCATTAATTCGCTTTTGATTTTCAATTCCTCACTTACTATTTCTAAATCTGTATATAGCTTATACAAACTCTCTGTATCTCTTATGTTACTATATATTTTAGCTACATTATTTATCCATTCTTTGCTAAAAAACATTCGCGAAGGAATATTCTTAAATTCTTTATTTTTGCAATTAATGTAAAGCTTTTTTAAATCAGTTGAACCTGTGACTAAATCATAATAAACTACTAAACTATTAACTCTGAGTTCTGATTCCACTTGAATTTTTTTACTAATATTCAAACTGATTATTACAGCTATAAGGGTTGCAGTCCCACCAAGGATTCCTCAAATGTAGCTACCTAGAAAAGTTGACCATTCAGAATTAGTTAAATTGGGTTTACTACCATTGCTAAAAACGAAACGGTTCAATATTAATGGAATTGTTATACAGATAATTATACTTACAATTATAGCAACTATAACTCTTCCATTCCCCCGCAAAAATTTAAAAATCATAATTTTACCTCCCATATATTACATAGTACTCTCGTAACCTCCCAAGCCATTCAGTGTATTGTGGATGAATAAATGAGTTGAAACAAGCCACGGTTTTTCCCTATAGCTTGTGTGTAATCTGTAAAATAAAACAAAAAAGAACCAGCTAATTAAATTAACACTAATTCTTTTTAGTCTATATACTTATATTTAATTAAAGGGGGCTTTAATTAAATAATTATTAAGTCAATATGTATTTATCATAATATATTAGTGCTGGCCATACTACATATTCAAATTAATTATATCACTATGAGGTATCTATTTTGATGTTCCTGTATTCAATTATAAATGAAAATTATTATAAAATATGAAGGCGGGTAATTTATATGACAAGGAATTTTATGTTAGTTCAATGGTTTCATGTGAAAAGTATACCATCTACTAAGTAATATTTTCAAAGAGGCAGTAACTGGTACAGCTATTAGCATCCCTAAAAGTCCACCTACATTACCACCTATAATAATAGCAAGCATAATGAATACTGGGTGCAATCCTACACTAGCTCCAACAATTTTTGGAGCTAACAAGCTATTATCTACTTGTTGAATTACAATCATTGCAATTATTGCCCATAGTGCATTAATAGGTTGTCCACTTTGTAAAGCAATAATAACTGACAGAACAGTTCCAATAACAGGTCCAATATAAGGTATCATGTTACAAATGCCTGCAATTATTCCTATTATTAAAGCAAAATCTATTCCAATGAAATAAAGTACAATAGCTGACAGAACTCCTACAAAGCAAGCTTCGACTAATTGTCCTCTTATATATTTATAAAAGGTACTATTAATGACAGATAGTATTTCTTTTAGTATATTTCCTGATTTACTTTCACCAAATATAAGCTTAAAAATTTTATTCCATAAATTCATAAAGTATTCTGAGTCTTGCATTAAATATATACTTAAGACTATAGCTATAAAAAACGAAAATATATTTTCTCCTATAGATAGAATAGAAGCTGTCATAACTTCTATGCTTGTCGAAAAATATGATTGAATATAACTTACAACCTGGACAATCTTTTCATGTAGATTTTCTAACATTGAAATATTTGAGCTTTGTAATTTTTTAGTAATAGTAGAACTAACAACTGATGTCGGATTATTTAAATAATCATTCAGGTACCCTATCATCGTAGATATGTTTATGTTATTAGATATTTTTCCACCAATCATAAGATATATTCCACTAATAATAGCTACAAACCCAGCTGTTACTAATATATACATTCCTGAAATTGCAATTACCCTTCTAAACGCTGCTCTTTTAAATATTTCTCTCTTATACAAGAAATTTTCAATGCTTTTAACACCTGGTTTCAATAAGTAAACAATTATTAATGCCATAAGAAGTGGCTTTATAATTCCAATAATTTCTCCTATTATAATTGATAATAAAGATATTAAATATCTTATATTATTGAAAATTGTTATACCCATATAAATTAGAAGCACAGTTCCCGTGGCATATAGGCAGTATTGTAATAATTTTTTATCTATTTTCATTTTATTCTTCCTTTCTAACTAGTTTCTTTTAAATAATTTACTCTAGTTACCTAACATATAACTTACACCCCTTTATGATCTTAAAAAAAATTGTAATCCACTTGTATTAAATGTTTCTATTTCTTTTTTCTTTTCTTGAAATCCTATCGACAATGAACACTATTACATCTACTACAAGTAAAAATGCATCATACTACTATAACAAAATTTAGATTATTTTGTCCCATTATGTCATATATAAAGTAAAAATGATATCTTAAAATTGAATTGCTGTAAATATAAACATTAAGTCTCTACTTAAAGCTTAGTTATCTTGGAATTAGGAAAGAAATAAACCTCCCTTATTTAATAATAAGGTTTTCTTATTACTGAATCATTCGAGCAAATTCGTTATATTTTTTGAAAATATGTTTTACTAATCTAAATTACTTGTTATTATAAATATATAAAATTGTATTTGTGTTATATTCGTTATTTCTTTGGTTATGTTTAAATAGTTAATTATAAAATGTATAGTTTTACTGCAAATAAATTCATTACTTATTATTAATATCTTAAAATTAATATGAATCATTTGTATAGCAAAATAAACATGTAATATATTGGAATAAAAGAATTTGATTGTCGAAAAAGGTTGAAATATAGCTAAATCAATGATATAGTATAAATATGAACAGAATATTCTAAATTTTTATTAAATTTAGAATTGTGTGAAATTTAGGCATTAATGTTCTTTGTTAAAAATCAAGTTATAAAGGAGTGATATATGTGGGATTATTACGTTGGTTAGCAGGAATATTAATAATTTTCTGGTTATTGGGGCT
>NZ_JAHLEB010000090.1 GCF_018861735.1 Clostridium lacusfryxellense | reverse complement strand
TGACATAAAAATACTCCTCCTTACAATCTTTGATAATCACTTATCTCAATTATTGCCAAGAAAGAGTATATTATATTCTGTTTACACAAAATTATTTACAGGCCCAATTTATCTTCTATACTTATAAGTTATTTATGGAATTCTAGTTAAAAGTATCTCTAGGTACTCTCCATCAATATAATTTATGTTAGCCTCATCAATCATCATACCTACAAGGGTTGCTTCCGTATATTGATCGTCATCACCAGTAAGATTCCAATAATATTCTTCCATTTCATGACATCTTGGTGCATTTAGTGATTCTTCTAAATGTTCCAGATTTTTTTTCGTTATAGTGGAAGTTTGTGCTCTTATAAATATTATTATCTTTTCTTTAACTTTCTTTATATCAATGTGAACATTGTCCGAACCATGTTTGTAACAATACCCCATTAGTTCAGTTACTATTTTTATATTTCGTTGGTCTGTGTGTTTCAATATTATTCGCGCTCCCTTCTAAATGCAGTAATAATTGGAATAAGAATAATACATGCTATTCCTCCTGCGAAACCATTATTGTATAAGTTTAATCCACCATGAAGATATGCAAGGTTCATGGTTAAGCAAATGTGTAAAAATCCAGCGATCAAACCGTAAATCCATCCGAATTGACCTGAAATAGGAGCTAGCGTTGAGCTAAATAAAATACCTAATACCGAGCTAGGTGAATTAATTTGCCATATGTTTAATAAAGATGAAAGCATTGCACCTACCATAACAGGAAACACATTTCGAAGATGTTTTCCAAATGCGCCAAAACCGACAATGGTTAAAATACCACCTATAGTAGGGCCATTTAAATCTCCACCAATTAGAAGAACGAAAAGCGTACTGTATAAACCTAGGATGCCCATATTTACCATAGTAATGCCTCGACCAAATAACAGATAATAATCAGATACTAGTCTACCAGGTTTTTTGTAAAGCCTAAGCAAGTTCTTAAAACTTTTACCATTTTCCACATATCCTACTGTTATCATGATTGTAAATAAAGTAAATAACATAACAGAAAATAGTAGATTATTTCCTGTAGACCAAAGTAATCTAGTTTCAAGGTTTATTCCAAAAGCCCTTAATAAAGACATAAGTAGAGTAGCAAGAAGACCCGCTGCGAAACCTATATTATAAAGATTATAACCTTGGTGAATCTTTAGACAATAAGAAGCCATAGGAGGAAAAATAAAACCAATAAATATACTTAAGGATAATCCAATAAAAACATTTCCGTAATAAGGTAGATGACCCAAAAATGATAATACATTAACGCTAGGAGATAAAGTTGTTGCAAATAGTGATATCAAAACATAATTTATAAATTTTTCCTTTTGGTATCTAGAATATAGCCAGATACCAAATATTATCGGCCAAATATTTATTATGTTTTTTCCGAAAAGTGAGAACCCGGCCATTGTAAATAATGCAGCTACAGTAGAGCCATTTGGTTTTATTTCTACAAGTATTAATAGGAAAACAGAGGATAAAACTACTAAAGCCACATTTAGAAAAGCCGCACCAACGCCTGCAAGTTTTATGTAATCTGTTATTAATATATCAGATTCAACAATTATTTTTTTAAACCCTATGAAAATTTCCATCGGTGAATCCATAATAAATGCTAAGATTATTAATAGGATACTGAAAGAAATAAACATATAATAGGTAGAGTGGATTTTGCTTCGCATCAAAGACCTCCTAAAAGTATAAAATTAATCTATATGTAGTTATCTTATATTAAACATAAAATAATTACTAGTATAAATGAAATAAAATAAGCGTAAAGGGTAGAATTAAATACCCAATATAAGTATAATTAGAGGAATGCATTTAATTAATAATTAACTCTGAAGGTTAGTAATTTATAAAAATTAGTCTAATTATTCTATTAGCTTAAATAATAAATAATTATAAATTAAAAGGAGGACAAAATGGAAAAAATAAATGAAAGTACAAACCCAATTCGTAACAAAAGTAAAAAAGTGCCTCACATAACAGGATCGCTCAGGAGTCATATGATAGAATTACCAACTGCAATAAGGGATGCTAGTGGGATTGTAATATTTGGTAAAAGGTTAAAATCCTTTGTTTTTACTACAGATGTAGCAGTTATAAGAAATACAAATGCTGATGCAATCATTGCTGTATATCCATTTACACCTCAGCCAATAATAACTGAAGCATTAGTACTTGCAGCGGATGTACCTGTATTTTGTGGCGTTGGTGGCGGAATTACTACAGGGAAAAGAGTAACAAATTTAGCTTTAGATGCTGAATTTAAAGGTGCTATGGGTATAGTGGTCAATAGTCCAATATCAAATGAAGTTATAACACAAGTAAGGGAAACTATAGATATCCCAATAATAGTTACAGTTGTATCAGAATTCGAAGATATAGAGGGAAGAATAAATGCAGGAGCAACTATAATTAATGTATCAGGTGCTAAAAAAACGGCATATATAATCAGTAAAATAAGAGAAAAATATCCTGATTTCCCTATAATAGCAACGGGTGGTCCAAATAATGATAGCATAAGGGAAACTATAAGAGCGGGTGCTAATGCAATTACATATACACCACCAATTGTAGCAGATATGCTAAATGAGATAATGATTAAATATAGATTAATTTATGCAACTGAGAATGAAGAAAAATAAGGCTAAATGAAATGATTAATAAATTAATATGGTAGGTGATAAAATGGCTGTAGGTGGAGATAATTGCGATTATTGTCCTGAAGCTTTGTCAAAAAAATGTGACGGAGAAGTTACGGATTGTGTTTGTAAAAGATGCCCGAGAAATTTAAGGCAGTGTTTAACTACAAAATACTGTAGAGAAACTGAATCTGTAATTGTTGTTGAAAATTATTGGTGGGAAAATCACTAAAAAGTTATAAGCTACTAGAACACTATGTGTTTTAGTAGCTTATATGTTTTTTTGTAAATTGCTGTTAATTTAAAAGAATAAGAATGTAAAACATAAATAAATGGAATACTAAAATTATATTATAAGGAGGAATGTTATTATGCCAAATCTAGAACAGATGACTCATATAGCAAATAGTTGTAATGGTTATGATGCAGTAGGAACGGGATTTGAATCTTCAATAGGTACAGAATTCAGTAAAAGCTGTGGTAATTGTAAGCATTTAAAGAATGATAAGTGTGAAGTCAATTTGTATGATAAAGTATTAGCGGGATTAGATCAAGGATAAAAGGTTTAATATTTAGACTATATAACAAATGTAACTTTGTTATATAGTCTTTAATAATTAAATCGATTTTAATGTATTAATGTATTAATGATATTATAATATTTTTTAATAATATGAATATATTACTAGGTGTATAAGGTATTCGACGAAATTTTCAAAATATTCATTTATAATATATTGAGATATTTATATTTAAGTGTTAAAATTAATAAAAAGTGGCAAGAGCCAAAAATTGGAGGATGAGCGATGCATAAAAGATTATTTATACCAGGACCTGTAGAGGTATCAGAGGATGTACTTCAGAAAATGGCTACGCCTCAAATAGGACATAGAAGTAAAGAAGCATCTGCATTACAAAGAAGCATAAGTGATAAAATGAGGAAAGTATTTAATACTAAGGAAGAAATATTACTTTCTACTAGTTCAGGAAGTGGACTAATGGAAGGTGCTGTTCGTTCATGTACAGCAAAAAGAGCTGCAGTATTTTCAGTAGGAGCTTTTGGAAAAAGATGGTTTGAGATGTGCACAGCTAATGGCGTTCCAGCAGATAAATTTGATTCAGAGTGGGGTCAGCCAACAACTCCACAAATGCTTGAAGAAGCATTATCAACTGGAAAGTATGATTTAATAACTATTACTATGAACGAGACTTCAACAGGTCTTATGAATAATATGGAAGCACTTAGTTCAATTTATAAAAAATATCCTGAGGTTATAGTATGTGTTGATTCAGTAAGTAATGCTGCTGGTACGGTAATAAAAGTTGATGAATGGGGAATAGACATTTGTATAACTTCAACTCAAAAGTGTTTAGGACTACCTGCAGGAATGGCTATTTGTACTTTCTCAAAAAAAGCAGTAGAAAGAGCTAAACAAGTTACTAATAGAGGAGTATATTTTGATCTATTAGGATTGTATGATTATATACAAAAGAAAGATTACCAATATCCATCTACACCATCACTTTCACATATGTTTGCTTTAGATTATCAATTAGATAAGATATTAGAAGAAGGGTTAGAAAACAGATATAGTAGGCATATTGCTTGTGCTGAAATTGTTAGAGCATGGGCTAGGAAAAACTTTGAAATATTTCCTGATGAAAAGTTTATGTCAAATACTTTGACATGTGTTAAAAACACAAGAGAAATTGATATTTCTGACTTAAACAAGAAACTAGGAGAGAAAAATATAGTTATTTCTAATGGATATGGAAAATTAAAAGATAAGACTTTTAGAATTGCCCATATGGCTGAAACCACGACACAAGAGATAACAAATTTATTGGAAATAATTAACGAAATTTTGATGCTTAAATAGGCAAGAATAAAAAATTAAGAATGAAAATTATAATATAATTTTTCATTCTTAATTTAAGTTATAGTAATTAATGAAAAGGTTTATTTATTATAAAGAGGAGGATTACAATGATTAGAGTATTAGTTACAGATGGTATGGAGAAAAGTGCTATTAAAGAATTAAAAGCTAAAGGGTTTGAAGTTGTACAAGAGTTTTATGAGGCCGATATATTAGGTGAAAAATTAAAAGATTTTGATGTAATTGTTGTTAGATCTGCAACAAAACTTAGACAACCAGTAATTGATAAAGCAGTAGGAGCAGGAAGACTAAAACTTATAATTCGTGGGGGAGTTGGAGTTGATAATATCGATGTTGCCTATGCAATTGAAAATGGAATAAAGGTTACTAATACCCCAAATGCAAGTAGTGCATCTGTAGCCGAACTTGCGATTGCACATATGTTCGCAGTGTCTAGGTTTATTAATATTTCTAATGTAGCTATGAGGCAAGGTATATGGGACAAGAAAAAATATGTGGGCGTAGAAATTGCTGGTAAGATTTTAGGTTTGGTAGGTTTTGGAAGAATATCTAGAGAACTAGCTAAAAAAGCAACTGCACTTGGTATGAAGGTTATATACACTGACATAGTAGGCAAAGTTAATGATTGCGATGAATATGAATTCTTTGAATTAGATGACTTATTAAAGAAAGCAGATTACGTATCATTACACATACCATTCATTAAGAAGCACGGAGCTACTATAGGAAAAGATCAACTTGATATGATGAAGGAGGGAGCATTCTTAATTAACTGCGCAAGAGGCGGAGTGGTTGATGAAGCGGCTTTAGTGGAAGCTTTAGATAGTGGTAAACTAGCGGGAGCTGGGGTAGATGTATTTGTTGAGGAACCAACAAGAAATGAAGAGTTAGTTAATCATCCAAAAGTTTCGGTAACTCCACATATTGGCGCTGCAACAGCAGAAGCGCAAACAAGAATAGGCACTGAAATAACAAGTATCATTTTAGAGTATTTTAAATAAACTACTCAAACTCAGGAGGAACAATTATGGCAGTAGTAAGACCTTTTAGATCATATAGACCACAATTAGATTTAGTAGAGAAAGTAGCAGCGCTTCCTTATGATGTAATGGATAGCAAGGAAGCTAGGGATATGGTAAAAGGGAAACCTTATTCATTTTTACATGTTGATAAACCAGAAGTGGATTTATATGAAGATATAGATATTCACGATCAGCAAGTTTACCTTAAAGCTAGAGAAAATCTCCAAAGAATGATTAAGGATAAAGTATATGTTCAAGATGAGAAGCCATGTATGTATATATATAGGCAGATTATGAACGGAAGACCTCAAACTGGTATAGTTGCTTGCACTTCAATTGATGACTATATAAATGATGTAATTAAAAAACATGAGCATACAAGAGCAGATAAAGAGCTTGATAGATTTAATCATATTGATTATACAAATTCTAATACAGGTCCAATATTTTTAACTTACAGACATAAAGATGAAATAGACGATATAGTAAAGAATTGGACGGGGACTAAAACACCAGTTTATGATTTTAAATCTGGCGATGAGGTATCTCAAATTATATGGGTTATAGATGATGAAGTTATTATTAATAAGTTATCAACTATATTTGCTAAAACGGATTATTTATATATTGCAGATGGCCATCATAGATCAGCATCAGCGGTTAAAGTTGGACTAAAGAGAAGGCAAGATAATCCATCATTTAATGGTAATGAAGAATTTAATTTTTTCTTATCGGTTATATTTCCAGACAATGATTTATATATAATGGATTATAATAGAGTTGTTGCAGATTTATTCGGAAACACGAACGAAGAATTCTTAAAAAAAGTTTCTGAAAAATTTGATGTAACCCAATGTAGTGAGGAAGGGCAATTTAAGCCGAATGTGCAAAGAACATATGGAATGTTCCTGGATGGCAAGTGGTATAAACTAGCAGCTAAAGAAGGGACATTTAATATGAGTGATCCAGTAGAAAGACTTGATGTTTCGATACTTCAAAAGAATTTGCTTGAACCTATTTTAGGTATCGATGACCCAAGAACAAATTCTAGGATTGATTTTATAGGTGGTATAAGAGGCCTTGGGGAACTTGAAAGAAGAGTTGGGGGCGGCATGAGAGTTGCATTCTCTATGTGTCCTACAACTATGGACGATTTAATGGATATAGCAAATTCAGGAAAAGTAATGCCTCCTAAATCAACTTGGTTCGAACCAAAATTACAAAGCGGTATATTTGTGCATGAACTGTAATTTTAGGTCATGATAAAATGAAGCTAATTAAATAGTGAAAAAGACCACGCAGATGCGTGGTTTTTTTTAATATATAGGGTATAATTAGATTATAAAATAAGATATATTACAAAGGAGAAAAAAGATATGCCACAGCATTCATTGTCAAGAACCGAGTTACTAATAGGTACGGATAGTTTAAATAAATTACAAGAAAGTAAAGTAGTAGTTTTCGGAATAGGTGGAGTAGGTAGTTATACAGTTGAAGCACTAGTAAGAGCTGGTGTTGGGAAACTGGTATTAATAGATGACGATACAATATGCTTAACAAATTTAAATAGGCAAATACATGCTACATTTAATACTATAGGCAAGAGTAAGGTATTAGTAATGAAGGATAGAATACTCGAAATAAATCCTAAATGTGAAGTTATCACTCATGAAACTTTTGTAACTGCAGAGAATATGGGGGATATAATTACTGATGATGTAGATTATGTAGTAGATGCAATAGATACAGTAGCTTCGAAATTAGCGTTAGTTGAACACTGTCAGCAACGTAAAATTGATATTATATGCTGTTTAGGTACGGGCAATAAATTAGATCCAACTCTATTTAAAGTTGCAGATATTTATGATACAAAAGTATGTCCACTTGCAAGGGTTATGAGGCAGGAACTCAGACATAGAAATGTTGACAAATTGAAGGTTGTTTACTCAGAAGAAACTCCGATTAAGCCAAAGATAGATGAGGTAATGACATGTAAAGAGGGCTGCGTATGTACAGGGGGATCAAAAAAATGTGCTATGAAAAGACAGATTCCAGGTAGTATATCATTTGTTCCTCCAGTGGCAGGAATGATAATTGGTGGAGAAGTGATTAAGGATTTAATTAAAAAGAAGAGTTAATGTTTTGTTATACAGGTTAAAGTTGAATTTAAATAAGTAAAAGATAAGAGTGAAATCTAAAACACCCTTATCTTTTTGTACTATAAATAATATTATAATTACATTTCATATTCATTTAAAAATGAATATAATGCAGGATATATATTTAAACTACTCATTAAGGATATATATTCATCCATAGCTTTATCATTTTCAGTTGTAGTTTTTATTGCTCTTATCATTAAGTTTTTGGGAGTTTCTAGAGGAGATATATACTCCACCACAGAAACATCATATCCTTTAGCTTCTAGCATTAATGAGCGCATTCCATCTGTTAGGATATCGGCCATTCTTGTTTTAAATACGCCTTGTTTTAGTATAGTTTTAAAAGGCCCATAAGAATATTGAGTTAACATTTCCTTATGACAGCAGGGAACTGCAATGATTACATCTGAGTTTACTTTTATACCTAATGCCAGGGCCATGTCAGTAGCCGTATCACAAGCATGCAAGGACAATACTACGTTTATATGTTTATCAGGAACATAATTCTTAATATCTATAGCGTGGAACTCCATATTTCTATAATTTAAATTCTTAGCCATACTTATAGAAGATTGTATTACAGATTCTGAGTAATCAAGACCAATAAAGTGGCATTTTTTTCTTTTAACTTCAGTCATATAATAGTTAAGAACGAAAGACAAATAAGATTTTCCACAACCACAATCTAATATGTTTATTATCTGGTGTTTAGGAAGTTTATCTAAAATGCCATCTAATAATTCCACATAATGATCAATTTGATTATACTTTCTTATTTTATCATTTTTAATTTTACCATCTTTGCTCATTATGCCTATTTCTTTTAGTAGGGCATCTGCGCTGCCAGTTTTTACATAGTAATCTCTATTTAGAAGTGTAGAGGTAGCCACATTAATATTATTAGAAGTAGTTTTAGATGTAATATTTTTTATTTCTTCATCTTTTATAGTGTTCACATCTATATTCTTCATAGTTACATTTTTATTATCTGCCAAAATTAAAATTGCAGAACCTCTTTCACTATAAATCAAAGATAAGGACTCATAGTTTTCTGCTTCTTTAATGATATTTTCAAATAATCGATTTATAGTAAGGGATTCTGTTTTTCCATTAAAGTTATAGTTTATATTTCCATTATTATAGAGACCTATGCCTTTAAATTCTTTTAGACCTGTTATGAATGAGGTGTTAATTTGTTTAAATATTAAGCAGTCCTGTGAGAATCTATTTTCAAGTCCCATTAGAAATAATTTTAATTTATTAGTATTTTGTTTATTCATTGTGCTCAAACCTTTCTTTTTTTATTTTTGATACTATGTAAGTATAACAAAACTTTAAAAGCTATTGAACAAAAATATAATATAGTAATCTAATATGATATACTGAGTATGATTAAGAAGGTAACAATTAAACTTAAATTAATGATTTTAGCGTAGATAAAGGAGTTAATAATGAACAAGGGGAAGTACGTTAGTTTAGAAGCTTTAAAAGGAAATGAAAGAGAGTATATAATAAAGGATAATAATAGTATTACACTAGGAAGAATATTTATAGTGGAGTTAGATAAAAAAAACAAGTTCTGTCAATTCAGATTGAAATTTCACAAGGGTACGAATGGTAGTTATGAGTACATAAAAGACACATTAAATATTATGCTTAATATTTTGTTTAAAAACATGGGTATGAACAAAGTGAATGTCATAGCTGATGAAAATATAAATATAAGTGCTTTCACTGATATAGGATTTGAGTTAGAGGGTATGATAGCAGATAGTATAATAAATAAATCTAATTACCAATCAGAAATGATGTTTGGTATAAATAGTTTTATATTTGCTAGAAATTCGATAAAAAAAGATGTTAAGATTAAAGGTAGCAATATTGAAATCAGGGTATTAGACCCGAGTGATGCAGAAGCAGTGTTAGAATTTCATTTAAGAAACAGGGAGTTTTTAAGGTCCTTTGAACCTTCTAGAGAGGAGAGTTTTTATACTTTAGAAAGTCAAAAGCGTACTCTAATAGAAAGTTATAAGCAATTTCTAAATGGCAATGGTATCAATTTTGGAATATATAAGAAGGATAAGCTTATTGGTAAAATAAGAATATCGAATATAGTTATGGGCGTTTTTAAGAATGCTTTTATAGGTTATTCTATGGATGAGAATGAACAAGGTAAAGGATATATGAAAGAGGCTGTTGGAATTGTAGTAGCATATTCTTTCAACGAATTAGAGTTGCATAGAATAGAAGCTAGCACTTTAATATATAATGAAAGATCACAAGGTGTTTTAAGAAGATGTGGGTTTGAAGAGCTTGGTATAAGTAAAAAATACTTATATATAAATGGAGAATGGCGAGATCACATGGTTTTCTATAAGGTCAAGAGCAATTAGTAATACAATTTACATTTAAATTATATTAGAAACTATGACTTTAATTAGAATTTATATCGTAGCAAATTCAAATGGGTAGGCTGATTATATGAGAGTATAATATGTATACTAATCCTAGTGTATCAGTATGAGAAAAACGTAGAATAAGTGAGAAAATAAGATTATTATGAGCTTATATTAAAATAAGTGCTGTGATTTATAAAACGGATAAAAATAATTATGATAAGATATTACATGTTGCTGTTACTAAGCAATGCAAGGAAATACGGTCGCAGAAAACTTAATTTAAAACATTAAAAAAACTGTTGACAGATGAATAGATAAGTGGTAAAGTTGTAGAAGTCGTCACATGATGACAAATTAAATTGGTCTTTGAAAATTAAACAGAGAAATAGGTAAACTTAGCAAAATAATATTTTGTTAAACCAGTCAATTACTTTAGTATAAAGTAAAATTTAGTCGTAAGACTAAAA
>NZ_JAHLEB010000089.1 GCF_018861735.1 Clostridium lacusfryxellense | reverse complement strand
ACTTAACTTAGTGGTCAAGTATTAATACTATGATTTTGAGATAAGTTTTGATATGGTTTTGATGATATTTTATAGAAAAATACTTAAAACTAAAACAAGTCTCAAAAACGAACGTTTTTGAGACTTGTTTATATATTTAAAATAATTTAACTAACTCATTTTGAGAGAATCATCAAAAGTATTATCATTTAATGAAGTCTTTCATAACTATTCTAAATAGGATTGCTTTTTTCTATTTTAAATGTATGCCATGAATAATTCCATTTTCAGCAAAGAACCTACCATCTAAATTAAAAATTTTAGATTCGAAAATCGTAACTTTATTGCTATCATTATTCCAAAATACTCCATTCTGATTAAGTCCATTATAATAATTTATATCTTTAAGTAATAAAATCTTATTAACTATTTCGTTTCCGTTAAACTTTGCAACATATATACTCCATACTCCTTTATCATCTTCACCGCTATACGTTGCATAAACAATTTTATTTTCGTCCGGAGAAATCCAAAATGGAACAAGATGGCTTCCTACTGATTGTGCAAATTTATTAGTTTTTTTACTATTTACATCATAAATAAATAAGCCATCTTCCCCATTTATATCTGCCTCAAAAACTATTTTTTGTCCATCGTTAACAACACTAAACCCATAGTTAACTATACGATTTCTAAGTGATTTTAATTCAGCCTCTGGTAAAATCATAACAGGTTGCACTTTTCCATCATCTGTACTTAGCTTATAAATTCCTTCTGTTATAATTGTTTTTTCATTGTTTTTCGCACTAGTAGTACCTACAAAATAAACATCTTTTCCATTATTGCTATAAACACCTGAAAATGGGTTTATTCTCTGATTACCCTCTTTAAATTCTTTCAATTTGTCATTTTCAACGTCATATACAACTATTAATGGGCTTTTAGCAGATGATAACCCTACTATATATTTACTATTTGTAGACCACCCCAGCAATATATTGCCCTTAACATTAATTATCTTTTTGGTATTGGTTTTTATATCAACTATATAATGGTAACTTTCACCATTTTCCTTTGTATCATATATATACTTTGTATTATCGGGAGAAATTATAGCTCCATCTTCCAAATTAGAAGGTGATTTTTCAAAAGTAGATAAGTTAATTTTATAGGTACCTCCGATAACCTCCTTAATAAACTTAGATTCTTCATTTACATTATCAAATTTTTTAATTTTTGACTCTATATCCTTTCTACTGAGTCCTATTTGAACAATAGCTTGGTTATCTCCTACTATGCCTATCATATTATTAAGGCCTTCTATCATATCTGTTTTTTCACTCTTTACTACTTGAAGTGGCTTATATTCATCTGAGTCATTTGCCTTTAATTTGTTATCCGACAGCACTACAGAATTATTACTTGCCATTAAAGGCTTGGAGTATGAATATACTACACTAACTGCCCCTAACACTAATATTCCTACAACTACGGCCCCTACTTTCCAATTTTTATTTCCTTGTCCCATAATTTCTTCCTCCTAAATTTAAATTTTATAAGTTAATTATAAACAAAAGTTGTAACATTGAGTTAACATGATGTTACAATGTTGTAAACTTTTAGAGGAATTACTATATGTACTTCAGTGCCTTTTCTCTCCTGACTAATTATTTTTATACTTCCGTTATGTTTATCTATAATTTTTTTTACTATAGATAGTCCCAATCCAGAACTTCCTGATTCTCTTGAAGTTTGTTTATTCACCCTATAAAAAGGTTCAAATATCATTTCTAACTTATTAGAAGGTATTCCTTGTCCTTTATCTTTAATAATTATATTACAGTTACCATTTTCCTTGGATAACTTTACACTTATGGTAGAGTTAACATTGCCATACTTAATAGAATTATCTATTATATTTATAATTACCCTTCTAATCTCGTTTGGATTACCTAATACAATAACCTCTTTATCTATAACTTTTTCTATATGTATTTCATATTTATTTGCTCTTATTTTCATATCATTACATGCTGCATCTAAAATTTGTGATACATTAACTTCTTCTTCTATATAGGAAGTTATGTTTGACTCAACCTTTGATATTTCTAATAGTTCAATTACCATATTATGCATTCTTTCACTTTCATCATTTATCTTTTTTATACTTTTCCTAGCGAATTCTTTGTCCTTAAAGTCTTGCTTAAGGAGTATTTGACAATATCCAGATATTATAGTCAAAGGAGTTTTCATTTCATGAGTTATATTATCAAAGAAAATTTTCCTATGGCCTGCAATCATTCTCAAATCATCTCTGTCATTTTCTATAGTTTCTATTTGATTTTTTATTCTATTTTTCATTTTATTGAAATTTAAGGATAATTCCTCTATCTCATCTTTGGAAGTAATATTTATATTCTCCTCAAAATTGCCTTTTGCAACCTCTTTTATAACCTTACTCAATTTCAATATTGGTATAGTTATTTTTGTAGCTAACAATACTACAAATAAAAAAATCACTCCGAAAACTAATAATACAAAGGTGTTGGTTAGCTTTAACAAATTTTTACTAGAACTAAATATTTCCGAATAATCCATAACAGATCTAACAATCCCTATACTTTTTTTGTTGTTTATAACAGGACATGAAAAAACAACTAAATATTTATCTTTAACGGGTACTATTGTAAATGCAGACTTGTTATCAATAGATAATTTTAAATCTTCATCACTATAGTTGTTTTTATTATCACTGTCCTCATAATTTAGTACTTTTCCATTTGCATTTGCAGAATCAACTAAAAATTTTCCGTCATAGGAGTAAATCATTATTCTATTTCCAACCTTTATAGACAAATCTGAAGCTATATCATTACTAGAATTATTAAAATTATTAGAATACATATCCTTATTTTTCAATTCAAAATACTGTCTTAAATATGTGTTCAAATCTTTTTCAAAGGTTACTAATTCCTTACTTATTATATCTTTATTATTTTCTACAATAAGCTTATTCATAAAAAAGCTCATTGTGTTATATCCTATATAAAATATAACCAAAAGCCCAATGATAAATTTACGTTTTATAGACATTTTCATGAAAAATAAATCCCCTTCCTACAGAATCTTATAACCTACTCCAAATACGGTTTTTATCACTGAGTTGTTTTTATCACTAGATAATTTTTTTCTTAACCTTTGAATATGGACATCTACAGTTCTGCTTTCACCTTCAAAATCAAACCCCCATATGGTTTCTAAAAGTTTATCACGTGAAAATACTTTCCCCCTATTCTCTGCCAGTTTATATAGCAATTCATACTCTTTTGCTGTAAGATTCACTAATTTATCTCCCTTAAATACTTCATAGCTATCTTTAAATATTGTTACATTTTTTTCTAATTTTATAATATTTTTTATATCTTTAATATTTTTAAATTGTTCTATTCTTCTTATACTAACTTTTGCTCTTGCAACTACTTCTCTTATGTCAAAAGGCTTAGTAATATAATCGTCTGCTCCAAGTTCTAATCCTACTATTTTGTCCATAATATCATTTTTTGCTGTAAGCATTATTATAGGAATTTTATATTCTACTGATACCTTCTTACATATTTCAAAGCCACTTATATCAGGTAACATTAAATCCAGTATAATTAATTCTATATATTGATTTTCTAAGATTTTTAATCCTTCTATACCGCTTGCAGCTTCAAATACTTTAAACCCTTCTTCTTTAAGTGAATATGTTAAAATTTCTCTTATACATTCATCGTCTTCAATTATAAGTATATTATTATTCATAGCCTAACCCCCTTACTTCAATAAGTATACAATACAGTTGTTACAAATTTATAACATATCTCTCATATATTCTAAAAAATATCATTATCAAGCCAAGTTATTTTGGAATAACCAACCTTACTTATAAGTAAATTATACCATTATAAACAATAGTTAACTATTGTTTATATATCTGACCATATAGTACTTCAATTTGTTTTTTTAACGTTTTATTTTCTTCTTCAAGTTGTTTAATACGATTTTTAAAGGCTGCACACATTGCATCTTTTGAAGCGTCACTTGTTTTTATTCTAGGTTTTGCAATAGCGTTTCCTTTCTCCTGACTGCGAAGCATTTTAATTCTTTCACTAATTTCAGGTTGTTTATAAATCCATGTTGTAGAAATATTAGCTGCTTCAGATAATGTTTTAAAATTAATAGATTTGCCCTCTTTAATTAACTTCTTAATTCCTTCATCTGCTCTTTTTAATGTTTCATCACGCCGTTTCTTAGCACTTTCAATTAATCCTTCAATATTACGTTTATGTGTTATTTTCATCACCTTCTAACGTTGAAATAATGTGTTCTAGATTTTCTTTTATTTTTTGATTCATTTCCAATATTCGCTTCCATCCTTTATTTTCAGCTTCTTTCATTATTTTTTCTGTAGATTCTAATTGTTTTTTGTGCATATCTAAAAAGCCTGGATCAGTGCGGAAATGAGTACAGGTTAAACATGCATTAGCATGAGGACATTCTTCCGAGGATACTGGCAAACAGCAATATCCATTAGGCAATGTTTGAACCATTACATTCTTTTTAAGCCACTGCAGTTCAACATTATCTGGTGAAGAATTATCATTAATTATTTTGCCATTTACATCAATCATCTTACCCTTAAACACTGCGAATTCTTTTTTTAATGTTTGATCTAAAATATGTGCATAACCACTGGTACTTCTAGAACATTCATGACCTAAATAACGCTGGATAATATATTGAGGTACATCGTTATTTATCATACGAGTTCCTACTGTATGACGAAATCCATGAGCTTTAAACCTAAAAAGTTCACCAGCATCATCACAGATTTTATTATTATATGCCATTTTGTTTAGGGCATTTGAAAATACCTGTCTAGTTATAATTCTTTCTTTCAAGTCATAAAAGAGATATTTAGGTTCTTTAATGACTTGTTTTATATCTTCATGCTGTTGCTTTTGTATAATTGCTACTATCTCATTTTTAATAGGAATGCGGTGTTCTTTTTTAGTTTTAATTTGATAATATAAAAGAAACCAATCTCCAGTTGAATCTTGCTCTAAACAATTAAATGGTATTGTGCAAAGTTCACTAATTCTCATACCACATTCTTGAATAATTAATACCATTCTCATAATATGAAGGGGTAATTCGTGTAAATGTTCATTAAGCTGTTTCATAACACTTTCAGGTATAAAACGAGGCTGTTTTTCAGTACGCTGCGGAAGATCTTCATTATATATAAGTGGCTTTGAAGTAATGTCCCCCCACTCTTGTTTGCCACAAATTTCTAAAAAGTTTCTAAGACTTATAACATACTGATTTTTAGAATTAGTGGATATATTCTTGCTTGAGATATAAGAAAGATAATTTATAATTAATTCTCTATCAATATTAGATGCTTCTATAAGCGGATAATTTTCATACAAAAATTCTGAAAAATGGTTTAAAGCAAACAATTTATTAATTGAATTTGCTATAGAATTTTTAATTAAATTATACTTTATATATATTTTAGCAACATCCTTTATCCACTTTTGATGGATTTTTCCAAAATTTAATTTGTAATGTGGAGTAGCTTTATTAATTTCATACCCTAATTTTCTTAAGTCCCAAATATCTTTTTCATATTCTGGTCTTTCATCATAATACTCTTGAAGTACTTTATAAATTCCATTAAAAATATATATACACTCATCTTCTTTTTCATAAGTCTTTAATTCTTGATTGCCATTTATAACTAATCTGTTAGCAGTATGCCATCTACCTTCACTAATCAAAAAAGTACGAAAGGAAATAATCCATTTCTCACAGGATTTAGCCATTAAACTTATTTCATTTTTGATTTGTTTATTAAGCCATTTAATTATTCTATGAATAAATGTAGCTAATTTTCTAGTTTTTGGAGACCAGACATTATTCTTGAATTTATAATTACAAGCAAACTTTAATTCAGTATTTATTGAATTAGATTTACAAGAAAAATTAATATGCCATTTTTGATTTTTACAATCTGAATTATTAAATGTCCAAATATCTTCTGCCCACATATCAGTAAGTTTATCGTTTAAAATTAACTGCTTATTTCTAGACCATGATTCTAAGTTAGTTGTCATAATGAGTAACTCCTTTATCTTCTAATGCAGTAATAATTTCTTCTAAATTTGCTTTAACACGTTGGTTCATTTCAACTTGACGTAGCCAATTATTTTTCTTGGATTCAACTAGTATTCTATTAGTTTCATTTAACTGTGCTTTATGTCGACTTAAAAAACTTATATCTGTTCTAAATTTATCACATGTTAAACAACCATTAGCATGAGGACATGTTCCAAGAACTGCTGGGAGGCCACAGTATCCATTAGGTAGAGCTTGAGCTAGTATATTCTTTTTTAACCATTGTAAATCTATATTGTTAACATAGGATTCTTTTTCAATTATTTCACCAAGTATATTTACAGTTTTTTTGCTATATTCTTCAAATGCCTTTTTCATAGTTTTATCATGAATTTCAGCATAATGATTAGTCATTTCAGGGCTTTCATGTCCTAAGTAACGCTGAACAATATGCTGGGGAACTCCATTATTTATCATTGTAGTTCCAACTGTATGCCTAAATTGATGAGATTTAAATCTATACAAATTTCCTTTATCATCACGAATTTCTTTATCATATGCCATCTTATTTAGAATTGTATTGAAATGTCTTTGTTTTATGGGTTCACCATTTTTACTACAAAAAAGTAAACCATATGATTGTAATTTTTGAGAAACTATAAACTTTTGCTGCTCAATAATAACCTTGGATATTTCTTTAGTAATAGGAATGCTATGTTCTTTTTTCATTTTACCTTGATAGTACCTAAGAAAATAATCTTCACAATCATCCTTCATAGTACAATCAAATGGCATATTACAAAGCTCAGTAACCCTCATTCCACAGTCTTGAAGAATTAATACCATCCGCATTATTACTTCAGGTAATGAGTCTAAATGCTGATTTAATTGTAATACAACATTGAGCGGAATATATCTAGGTACATTTTTATCTCTACATGGAATATCTTCACTATAAATTAAACGACTTTCAGTAATGTCTAGCCAATATTCCTGACTACATTTTTCAAAAAAACTTCTGATATTTATAATATAGTGTTGCTTTGTGCCTTTAGATAAGCCAATATCATGAAGATAATATAAATAATTAAACATAATTTCTCTATTAATTTCTGATGGGTTGATTTGCGGATGTTTATCTTTAATAAATGCTGAAAAACAATTTAATCCCTGTATATGATACATGCAATGGGAAGGTGAATTGATAGTTAAATTATAGGCCATAAATTTTTTTGTAGCTTTATTAAGCCATGATTGAGTTATTTTAGAAAAATTCAATTTATAACCTGACCTTGATTTATCAATTTTAATACCTAATTCTCTTAAATCCCATACCTCTCTATCATATTTAGTTCTTTCATCATATACATCTGCAATTGTACGATAGATTTGACGTAAAACTGAAACAGCAGGATCTACTTCAATTGAAATTTTCTTATTTTGACTAGCATCAATTCTTTCTTTTTTGTATTGCCTAACCATATTGTTTTCTTTTAAATAATTGGTTAGTGATTCTTCCCATTCATTTAGATTTTTCAGCATAAATGATTTAACACTAATACCTGAATCATCAATCCACTTAATAATAATTTTAATATTACGCAATCTTAAAGTGTATGTAATAACCCATTCATTATTTTTAAATTTATACATACAAGCATATTTTATCTCTGTTTTTAGATTGTTTGATCTACATTTAAAAGATACTTTATAATCATGGATAGTTTTTTTCTCTTGATTAACAGGCGCATCATTAATTATCCATATATCTTCTTTCCAGAAGCCTTTTAATTCTTCGTTTAACCTATTTTGTTTTTCTTCTGAATATAAAAGCAATATATTATCTACATTCATAAAATTACCTCTTTATCTTATCTGAATACTTTTTATATGCTTCCTTCATATCTTCATCTGTTAAATGAATATAAGTATTCATAGTAGTTTGTATGTTTTTATGTCCCAGTCTTTTTTGCACATATGCAGCATCCCAGCCATTTCTAATTAATTCAGTTGCATGAGTATGCCTCAACATATGCCAATGTATATGAATACCGATTTTTTTACTTAATCTATTAAATATATCCACTGCTGTTTCATATCTCATGGGTTCACCTATAGTTCCCTTCCACAAGTTAACAAAAACATAATCGCTATCTGTTTCACCAAATTCATGAACAATATAATCTGTATATAATGTCATTAATTCTTTAGATACATGAATAGTATTTTGGTCTTTAGACTTAGATCTTGCATTATTAATATTTTCATCACGATAAATAATATCAATTGTGTTATCAAAGGAACGTATATCTTCATGTCTTAACCCTAAAGCCTGACCTATACGCATACCCGTTTCATAAACCAAACTTACTAAAAATTTATCTCTTATACAATTACAAGCATTTATTATTTGCAATATTTGTTCTTGAGTTAATGTTTTAGGTATTTTCTTTGGTACTTTTAATTTAATCATACTGCTTTTTACAGGTTTACCTTTATTAATATGATATAGTAACCCTTTGTATTTATGAGGGGTGTTCTGATAACGATTGGTGTTAAGTTCTTTAATACTAGTATTATTTCTTTCATGGAATTCATAAAACATTGATACACATGTTAATATAGCATTTATTGTAGATTCACTTCTTTTGGATTGCTGCTGATGAATTAAGGCTACCCCTAACTGTGGATTTCTAAGCCAGGCTACGAAATTAGCAATTTCACTTAAGGAAACTTTAGTCCACTCTAGTTCAGCAGCGTTTACATATTCCCAATAGAGTTTAAGATGATATGTATAGGAACGTATTGTATTAGGTGAATATTCTATGTTCTCCATATATTTTATAAACTCTGATATAGGTTCTATAGGTAAAAAATCACCGCCTATAACAATCCATGATTTTTTATTGATATTAGGGATCCTAACAGTTTGAACTTTCATAATAACTCCTTTTGTTAGTACTAAAATCTCTCATTAATTTGCCCACTTTAACTAGGTAATATACGTAAAATAATTACTATAGATAACTATAATTTTACGTAAAAAAAAGCCCCGCTATTAGCGTGGTTTACGTAATTTATATTATATATTTAACCTATAGATAACTAAAGGAATGAGTTGATATATTCTCTAGCTTCAAATACTCTGTAACTAATTTTAATTGTTTTTGCGCTGCTCTAACAGTTATATTAAAAATCCTTGCAGTTACCCTTATGTTATTTTCAAGTACATACATTTTTATATAATTATAAATTTCAGCTGGAACAGTAAATGATCTTCTCTTCTCTGTTTTTTCCTCTACTATATTTAACCGATACCGATCTCCATCCCGAATTATATCCTGCAACCTTAAATTTAATATATCTCCAATCCTTAAACCTAAATTTGCTTGAATTACTAAAGCAGTTGCAATTCTATTATTTCCTCTAAATTCTTTATCTCCAACTTTAAATCCTAGTTTCATAACTTCTATTATATTTTTATATTGATCTGTTGTTAATGCTACCATTTATTTACACGCTCTTTCCATAATTTATTTATTAACCATTAACTTAATTATAGTATAAGTTCGCGTTTTATCAATCAAAAGTTCGCCTTTCGCATAAATTAGATGTTAGGTGTTTAGAAACGTAGTAATATAGCTAAAGTTCGTGTTTCTATACAAGAACTAAACCGCTAAAGACGGTGGTAGACGAGTACTAATTACTTTAATTTTGCTTTTTTACTTAATAAGATAAAAAAAATAGCATCTTAAATAAGATACTACTTTATTATAATTCACACTTCCTATAAACTTTTATTGTTGAAATAAAAAATAAGGGAGTGTTATTATTAATGTCGGAATTAAGAGAAAAAATGAAAATGGATATGGAACTAAAGGGATATAGCCCAAATACCATAAAACGCTATATTGGTCACGTTAGTAATTTTTCTAAATATTACGATAAAGCACCAGAGCTTTTAAAAGAAAAAGACATACGTGAGTATCTACATTATTGTATCATGGAAAAAAAGTTAAGTGAAGGTAGCGTTAATTATATTAATTCAGGTCTTAAATTTTTTTATACTATAACACTTAATAGATATTGGAATATGGACAAAATTTTTAGGATTAAAGAACCAAAAAAATTACCTTCTGTTTTGTCTCCTGAGGAAGTTAAGTCTATCTTTGATGTTACTGATAACCTTAAGCATAGGACAATTCTTATGACGGTCTACTCCGCAGGATTAAGAGTTAGTGAGGTTTGTAATCTAAAAATAACAGATATTGATAGTAAAAACATGCAAATATTAATTAGGGAGGGAAAGGGAAAAAAAGATAGATATTCATTGTTGTCAAAATCAAATTTAGAAATTCTCAGAGAGTATTGGCGAATATATCATCCTACGGAATATTTGTTTTCTGGAAATGGTCGTACAGATTCTATAACTCCACGTAGTGTTCAAAAAATGCTCAAGAAATCGATAAAAAAAACTAATATTACTAAGCATGTAACTGTACACACTTTGAGGCATTATGTAGAGAGTTTCATTATGGTGAGTCTTCGACTAAACCCTTGTGTCACCAGTAATTATTTCTAAAAGACTCACCATAATAATAGGTGTTTATTTACAAA
>NZ_JAHLEB010000088.1 GCF_018861735.1 Clostridium lacusfryxellense | reverse complement strand
AAGCAAAGAAGAACAAACACACTGCATAAGAAATGCGACCAACAATTTGATCGCATCATCTTATACATTTTTAATTATTTTACGTGTCTACTTGACAGGTGTCGGTTCATTAGAGCGGCTTTTTATTTATTTAATTATGTTATTATAGATTTGTTTTAAATTTATTATTTATATAACACTTAAATTTTTCAACAAAATCTAATTGATATGCATTTTTGTTAGTTGCGTTATTTAGTAGATTTAGGAAGGCTTTCTTATTGCATTTATTAATGTTACCATAATAATCTCTTGATATTTTCCAGTATCTTTGAGGAAAAGCTAAATATACAAGAATATATTTATAATCGTCTAATGTTAAAGGGAAAATTTTATCATACAATTCTAAGAAACTTATTGCTAGTTCTATATCCCATTTTGTACTATCTCTTTTAAGTAAGCGTCTCAATGAATAGGAAATATCATGCGCGCAATAATCATTTCTACATTTATCGAAATCAATTACCCATATCTCATTATTAGTATCGAATATAATATTTTTATTAACATAGTCAAGATGACACAATGATTTTGTAAGATTATTTGAATTTATGTCATACGCAATGTTTGCAGAGCACTTAGCTAGATTGCTACTTGTTTCAAAATGCTCAAGATATAATTTTGAAAAAGTATCGTTATAATTATAAGCTAGGTTAGAGTAATTAAGTAGGCTTTCGTAGTGTTTATATATGGAAGTACTTAAAGAACTGTAGTCTTCTTTCATAGAGCTACCACATATAGGTTTAAAGTTAACACTTACTTTATGCATATTTGCAAGAGTAGTACTACATACTAAAATATGATCTATATTATCATAATCACATTTTACGCCTACAATCCAGGGTGTAAGTATAAATAACATATTATTATAATTTACAAATCTGCTATTAGTCCTTGTTTTAAGGATCCGAGGTACGTGGATATTATTTCTATGCAACCATTCAATGGCTGAGTATACAAATAATAAATCCTTTATTGAATAATAAACCTTTTTTAAACAATACGATTCGTCGTAGTAATCCACTTTATATACTGCCCTTTGTTTATCCGTATCTTTAAATTTAATTTGAGATATATCAGCATTAGCTAAATTGTATTGGGGTAGAATACATTTTTTTACGTTTTCTTCAGATAATAAATTTATGTTATCATAGTTTTTAGCCGTAGAGGGCATCTTAACAACTCCTAAAAAATTATTACATTATTAGAATATTAATAAAATTTTAATAATATACGTTTAACTTAAAAAAAGGGAAATTAATTTGATTTGTAGAATACTAACATAAGATAACTTTAATAAGATAGATAATGCTGGAGAAAATTTTTATTCAGGAGGAAGCTTATGAACATTCGCCAAAAAATAGAAAAGAACGAAGGTAATAGCATTATTAAATATGGGGCATTATCATTAAATTCAAAAGGTAGGGAGAATTTAGAAGATGAAGATGATATAAGAACGTGTTATATGGTTGACAAAGATAGAATAATATATAGTAAATCTTTTCGCAGGCTCAAACATAAAACTCAAGTATACATAAAGACTAGTAGTGATCACTATAGAACAAGATTAACACATACATTAGAAGTTGCGCAGATAGCTAAAACAATAGGCCGTGGAATAGGATTAAATGAAGATTTAATAGAAGCTATAGCAATGGGGCATGATATAGGGCACGTACCTTTTGCTCATAATGGTGAAGAGGTGCTTAATGATATTTTGCCACAAGGGTTTAAACATAATGAAAATAGCATTAGAGTACTTACAAAAATAGAAAAATTAGGAGCCGGTCTTAATTTAAGTAAGGAAGTACTTGATGGTATTCTTAATCATAGTGGATTATCTGCTAAAATAGGTAAGGCGGCTACACTAGAAGGTCAAGTTGTTAGATATAGTGACAAAATTGCATATGTAAATCATGATATAGATGACTCCATAAGAGCAGAATTATTAACCGATTCAATGTTGCCTAAAAGTGCTATTGAGGTACTGGGGAAAAAGCATGGGAAAAGAATAGATACTTTAGTTAAGGATTGTATATATAACACCATAAGTAATTTAGATGATGGAAATATAAGTGTGTCACTTAGTGAAATAGTTGGAAGTGAACTCGCTAATCTAAGAAATTTCATGTTTGAAAATATATACAAAGGTGAGATATTAAAGGAAGAAAGGCAGAAAGCACAATTTGTAGTTACAAATGTATTTGAATATTATTTTAAGAATCCACAATCAATGCCTGATTTTTATAAACTCATAGTTGAGGAGGAAGGCTTACACACAGGGGTAGCGGATTATATTTCTGGTATGAGTGATGATTATTGTTTAATGCTTTTTAATAATATATACGTACCTAAATTTGTTATTTATTAAAATGGATTGAGAACAAATTATGATTTTTGAAGAAATAATATAAAGAAAAAAAATAAAATATAAAAATTTTGAAGGAAATTCGCATTTTATAAAGAATATAATATAAGCGAACATAATTATTACAAAAGAAAAATAAAAGAAAAAATGAAAAAAAAGAAGGATAATATACTTTTTTGTCGAATACAAATATGTTGTGAATTTATATAAGTAAGGTGGTAATAATCTATTGATTGCTGAAGATGTCATCCGAAAAATAAAGGAACAAAATGATATTGTGGATGTAATATCTGAAAGAGTGAAGTTAAAAAAGACAGGAAGAAATTACACTGGGCTTTGTCCTTTTCATAATGAGAAGAGTCCTTCTTTTACTGTGTCTGGCGAGAAACAAATTTATAAATGTTTTGGATGTGGTGAAGCAGGAAATGTAATTAGTTTCATTATGAAGGATAGCAATGTATCTTTTCCTGAAGCAGCAAGGATACTCGCACAGAGAGCCAATATTAGTATAGAAGTAGACAATGATGAAAATAATGTCCAAAAAGCCATGTACACTAAGATGTACAAAGTCAATGTAGAAGCAGCAAGGTATTTTTATGATAATTTAAGAAAGGATAAGAAAGCTGAAGAATATTTCGTTAATAGAGGTATAACTCAGGCTACGATGAGAAAATTTGGGTTAGGGTTTTCTTTTGACAAATGGGATGGGTTGCTATTATACCTAAAAAAGAAAGGTTACTCTGAATTAGATTTATACAATATAGGATTAATTACTAAAAGCCCTAAGGGGTCCTATTATGATAGGTTTAGAAATAGGATAATGTTTCCTGTATTTGATTATAAGGGCAGCGTCATTGGGTTTGGAGGAAGGGTTTTAGACGATTCAAAGCCTAAATATTTAAATTCACCGGAAACTCCATTATTTCATAAGGGTTTAAATCTTTATGGATTGAATTTTGTACTTAAAAATAATAAATCTCGAACAATAATAATTGTAGAAGGATATATGGATTGTATTTCACTTCATCAATATGGGTTTGCGAATGTTGTTGCATCGCTAGGGACAGCACTAACTATTAATCAAGCAAAGCTATTGAAAAGACATGTAGACACAGTTATTATTTCTTTTGATGCTGATTTTGCGGGTCAAGCCGCAACTTTAAAGGGACTTGAAATATTAAAAAACGAAGGTTTTGATTTAAGAGTCCTGATAGTTCCGATGGGCAAGGATCCTGACGAATATATAAAAAAAAGTGGTAAGCAGGCTTTTCAAAAATTAGTGGATGATGCCCTTCCATTAATAGATTATAGAATTAAAAGAGCAAGCGATGGAATAAATTTTTCAAATAGTGAAATGATAATACAGTATGTTAAAAGGGTTACGGAAATTATTATGGAATTAGATCCAGTGGAGAAAGATGTATATATAAAAAAGGCATCTGAGGAAACTGGCATCAAAGAACAAGCAATATACGACTTATTAAGTGAAGAAATTAACAAAAATTCACAAAAAACAAAAAAAATGAATATACAACAAGATTTTGGACAAAAATTATACTTAGAGCCAGCTTATATTAAGGCTGAAAGAAATTTATTGAAATTTATGTTTATAAATGAAGAAAATTGTGACTATATTACAGAAAATATGTCAGTAGAACAATTAGTACTTCAAAGCCATAAAAGTATATACGAGTTAATTGTTGAGTACAAAAACTTAACAAAAACTGAAAAAATTAAAAACATAGAATTTATGTGTAATGATATAGAATGTACAAAAGAATGGATAAATACTATGGAAATTGAATTTTCTGGGAATGAAGAAGATCATAAAAAACTTATAAATGACTGCATTAAACAACTGAAAAAATTCAAGTTAGAGGAGTCGAAAAAAGAAATTATGAATAAAATCAAACAGTATGAATCAAAAGGCTTACTAGAAGAATCTATAAAACTTGCGCAACAACTTATAGAATTACAAAAAGATTTAAAACAATTATAGTATTTAGGAAGGAGGCAAAATGATGAAGGATAAAAGTTCAAAAATGACCATAGTCAAAAAGCTAATTGAAAAAGGTAAGAAAAAGGGATCCTTAACTTATAAAGAAGTAATGGATGAACTTTATGAAATAGATTTAAGTCCAGAACAAATAGAAAAAGTTTATGAAGTTTTAGAATCAATGGAGATAGATGTTATAGGAGATCAACATGAAGCTCCAACGCCGGCTACAGGAGCTCAAGCTGAAACTGAGCCAGAAACTGAAGAACTTGATGTTAGTATACCAGAAGGTATTTCTATAGATGACCCAGTTCGAATGTATTTAAAAGAAATTGGAAAGGTTTCTTTATTATCGTCAGCTGAAGAAATTGATCTTGCTAAAAGAAATGAAGAAGGAGATCTTGCTGCGAAGAAAAAACTAGCAGAGGCTAATTTAAGACTAGTAGTAAGTATAGCTAAGAGATATGTTGGGCGTGGAATGTTATTCCTAGATCTTATTCAAGAAGGTAATTTAGGATTAATAAAAGCAGTAGAAAAATATGATTATAGAAAAGGATTCAAATTTAGTACCTATGCAACATGGTGGATAAGGCAAGCAATAACTAGAGCGATAGCCGATCAAGCAAGAACAATAAGAATACCAGTTCATATGGTTGAAACTATAAATAAGCTTATTAGAGTTTCGAGGCAGTTACTGCAAGAACTTGGACGGGAACCACAACCAGATGAAGTAGCTGAAAAAATGGAAATGCCAGTTGGAAAAGTTAGAGAAATTATGAAAATAGCTCAAGAACCAGTGTCACTTGAAACCCCTATTGGTGAAGAAGAAGATAGTCATTTAGGTGATTTTATTCCTGATGATGATGCCTTAGCACCAGCAGAAGCTGCTGCATTTACAATGCTTAAAGAACAATTAATTAATGTTTTAGATACATTGACTCCTAGGGAAGAAAAAGTTTTAAGATTAAGATTCGGTCTTGATGATGGACGGGCAAGAACACTTGAAGAAGTTGGGAAAGAGTTTAATGTAACCCGTGAGAGAATTAGACAAATAGAGGCCAAGGCTTTACGTAAATTAAGACACCCAAGTAGAAGTAAAAAACTTAAAGATTATTTAGATTAGAACATATAAAGAAAATTATAATCATGAAATAAAATAACAATGATTTAAACACCTTTTTAAAGGTGTTTTTTTTATATCTAAAAATGTGTAGCAATATTTACAATATTGACTTGAATATGCTATAATGTGTCTCAGAAGGTGATTGAATGGATAGTTACGTATCAAGGCGAGGACAGGGCTTATGGTTTATAGTTCTAATGACTGCAATATATAATATATCAATTTTAATTTTACTTAGATTTACGAACTCATATATTGTAGATAATTTATTAAAAATCATATTAGTATTATGTAATGTATATCAAGTATATTATATAGCTTTGTTTGTTTCGATTAAATGCACTATGGATGAAGAAAAGCTAACAATCTATGCAATTTGGTCATTAAAAAAAGTAATAATACCACTCAGTGAAATAGAAGGATACACCTTGTCAAGTGGCATAATTAAAGGTGTTAGACTTTATGGTATATCTACGAATAGTTGTGCTATGGGAAAATTTGTAATCGATAAAATTGGACTATCAAGTATGCTTGTGACTGATAATGAAAATGTTTTTTATATAAAAACCAAACAAATGAGTTATGCAGTTTCACCTTTAGATTATAAAAAGTTTGAAGAGAAATTAATAAGTCATGATATTCATGATTTAGAATGGAATTATAAAATAAATAGTAGTTATAATCTTCATAAGGATAAGCACTTTATTATACCTTTTGTAATAGTCAGCATAATAATACTAATATTAACCCTAAACCCACTTATATTGTATTTAAAACATACAATACCTAATATTATGCCACTAAGTTTTGATGAGAAGTTTAATCCAATAAAAATGGGCACAGGAAAACAATTTGCATTTACACAGATGGTTTATGGAGTGTTAAATATGGCACTACTCTTTTGTATGTATTATGCAAGTTATTTTTGCGCGAAATACGATAGAAAATCAGCATATAAATATATTTATTTGTCATTACTTGTGGCAATAGCATTTTTAATTATACAATTTAGGATATTAATTAATTTTAGATAAGGATGAGGAGTATGGATATTAGCGAAAGATTAAAGTTAATTGCAAGCATGATAGAAGAGTGTGATACTATTGTTGACGTGGGAACAGACCACGGGTATGTACCTATTTATTTAGTTAAAAGAGGTTTGATAAAAAAAGCTATTGCATCTGATATAAATAAAGGGCCTGTTGAGAAGGCTAAAAATAATATTGAACTTAATAAAGTATCTAGGCAAATTAGTTGTAGACTTGGAAGTGGACTTTCTACAGTTAAAAAGGGAGAAGTAGAAGTAGCGGTTATTGCAGGTATGGGTGGCAACTTAATAAGAGATATCATGGAAAGTGACTTAGATGTTGTTAAGGAATTAGATTATATGATACTTCAACCCGTTCAGAACGCAGAAGTACTTAGGGAATATTTGTATAATACTGGATATGATATTCTTAATGAGGAAATTTGCAACGATGATGGTAGATTCTATGAAATTATTAAAGTGAAATACAACAATAAACCTGTAGTTATAGATAGTATATACTATGAGATAAGCAAGGTGCTATTAGATAAAAAACATATTGTTATGAAAGAATTTATAGAATATAAATTACAAAAGTACACAAAAATATATGATACATTAAATGAAGATACAATAACATCTAAAAATAGAAAAAAACATATTTATTACATTAAAAGTAAACTTGAGGAGTTTTTAAAATGTTTTTAAAAGTCAGGGATATTGATAATATTATGGAATGTTTTGCTCCACCTATACTTAAAGAGGACTATGATAATGTAGGACTAATGGTTGGAGATAAAGATGCAATAGTCACCAAAATATTAATTGCATTAGATTGCACAATAGATGTAATTAGTGAGGCAAAGGAAAAAGGATGTAATTTCATATTAAGTCATCACCCTCTTCTTTTCAATAAACCTAAAACTGTAACAACTGACACCTTAGTTGGAAAAAAAATTATAAAGCTTATTAAAAATGATATAAATGTATATGCTAGCCATACAAATTTGGATTCTACCAAAGGTGGTTTAAACGATATTGCTACTGAAATTTTAGGGTTTAACAAATATAAAATAATTCAGCCATCAGTAAACTCTAATAATGGGGTAGTTCGTTCTGGTCTAGGTAGATTAGTGGTTTTGGATGAGCCGATAATGCTATTAGAATTATGTGAGAATGTAAAAAAAACATATAATGCAGAATATATAAGGTACGTAGGTCGTGATAATGATTTAATAAAAACTATTGCTATTATAAATGGAAGTGGCGAAGATTTTTTTGATGAGAGTATAAAACTTGGCGCCGACTGTATTATTACAGGAGATACTAAATATCATGGTGCCTGTGATTTATTAGAGAAAAATGTAGCGCTGATCGACGCAGGACATTTCGCGTCGGAGTGGGTTCCGTTTAAAATATTTGGAGAAAAATTCAAAAAAGCATTGTTAGAGAGTGGATATGACAATGAGGTTATCATTTCTCAAAGTACATCTGAAGTATATAAACTTTACAAAGTATAAAATTCACACCGTACAAAATATACATGATTTGAGTTAAGTAACATTTTAATTGCTTTTGTTTTAATAGTATGATATCATAGGTCTTGCGAGTAAGCCAGACAATCGCTGCTAAAGTATTGCATGCAGTACTTTAGGAGAGGAAAGTCCGAGCTCCGTAGGGCAGGGTGCTGGATAACCCCCAGTGAAGGCGACTTTAAGGAAAGTGCAACAGAGATATACCGCTAAAGGTATTATAAAATTTAGTTTTCTAAGTTTTCTAGTATACTAGCAAGGATGGAAAGGCGAGGTAAGAGCTCACCAGCGCAATGGCGACTTTGCGGCTATGTAAACCCCACCTGGAGCAAGATCGAATAGGAGAACATTTTGGGGCTGCCCGTCCCGTTCTCGGGTGTATCGCTTGAGCTTATTGGTAACAATAGGCCTAGATAGATGATTGTCTAATACAGGACTCGGCTTATAGACTTACTCACACCTTGAAAACACTATGCTTAAAGCATGGTGTTTTTAGTTTTGCCACCGAGTTACACCCAAAATAGTCTTTATTAATGTTTTTTTTATTTATTAAGGTAATCATTACAATATAATTTTCGTTATAATCTATGAATAATATTACACCGATAACATTTATCAGTGGGTACTAAAAAGACTGGTATATAAAAATCCATGCAATAAAAAATAAGGATTTATGTTTACAAAATGCTAACAATAATATAGTATAATATAACTGAGGTGATGTTATTGGAATTAGAGTGGAACCAATAAAGAGTAACAGCAATTTAAGTGTACATTGATATTCTGAATGTAATGCAATAGTAATGAGTTACATTCATTTTTTTTCGCTAGTTAAGAAAGTATTAAAATACTTTCGATTATTGTTTACTACAAACGAATCTGGTTTAAACTCTGCAGCTTTTTCATTGTACTTAATTGCTTGTTGAATGTTATTGAGTTTAAAATAACATATACCCATTGATGCATATGGTATATAATTATAGTAATCATGCATCACAGCACCCATTGTATCTCCTGGTTTATTGAGTTTTGTAGAAATCTCATACCATGATATTGCACGTTCATAATCTTTCATTTCTTCATATTGAATTCCAAGTTCACAGCATATTTCTGCTCGCAGTACTCCAAACTCAAAACATCTGAGTAATGTTTTGATAGCGCTTTTTCTATCTCCTTTCATGGTATATATTCTTGAGAAATCAATGCAAGCATCCATATAGTTTGAAAAAAAGCCCCCTTCCTTAGATAAGAATTTTTCGAAATAGACCATCGCCTCATCATATCTTCGATTAACATTGAGTTCTCTTCCATAATAAAAACAATTTCTGTGAGATAACTCTTTTCCACTCTCTATCATTTTTTCGAATATATCCAAATTCCTTGATGATCTTTGCTTTAATTTCTTATGAGTGACACCAATATCCATACGTATTATAGTTCCAGTAGGTTCTATATACTCATGAACAGGATCATTCCATTTAAAATTCTTATTTCTTTTAAGCAAACGTTCCCTGTAATATGTGCAGGCAGCCCTTTTATCGTTGTCAACTCCTAGGTTATATTTCATCATAACGACATCTACGGAAGGCTCCATATATTCCTTTAAATATCTCAATTTATTTATATCTTCTTCCAAAAAAACATCATCTGCATCCAGCCATAATATATAGTCTTGTGTTGCTTTAGAAAATGAATAATTTCTTGCTGCTGCAAAGTCATCTATCCATTTAAAATCATAAACATAAGCAGCATAGCTACTTAGAATATCCTTTGTTTTGTCCACGGACCCAGTGTCTACAACAATTATCTCATCTACAATGTCTTTTACCGTATCCAAACATCGTGCTATTGTTTCATCTTCGTCTCTAACGATCATACATAAGCTGATAGTAATCAAAATATCTCCTCCATAAAATATTACAATACATAATATTAATTACATTCATTACTGGTGACTGCTTTCTTAATTTCTCCTTATGTTTGTCAGGATATTTAACATAACATTAAGAAATTTTATTGCCTTCTAGAATAAATGCTCATTCATGAAAAATGTGAATGAGCATATATTTTAGAGTTATCAGTTGTGCATTAGGTTACAATAAGAGCTGTAGTATTTGGTTTACAATAGCAAGAATTTCTATAACTTCTGCCTTGATTTCTGCCAAACCAAATGCAGGATTTAATACAGCGCTCTCTATTGCAGCTATTTCCGTCTTAATCTCTGCCAATCCAAAGGTTCCACTTTCAACACTATTAATAATCTCTATTACCTCAGCTTTTATTTCAAAAATACCGCCAGTAGTGCTGTTTATTACACCGCCAATCTGAATAATTTCGGTCTTTATCTCAGCTAAACCGAATGTTTGGCTTAAAACAGCATTCTCTATTGCAACTATTTCCGTTTTAATTTCTGCCAAACCAAACGTTGGACTTAGCACAGCACCTTCTATTGCAAAAATTTCAGTCTTAATTTCGGCTAATCCGAATGTTTGGCTTAAGACAGCATTTTCTATAGCAACTATTTCCGTTTTAATTTCTGCCAAACCAAACGTTGGACTTAATACAGCACCTTCTATTGCAAAAATTTCAGTCTTAATTTCAGCTAATCCGAATGTTGGACTTAGTACAGCACTTTCTATTGCAAATACTTCTGTTTTGATTTCAGCTAAACCGAATGTTGTGCTTAAAACAGCATTCTCTATTGCAACTATTTCCGTTTTAATTTCTGCCAAACCAAACGTTGGACTTAGCACAGCACCTTCTATTGCAAAAATTTCAGTCTTAATTTCGGC
>NZ_JAHLEB010000087.1 GCF_018861735.1 Clostridium lacusfryxellense | reverse complement strand
CATTGATATACTTATTATGAACAATTATGGTGAGTAAATAACATAGGAACCCTCTAGATAAGCCAATTTATTTGAGTACTCACCATAATATAACACTCTACATAATGACGATTATGGGGAGCTCCCCATAAGAGGCATACACATGCCACTCTACTTTTACTCAGTGGCACAAATGCTAAAGTAGTTTCTGAGAGACTTGGCCATAGCAGTATTAGTATAACTCTTGACACTTATAGTCACGTATTACCTTGCATGCAAGAGGATGCCGCTGTAAAGCTCAACAATCTAATGTTGAATGGTCCAATGGCTAAAGGCAACGAAACACATACAACTATAATTCCTACATCAGTATAAACTAATAAATTTATACTGATGTTAGCAAAATGTTAGCAAATGCTATTTTCTTAGATATTCTAGGAACGACAAAACCCAGTAACCATTACAGTTACTGGGTTTCTATGGTGCGTCGGACAGGAGTCGAACCTGCGACCAACTGGTTCGTAGCCAGCTACTCTATCCAACTGAGCTACCAACGCATAAACTTCATTTACTATATTAACATATTCCATATTAAGAGTAAAGTTTTATTTATAAACTGTTACTTAAAGACTATTGTTTATAAATTCTTCTCTAAGAATTCCCATAATAATCACATCTCTATAATGCCCATAAGAAAAGCAAGTCTTTCTCTTTTTTCCTTCTTCTATAAAACCACATTTTTTATAACATTGAATCGCTCTTGAATTAAAATCTAGTACCTCAAGCTCTACTCTATGTACAGCCATATCCATGAATAAATATTTCAGCAAAACCTTTACAGCATCTTGTCCATATCCTCTATTCCAAAAATTTTGAGCTAAAGTTATCCCAATTATATATACATTCTTACTATCGCTCACTTCTCTATAAGTTGTATAACCTATAAGTATTCCTTTTTCATTAATAATACTAAGATATTTCTTATCAAGATTAATAAATTTATTAAAATTGTTTAATATATCCTCTTTAGATGGTGGTAATCTAAAACTACCGTCAAGTCTTCTAACATCTGCATCACCCCAGATATCAAAAAATATATTTATGTCTCTTCTCTCTACACACCTCAATAATATTTTATTACCTTTTAGCATATTATCTCCTTATTCATTATAATAATTTTGCTTTAATTTATTTTTAATAAAATAAATAAACAATTAATTTTGTAATTTAATAAGCTAAGCATTTATATGATAAAATAAAAAAAACACCTAACAATCGTTAGATGTTCCTGGTGGAGAAAGAGGGATTTGAACCCTCGCACCAGTTTCCCAGTCTATACCCTTAGCAGGGGCACCTCTTTAGCCACTTGAGTATTTCTCCATAGCTAATATTTACTTCCTTATAAAAAAAAATGGTGGAGGAAGTGGGATTCGAACCCACGGTACGCTCACACGTACGTCGGTTTTCAAGACCGGTGCCTTAAACCAACTCGACCATCCCTCCATGTCCTAACGACAAGACTTATTATATCAGCATGTTTATATCATGTCAATATATTTATATTAATTGGATCCAATTTTTGTTTTAACCTTTTTTGAAATCAAAAAAACACCTAACAATTGTTAGATGTTTCTGGTGGAGAAAGAGGGATTTGAACCCTCGCACCAGTTTCCCAGTCTATACCCTTAGCAGGGGCACCTCTTTAGCCACTTGAGTATTTCTCCATAGCTAATATTTACTTCCTTATAAAAAAAAATGGTGGAGGAAGTGGGATTCGAACCCACGGTACGCTCACACGTACGTCGGTTTTCAAGACCGGTGCCTTAAACCAACTCGACCATCCCTCCACATTACAACAACAGATATTATTATATCAGCATAATTATTTTCTGTCAACATATTTATAAATTTTTCTTATGATTTTATACAATTTTAATATTATATTTTTTATGATTGTTTAATAAATAAACAACTTTATATATTAAATATCAAAGTTGCCTATTTATTATGCAATTAATATACATCTTATTAATCTATTTACTGATTATTTTATTCTTGCCCATGTATGATAATAAAACATCTGGTATAGTTACTGATCCATCTTCATTTTGGTAATTTTCAAGTACTGCAGCTAAAGCTCTTCCAACAGCTACTCCTGATCCATTTAAAGTATGAATATATTGTGCTTTATCCTTTTTATCATCTTTATATCTTATATTTGCACGTCTTGCTTGGAAATCTTCAAAATTACTACAACTTGATATTTCAACATACTTGTTATAACTTGGCATCCAAACCTCAATATCATATTTGAATGATGCTGTAAATCCTAAATCACCCTTACATATCTTAACTATTCTATAAGGTAGTCCAAGTCCTTGTAATACCGACTCTGCATCTTTAAGTAATTTTTCAAGTTCAGCATAAGAATCCTCAGGTTTTGTAAATTTAAGAAGTTCCACCTTGTTAAATTGATGTTGTCTTATTAGTCCTCTAGTATCTCTACCAGCTGAACCTGCTTCTTGTCTAAAACAAGCACTATAAGCAACATGTTTTATAGGAAGATCTTGGCCATTTAATATTTCATCTCTATAAATGTTTGTAACTGGTACTTCTGCTGTAGGTATTAAAAAATAGTCCGTATTAGCTACCTTAAAGGCATCTTCTTCAAATTTAGGTAATTGACCCGTACCAATCATACTTTGTCTATTAACCATATATGGAGGCAATATTTCAGTATATCCATTTGTATCAACATGAAGATCTAAGAAATAACTAATTAATGCCCTTTCAAGCCTTGCACCAAGTCCTTTATATACTGTAAATCTTGAACCTGTAATCTTTCCGCCTCTTTCAAAATCTAAAATATCATTATCTATCCCTAAATCCCAATGAGCTTTAGTTGCGAAACTAAAGTTTTTAGGTTCTCCCCATTTTTTCACTTCAACATTGTCTTCATCAGTATTGCCTTCTGGAACATTTACACTCGGTATGTTTGGAATACTTAGCATAATATTTTTCATTTTTTCATTAATTTCAAATAATTTGACATCAAAATTTTTAATTTCATCTGAAAGTTTTTTCATTCTGTCCATAATTTCATCTACATTTTCACCACTTTTTTTAAGTTTTGGTATAAGTGCAGATTGAGTGTTTCTTTTATTCTTTAATTCTTCGACCTCAACTAATATATCCCTTCTTGTTTTATCAAGAGTCACAACTTCATCAATTACTGATAAATCAAAGTTTTCCCCTCTATTTTTCATAAGTTCCTTTATTTCTTCTGGATTATTTCTTATTCTTTTTAAATCTAACATAACTATTCCTCCTCAGATATTTAATAATACTCTATTAATTAAGTTAACATTTAAAACTAAGTTAACTTTCAAAATTATATTTATTGACTATTTCTTTCAATATTTCTTTCAATATTTCTTGTGCAAATGATGTCAACTCCAGTATTAAGTATATTTTTACACACTACGTCACCTATTCTTGTAGGTGCACCTACGTGTATTCTACTTAAAGCTTTTGAGCATTCAATCCATATTTTCCTACTAAGAGGCTTACTGCTTTTTACAGGAACTACATTACATAAGTCAGAACCTTTTATTCTCACTAAAGTTGTAAATACATCTTCATCTAACCCTAACCCAGTTTCTTCTACCAACTAAATTCACCACCTACATACTATCAAATTCTTTTATTCTATGTGATACAATATTAGAATTCTTTGAGTCCTTATCTATCTTAGTCATTTCCTTATTAGTTTCTCTTGCTAAAATAGAAACAATTTTGTTTAAGCAATGCGCTCCTTGGCAATTACCAAATGCAGCACCTGTTCTTCTTTTAACACCTTCTACTGTTCTCGCACCTAAAGGTCTTCTTATAGCGTCTACAATCTCACCCTCGGTTACTTTCTCACACCCACATATTATTTTACCATATTTACTATCTAACTTAATAATTCTTTTTCTTTCTTCATCACTTAATTCTCTAAACTTGTAGTACTCACGCCTCTTATCGTTAAAATCTTTTTTAAGTGTACATTTCATCTTGCTCACAATACTCTCACATACAATATTTGCAATGGCAGGCGTCATAGTTACTTGACCATAATGTTTACCTTTAATTTGGATAAGTCCATCATCTATTCCACTATCGTCAATTACCATAGATTCCTCATAAAAAGGCCAGTCTAAAAACATTTTAACGTCCCTATCATCTACACCTCTTGTTATCTTAGCTAATCTGTCCACTGCTTCATTATAACTAATGCTCTCTCTAGTACTCATTGCTGCAACAGTATCTCCTTCCATTGTTGGAAGTGTATAAATTCTTTCACCTTTAGAATTAATCATAAACACCGCATGTGAAAACTTTGTTTTTTCATTATAATCTAAAAGTATATATTTTAGTATTCCATCATTGTTATCTACGTTTACCTTCTTTTGATTTATTATACTGTAATTTTCTGAAGGCGTCGTATTTATTACCATTTTACATGTAAATTTGTTTTTGTTAGTAACAACTCTAAATCCTTTTGATATTTCTTGAATGTCTATTACTTCTTCTTCTAATTTAAATTTAACACCATTATCAAATGCTACTTCCCCATATGATAATGCCAAATCAAATGGGCAAATTACACCTGTATTTTTTGAATACAGTGCTTTTTTTATATCTACATTCAAGTTTGGTTCCATTTCGTATATGTATTCAGGATCTAACATGGATACATCCCTAATTCCTCTTCCTATTGCCCTTTTATATATTTTTTCTATATTTACTACTTCCTCATCAGTTCGCGCAATTATTAAGGAGCCACACCTTTTAAATGGAACATTAAATTTAGCACTTATAATATCCATCATCTTATTTCCCATACGCTCAAGCTTTGCATTTAAAGTATCTTCACTTTCAACGCCATCATATACCATAGCAGTATTTATTACTGCTACATCATCAGCTATATCATAATCCTTTTCAATAACTGCTATGTTAAGATTATATTTTGAGATTTCGTAGGCCACCGCACAACCTATTAATCCTCCACCTAAAATAAGTACATCATAATCCATAAAAACCTCCACCATAAAATAAACTATTTTACTTTATATTGTTATTATATCCTTTTTTTAAACATGCGACTCAATATATTTAATAATTTTAAAAAAATTCACTAAAAAAAGAAGAACAGTCATCTATTCTTCTTTTCACCAAATTTTTAACCATATATATTGATATCTATTTAATATTTTAATATCTAGTACTATAACAAGAAAACATTTGCTTTAAACTTTCTTTATTTATAGGTTTATTTAATACAAAATCAACATTATTCATTTCTTGACCCTCAAATGAACCTACCCAACCTGTCATTAAACAGAAATATGTATTTTCATTTATCTCTTTAATTTTCTTCGCAACTTGAAATCCATTGATACCTGGCATAGTAAAATCACATATTATTATATCATATTTTCTCCTTTTTAGCTCTGGACCTAAATTATCACAGCCACATGTCTTTATTTTACATTCGGAGATTGATTTTATCATACTGGCCACTACATCTCTTATTTGCTCCTGATCATCAATAACAAGAATATTCCCTGTAAAAGAAATTTCATGATTTGATATATCGTCATTATTTTTTATTATTTTTTCACATATTGGTAGTTTAACAATAAATGAAGTACCTACTCTTTCTTCGCTTTTAATTTCCATGCTACCTTTATGTGAAACTATTATATTATATGAAATACTTAGTCCAAGTCCCGAACCATTATTACCTTTAGTAGTAAAAAACGGTTCAAATATTCTTTTTTGTATCTCTTTACTCATACCTGACCCATTATCTGTTATATCTATTACTAATTTTTTATCATCATTTTTCGTAGTAACCTCAATTATACCACCTTTTGGCATGGCATCTATAGCATTTGTTATTATGTTTATAAATACTTCTCTTATTTCTGTTATATTCCCTTGAACCGTTTGGTTAGAATTTAGTGATTTAATTATCCTTATTTTTATTCCTTTAAAAATGCTTTCTGTCAGCCATTTACTTTTAGTTAAATCTATTGCATCTAAAATCACACTATCTAAATTAAAAGTTTCAAACCCATCATCATTATATTTTTTTGTTATTTTTTTAACTTTATTGGTAATATTAATTCCATCGTATGCACAAATTTCAATAACATTAAGTAACTTCAGAATCTCTTTTTCATTAGTTTTATCTTTTAAGAGTTGAACGGATCCTACAATTGGAGTTAATATATTATTAATATCATGAGTTATTCCAGCTGCCATTTCACCCATAGTTCTTAATTTTTCATTTTGAAGTAACCTATTTTGCATATCAGAAAATCTTTTTTGATTCTGAATTAAATAAAATGCTGTTTTGCATATTAATTTTATATGTTCTATGTTATTTTTAGATAACTCAGCTCTATTTTCATACCTTCCCATAGTAATTGCACCTTCGGCTATATCATAATATTCTATGCAAATATCCACATAACTTACTATACCGAATAACTTAAATTTTTCTACCAATTCTATATCATCTATTTGACTTAAATTATATAAAATACTACTATTATTACTATTACTTGCAACCTTACTTAATTTTTTAATATGATTAATTACTTCAGTATCATTAATTAAACAGTATTTATGCTTTCTATATATGCCATAATAATTATCCATACCTAATGTATTTTCTTGTTCTTTAAGCGAACTATGTAAAATACAAAAATCTACATCACATGCCTCTTTAACTTTATTCATTACTTTTTCCCTATAATTATTTATATCTATATTTTTAGGTATATTTGAAAAAATATCACCAAGTTGAACTAAATTTTGATTTTTGTATTTCAATAAAGAATTAGATGAAATCATCCATATTGCTTTTTCTATTTCATCTTTATTTGAAAATTCCATTTCTTTATTTCTATCTATAATGGTCAAATTTAAGAATAAATTACTAAACAAAGATAATCGGTTATAATTATATATATTGTTATTAATATATACTAAATTAGAAACATTAAATTTTGAATTCTCTAATATATTTTTGATGCATTTAATTAAAATGTCCAATTTATCAACATTTATAATTACATTTTTAAAATCCCACATTACATTTAATTTTTGTTTATTTAATAATATAATGTCTATCATATCTAAAAATTCTTTATAATCACAATCAAATAAGTTAATATCATATGCCTTTATTTCAAGTTTACCTATGTCTATGTTATGCTTTATTAACTCTATATCGCTTGTAAAATTTTTTTGAATGTTTTTATAAACTAGATTATCTGTAAAGAAAATAACTTTTTCCCCATTTTTAAGTGCATCTGAAATATATCTTTTTATCATCTTAGGTAAATTATTAATATTTATATCATCATCAATATCAATACATAATGAATTTTTACCACCACCATGCAAATTAGTATCCATATATTTCATAACATCCCCCCATACCCCTTATACTCTCATAAACTCATATATATAAAGTTATTCGACATTTTATTTCATATTCCTTTGTTATATACAATTTCCATCATGTTTTATGCATTTTTTTCATCATTTAAATTAAATTATACTATAAAAATGCGTTCATATAACAATATATGCACTAAGAGAACATTTTATGCTAATATAAGGTAATATAAATGCACCTTAGTCACTTATTTTATTTAATATATCACCTAGTTGTTTTATATATATTCCATATTGAACCCAATCACCATTTTTTTGTGCTTCTAATGCTTTATTATATAAATTTTTAGCATCATTTATATTTTGAAGTGTATTAGAGTCTATACTAACATTACCTACAGGTTTTGATGCGTTACCACTGTCTGTAATATCGAATATTTGACCTAACGCAGCTTCTATATTATCAGCTAAAACCATTTTATTCCCATAAGATACTATAACTTTTTTCATCTCTGGTATACTTTTTTCTCCTTTAGCTCTTAAATACATAGGCTCAACATAAAGCAATGAACTTTTTATTGGTATAATTAACGTTTCACCAAATTGCACTTCTGAGCCTTGCGTATTCCAAAGCGATAATTCTTTTGATATTATAGCATCCTGATTAATTTTTTGTTTAAATAATACAGGGCTATATACAGTTTCCTTTGATGGCAATTTATATAGAATTATTTTTCCATAATTATCTCCATCCATCCTTGCACCAAATAAAGATACCATGTTGTTTCGACCTTTAGTATTGAAGTATTCAAGTAATACCATTTCCTGACTCTCTTTATTGGGTAGTTTCATCATCAAGTAAGAGGCTTCATTTTTTTCATTTTTACCTTCAATCTTTTCTTGGTTTATTGCTATAGACCACACATCGTCTCCACTATAAAATACCCCTGGATCAGTTATATGGTATTTTTCAAGTAGATTACACTGCAAACTAAATAGGCCTTGTGGATATTTAAAATGCTGCCTAATTCCACTAGGCACTAAATCTATACTTTTAAACAATTTCGGAAATATCTTTGAATAACTATTAGCTATAGGATCATTTTTATCAACTATATAGAATTCTGGCTGTCCATTAACTGCATCAATAACGACCTTAACAGAATTCCTAATATAATTTATTCCATTCTTAGGTTGTGAAAATGGATATTTATTTGAACTAGTATATGCATCTATAATCCAGTATATTTTTCCATCGTTTATTACAATGTATGGGTCACTATCATATGTTAAGAATGGTGCTATCTTTTTTACTCTTTGAACTATATTTCTATCAATCAATATTTTACTACTAGAAGTTATGTCGTCCGATAATAAAAATTTAGTACTTTTTTTACTTATTGCAAATAAAATTCTGTTTGCAATATTCATCTTAATACCAGCACTACCTTTATAATTGTTCATTTTATTTTCCCCACCCTTAGGGTAATCAAGCTCTCCTATTTTTGTATTAACAATACTGTAATCATTGGTGCTTTCACCGAAATATATTCTAGGATTATCTAATTTTATATTTGTTTTATTATCTAGTGGTATATTACTAATCACAAAATCCGGTTGACCCTCACTAGTTACGGAACTAACTTTGCTCATTGCCACACCATATCCATGCGTATATACTAGATGTCTATTTTGCCAAGTATTTGAATTTCCTTGTAATGAATCTAAATTAATTTCCCTTGGTGCAATAAATACCTGACTACTTTTTCCATTAATATTATATCTATCAATATCAATGTCATTAAATCCATAATAGTATCTTAAATATTGAAATTGATTGTAAAATTCTAATGCTGGTTTGTAAGAATTAATTTTTATATTATCAATATTATCTTTGTTTGCATAAATATCTTCTTTAGTTAAATTATTATTAATTTCAAAGGGTATCTCCTCTATTTGATCAATATTAAAAGCTTTTCTTGTATTATCTATATTATATTTTATATATGTTTTTTCTAAAGTTTTTTCATTTGATTGAACTTCATACTTTTGAACTAAAGATGATGTTATTTGTTCTCCAAAAATCAAAATAATTATTAGTATATATGAAGATATCATAAGCTTCTTTTTACATGTTAAAATACTTACAAAAGTGATTATTGAGGCTACTAAAGATGCCACCGCTATTACCCTATAAAATCTCAAAGTTACATGTACATCTGTATAACTTGCGCCAAAAGTTATTCCATTTAGCGAGTATACTAGATTCCATGATTTTATTAAGTAACCTAAAGATACCATTAGTAATATTAATGACGCTATTATAGCTAGCTGTCTTTCTGCAAATTTAGTTAATGTACTGTTAAAAATTTTTAAATTTTTGAATTTAAAAATATTGTTTTTTTTAGAGTTATTTAAAATTTGATCCTTAGTTGTTAAAACAATATATATTACAATAGTAATAACTATTAATACTGCCAGTAATGTTATAAATACTCTATAAATTGATTCAATTAATGGAAGTTTGAATATAAAAAACGAAATATCTTTTTTAAATAATGGATCTACAGTCTTAAAACTTGTAGCATTCGAATATTGAAATATTTTATACCAATAGTTAGATGCGAAGGTAAAAGCAATTATAAATGAAACTACAACATTTATAAAAATACTAATTTTATGTTCCAATTTCCCTTTTCTTTTTTTTACCTCTGCAACCTTTTTAGACTTAAAAAGACTTCCCTTAAAAGTTTTACAATACATCCATATAGCTGTGTAACTTATTAAAAATACCGGCAGCATTAACTTCATAATTGATTTCAGTTTAGTAAAATATACTGATAAATACCCTACTTCATTAAACCATTGTATATTTATTGCTAAATTTACTATGTTTCCGATTGAAGCTACAATTATTATTAGTATTCCTACAACGAAAGCTATTGTTTTTTTACTTTTCATGGAAATCACCTCATGCTTGCTTAATATAAATATTTAAATTTAATATCTATAGTTTTAAGTCTATTACTCTAATTTCAACTTAATAACAAATTAATCAGAAATTAAATAATTTTTAACTTTTAACTCCTTTATAATACGTTCTATAATTTCATCACTATCAGCTCTAATTGTATGTAAATGTATTCCTTTAGTTAAAGACGATAACGGCTCGGCACTATATTCTTCAAATTTCTTTGCAAATTCTTCAATATCCATAATTGTCTTTATCATTAGCATAGCTCTTATTTCACCATATAAAGAGTGTTCTACTGTTACATCCTCTACTATTCCTCCAAACTTTACAATACACTCAAGCTCATTATATATGTCATCCTTGCCATGCGAAACTGCTATTACTCTTCTTACATAATTACTTTCTTCAATTGGCATCAAATAACCTTCTGGAGTAGCAATTATATTTACACCTTCAGCTCTTATAATTGCAATATCTTTTACTATAACTTGTCTTGTAACTCCTAATTCTTCGGCCAACAATTGACCCTTATGTGTACTATTATTTTTAGTTAATAAATTTTTAATACATTCTCTTCGTTCTTTTGAATTCATTTTTTCCTCCTATTATTTGTATTTAATTATATTCTATCACTCTTTATCTATTATTAGAAACAAAAAAAGAAACTATATTTTAGCTTCTTAATTTCTATCATCACATTCCCTTATTACATTTAATTCTATATCATCGTGTATATTATTATTATGATGATTTTTGACTATAAATAAAAACCTATCATCGTAACCATATTTTTTTAATAAATCAAATCCTATATCTCCATGATTATAATATACATTAATATTTTTTATATTTTTGTATGCTCTAATCCTTCCATTTGTTAGTTTATGCATTATAACCATTATAGATTTCTCTATTGGATTCATCGTATGATATATTTTACCTATATCATGAAGTAGTGCAACTTTTATTAAATATTTTTCTCTTAACCGTCTTTTATTGCAAGTCAGCTTAACATCTCTAGCTACATTTATACAGTGTTTCTGCTCATAAATAGGTAATTGATTAAATAATTTTAGTTCATAAGTCTCTAAATACATTTTAAGAAAATCTATATCATCATTATTAATTTTAGATATCATTGACCAATAAAACTGCTTTACTCTATATAATGACATATATACACCCCTTTTGTATAATATTACTACCTATTGTAATACTTTTTATCTAATAAATCCATTATAATTAATTAAAGAATTACCTTGACCACTTCGATTTAGTTTAATTTAATGCAATAAAAAAAACAGTCCATATTAGACTGTTTTTTGGTGGAGATAAAGGGAATCGAACCCTTGACCCCCTGCGTGCAAGGCAGGTGCTCTCCCAGCTGAGCTATATCCCCACATATGGTGGACCTTCAGGGACTC
>NZ_JAHLEB010000086.1 GCF_018861735.1 Clostridium lacusfryxellense | reverse complement strand
TGAAAAATTTATGATTAGGTAATTCTTATTGAACCGCCGTGTACCGAACGGTACGCACGGTGGTGTGAGAGGTCGCTAAATAAATTAATTATTTAGCTCCTACTCGATTTTAAAATATAATAATTTTATTAATTTAAAACATTGACAAATAAATGAAAAGGTAATATATTGTATTTATAGGTAACATATTACTTATATCTGTAATATATTAGAAGTGCCGAGAGGATGTTAATTATGAGTAAGGTAGAAAAAATGAGTGATAGGAAGTATTTATTTGGAGTAATCTTTATAGTCGCTAACCGGGTAGATACTATGCTTGAAAGAGAATTCAAACGGTTTGGGATAACTACAAAACAATGGTTTTTATCGGTTATTATAGAAAATCTGTTTGACACGCCACCAACAATGAAAGAAGTTGCAAAGGAAATGGGAAGTTCTCATCAGAACGTCAAACAGGTTGCTTTAAAGCTAGAACAAAAGGGATTATTGATTTTACAAAAGGATAAGAGGGATGCACGTGTAACTAGACTTAAGTTATCTGAGAGCAGTAATGATTTTTGGACAAAACTTAGAGAGGAAGGTACTTCATTTACACAAACATTGTTTAAAGGTATAGAAAAAGATGAATTAGAAGTTGCAAGAAGGGTGATGCAGAAGATGCAGTTAAATATTAATGAGATGGATAATAAAAGTGAGGGAGACTAATTCGTATGAAAATGATTATTAAAGTTATTTTAGGTGTCACTTTTTTATTGGTATTAATTATTGGTGGAACTATTTTTTATATGACAAGAGGATTAGATTCTGGGGAAAATATGATTATCAACTCAATCAATCCGGCGCAACTTAAAGATGGAGTTTATAGAGGTAATTATAATGGGGGAAGATGGTCTAATGAAGTAAATATTACTTTAAAGAATAAAAGAATAATCCAAATTACTATTGCTAAAAGTGTGGTTTTTGAAAAACCAGAAGTATCTAGAGAGCTGATTAACAAAGTTATTGAAAAGCAAGATACTGATATTGATATTATAAGTGGAGCTACATTTACGAGTAAAGCATATCTGAAATCAATAGAAAATGCTCTGTTAAAATAGAAGTTAGATGGAAGGAGATTTATGATGTTATGAGTTACATCAAGATAACATTTGATTAGCCAATTATTCTTTTGAGAAATAAATTAATGGAGGTGCAAAATGAAATATTCTATTCTTGTGGGAAGCCCACGTAAAAATGGAAATACATCTAAATTATTAACTCCGTTTATTGAAGAACTTGAACTTCAACAAGTTCAATATGATTTGATTTGGCTTTATGATAAACATATTGAACCCTGTACTGCTTGTCGAAACTGTCAAAAAGACTGGACAATTTTTGGATGTCCTCATGTCGATGATATGCAGGAGATTTTCGATAAAATATATGATTGTGATGTTATTATTTTAGCTACACCAATTTATTCATGGTACTGTACACCTCCGATGAAATCAGTGTTAGACCGTTTGGTGTATGGAATGAATAAGTATTATGGTGATGAAAAAGGTCCATCTCTTTGGAACAGTAAAAAGTTAGCTATAATAACTACTTGTGGTTATAGACCAGATGTAGGAGCTGACTTATTTGAAGAGGGCATAAAACGGTATTGTAAGCACTCTCAATTAAAATATATTGGGATGCTTGCTGAAAGAGATTTTGGGTATAAATCTGAATTTATTACGGATGATAAAATTGAGCATTCTAAGTCATTTGCTCGACAGTTGATAAGAAAATAAGAGTGAATTTTCGATATATTAATTATAAATTTTTTTGAACTTTTTGTCCTGTTGTACGTTTAATAATTGTGAGGTGAAAAAAATGGATGCAATAAATATATCGAATCTTAAAAAATCTTATGACGGAAAGACCAATGCTTTAAATAATATAAGTTTGAGCATACCCAAAGGCGAAATATTTGGCTTTCTTGGTCCTAACGGCTCAGGAAAAACTACTACAGTTAGAGTTCTTAATGGAATTCTTTCATCATCCTCAGGTCATGCTGAAATTTTAGGCAAGCCTGTGAATGAGAAAAATCTTGAACTTCATAGATTATGTGGAGTTATGACTGAAAGTTCTTTCTGCTATGAAAATCTTACTACTGAGCAAAATCTTATATTCTTTGGAAGAATGCATGGTATGGAAGAAAAGCTTCTGAGGCAGCGCGTAAATTTCATTTTAAAAAGACTGGAATTACTTGATGTAAGAAATAGGAAGGTTAAAGCTCTAAGTACAGGGATGAGGAAGAGAGTTTCTCTATCGATAGCTCTTATTCATAATCCTCAAATTTTATTTCTTGATGAGCCTACTTCCGGCTTGGATCCAGAAAATGCACTTACTGTCTCAAAACTTATAAAAGAACTTGCCCGAGAAAATGAAGTTACAATCTTTCTTTGTACTCATCAGTTAAAATACGCTGAAAATATTTGCACATTGTATGGATTTATAGATAATGGTGATATTCTTGGCTTCGGTACTTTTGATGAACTTGCGTCAAGAAAAAATGCAAGTCTTCAACTAAAAATCAGAGGAAAAAACATTTCTGATAAATTAGGACTTACTCATGAAGACCATAATATATATAGTAAATCTATTTCAGGGGATACTGAAGTGAATGCTATTATATATAATATAATAGCAGGCGGTGGAGAAATTTATGATGTCCAGCAACAGAAATGGTCCCTGGAGCAACTGTATTTTAAGTATATAAAAGGCACAACTGACGGTGCATTATTGTAATAATGGGGGGGTAACATGAATAGAATTGAAAAAACATTAATTAAAAAGGATTTAAATGAGATAACAAGTTCAAAGCAGGTAATTCTGCCAATGGCTATTGTGCCCATTGTTCTCACTGTACTCATACCTTTGGCATTAATTATTGGTGTCCATTATATCGGGGATATTTCAGATGTTTTAAAAGGGATCGGACCTCTTCTAAAAAAATTGCCTTCTGAATATAAGGCATATAGTCCTGCACAATTTGTAATAAAAATTACTATGAATTATATGTTTCCATCATACTTTCTTATTATTCCCATAATGTGCTCAGGGGTTATGGGAGCCAGCAGTTTAGTAGGCGAAAAAGAACATAAGACAATGGAGACACTACTTTATACACCGATATCAATGGAACAACTGCTAAGGGCAAAAATTTTAGGTGTTTTTATACCATCCTATATTATAACTTTGCTTTCATTTATTGCTTTTGGCATAGTAATGAATATAGGCGGTTTCATATATTTTGGAGGAATTATTTTTCCAGATATAAAATGGCTCATCATTATACTTTGGATTTCACCTGCTATTAATTTCTTATCCTTAACATTAACTGTGATGGTATCAGCAAAGTCAAAAACTTTTCAGGAAGCACAGCAGGTAAGTGGGATTCTTGTTCTTCCTGTAGTTCTTCTATTGGTAGGTCAAATGACTGGAGTAATTATGCTCAATAATATTATTATGATTGCAGCAGGTGGAGTTCTACTAATAATTGATTATATATTAATAAAGAGGATTTCTTCTAAATTTATTCCTGAGAGGCTGATTTAAATAATCCAGATTATAAATAATTTAGGGTGCAGCAACAGCCAAAGTAATAAAATTGACTTAAACGGCCTTAGCCCAATTTCATTGGGCTAAGGCCGTTTAATATCTCATGATGTTGTAATTGTCATAAGCAAATACATTTAGGAGGAGGTATTGTAATGACAATGGTTTTTTCTAATATATTAACATTAAACCCAATCAAAGCAAAAGCAGAAACTGTCCCAGTGGTAGGGACATATCACGGTTTAAAAGCAGAGTATTATAAAAGTACATCAGCAACGACCTATGATTTTGCAACTCTTGTATCTACTCATGCAGATGAAACAATAAATTTCTATGATAATTTTACAAGCACACTTAAAGAGCGTACTGGTCAAAGCGAGGCTTGTGCAGTAAGATGGACAGGTAAAATTGAACCTAAATATAATGAGAATTATACATTTAATTTAGTTGGAGATAACGGCTTTAGATTATGGATTGATGGAAAACTTGTTATCGATCACTGGGTAAATGATTGGGAAATTCCTCAAACTAGCGCGCCAATTACTTTGAAAGCAGGCACTAAATATGATTTTAAAATGGAATACTTTCAAGCTACTGGGGGTGCTGATGTAAAGCTAGGATGGTCAAGTTCGAATCAAGTTAGACAAGTTGTTCCAGTAGATTGTTTATATCAGCCGGAGGGAAGCAATATACCTATAGTATCATCTATAGAACCAGTAACAGGCAGTGGTGATCAATATTCACGCCCAAAACTACCAAGTACCGTCACTGCAATTTATAACGATGATACACAAAAGCAACTAGCTGTTACGTGGGACTTTAGCGATATGACCATATTTGACAAGGTAGGTACAGTTATTGTAACAGGAAACGTTAAAGATACATCAGTTCAAGCAACTGCTACTGTGACAGTGAGTTCTTACGCAGGATGGAAAAAGCAGGAGGCCTCATTAGTGACAAAGTGGGCATCGGATGTAACTCCTAAGAATGCTCTACCTGATTATCCAAGAATGCAGATGCAAAGAAAAGAATGGAAGAACTTAAATGGCTTATGGCAGTTTCAGCAAGGGACTGCTACAGATGTGGTTCCTAAAGGAAAAGATTTAACAAGAGAAATTCTTGTTCCATATCCAATGGAATCCGCGCTATCGGGAATAATGGATCATTACGATAGGTCTTGGTACAGAAGAACATTTACAGTACCAAAAAATTGGAGGGCAAGAAGATAATATTAAACTTTGGCGCTGTTGATTGGGAATCAGAAGTTTATATAAATGGGAAAAGTCTTGGAGTGCATAAAGGCGGTTATGACCCATTTAGCTATGATGTGACACCATATATAAAAGGTACTGGACCTCAAGAATTGATGGTAAGAGTATACGACCCAACAGATGCAGCTGGTAATCCTAGAGGTAAACAAACATTAAATCAAGGGGGAATCATGTACACATCTACCAGTGGAATTTGGCAGACTGTATGGATTGAACCAGTTGATGCCACCACTAGCATTAATAATTTGAAAATAGAACCAGATGTGGATGGTGGACGCTTAAAGCTTACAGTAAACACATTAGGATTAGCTACAGGAACTACAGTTACAGCTACAATTAAGGATGGAAAATCTGTTGTGGGGACAGTGAATGGTAATGCCAATACAACTTTGTATATTAAAGTTCCAAATGCAAAGTTATGGTCTCCAGACAAACCCTTCCTTTATGATATTAAAGTCGATTTAAAAATGGGCGCAAAACTTTAGATACAGTAAATAGTTATTTTGGGATGCGTAAAATATCCATGAGTGTTATAAATGGAGTTAATAAGATACTTTTAAATAATAAGGTTACATTTCTAATGGGACCTTTAGATCAGGGATTTTGGCCTGATGGATTTTATACAGCACCAACGGATGCTGCTCTTAAGTCTGATATAGAGAAGGAAAAGGCATTAGGTTTCAACATGGTAAGAAAACATATTAAAGTGGAGCCTTCTCGGTGGTATTACTGGGCAGATAAGCTAGGAATTATGGTATGGCAGGATATGCCTTCAGAAAATTCATATATGTCTAATCCACCTACATTAGAAACTGATCAGTATGAACTAGAATTAACACGAATGGTTAAAAAGCTTCAAAACAATCCATCTATTATTATGTGGTGTATATTTAATGAAAATCAAGGTCAATTTGACCCAGCACGACTTGCAGGATTAGTTGCAAAACTTGATTCATCACGTTTAATAAATCAGGGAAGTGGCGGACCATACGATAATGCAGGTGATATCTATGACATTCATAGTTATCCACCACCAGCATGTCCTGATAGTACGACTCAGGCTAGGGTATGTGGTGAATACGGTGGCATTGGATTTAATATCCCAAACCATCAGTGGGATGCTGATATTTCAGCAAGTTATATTATTGTTGATACCCCGGGTGAATTAACAAATTTATACGATACTTTTGCAAATAGCCTTATAGATTTCAAAACCAATAAAGGTCTAAGTGCTGCGGTATATACTGAAATTACTGATGTTGAAACCGAGGTTAATGGCTTAATGACTTATGATAGGAAAATGAAAATGGATGTTAGTAAGATTAAGGCGTCTAATGACAAAATCATTAATAAGCAGATATCTTTTACTGACATATTACCTATTTCCAAAAATCAGAGCCAAACCTGGAAGTACACAACAACCACTCCAGATGCTAATTGGTTTAAAGCAAACTTTAGTGATACTTCCTGGAGTTCAGGTCAGGGTGGATTTGGTACCAAGGCAACAACAGGTGTTTCCACTTCCACAACATGGGATACAAGTGATATATGGATGCGTAAGAGTTTTAATCCAGCAAAATCAACTGCTAAGGATATAAGCAATCTGTCCTTTGATATTTTCCATGATGATGATTGTGACATTTATATTAATGGAGTTTTTGCGGCATCTGCAACCGGTTATACTACAGGTTATAAAGCATTAGAGATGAATAAAGCAGGTAAAGATGCTATTTTATCCAATGCTAATAATGTTATTGCTGTGCACTGTCATCAGATATTGGGTGGACAAGGTATTGATGTTGGAATTAGAAAGACGATTATTTCAAATCCTCCTAAGCCTAGTAAAAGTTTTAGTGACAATTTCAACAAGCTAAACAAAGATAAATGGACTAACTTCGGAGGAACTTGGGGTATAACAAGCAAGCAATATAAAGTTGCCTCAAATTCTGGAGCGAAATCTATGGCCAATAATACAAACTTCTCTGACTTTACTTATGAAATAGACATAAAAATAGGTAATACAGGATCTAATACCAATTCAGGTGTCTTATTTAGGACAAATAGTCCTGGTGTTGGAGTAGATAGTTATACCGGTTATTATGCAGGCATCGGTACTGGAGAGACTGGAACTGATAGTGGTGTAATATTGGGTAAGTCTAATGGAAGATGGACCCCTCTTTTATTTAAACCAATACCAATTGACATAACTAAAAGTCATCACATGAAGGTAATCGCAATAGGCTCAAGCATTAAGGTGTATGTTGATGATATGAGTACTCCTGTAATAGATACACTTGATACTAGCTATAACTCAGGAGCTATTGGGGTTAGAACATGGAATATAGATGCTAAATATGATAATGTTTCTGTAAATAGTTTCAAACAATAAATATAAACCTTCGAACTCTAAAGTGGAGTTCGAAGGTTTATTCTATATTAATTAATAATAGGTAGGCGCTTTTGTTCCTTGGATACATTTACACCTATATCCAATTTACGGTAATAATAGTATAATTAATTAAATGTTTTAAAGAAGCTCTCTATGAAAATAAATAACTTGTATAATGCATCACATATGAATTATACACAACAACACCTTATATCAAAATTTGAAAGGGGATTGATATGGCAAACAAAGAATTAGCTTTATACATAATGGAACAATTAGAAGGATTGGAATTTATAAAATCAATACCTATGATGGGTGGTTACTTATTCTATTATAAAGGTAGAATATTTGGTGGAAGCTACGGAACAAGCTTTATGGTGAAAATTACTAAGGCAAGTAGACATTATATGCCTAATAGCATTTCTGAAAGTCCTTATGAAGGTGCAAAGCCAATGTTACCTGTAGATATTGTCGATAATAGTGAGTTGTTAAAACAAATGGTAGAAGAAATGTATGAAGAATTACCCGAAGCAAAACCAAAAAAGAAAAAGATAAAAAAATAAAAGATTTGGACTTTAGAAATAGTTAAACGATAATCAAGGGCTTATAAATGGGGGGACTGATAAAGTTGAAATTTTTCGATACATACAAAGGATTACCTAAAAGTATATATATTATATTTTTAGCTCAAGTTACCAATCGGTTTGGTGATTTTGTATTACCGTTTCTAACTTTATTTTTAGTTAAGAAAATGGGACTTAACTATGAGAACGCTGGATTTGCAGTAATGCTTACTGCATTATCATCAATTCCAGGGTCTTTTGCTGGAGGAAAAATTGCAGACCATATTGGACGAAAAAAATCGTATATTTTCTTTCAATTGACCGCAGGATTTTTTCTTTTTTTCTGTGCTTTTGTTAGTAATCCTCAAATTATAATCACACTTGTTTGTATATCCTCATTTTTTAACGGAGGAGTGCGCCCGATTATGTCAGCAATTATAACAGACGTATTACCAGCTGAAAAAAGGCAAATTGGATTTTCAATATCATATTTGGGAATAAATTTAGGAGCGGCAATTGGACCACTTGCAGCTGGATTCTTATTTAATCATTATATACCGCTTATATTTATTGGGGATGCAATTACTTCACTCATAGCTGTAATTTTAGTAGCACTTAATATACAAGAGACATTACCAGATTATAATAACAGTAAATTTATCACAAATGAAGAAAAAAGTGAAGAAGGTAACGTGTTTACAGTTTTATTAAAACGTCCTAAAATTCTAATTTTTCTTATCATTAATATTTTTTTAAGTTTTGTATACACGCAAAATGTCTTTTCGCTACCTATTATGTTAGAACATATTTTTGGAAGTAATGGCGCAAGAAATTATGGTATTCTTATAAGTTTTAACGCAATAACGGTTCTTGTTATGACTATGTTTATAACTAATAAAATAAGGAAATGGCATCCACTAAGTTCAATAGCAATATCAGGAGTCCTAACTGCTGTTGGGTTTGGAATGATTACATTTATCAATTCAATGCCTTTATACATATTATCAACGCTTATATGGACAATAGGTGAAATTATGGTTGTGACGAATTTTGGAGTTTACATAGCAAACAATACTCCACAAAATTTTAGAGCAAGATTCAATGCAGTTACATCATTAAGCTTTGCAATAGGTGCGGCACTTGGTACGTCACTTATGGGTAAATATATGGACGGCTTTGGAATTAAAGCTGTATGGCCGTTGGTTTTCATATTGGCACTATTTGGAGCAGCTGGAATGTATGTTCTTAAGATTAAGACAGAAAAAAATATAAAGCAAGAATATCTAAAATTAAGTAGGTAAGATGTTAGTATATTTTAAAAAATGTGTTGGTGAGGCATAATCTATTTTAATTGTACCTAAATGAAGAAGGAAAAATGAATACTATAAACAAGCAAAATTTATGGGAGGTAGAATAATGTTTTTTAAAAAAAGAAAAGCAACCAAAGTAAAGTATAGATTTGAAGAAAGAAATGAGTATTTGGACAATAATGATTTTATCAATAAGTTTAGTGAGGAGTTAAATAAATTCTCTGAGATTATTGGTCTCACTATCAATGCTGATATAAACGAAAAACTAAACAATTCCTTTGTTATACCATTGGGTGGAGAATTCCTAGCTGAATATAGTCAGTCATATAATCAGTTTTTGCGTTTGGAGGAGGAACGTATTTGGAAATTAATTTTATGTGACGATACAATGGAATGCTTGAATGATACGTTGAAAAATGAAGGAAATCACACTAATCATTTGGCTTTATATTTGACAAATAATTGTACTAGCTTTGACATTAAAAAAGAATGTTTTGGTATAGATGTGAGATATTAAGTGCATTCTATCACCGGCGCTTGAACAGGCAGGTGGTATTCCTATGGGGATGGGGATATGTCAAACTTGTAAATAAGTTCGTCGTAAACAGCTGTAATAATTACTAAGGGAATCAGACGATTTGGGAATAATTATTCATTCGAATAAATTATTGAAAAGATAAATTTATATTATGGAGGTAAAGCAAATGATTGCAAACAATCTAAGTATTGGTGAGGAAATAAGGGTAATTGCTCCATCTGGGAGTTTGAGTGGACTTAATCAGGAGGTTTTTGATAAAGCTCTAAAATTTCTTACGGATAAGGGCTTTGTAATTTCCTTTTCAAAAAACAGTCGTGAAATTGATGAAACAAATTCGTCAAGTATACAATCTCGTGTTGAAGATTTACATGATGCCTTTCTTGACAAAAATGTTAAAGCTATAATTGCTTGTAACGGTGGGGCTAATGTCAATCAGATTTTAGAGTATATAGATTACTCCCTCATAGAAAATAATCCTAAAATTTTATGTGGGTTTTCTGATATTACAGCGTTGCTTAATGCCATCTATGCAAAAACAGGTTTAGTTACTTATCATGGAGCGGTTTTTGCTTTTTTAGGATATGATGATGGTATTGATAATATTGAGTATACATATCACTATTTTGAAGAATGCCTTATGAAATCTGGGGCTTATTTTATTGAGCCGTCTGAGCAAGCAAAGGAATACTATGTAATTCAAGAGGGTTCTTGTGAGGGCGAAATTGTAGGTGGAAATCTTTGTACAATGAATTTATTGCAGGGTACAGAATTTATACCTGACTTAAAAAACAAGATTTTGTTCCTTGAGGACAACAATAGCATGGGTGATTATTTCACAGTTGAATTTGACAGAAATCTGCAATCACTTGTTCAAACCACAGGATTTGACGGAGTGAAAGGTATAGTATTTGGACGTTTTGAAAGTAGTTGCAAAATGGATATACATACCATGCAAAAAATAGTTTCTACAAAAAAACAGCTTAAAAACATTCCGATAATTTTTAATGTGGATTTTGGGCACGAGTTACCGTTTGTGACATTTCCAGTAGGTGGGGTTGTAAAGATTAAAGCGAAAGATACATCAGTTTCATTAGAGATACTAAGGCATTAGTAATAAATGATGAATTGGACATGTTATGTCTATAATGGGCAGTGAAAAAAGTGTAAAACTTGATAGTTGTAGGGTATATCATTGATGCCTGAAGACGTTTATAGGTTGGAGAGATATGTATAACTTATAAAAAAATATGACATATAAAGAAGTGAAATAAATCAATAAATAGAAATTTGAAAGGGGATTTTACAATGGAAAATCTGAAAGTAGCTTTATTACAGCTTATGCCTGAAGATACTTTAGACGGCAACATACAAAAGGGATTGAAATATTGCAGAAAATCGAAGGAAATGGGTGCAGACATTGCATTGTTTCCTGAAATGTGGAGCGTTGGCTATAACATTCCTGAAGATATTGCTGAATTGAAAGCAAGCGCTGTATCTGCTAATAGTGATTTTGTTAATTCATTTGCTAAACTTGCAAAAGATCTTAATATGGCTATCGGCATAACCTTTCTTGAAAAGTACGATCCATTACCAAGGAACACCCTTTGCCTGTTTGATCGTTTTGGAAACAATGTACTTACCTATGCAAAGGTACATACCTGTGATTTTGGCGATGAATGCCGATTAACAGCAGGCAATGATTTTTATGTTGTCAGTTTAGACACTACGCAAGGCAATGTGAAAATAGGTTCAATGATTTGCTATGATAGGGAATTCCCAGAAAGTGCGAGAATTCTTATGCTAGAAGGCGCTGAGATTATATTAGTACCAAATGCTTGCCCTATGGAGATAAATCGCATTTCACAGTTGCGGACAAGAGCATATGAAAATATGGTGGGCATTGCAACTGTAAATTATCCAAAAGGCAAGCCTGATTGCAATGGTCATTCTTCCGCATTTGATGGGATCGCGTACAGACCTTTTGACTTTGGTTCAAGAGATACGCTTATTATTGAAGCTGGTGAACGAGAGGGGATTTATATAGCTGATTTTCCTATTGATGAAATCAGAGAGTATAGAAGTCGTGAAGTACATGGCAACGCATACCGCCAGCCTCAGAAATACAAATTACTTATTTCTGAAAGTATTGAAGAGCCATTCATCAGGAAGGATTACAGAAAATAGTAAAAGGAAAGTAAAAAATTAAAATGCAATCTTAATTACAGATGGTATCTTTCTTAATCCCAATTTAATAAAGAAAATAGTAACTTGAAGAGGTGATTTTATGCAAGATTTAGTATTAAAGAAAGTAGCAATAGAATATTGTGATGGTATATTTTCATATAAAGATGAGTTTATTTATAATTATGAATCAATGGATGGAACAGGATTCTTAAGAAATACGAATTCACCACAAGAATATATTGAAAAATCATTGTTGAATGAAACAGAAGAAGTAGATGGAAGAAAAGTTACAGCAACGCAATTATTAGCAATTAGGAAAAGTGATAATTGTATTGTAGGAATGATACAAATAAGGCATTTTTTAAATGATTATCTTCTACAATATGGTGGACATATAGGATATTCTGTAAGAAAGTCTGAAAGAAAAAAAGGATATGCGAAAGAAGAATTAAGGCAAGCATTGAGTTATTGTAAGGACATATTACATATTAGTAGAGTTTTGCTGTTAAACGTCAAATTATACCTAATTGAAAAGGCGTTTTATTTCTATTACTAGTAACTGATTTACGTCAGATTACCACTATAAATTCACTTTATCAATAAGAAAACA
>NZ_JAHLEB010000085.1 GCF_018861735.1 Clostridium lacusfryxellense | reverse complement strand
TTATAGATACCAGTGGAACCTGAAAAAGATGACTCCTGTGCAATACAGAAATCACCTTTTAGCATCTTAGTACTCTTTTTTATATTGTCCTTGACATAGGTACCAGTTTATTTAAACATACTCTGTTTTAAAACTATTGGTTTAATTTCTTAACTTAATGACATTGGTTTATTTACACCTCTTTTTTATATCAAATTTTACAAGAAAAATATATAATGGATGTAAGTTATAAATAAGTGAAAAAAATGAGGCGATAATATGAAATCGAGTTATAAGATGAAAAAAATAATTAAACTGCAAACAAAACTCACCCTATTGATAATAGTTGTTGTCTTTATTTCAATATCTATAATTATATTTTTTTTAACATCATGGATGACAAATAATATTGAAAGTAAGGTTAAAACAAACACAATGAACATAGCTAAAATTGTTGCTCGCTCAACAGAAGTTAAAATCGCCCTAGACATAAAAGACAAAAATAAAATTATAGGAACTTATGTAAATAGTTTATTAAAGATAGTCGACCAAGTAGCATATATTACTGTGGCTGATATGAATGGGGTAAGATATTCCCACCCTAACCAAGAGTTAATTAATAAAAAATTTGCTGGTGGAGACGACTATAGAGTTTTAATATATGGAGAAACTTATATTTCTGAAGCTACAGGCTCAATGGGTAAATCGTTAAGAGCTTTCACCCCAATATATGATATAAATAATAAGAAACAAATAGGTTTTGTAGCCGTAGGAACACTTACACAAAGTATAGAAAAATTAAAACATACAGCTATTATGTATTTAATTTTAATTTCAGTCGGAGGTTTAACTGTAGGCATCATTGGAGCATTGTTATTAGCTGAGAATATAAAGAAAACATTACTTGGCCTAGAGCCACACGAAATAGCAAATCTTTATAATGAAAAAATGAGTATAATAGATGCTATTCACGAAGGACTCGTAGCAATTGATAAAAGTGGACAGATAACTCTTATTAATGATTCTGCTCTTAAAATCTTACAATTAGAAAATAAATATACAAAAGATCAAATTATAGGACAAAAAATGGATGTTTTATTCCCAACCACTCGATTACTATCCATAACAGAACTAGGCATATCTGAATTTGACAAAGAGCAGCATATAAATAACACTTTAATTATGACTAATAGAGTTCCAATAAAAGACAAACAAAAGATTATCGGAGCAATTGCAACTTTTAGAGACAAAACTGTAGTTACCAACCTTGCTGAAGAACTAACTGGTGTCAAGCAGATTGTCGGAGCACTTAGAGCTAACAATCATGAGTTTAGTAATAAACTTCATGTCATACTAGGACTTATACACATTGGAGAATTGGAAGAAGCTAAGAAATATATTACTAATGTTACTGATAAAAAACAAAAACTTATAAGAGATGTTATAACTAAAATTAAGAATCCCACCATTGCTGCTTTAATACTAGGTAAATTTAGTAGATCAAAAGAATTAAACATAAATTTAGTTCTTGATGAAGCTACAAATCTTGAAAATAATGTGGATAACATTTCTAATAATGTTTTAGTAACCGTAATAGGAAATCTTATAGAAAATGCTATGGAGGCGGCTAGTAAAAGTCTTGATAATGATAAATATGTTAATGTCAAAATCGATGAGACCTCTAAAGAAATAAGAATAAAAATCCAAGATTCAGGAATTGGGATAGATGAGCAATATATAAATAAAATGTTTGAAAGAGGATATACTACAAAACCCGGAAGTTGTGGAATAGGTCTAGCTCTAGTTAAAGAGACTATTAATAATTTACAAGGAACAATAACCGTGACTTCACAGTTAAATAAAGGAACCATTATTCTAGTAATATTACCTATCAATAATCCACATGTATAGATAAAATTAAGGATAGGTTTCTTAGAAACCTATCCTTAATTTTGTCTATTTTAAATCTTTACTTGGTTTTATTCCTATAATCTTTTAAGATTTCATCCATAACCCAAGTGGTACGAGCAGCACTAACACCTTTACTTTGAGATTCTCCTAAACCATTAAGTTCATTTACAATATTCTGGATTAACTGTTGCTGAATATGCACTGGCTTAACGATATCCATTGAAGTTATACCTTCAGTTGTCGTTAGCAAAATCGGTTCTTCTCCAAATGTTGAAAATGATATCTTCCCAAGACTTCCCACAATTTCATTCATATCATAATTTGTAAAACTTGAAAAACACCATGTTCCTGTTCCTTTTACACCTGACTCAAATGAAAGTGAAGCTGTCACAATATCTTCTGCCTCATATAATTTAGCTTGATTACCTGCATAACCAACAGCTTCATTAATTGGCCCCAAAATGTAATCTAAAACATCCAATGTATGTGATGCAAGATCTAAAAACTCTCCTCCGCCTGAAATTTCTGGCATAACTCTCCATGGCAATTCACCGGTTTTCAAGTCTACTTTAACCAACTTCTTGTATAGTACAACTGTAACAAAACGTATTTCACCTATTTTACCAGAATCAATTAATTCTTTAACTTTATTGAAACGATCCAAAGCCCTTCTATAATAGGCAACAAATAATGGAACACCTGCATTTTCACATGCCTGAACCATTGCAGTGCATTCCTCAAAATTACATGCCATAGGTTTTTCAACATATACTGGTTTTCCAGCTAAAGCACATTTTAATGTATACTCTTTATGAAATGCAGGTGGTGTAGCTATATAAACTGCATCAACATCAGGGTCATTTATTAATTCGTCGGCATTATCATACCATTTTGGTACATTATGACGCTTAGCATAATCTTTTGCTAGCTCTCCATTTCGTCGCATTACAGCTACTAATTGTGAATTTTTTGAATTCTGAAACCCAGGTCCACTCTTAACCTCTGTAACGTCTCCACATCCAATGATTCCCCAACGTATTGTCTTCATTTTAACCCATCCCCTTGTCTGTTATCTTATATTTATTTTTGTATAATTCGTCATGACAATAATATTATCTTTAAGTTTTTTATATTTTTTCATTTTATATTATATCATAAGAGTTATGTTATTCATAACATTCTAAAAATCTACTCTCATATATTGTACAGCAAAAATATTCAATCGCAAAAGACCAACAAAGAAAATTAAATTTCTATGTTGGCCATAAGTTATTATGCATTTTTTATGAATTGTGATATTCAGTTCCCACTACTACTTGTTAGGCTAATATCCCCGCCCAATATCCAAATATACCAATTGCAAACAGCCCAAATATTATAGCTACTGCACTAACTTTTTTCTTTAATAACTTCATACATAAAAAAGTTAATCCTAATGGTAATATAGCTGGTAACAATGAATCTAATTGACTTTGTATTGTATTAACTGTAACAACCCCATCTGCTCCAGTAATTTTTGAAATTACCACAGGTACATTAATATTTGTCCATTTAGCAACTAGTGCACCCATTACAAATAAACCTAATATAGAAGCACATTCAGTTAGCTTAGCCAATTTATTCCCACCAACATCTGTTACTATTTCAGTACCTTTACTATATCCATAGTTTAAACCTAGCCAAAGTGTACCTAATCTAAGCCCATTAAATAATACAAAGAATAAAAGTGGTCCAATTATACTTCCAGTTACTGCTATTCCAGCACCTATTGCTGCTATAACTGGTCTTGCTGTTCCCCAAAATATTGGGTCTCCCACACCTGCTAAAGGTCCCATGAGTCCTACTTTTACACTACTTATTGCTGCATCATCTATAGAAGCACCATTTGCCTTTTGTTCTTCCATCGCTGCCGTTATTCCCATAATAGGTGCTGCAATAAATGGTTGCGTATTAAAAAATTCTAAATGTCTTTTTAATGCTGCTGATTGATCTGATTTTTTAGAATAAAGTCTTTTAATTGCAGGAATTAGAGTAACACAAAAACCAACTGCCTGCGCTCTTTCAAAGTTATAGGATCCTAAAAGAAAATTGGAACGAATAAACATACTCTTCATATCAGATTTAGTTAATTTTATTTCTTTATTTTCTATTTCTTTATTTTCGATGTCTTTATGTTTGATATTTGGTTGTTTTAATTTATAATCACTCATTTTATATCCCCCTTTTATAATTAATCTAATTCATCTACAACTTCAGAAGTTTTGCTATACTTTGGATTTAATTGAATGTAAGCTAGACCACAAATTAACCCAAGCATACCCAGCCCTACAAGCGTAAAATTTGTAAATACTGCTATTAAGAATCCTGCAAAGAAAAATATCATTAAGTATTTTGCTTCCATCATGTTTATTACCATTGCATAACCAACAACAACGATAAACCCTCCTGATATTTGTAACCCTCTAGTAACAACTTCTGGAATTGCTGCAAGCATTGCATTAACTGTACCGGTACCTGCAACTGCTGCAACTAAAACAGCTGGAATTGCTACTCTTAATGCTTGTAACGATAAAGCCAGAATATGGCACATTTCTATTCCTTTAAAATTAGCATCTTCAGCATATTTATCTGCAAGATGTTGAAAAAACACTGTTATTGTTCTAACAAAAATAGTAAGAACTTGGCCTGCCACCGCTATAGGAATGGCAAGTGCTATTCCGGCTCCTATAGATTGTTTTCCAACTATTACCAATATAGCTGCTACAACACTAGCAAGTGCAGCATCTGGAGCCATAGCTGCTCCAACATTCATCCATCCTAATGCTAAAAGTTCTAAAGTACCACCTAATATAATTCCTGTTTTCAAATCTCCTAAAACTAATCCTATAAGTGTACATGCGATTAATGGTCTATGAGTTTGAGCTGAATCTAAAACACTCCCCATACCAGCTATAGCTGCAATTATAAATACTAAAATTACTTGTACTGTACTCATGAATATCCCCCCATTTTTATAAATTTGAAATTTTGCTCATTAAATCAACCTTTGAATCACGGCCAACTTGTCTTATTTCTAATTCTACTCCTAGCTCATGTAGCTTTTTAAAAGCTTCAATATCCTCATCACTTACAGATACTGCTCCAGATATTTGAGTCTTGCCTTGTTTAAAACACATTCCACCAACGTTTACTGATTTAATATCTATACCACCTTCAACTAATCTTAAGATATCAGTGGGATTTGTAGTTAAAAATAAAGTTTTGAAGTCATTATATTTAGGATTTTTGTATGCATCAATTGCCTTATCAATAGGCATTACATATGCTTTTATTCCAGGAGGTGCAACCTGTAGTAACAAACTTTTTCTCAACTTATCATTAGCTACCTCGTCACTGCACACGAATATTTTGTTACATTTTGATTCTTTTGCCCAAACAGTTGCTACTTGTCCATGAATTAATCTATCATCGATTCTTACGAAACTTATTTCCATTTTTATAATTCCTCCTCCACATTTTCATTAAAATTTAATTTAAATGATTTTATAGCATCCCTTCCAGAATCTATAGCAGTTTTTATAATATTATTTAAATTACTAGATTCTCTCGAAATAGAAACTTCTAGAAGCATTGGTAAATTGACTCCAGTAACGATATCTATATTGTCACTAGTAATTGCTATCCTGCTAGCTGCATTGAATGGACTTCCTCCAAATAAATCAACCATAAAAAGTAATCCTTCTTTGATATCAAGTTTTTTAATTACATTCTCATATTTTTTTACAAGATCATCAGCGCTTTCCCCTACCTCCAAAGTTACATACCCTATATTTTCTTGTTTCCCAAATATCATTTCTGAAGACTTTAATAATTCTCCAGAAAATTTCCCATGAGTTCCTAGTATAATAGCTATCATCATTTTTCCCCCTTTTCAAATTTTAAATTCATGTTGTGATAACGTTATCAATAGTAATATTAAGTCACGTCTTAAATATATTATGAACTACTTTATTATCGGCTTCACCTATATTTTGTCATTAGATTTATTACGTATGTCACCTAAATAATTACAAATGTCACCCAAGTCTTTAATTCACTTTTATAACGCGAAAAAAGGTGTATCCATAGCTCTATGGATACACCAAATTTAATTTGTTAATTAACTCTACGGGAACATCAATATATTTATCGACCTTAACCCCTTCTAACCTTTTTAAAGCAGTTTCTGCAGCTATTTTACCAATCATATCAGGAAACTGTGCTGCCGTTGCTGTAAGTTTCCCTTTACCAATCATTGCTAAAGCATCAGCAGCTCCATCTACTCCATAAATATATACGTTATCATTTTTCTTAGTGTTCTCAAAAGCTGCAATAACTCCCAATGCAGTTGGATCATTAAGGCACATAACAGCATCTATATTTACATTCGATTTTATTATAGCATCCATAACTTCCATTGATAATTCAAGTTGACCATTTGAAGATTCTCTTGCAACAACTTTTATCTCACTATATTTCTTTATAGTATCCTCAAACCCTTCAATTCTTTGAATAGCTGATTTAGCAGTTGGGTGTTCAATGACGACAACATTACCTTTTCCCTTTAGCTTTGCTACTAAATCATTTGCACATAAGACTCCTGCATTATAATTTTGAGAAACTATTGTACAATCAACTAAATCATCATTAAAAACGGGAGAATCAACAACAATAACAGGTATTTTAGCTTTTTTTGCAGCTATTAATGCAGGCTTTATCCCATTCCAATCTACAGGATTTAAAAATATAACATCCACTTTTTGAGCTATAAGATCATCAACTTGAGATATTTGTTTTGAAGCTTCAAGTTGAGCGTCAAGTGCAATAAGTTTTCCATTCTGACTTTCAACAGTCTTTTTTATACCTTCATTCAATTTAACAAAATACGGATTATTCATATTCATATATGTTGCTCCAAACTTTAATCTTTTTTCACCAAAAGGAGAATCTTTGATAAAGCTCAAATATACACAAAGCACACCTGTGAATAAAACCATTAATATTATTAAGATAGTTACAATAGTTTTTTTAGGCATTTCCATCCTCCTACTATTTATCTATGGTTTAAGAAAGTTATCTAACTTATAGTTTAATTTGGTTAATGTCTCTAACACGTCTCCCCCACTATTAATTAACTGAAAAATATCTTTATCTGCAATATCCATACATTCCTCATATTTATGGAAACTTGGTGTTACAATTGATTGTTCTACCACTTCACTCAAAACCTTCTTATCAATAAAAGATTTCCCTTCTGAGTTATACTTGGAAAGTTCTTTATCAGTTTCTTTTGAATCTAGAAGCTCCTTTATAACAGGCATTCCATGAGAATATTTAAAAACATCCAATTGAACATCTTTATCGTTTGTTAAAAACTTCAAAAATTTTCAAGCCTCTTTTTCATGTTTTGTTTTTGAACTAATACCCATAAGTAAACTATTAAGTTGTCCTGCATTTTGACCCTCTGGTCCTTTAGGTAACTTTATACATTCCCACTCGAATTGTCCATATTTCATTACTTTATATGGGTATACCTTATACGCCCTATATGTTGAAAATGGGAAGGGTCTAAATGCAACCTTACCATCATCAAAATCTTTAAGATTAACCGTATAATTTTTATTTAACTTATTTAGTAATATGATAAATTTTAGAGCATCCGAAACTCCTTCATTATCAAATTTTGCTTTATTACCATTTGTATCAAAAAGCTTTTGACCATTAGTATATACAGCTTGTTTCCAGTCAAATCCCACTGTTCCAAATTGATCTATCTTACCATCTTTATCTGTATCAATTGTAACCTTCTTACATATTTCATAAAAATCATTCCAGGTCCAATTTTCGCTTGGTAATTCTATTCCCTGCTTTTTTAATAATGTTTTATTTACAAACATTAATTCTGGATCTACTTCTTTTGCTATTGCATATTGAGATCCTTGATATTTTCCTGATTTAATGGCAGTAATATATTGCTTAGATAAATCTAATGACTTATCATCTTTAATTAATTTATCAAGATTTTTTAATTCTCCAATTGAGGCAAAAGTATTAAAATCACCTGGCAATACACAAAATAAATCAGGTTCATTGCCTTTTAATATATTTTGGGATAATCGTTCTGAATAGTCATTCTTTAATATGCCACTTTTATACTTAACCTTTATGCTAGGATTTGCTTTTTCAAACTTAAATATTGCTTCATCTAAAGCCTTATAAGATTGCCAATCAGGTACATCATACATACTTCCAACAAATGTACCAAACTCTAACACTACTTTTTTATGTGTATATTTATAATAAACGTATATAGCACAGCTTAAGATCGCGATGATAAAAATCGTAGATATAGCAATTTTTTTTGAATATTTTTTTGCTATACTAATTGTCAATTTTTTTCATCTCCAATCTAGATTGAATTGCAAAAATTGCTATCTGAGTCCTATCTCTTAAGTTTAACTTGCTCAAAATATTACTAATATAATTTCTCACTGTACCCTCACTAAAATTAGCCTCTAAAGCTATTTCCTTATTTGACATTCCCCTACTTATTAATTTCATTATTTTTAATTCATTTTTACTTAAATTATTTAATTCTAACTCGTCTACATTAATTTTATATTCAATATTAGAAGATTCATGGAAAAATTCAACTACTTTCACTGCGATATTCGGATTAATAAGCGCTCCACCATTAAATACCGTTCTAATAGCTGAAACTAATTCAGTTGAAGATAACCCCTTTAATAGATACCCACTAGCTCCATTTTTCAGAGCATTAAAAACATATTCATTATCATCAAATGTAGTAAGCACTATAATTTTTATTTGTGGTAATATCTCCTTTATAATCTTTATACATTTTACTCCATCTATTTCAGGCATTCGAATGTCCATTAAAATAATATCTGGAATTAATTTCTCAGCTAAGCCAACAGCTATTTTGCCATCTTTGGCAACACCAACTATTTTCATATCTGGCTTATTTCCAAGAATTATCTCTAGACTTTGCCTTATAAGTTCTTGGTCTTCTGCAATTAATATTCTAATCATTTTTAATTTCCCTCCTTATTGGCAAGAGTGCTGAAATAATGAATCCTCCCGCGCAATCACCTCCAAAATTAACTTCCCCACCTAGCATATCAACTCTCTCCTCGATATGTTTTAATCCAAACCCTTTCGTAATTTCATCCGATCCTATTCCGTCATCCTTTATATTAATTTCCAACTTATTTTCTGAAAATTGTAAAGTAATTATAATTTCACTCGCAGCACCATGCCTTACTGCATTTGTTATTCCCTCCTGCACTATTCTATAAACTATTTCTTCTTCATCAGCACCCATTTTGTTTACTTGTCCTTTTATTTCAATCTTAACTTTAGTATTTGTACACTCATTTATATCTTCAGATAATTTTGAAATTGCTGCAATTAGTGAAAATCTTTCAAGCGAATCTGGTCTAAGTTCATTCATAGATCTTCGTACATCTAATAGTCCTGATCTCGCAAGCTCAGATATTTTTGTCATTTGAATTTTCATTTTACTAATATCAAATTCGGATAATTCTATACATGCCTCTAGGCCTATAGCTATACCAGTAAGTGTATGTCCAATAGTATCATGAATCTCTCGTGCCAATCTATTCCTCTCTTTAATTTTAGCTGTTTCCTGAGATTTTCTAGCATAGTCTTGTAATTGAATATTTATAACTTCTAATTCTTCTGATGATTTGTACAGTTTGATATACAAATCTGAAATTTTTTCATTTTCGTCTTTCTCACTCTGTATGACTTGAACCATAAACAATATAAAAATAATTTCGTTTATAGAATTAAGTATATTTTTAATACTAAAAATATACAGTCTTTGCATAGATGTATAATATTGAACATAATCGTTTATATTAAACATATTAATTCTAATTGACAAAATATTATAATCTAATGTTATATAAATAATAATTATTACTAAAATAAATATACTTTTTCTTTTTCTTCCGTCTATATAAGTAACTATATTTGCTATTGCTATAAGTAATATTCCTTTATAATCCATATTAAGATAAAACATTATTCCAATACATAATAGAATATCAAAAATACAAAATAAATAAAGCTTAAGTTGATCTTTTTTAAAAAATCTTTCTCGAGTTATGACACTTAAACTAAGTATAAATAAAAGCAGCATTGAGAATACAGGCATTTTCCATGCTACAGTGGGAACAGATTTGATTTTTTCAATAAATTCTCTTGCCATTGTATTTTCGCAAATAAGGCCTATGGTATTAGAACTAACTATAGACATAAATACAATTACTAGAAAATTCACAACAAATAATATAATCCTAGTCATCGATGTATTTTTAAATCTGTTTTCATCTAGTTTTTCCATCGTTCCCCCTATATTAATTTTATATTTCTTACATTTAAAACTTTCTTTACATTGTTACACTTTCTAATTGTATCACCATATATAAGTTATTTCCATATGGATTAATTGTATTTACGGTATATAACAAAAAAATTTCAGGTACTACTTTAAAGTACCTGAAATATAATTATAACTCCATTTATTATTTATGATAACGTTATCAAATCGATATAAGAAGACCACATATTAATTATATTATGAACCAATTTAATATTATATTCACCTGCCTATTGTCACAAATATCATGACAATTGTCATTCAAATAATTACAATTGTCATTCGAATTTAAATCAACGGTGTTCAAGATAAAATATATTTATTTATTGCTTCTGCTACACCATCGTCATCATTAGAACAAGTTATGTTATCAGCATATTGTTTAACTCCATCTGGTGCATTGCCCATAGCAATTCCAATTCCGGCGAATTGAATCATATCAATGTCATTATAGTTATCTCCTATGGCGATTATCTCTGATCTTTGAATATTATATTTGCTCATCAAAATCTCTATAGCAGAAGTTTTTGAAACATTATTTGGCATTATCTCTAAATAAGTTGGCTTTGAAGGATATATATTTAAATTATTTGAATTATAACCCTTAATTAATACATCTAATGCTTTAATTTTATTCGGTCTAGCCATACATAATATTTTATTAGGTCCTAATTTTTCTTGATCCCATAAATTAAATAAATCAGTAAAACCTATAATAGTGGGATTAATATTAGTTATTTCACTCTCCTGCTTCGCCCATTCATCTATTTCTTCTATATACCATTCGTCATCTTTGTACAAACTCATATGCACTCCTATTTCGCGAGCAAAATTGTATACTTGTCTAACATCAAGAACTGATATACCGCAATTTGATAAGATATTGGCTTTTTCGTCCATAACTAAAGCCCCACTATAACAAATAATTGGTTCATTTATATTTAGTTTTTTCTGTAAAAATAATATTCCCTTTGGCATTCTTGCAGAAACTAGTATTACTGGAATTTGTTTTTCTTTTGCAACTATTTCAATTATTTCTTTTGTTCTTCGTGAAATCTTATGTTCTGAATTTAGTAATGTTCCATCAATGTCTAAACAAATCATTTTGATTTTATTCATTAATTATATTTCACACTCCTTATTCTATAATAATTAGCTCAATATTATTGCTTTTAATAATGTCCACATATAAAGATGGAGGTACACAATCAGTAATAATTACATCGATTTGATCCCAGTCTAATCCTTTATAGTAAGCAGTTTTTCCATACTTCTCAAAATCTGCAAGTAAAATCACTTTATCAGATTGTTTTGCAGAAATCTGTTTAATGAAAGCATCTTCATGATTTGCATAATAAATCCCATCCTCCGTTATGGCTGCAGCACCAATAAATGCTGCATCGAAATGAATTCCGTTTAGAGAACTTTTGCAGTCTATATCAAAGAAAAAACGATTCTCCTTGTTAAGGCATCCACCAATACAATGCACAGTAACAGCTTTGTTTTCTGAAAGTATTTCTATATTATCAAGAGAGTGAGTGAATACTGTAACATTCTTATTTAGTTCTTTTGCTAGATAACTTACTGTGGTAGAGACATCAAAAAAATAATGTTCATTATCTTTAATATACATCAAGGCTTTTTCTGATATTTTTCTTTTTTCTTCTGAATGAGCTTCAAGTCGCTGCCTATAGTCCCGAATTGTATTAATTAAACCTGGAAGAGTAATTCCCCCATGAGTACGCATAACAGTCCCCTCTTCTACAAGCTTTACTATATCTCTCCGAGCAGTATCACGTGATATGTCAAACATCTTACAGATTTCATGAACAGATAGGTTGTTAGAACAATTTAAATACTCTAATATTTTTTTCAGCCTCTCTTCTTGATACATTTAATCACCTCATATTAAATTATAAGCATTTGTAAGTATATTGTCAATATTTTAAGTATTTGTAAGTATATTTTATGGATAAATTATTATTTTTACGCAAAACAAAAACCACTAAGATAAACTTAGTGGTTTTTTTATTACCTGGCGACAACCTACTCTTCCACAAGGTCACCCCTGCAGTACCATCGGCGCATTGAAGCTTAACCTTCGTGTTCGGTATGGGAACGGGTGTTACCTTCATGCCA
>NZ_JAHLEB010000084.1 GCF_018861735.1 Clostridium lacusfryxellense | reverse complement strand
CGACAGCTTGTAATTTTTGTTCAGCAGGACATTTAGGTTTTGACATTAAAAATACCTCCAAAGTATCAGTTTTTATATTTAAACTGTCTACTTTAGAGGTATCATATCATAGTAGATGCTTAGTGTAACCTATTATATATAATTTAGTTTGCAATCTCACTCCATGGGTCATAATTTCTATACAACAAATCATGCTGAGACTCATATCTGGTGTTGGGATAAATCAAGTGATGTGGGTCAAAAAGTAATGTATAAAAAATATTATCTACAAAATATCCAAATACTCTTCCACTCGCAGCACCTAATGATAATTCCCATAACCCATCCTCATTAAATTGCTCATCACACACAATACCCATTGTTTTCAATACTGTAACTAATCTCTCTAACGCTTCATCATGTACAGGATGACACCTTGTACCGTCTCCTCCACCCTTTAACTCTGCAATTTCCATTGTAGAGTAGTTACTTAATCTATCTAACAGTACCAAAGACCATGCACCATATTCCCATAAATTTTTAAACATATTATTAAATTCTTTACACTTTATGGACTGGCATCTAAACTGTTGAAATGAAAATACGGCCTTATTAATTTGAGTTTTTGTTTTAGGTACTGATTTTTTAATTATTGAACTGTTTACCTTTGTTTTAGGAAGTTTACTCAACTTGAGCACCCTCTGATAACGATCTATAAAAGGCCTTAATTACATTATCATCAATCCTATTGACACTAGTTTCATTTTTCCCTAGGCCTTTTCGTGCATCAATCCACGGTCTTTCAGCATGTGTCATAGCTTCCAATTCATCAGCCGTATGCATATAAAAGTTATCATAAATCATGCCCACGAACTCTTCTATTTCAGATGATAAATTTTCTTTGTTTTCATTTTTAGGTATATTTTGCCATCCATACCCCTTAAATCTGTCATATAACTCCCTATTTACCGGACCATGCACCCAGGCTTCGAATCCTCCATCTGTAAATAAGTAATCATCATACATAGTTAAATACCATGCATAAGCATAATAACATATTTTCTGTAGTTTTTTATTAGACATACTTTCTTTATTTAAAAGATAATTAGCAATATTGTTTATATTTATCATATCAATTTCCCCCGTGTATCCCTTGAAATTAATTACTGTACCCATTTAATCACCACCTCAAAAAATATTAGATGCTAATTAGGGACAAGTTCTATTATCCCTAATTATATACTTGATATGTCCTATTTACAACACTTAACTTTATTTTACCTTAGTTTGCACTTTAGTTTATGTTACTCTGTTTCATCGCTCTTCACTATTGATTATTACCCATTATACTAATACTAACCATTATATATTCTCTTTGTTATAATTTTTATATATAAATAATCTTAGCACCAGACACTCTGCCTTTATACTACCCATATTTCTATGTTGTACATACTTTTCGTGTTTTGATTCTTTCTTAACCTTACCATCACGTTATATATATGCTACTTATGACTATTTTGTAACTCTCCCTCTACTAATAACAATCTAATTGCTTTCCTTGCTGAAGTATATAGGATACCTCCAAAATTAGATAGAAAACTATTTATATATATTAAAAATTAACGTACTTATGTAATAATCACACTCTTTATTATACTAACACTTCAATTACAGAACGCTAGTTTTTATATTGATATTATATACCACACTAATATCTCTTATAAGTGTTCCTAAAAAAACTATACACCAATAAAAACCACACATAATTTCTCTCGGTACCAGGTAATACATATTAAGTACTATTCTTTAGTTTCATGCCCCACCCCTCTTGTAATAAGGGAGTTGGTAAGGCTTGGTCGTTAGAAAGCTGCTACTTAAACTAGAAGATAAAATGGTAACAAATTCAAACGGTGCAACCGTACCAGTATGGATACAGGTGACTCCAGAGCTATTATCCAGCTATAACTGAGCAAGGTACCCTTCGTGTGTTAAGAACAGTATGGATTAAGAAAGTCAAATGTGATAGATCATTAAAGCTTATAGCAAACGATGGAACTACTTATGTACTTAGGGCGGCAAAGGATGATGAATAACTTAATGAAGTTTGAAGAACAGGAAGTTAGTATCATAGTCGGTGAGAACGGAGATCCGCTATTTGAATTGTATTCTACAGATATGGCGTTAGGTCAAGTTAAAACAGCAAAATGAAAGTCATATGTTAGAAAAGAAAGAGTTGATGAAAACATTAAAAGTGCTGGCATATCAATGATTGTCCGCAATGGACAACAATATCTAACTGAAGAAATGCTATATGATTTAATGTTAGAAATAAAAACTAATAAAGTTAAACCTTTTAGAAAATGGGTAGTATCAGAAGTTCTTCCTAAGATAAGAAAGACTGGTGGATAAATCAATAATAGATAAAGTTATTACAAATGATGGGATTGAAGGGTGTGTACACGGTGTCAACACCTAATCTAACCGAAGAAATGCTATATAATTTTATGCTAGAAGCTAAGACTGACAAAGTTAAAACTTTTAGAAAGTGGATAGTATCAGAGGTGCTTCCTTAAATAATGAACCCTGGTGGATACATACCTATAATTCCAGAAGAAACTGATGCAGATATAATGAATCTACAAGTATTTAATAACCCTGAGTTTGGTGATATAAGATGGATAAAGATAGATGATAAAGATTATGCAGTTGGAATTGATAAAGCAAAGGCACTAGGCTATAAAGACGTTAACAGTGCTCTATCAAGGCATTGCAATGGGTGGGTGAAACACCCACCCATGGGTAATAACTGGAATAAAGATAGATGGAACCGAGTCTACTCAAATTGTAGATATGAATGTTCTATCTGAAGGTGACATCTACAGATTAATAGTTAAATCAAAATTACCTACAGCTGTAAAGTTTAAGAGACGGGTATTCGATGAAGTGCCACCTCAGATAAGAAAGACTGGTGAATACCTATCATCGCACAAGAAACTAACGAAGAATTTCTCGCAAGACCTTTAATCATGTCTAACGATACGCTTATTCTTAAATATAAACTCCTTAAAAAAGCAGGGGAAGATTAGTAACGTAACAGCCTAAAGCTACCTACTTTGATTAACTTGAGTTACACGTAAAAATAGTATATAACTTCTCCAAGTACCAGGTTATATATAATAAATACTATTCTTTAGTTTCATGCCCCACCCCTCTTGTGAGAGAAGAAAGTTAAAGAGGTCGGAGATAGATTGCTCCTATAATTGTTTGAGTAGCTTAAATTATGCAATAGGCACTCTGATATAGGTATATCTATAAAAGGGGAACTGCTGTGCTCTAATATGGGAACATATCTATAAGAAATAGCTCTATTGTAATCCTTCGGTACATCTGCTGATACAGCTACATATATGGCATTAATCCTATGGTGTATGTCCTGAAACCAGTGACTGAAGGACTATTCTCCTTGTGCTGTGGCACTCTCTCTTTATTACTTCCAAGTCAACTACACCTGGATAAAGAACGTATCGCTTTGCTGTAGAGCCTTGAAACCACTTGCCTTGAATTGTTATACTTCATTTCATGTGACAGAGCATTAAAGGTTATAGCTAACGATGGAACTACCTATAGTTATAGAGAACAAGAATGACTGAAAACAATTTGTAGACTACCATTAAAGGGTTCTGTGAACCTTACAAAACGTAACGTTCAGCTAATAGTGAAAGCTGTTATACCTAGAGGATGATACATAGATATAGTATTTCATTATATGTTGTACAGTCCTTCTACCAGTGACTTTGGGGGCTATTATCTTTGTGCTGTGGCACTCTCTCTTTATTACTTCTTAGGAAACTAAACCTGGATTAAGAATGCATCTATAACTAATAACGTGTGAACCCTTAAATCATAGTGTTGAAAATACAAGAGGACAGCTAATAGGAACAATAGTACTAGTTGTATGCCTTTGGTATAGTTACTGATACTGCTACCTCTATGGTGTTTCTCCATCAGATATTTAGGTTATCGTTGTCTTGATAGGTAAAGAGCCCTTAGCAGGGCAAGGGGGATTTTTCTTTTCCTTTCTAGCCAACTAGGACTAAATAAAGAATGTGTCTATAACTAATATCCTCTAGGGTTTTAAGATAACCACGAGCCTGGCAATATGGGATGGCTTAAGTTAGACTAGAAAGATTATGTAGTAGACACATAGCATACAATACCCAAACGATACGGTTTCAACGCATTGTAAGGGGGAGGTATCCACCCCTTAGATATAATCGAGATAATGGGGTGTCAAAACGAAAACACCTTCAGCAAAGAGATTTAAGAGTTCGGCATTAGCTGAATTGCTACAACACATAAGACATATATCAATAACTAATACTATCAATCCTAGACTTATTAAGTAAAGGCCCTTAACAGGGCAAATGGGATATCTTTTTAAGGCACTAATCTATTAGTATGAATACTGTTATAGCTGTAGGCTATTCCTTAATGGGATAGTCTATTTCTAGTGGTCCTAAGTAGGACCTTAAACTGCTTGATTATAGAAGGAGGTCATTATATTATGAACAATAAAAAAAGAACAAGTAAGCGGTTAAGTTTAAAAGGGAGGTATAAGATTGTAAAGATAGACACTGACCATGACTACAAAGCTAAGTATAATAAGTTGTTCCCTACTAAGATGTCTAGTTCAAATCTTCTACTGATATATACTCTGTTTTTACTAGACAAGAGTGATGAACCTCTATATGGCAAAGAGATGTTAACAGAGATCGAAAGGGCTGGTAGTACTGATATTTGGAAGCCTTCACATGGTACTTACTATCCTCTCTTAGATGATATGGTGAAAGCAGGATACATTAATAATGTTAAGACTACTAATTCTATGAAGTTCTATGACATTACTGATATAGGAAGGCAAGAATTGATATTCAAACGAAGTGAATTTAGAACTATGCTTATTGAGTCCTCTAAGTTCTTTTCTAACATACTAAGTCAAATATACAATGAGAGGCAAGAGAAGGTTGTTGCAACTACCATTCAAAGTATTGAAGAGAAACTGGACAACCCTAACATGGAAGTACTTGAGATGTTAACTAAGATTTATGATGAAGTTAAGGATCTTGGACTAAAGATTGAGAGTCAATGTCTTGAGGTAAGAGTTATAACAACAGGTAAGTAGTTTAAGGAGCCCGGCCTTTAAGGTATATTAGTCATTATTAGGATTGATGACGAAATATATAGCTAAGCTAATCCCTAACGGGATAAGGGGGGGTTGTAATTCTAATCTATAGGAGGAGGTGGTGATACTCTAACTGAATTCATGAGTGAAGTTATTAAATATAGGTTGTGTATGCTGTCATGCTAATATTACAATGTTATAAGATTTAAGTGTACTGTCATTGATTACAAGGATAGTATAGGGTAGCATAATGCCAACAAAGGACTTTAGTTGGCATTTGTATAAATGAAGTGAGGTGCTGGTGTATATGGATTTCAAGGCTATTCAAGCCAAGGCAGTCCTAGAATTCATAAACATAATGCTAACTAACGTTTGTAATAGTGTATAACTTAACTAAATAGGGAGGTGGTCCAAATGAATAGCAATTTAAACATAAGAGGTATTCCAAAGCCTATGGAGGTTGAACCAATTAAGAAGTTAAAGGATATTGAGAAGGTTCAGCAGTATCTAAAGGGAAAGGATAACAAGAGGGACTATATGATATTCGTTGTGGGGATTAATGTTGGTCTTAGGGCTGGGGATCTATTAGAACTTAAGGTAAAGGATGTTCTTGAAAATGGAGAGGTGGTTGATTCAATTCTTATCAAGGAACAGAAGACAGGCAAGAGTAGAGACCTTACACTTAATATAGCTGCAAGGGGAGCAATTAAGTATTATCTTTCTAGCATTAAAGAATACAACTTAGAGGACTACTTATTTAGAAGTCAGAAAGGAGGAGGACACTTAACTGTGGAGGCAACCCATAAGATTATTAAGGGGACACTTAGGGAGCTGAATGTTAAAGGTAACTATGGCACTCATAGTCTCCGTAAGACATGGGCCTATCACATATACATGAACAATGCTAAGGATAACCCTCTGATACTTCCAACACTACAGAAGATGTTAAACCATAGTAACCAAGCCATAACACTTAGGTATATTGGTATTACTAAGGAAGTTATAACTGATGTATACAACAGCATTAACCTCTAGGCATCTTATGAAGCAATGTAGCAATACAGAATGTAGTAGCACTATATATGTTAAGGCACTATAAATAATTAATCATATAAGAAATGTGGTATACTAAATCTATAGGAACTGTTGAGGTTTCTATAAAGTTATTATCGCTTAATAACGCAGATCAAAGAACATACTTTTACTAGAAGTATGTTCTTTGCTTTTTGATGAAAAATATATTATTAGGGAGTGGTTATAAGCATTTAGTAAGCTTCATCAAGCGGTCTAAGTTTGATAGAGGCTTTCTACTATATCTATTGCCATAATGCTCCCAAGTCAACGATAAGACGATTGGTTAAGAGTAATACTAAGCTAGAAATAGAGTTTATGTAGTACTACGCTTGTAGTAGCATAAACATTTGTAGTAGCATATATATTTGCAGTAGCACAATCATTTGTAGTACAACGCTATAAACATTTGCAGTAGTACAATCATTTGTAGTAATACAAGTAATTTGCTTAAAACCCCTATGCGGTTTTGAAATCAATGGTATTGTAGTCTTTCCCTCAGTAGTGCCTTTAGATGGTGTTTGGTGAGGGTCTCAAAACAGTGTGATACAAAATGTAGCATAATTAATCATAAAGATAGGCTAGCATTATGGGGATAAAGAGTAATTATATATACCGACTAAGACGAAGGCTTGTAACCAACAATGTGAGTTGAGTACAAGCCTACTAGTCCTATAAATTAGCCTTAAACACCTTTAAAACATTGATATTGAGGCATATTGTTGATATAATATACTTAGTAATAAGATGTTAAGAGTGGCTTAGGTGCTGTCCTATACATAGTGGTTTGATTGATATAAGGTTATTAATAGAGCCGGTTGTGATGGCGTGTATATCATCTTCTTTCAATTGATTTACATAACCATTAAACATTCGCCTTGATATAGCATCTTTTTTAAGAGGAGTTCCTGTGATATAGGGACTCTTTCCACTTCGTAATAACCTTGCACATTCAATGATGTGCTTTCTCTTCTTAGTACTGAAACCCATGGTGGATATGTGGTTCCTAAAGTTATAAGCTGATAGAATCTCTCTATCTAACCCTAAGGTGCTAAAGTACTTATTAATCATTGATGTTTGAAAGACTTCATCAAATACATCTCTAACAGTAACAGACTTACTATTCAGAGCATACATAAGCTTTCTTCTACGGAGCTGTAGTTCAATTCTAATGCGGCTATAACGGACTCCATTGACTGAGTACGATAGGGATCCGTCATCTTTGATATCAATAGCCTTCTCTACATCCTCATGTACTCCAGCAGGATAGAACAATGTATTATCTTTAGTAAGAATTCCCTTCTCATACATCTCTAAATCCTTATAATAGATCCTTACAACAACAGAGGCAGACCTATACTTCTTAAGATTACTCATTAGATAGTGGGTGTTCTTATATTCAAGCTTCTTATGCCTTGGAAGATATAAAAGCTCGTAAGCATTCAGGTGGTCCTTTGTATACTGTTGTGGGACCTCATGATTGTAAAACAAGTCTGATCGTGATACCTGCCAATTAAGGAAAGAGGGAGGCAGTTGAGTCATATCAACATTATTAGCCAAGATAGCCTTGAGCCTTAAGTCTAATACGTCCGAATCAAAGTTAGCAACATGAAGACAGTTATCATTAATGGTGTAATATACTTTAGGTAAGCTGAAGTCTACATACAGGAGGCTCCTACCATAGAAGTTAGGGTAGTAACGTAGATAGACATTGTTAGTATGAAGATACCAGCTCTCTAATGGTTTTTTACACTTATCCTTGTGGTGCTCTCTCCTCCATCCTCGTCCTGCTAGAACAGTGGTAGACTCTTTGTAGTCAATATAGGCAACGATGGTATCAGTATAGTTTATATTAGTTATCATTAGTAAGACTCCTTATCTTGTGTTTATGTTGATTTATAGGGTAATATGTTATATTATAATAGTATACTAGTATAGAGTGAATTTCAATGTACGTCCAAAAGCGATTAAGTTGTAAAGCCTTGTAAACAAGACTTTACGGTATGCGTAAGTTTGGTTATGTGTAGAGATAGTAGTATTAACTATAAGGATAATCTAAAGGAGGCCAATGTATGGCATTTATTAATGAGAATATTAAGAAGCTAAGAATTGCAAAGGGATATAAGCAAGACGAGCTGGGAGATCTACTGGATAAGAGGAGAGGTACAGTATCTAAGATTGAGAATGGAAGCTCTATTTCATTTGAAGATGCTATCAAGACTTCGAAGATATTTGATGTGTCTTTGGATGATTTAGCAAATATCGATATTGATGTAAAGAAGGTTATAAAGGCAAAGAAAATTGAGCTAAGCCACTACAACATTAAGAGCTTACACCCTACTATAGATAAAGACTTTAATAACTTGCCTCATACTCTTAAAGAGTTTGGTAAAGCTATGACACTTGAAATGTACAGGCAGTTTACGGGCGTTACTATAGAGCAACTTAAACAAGAGGTTACCTCTGAATGCATTGATAGTATAGTAAGTACATTGAGGGGCACCTATAATAGCTACGAAGAAATAACTGTTGAAGAAGTTATAGAATCGATAGATTCATTGAAACCGGAAATAGAATAGAAAGATTATTCCTATAATTAATAATAACAATAGAGCCTACCTTATGCTATATACAATTATATTTGCCCTCCTAAAATATAAGGCAAAGCCCTGTAAATACAAGCTTTGCCTTATGAGACTATTATAGAGACTCTATAACAACTTCACCATATTACAAGAAGATTACTAGTGCGCTATATACTTAAAATGGTATATCACCATCATCCTCCTTCACACCAATAAACCCAAACTCCTCTAACTTACTTATGCTAACAATATCATTTAAAATTCTATTCATATAATTAGTATTATATAAAAAATTCTTATGGTCTTTAAGTAATGATTTTTCACGTTCTAAATAATCAATGACCTTATCCTTAAACAAAGTAATTGCTATTAATTGGGTAAGATCTACTTTAATACTTGTACCTTCACTCATATATAACTCATTAATCATTTTATATCTCTCCTCTAATTGTCATTTATATAATCTTACCGATATTTATTGTTTTAATTAATGTGTACTCCACTGCTATGAACACTAATCTTTATGTTAAACTAGATACCTTTTTATTCATCATCATTGAAATATCGTCATACATATGAAAAGCTATATAAAACACATTTTCACTCTTATTTTCTAATCCATAATCGAAAATCAAATGCTCTAACATATGATGATACTTTTTTTCTTTATCATATTCGTCCCCATTTTCATAATGTATCATATAATCCTCTACCCCTCTTAGCAATTGTTCATCATTCACATTAAATATTCTACAAATCTCTTCTATTGAAACAAATTCATTAAATCTCATAAGTAGCTGTTCTACGCTATCACTTATTGATACTATCGTATATAAATTCTTTGATAAATTAGTTGTATCTTTAAATAGCCTTTTTAATCTTTTTCTTTGTCGTACTAATGTATCTTCTATAAGTCCTTTATGAATAGTGTTCGCTTGATCCACCAGACCAATATTTACATCTCCTAGTAGGTCCATAAACTTTGTAAAATCATTTTTACTGAAAGCGCTTCTATAAAAATCTAATTGTTCATTCATAGTATTTATTAGTTCATAACGCATCTTCATTTTGTCTCTCTCCTTAAATTTTCGTTAAATTCTATATTATATATTTCTTCAACTATTGATAACTCCACCTCTATCACCTTTTATAGACCGCAAACATTACATTCGACTACCCATGTCGGAATTGACGTTACTAAGTAATTAAAAGAATGTCATCCTACACACTTTCTTACCTCCTGTCTTTCTAATCTTCTCCGTTCAGTACGCTTCTTCTCATAACAAATTCTACTTTTCTCCTCCTAAAACATAATGCAAAGCCTTGTCAATACAAGCTTTGAATTATGTTTTTACTATAAAAAACCTACAACAACTTCACTATATTATAAGAGCATTACCAGTATGTCATCTCTCTACTATCTACTAAAGGTTTCCCATTGTTGTAATTATAGTTAACTTACTCATTGTATGTCCTCATCTTTCTTATTATTTATAATATAAATATCCTAACAATCAGCAGCATTCATACTAGCTGTGAGCGTGTTATCCAATAAGTCATAAATATCATTAATATCAAACAACAGCTCATATCCATTAAAATACTCTTTTTGAGACCTTAGATACCTTTTGATACCATATATAACTTCTTTAATCGTACTATACCTTTCATCTTCTATATCCACATAATCTTCAAATCTTGTAGTCATAAATATAGAAAAAATATCTATTTCCATCTCATTGCATTTTATTTCTTTCATTTCGCCTAACATAGTCTTTAATATCATTAATAATCACTCCTCTTATAATGTAATATTATTATTAGTTACTACCACTTGCTTAAAATAGTTAATTAACTTATGCATGAAATAAACTCATTGAATGCATTCTCAGTAATTCTTATTTGTTTCCCTATTCTTATATGTTTAATTTTGTTTTGCCTCACAAGTTCATACACAGTGTTAAAATGGACTTGTAATAGGTTTGATACCTCGTGTACGGTTAATAGCTTTGACATAAATATATCACCTCATAAAATTATTATTATAGAGATGTCGTGATTGACACCGGTACGTATACAAGGAGCAAAACAATTAATATTCTTTAACATTTGTTTATATCTATACTATACAATAACTATTCACTAAAGTAAACACATATTTATAATTATTATTAATATCTATTCATTATTTATAATTAGTGTTATACTTTGTTTATTATATATTAGGAGGATTAACTATGAATGAGTTTAATAAAGAAGCATTTCAAGAGGTATTGATTACAGCAAAGGGAACGAGGGGCGTTAATGAGTTTGCTTTACAGTGTGGTGTTAGCAGCAGTTATATATCCGAACTAATAAATCTTAAAAGATCAACCCCACCTTCTATGAACATATTAACTAAGATTGCAGCATCATCTCGTAACGACATAAGCTTACGTGACCTAATGAGACCTGCAGGTTATATTGAAACTTTATCCACAGAGAATGATGAACTGGATGAACTTATTGAGGAAGATACATTAGATACTTTGTTAGAAGATTCTAATTATTATAGTGTTCATGAATCATTAGATGATGTCCATATGATTCCATTTTTAAAAAACATAACGACAAATGATAGGAACCTATTTAATAAAAACAATATTCTCAAATACGGCTATGAAAATAAAGCCGATGTAATGTATGCTACCTTCTTCTACTACTACGCTCCTGATAATTCAATGATTAATTCCAAAATTAGTAAAGGTGACATACTAACTATAAAGTATGGAGAGAAGCTTGAGAATACTAAAATATTCTTAGTCTTATTGCATAAGGTGCTTACTTTAAGAAGAGTTTTCATCAAAGAAGATTATGTTGTTCTTACCTCAGATAATAGCAAGTTTGAACCGTTTGTACTAACTAGAGATAATTTAAATAAAGATTGTATTGAAGTACTAGGCAAAGTTACTTATGTAAAATTCAAATTGTAGGAGGCTAGACTATGAGAGGTAACATTACTAAAAGAGGCAAGACATACACCATAGTTCTAGACATTGGAAGAGATGATAACGGTAAACGTAAGCAGATGTCAAAGGGCGGTTATAAAACTAAGAAAGAAGCTGAGAAGGCTCTAAATGAGTTAATTGTAAAAATTGAAAAGGGGGACTACTTTGTTTCTTCGGATATGATTTACAAAGACTACCTAAACAAGTGGTTGATGGAGTATTGTGTTAATAACTTAGCTCCTAAAACCATAAAAACGTACAAGCAACTTATGGATTCATATATAATTCCAAGGCTGGGAACTATAAAGCTTGATAAATTAAGACCTTTAGATTTACAGTCACTATATAACTACATGCAAAATGATTTAAAACTCTCAGGTACAACAGCATTACGATGCCACGAGGTTATAAACAGTTCACTAAAACATGCTTTACAATGGCAGATGCTTAATAAAAATGTTGCTACCTCTGTTCAACGTCCCAAAAAGAACAAAGCTGAGATGGCTGTATTTAATTTAGAGCAAACCAACATATTTTTAGAACGGATATCACACCTTACTCTATACCTTCCTGTGTTACTAGCATTAACTACTGGAATGCGTAGAGGTGAAATATTAGGTTTAACATGGAAAAATGTTAACCTTGATGAAGGTGTTATTTATATTGAAACCCAATTACAACAAGTAAATGATACATATAAATTTGTACCTCCTAAGACAGATAGAAGCAGAAGAAAAATAGTTTTATTGGATTACACTATACCCATACTTAAGTCAGTGAAAAGAAGACAAGAGAACCTTCTCACTTCACTTGGATCCGAATATAAAGAGTGGCATCTTGTCTGCTGCAAGGACAATGGTGAACCTTATGATCCTGACTATATTTCTAGAAACTTTCTAAGACAGATGACTAAAATCAGTACTGAACTTAACCTTCCTAAAATAAGGTTCCATGATTTGAGGCATTATGTAGAGAGTTTCATTATGGTGAGTCTTCGACTAAACCCTTGTGTCACCAGTAATTATTTCTAAAAGACTCACCATAATAATAGGTGTTTATTTACAAAAAT
>NZ_JAHLEB010000083.1 GCF_018861735.1 Clostridium lacusfryxellense | reverse complement strand
AATAAGTTACGTGTAATACATATAAACATCGTGTAAGTTATCTTAAATACTAGTATTTGTTGCTTAACCTATAGATAACTTTCGTAAGTATTTTGCCACTCAGATATATATTAATAATAATTATAATGTGGCTCTGGTCAGAGAACTCCTTCAACATTCAGACTTAAAAACTACACAAAAATATATTAATCTTCGTACAGAAGAGGTAGAAAAAGCTCTTAATGGTCATATTCAATTATTGTAGAGGGTAAAAAAGGAAAATGCCTTCCTTTTTTTATTCTTAATTGACATCGATAAGGATAATCTCATTAGGGATAATGTTAATCAATTGAATAAGGGCATGAAGAAGATATCACAGGATAACCAAAAGGAATTAGAAACATTAAAAAAAGAATATCAATTAAATATAAGATTAAAAGTTGCAGAAGTTAAAGAAGAATTAAACAATAAATTTAACCACGAACAATTCAAACGAATAAAATAGCAAATTTTCTTATAGTTATTATGCTGGTTGCCTGTTTTCCAACGAATTCTTTTGCACTTGAATCTACTACAAATCCAAATCCGGTAGTGAGTAATACAGCAGATACAGGAAGTGGTGGTAGGCCAGGCAAGATAGTGAAAGAAATAATAGAAAAAAGGGCAAAGAATACAAAACAATTTTTAAAGGATGATGGAACTTATGAAGCAGTATTATATTCAAGTCCAGTTCATTACTTGGATAAAGGATTATGGAAGGATATTGACAATTCTTTAAGTGAAGTTAGTGATGGCATTAATGTAAGCAAAAAAGTATTATCTACAAAAGAGAATGACTATAAAGTTAAAATAGATAAAAATGCTGATTCAAAAAAATTAGTCAGTATTGTAAAGGGTAAATATGAGGTTGAATGGAATGTTGACAAAGCAAATGGATCTGATGTAAAAATCAATCCGTTAGATCAAAATACAGTAAATACCCAAATTGAAAAGGAAATTAATATAAAAATAGATAGTGAAAAAGACAATATAAAAAACAAAGCAGTGGCAAAATCTATATTAATAGAAAATGAAAAGAAAAAAACTTTAGATAATATAGCCTCACAGGTAACTTTTAACAACATTTTTACCAATATAGACCTGCAGTATATTATCAATAGTGATAAAGTAAAGGAAAATATTATTATCAATAAGCCAGGCAGTGTAGGGGAAGTTTCCTTTAATCTAAAGGCTAAAAATTTGAAACCTGAAATTCAAAAGAATAACAGTATAATTTTCTATGATATTAATGATTCAAAGAAAGCAATTTTTGAAATGCAGTCACCTTTTATGATAGATGCAAATAAAGAAAACAGTAACAATATAGGTGTTGCATTGGAAGAAAATAAAGACGGATACAAATTAACATTAAAACCTGATGCCAACTGGTTAAATGACAGCAGTAGAGCATACCCGGTAGTATTGGATCCACCGATAAGCACATCTTTAGATGTAAATAGTATACATGATACTTTTGTAAGTCAAAATAACCCTAGTCAAAACAATTATACAGCTGTTTCATTAGGAGTAGGGAAAGGATCTTTATCTGGAGTTACAAGAAGCTTTATAAAATTTGATTTGCCTGCATTAACAAGTGGCAGCATTGTTACAAGTGCAGATCTTAAATTAGCACTTTACACTACTAATACTAATACAAGACAGATAAATGTAAATAAAGTAAATAGTAATTGGGATTCAAGTACATTAACCTGGAGTAATGCTCCTTCATTTGATTCTGTAGTTCAGGATTACCAGCTTGTTAATGGCGATGCCAATAGCTTCGCTTATTTTAACGCTACAAATATTGTAAAGGAATGGTACAACACAGGTAATAATTATGGGTTGATGCTTAAGAACAATGATGAAACTGTGGGATATAATGAGTTTTATTCGTCAGATTGTTCAACGACTTATGCGGCATATAGACCACAGATAACATTAAATTATATTAATAATTCAGGGCTTGAGAGTTATTGGACATATCATTCACAGTCGGTTAACAGGGCTGGGACCGGATATATAAATGATTATAATGGAAACTTGACTTTTGTACACGATGATTTAAGCATGAGTGGAAATAAAATGCCTGTCAATGTAAATCATGTGTATAATAGCAACGATAGAAGCACCGGTTTTGGATATGGTAATGGTTGGAGACTGAATTTAAACCAAAAAGTTACCGTAGAAAATATTGGTGGAAGTAATTATTATTGTTATACGGATGAAGATGGGACAAAACATTACTTTTTTTATGATGCAGCTTCAAGCACTTATAAAGATGAAACGGGATTAAATATAACTCTAACTTTAAATGCTGATAGTACTTATACTGTAAAAGATAAAGGTGGAAATCAATTAATTTTCACATCTAATGGATACCTATCAAAAAATATAGATAATAATGGTAATACGTCAACATTAACTTATAATGGAGTTGTATTAAAACAAATAACAGATGGAGCAGGAAGAATAACATTATTTGATAGTACAGCGCAAGGTAATCTGCTTGGAATAACTGATCCAGCGGGAAGAAGAACGAGTTTTGCGTATAATGGAGTCAATCTTCAAACTATAACTTATCCAGATGGTAAAGTTACAACATATAATTACGATGCTAATAATAATTTAATTAGCGCAGTGAATTATGATGGGTATAAAGTAACATATACATATAATGCTGGAGCAGCCCACAGGGTAACCAAAGTACTTGAATCTCATACTGACGGCACTCTTGGTGATGAATCTAATATTGCTTATGGAAACAACCTTACTTCATTTACAGATGTAAGTGAAAGAAAGGATATCTTCCAATTCAATGATTCAGGAAACACTGTGAGCACTAGAGATTCTCAAGGAAATGCAAATTATACTAAGTATACTGAGCAGACAAATGACGCTAATAAAAACAAGACAACTCTAGACTCTAAAATTCAAAAAACTACAGTAAATTATTTGAAAAATCATAGCGCTGAATATGATACAGATTGGAGCTATGCAAATGAATCTTCTTCCACAGGCTCAGGAGGATTTAGCATTGCTGATAAGTATATTGGCAAGCGTTCACTTACGATAAACAAAACAAACATTAGTAGTAGGAGCTACATTCAGCAGTCATTGACTTTAGAAAAAGGCAAAACCTACACTTATTCCGGATATATCAAAACAAACGCTGTATCAAATAACAGCGGTAAGGGCGCACATTTGCTCATTAACTACAAAAACAGTGCCGGAACATGGCTTGAGGCTAACTCATCCTATGTTTCAGGAACAATTGACTGGGCAAGATATGAGGTTACATTTACAATTCCATCCGATGCCTTAACTGCTGATGTCATTGTAAAATCAGCAGTTGCAAATGAAACTGGTACAGCCTATTTTGACAGCCTCCAGCTTGAGGATGGATCTGTTGCAAACAGGTACAACCTTATAGAGAATGCAGATTTTAGAAATGGCTCGTTCACTAACTGGGTTAAAAACATAGATTGCGATGCAAGCGATGCACTTGCATATATGGATCCGTCCGCAGATGCAAACTACACCAGTGCAAATATTGATAGGAATTATTTTAAAATAAATGGAGATTCAGGCAAGAATAAAAATATAAGTCAGACTGTAAATGTATCCGGAAATCTAGGAGATACTTTTGTATTAAGCGGATGGGCAAAGGCTAATTCGGTGCCATTAGCTTCTGGCCGTTCATTTGCAATTTCTGTGGGTGTTAAAGGGCTAGACGGAACTTGGCAGTGGATTACTGTACCTTTTAATAAAGCAGCATATGATTGGCAATATATATCTAGTGTTATAAAAACAGATAGAGCATACCAGTCAATTAATGTTTATGGAATGTATTACGATAATGCAAATACAGCATGTTTTGATGGTTTTAGATTGTACAAGGAGGAATTTGGAGATAGCTATATTTATGACTCAAATGGCAATCTTTCATCAGCGACAGATATAGCAAAACAAAAATCAAATTTCGTATACAATACCACAAATGACCAAATCACTTCATCAGATCCAAAGGGAAGTGCAACTAATGATGAATATGATTCAAAACATAATATAACGAAAACTACCACTGCAGAAAATGTAGTGCAGTCATTTACATATGACAGTAGCGGCAATAAATTAACTACTAAAGTAGGCGACAGCACATTATTTATAAACTCATCAACATCATATACAGCCAGTGGAAATTATATAAACTCAACTACGGACAGCAGTGGCAATATTTTAAAAAACAATTGGGATGAGACAAAAGGATTATTAAACAGTTTTACAGATGCGAATAATAAAACAACATCCTACACTTATGATAATAATACAGATGATTTATTATCGGTTTCAAAAACAGCCGATGGACAGCAAGTTAAAAACATCTATAATTATCTAAATGATAAAATAAGTTCAATAACAAATAATGGATTCAGTTATAACTTTGGATATGATTCTCTCGGAAATAACACAACTGTTTCGGTTGGAAATCAGAATATAATAACCAATAGTTATGAACTAAGAACAGGAAAATTGCTAAAATCAAACTATGGTAATGGGCAGGAGATTAGTAGTGATTATGACAGTTTAAATAGAGTCTCCTCAAAAAAATATAACGGTATATTAAGATATAACTACGAGTATGATTCTAGTGGAAATATTGGATACCAGAAGGATCTAATAAATGGAACAAATTATAGATATTTTTACGATATATCTAATAGACTAGTACAGTTTAAGGATAGCTTAGGAAATATATTAAGCTATAACTATGATGACAATAATAACAATAGTAAAATATCTGATAAGATTAATGGTACCACCTATGATACAAGTTATGGGTATGATAAGGATAATAAGCAAAACTCCATAATTTATAGTAGAGCAACATCAAATACTATAAGTCAAAGTTATGATAAGTTAGGTAGACTTTCCGTCAATACTGTAAATACTGGAACCGCAAACTACGGTACATCTTATGGGTATACAGCAGGGGTAAATGATTCAACTACTGAAAAGATAGGTTCGATAACAAATAATGGTAATGCAATTTCCTACACTTATGATACAAATGGTAATATTAGTACCAGTACTCAGAATAGTAAGGTAATAAAGTATTACTATAATGAACTAAATGAACTTACAAGAGAAGATAATCAAGTATTAAACAAAACAATAACTAGCGCATATGACTTAGGTGGTAATAAAACAGTTAAAACCGAATATCCATACACAACAGGTACTCTAGGGACTGCAACAGTATCATATCCTTATGTATATGGAGATACAAATTGGAAAGATAAGTTAACAAGTTATAATGGAAATGCAATAACCTATGACTCCATAGGAAACCCATTAACCTATAATGGCAATACTTATACATGGGAAGAGGGCAGGAAACTGGCAGGATTATCTGGTAATGGTAATGCTATAAGTTACAAATATAATGATAGTGGGATAAGAACCTCCAAGACAGTAAATGGAGTTAAAACTAGCTATCATTTAGTGGGAAATAAAGTAACCTATGAAACCAATGGAACCGACATTATATATTATACGTATGACAGTTCTGATAGTCTTGTAAGTATGAGCCTAAATGGTGTAGAATACTATTATATAAAAAATGCTCAAAGAGATATTATTGGTTTATTTGATAAGAGCGGAACCGAGGTAGTAAACTATACTTATGATTCGTGGGGTAAGTTAATATCAACTACAGGAAGCTTGGCATCAACTGTTGGCGTTAAAAATCCTTATAGATATCGTGGTTATTACTATGACAACGAAACATCGTTATATTATCTTCAATCAAGATACTATAATGCAGATTGGGGAAGGTTTGTTAATCCTGATTCGGTTTTAGGTAATCCTGGACAGTTACTAAGTTATAATCTTTATTCTTACTGTGAGAACAATCCAGTAAATAATTATGATCCAGATGGACATGCGTTAATTGGTGCATTAGTTGGAGCAGGATTTGGAGCATTACTCGGTAAGGCTATAGCCAATTATTACGGCTTACATGGATGGAAGAAAACTGCAACTATAGCAGGATGTTTAGTCGGTGGGGCAGCTATTGGATGGTATGCCGGAGCAATTGTAGCGAAGTTAGCAAATCGAATTATGAGTTCAGTACTAGGTTCATTAACATTAGGCGGAGCCTGCTTTACAAGTGGAACGCAGATTTTAACCGAGTATGGTCACAAATCAATAGAAAATATTAAAATTGGAGATTATGTATACTCCGAGAACCCACAAACTGCTGAAAAGGGACTAAAGAGAGTAGAAAATATATTTATTCGAGAAGTAAATAGTATAGTAAAAATTGAAGTTGATGGGGAAAAAATAAATACTACAACCACTCATCCATTTTTCGTTGTAGGTAAAGGATGGGTAAAAGCCGGGGATTTAAAGGTTGGTGAAAAACTACTTTTATTTTCAAATAAGGAAATAAAAATAGAAAAAATTGCAATTGAAAAATTAAATATCCCTGTAAAAGTATATAATTTTGAGGTTCAGGATTGGCATACCTATTTTGTGTCAAATACTAGTATACTTGTTCATAATGCTTGTCAGGATAGAGGTATGATTCAAAAAATAGGTGTAGCATTGAGGATGACAAATACAGAGAGACGAAATTTCGGTAGTTATGTTGAAGAGTATAAACATACTACAGGCATACCTAATAATGGCACATTATCTTGGGGTTTGCTTAAGGCATTAGCAAAACAATTCCTAGGTAGGCGTTAGCAAAAGAAGTTTAAGTGGTATTGACTTAATAAATGAATTATTTTTAATAAAGGTGAAAGGAGTGTTAATTTGGGTGACATATCAGGTAAATGTAGTCTTGTTATTAAGGGAAATGATTATCTGGACTTTAAATCTATTGATAATAATATTGGAATGATGCCATCAAAAAAGTATAAAAAGGGTGGGGCTTTTAGTACTCTAGCTCCTAATGCAATACCTAGAGATATATGGATTTATGATTCTAATATAGGACAAGATGGGAATGTAAATATGGCACTTGACGTATTATTAGATAAATTAAAAGGGTCAAAAAATTTCATAAGAGATTTGTCCATTACTTCAGATATTTGCATAAGATGTTTTGTTCAATCTGACCTAGCACAAATCGGATTTGATTTATCACCATATGTTATTAATGGATTGACTAATTTAAATGTGAGAGTTGAAATATCTATACTATCATGGGGTCAAGTAGAGATGGATTAATTGATCATAAAAATAAATTTAATCTATGAAAGCAGATATAAAAATACTTCTTATTTGATTATTTAATATAAGTAAGATTCTCCCTCATTGATGCCCTAAAAAATTTATAAATGAGCTTAAATAAAGCACACAAGTGATTGACCAAACCACTTATGTGCTTTATAATATTAAACTATATTATCATATTTAAAGGCAGCAAAAAGATACATATGCGTAAATAATCGTAATTAAAATGGTAAACCCGACTTTTATGAGATACAGAGGCGTTCAATACTATCAAATACCTTTAAAATAATATATACTGACATATTTAAGAGTGAGGTATAGGATAATTATATGGGTACATATTATTAGATGTAGGTTTTAATATATCGACAAAGTGAAAGTAACACAATGTCAAATGAGTTACTTTCACTTTGAGGGTACATCTCTTCAAAGAAGCTTTATTGTAATGTGTATCATAAAACATATCAAATTACATGATACACTTTTACAACCTACTGAGTGGGTTTATGGCACCTATTTTCTTTATTTATTCATGTATCATATAACTATAGTTTTTTGATACACTCGTTTTTATATAAACTTCATTGTTAAATTTGCAGTTAAATTTAATTAAATTCTTACTATAACTCTTGCGATGGATTCCCTATTGGGTACAGCATCCCCTTTAACCCTTAAATATAACTGGTAATATAGTCATAGTTCATTTTAGTGGACAAACACGAACTCTATGAATAGGTATAAATAAAAAAGAAGCAAATTTTATGCTCCATTTTATTTCATACTTATTTATTAGCTTTTCTTAATAATTGTAGCTTTTAAAATATAGGGACTAATTATATATGTTCATTCACTATTATCTTGTAATTTTTAAAATTAAAGAATATTAATTACTTATATAGAAAATAAAGTAATTAATGCAATTAAGGAGGATGAATTAATGAGTACAAAAAATGAAAATCGGGTTAAACTTCCACCAGATCCTAAAATATATCCGTTGATTAGAAGTGAGGTAGAAGAGAAACTTTTCACAAAAACTTAATAAAATAATTGATATACATTTTATTAATAATAAGCTATAAAAGGTTACAAAAATAGACAATTAGCAATCCTTATCTATTTTTTTTATTTATATATATTAGTTTGTTTAAAATGGGTATATTTAACGAACTCTTTTTAAGCTTTTTCGTCACCATATAATGTGACTTTAAAGGCTATTATGTTTCGTTCGTCTGATGTGGCCCCTAAATGAACTCAAAATTTATTAAATATAAATTTATAGTTCATTTAGAGGCCAGATATACAAATCCCTCTATTATTTTTCTTTTGATATATACCAATATGCTGCTCCAATAAACACAGCACCACCTACGAAGTTACCTAATGTAACCCATATTAAGTTATGTGCTAGTCCACCCATTGAAATTGCCGCTCCATGAGGGACCATTAGTGATACTGAAAGCAACGTCATATTAGCAATGCTATGTTCAAATCCTGTAGTTATAAATGCAAACAGACACCAGAATATCATTATAAGTTTAGCTGTCTCTTCTTTTAATTTAATAGCGCACCATACAGCCAGACAAACTAACATATTACAAAGTATGCCTCTTAAAAATAATTCCATACTTGGAGTTGCCATTTTAGCTTGTGATGTTTTTAAAATAAAAGCTGCAGTAGTTCCTTTTGCAAGGCCTGCCCCTACAAATATTGCTGCAAGTGCCACTGATCCTGCAAAATTCCCTAAAAAGCTATAAATCCAAATATTAGCTGAATCAAGCCATGTAACTTTCTTTTCTAGGGACCCTATTGTCATTGTCATATTGTTTCCTGTAAAAAGCTCAGAGCCTGCCATTATTACAAGACTTAAAGCAATTCCAAAGGATGCGCCCATTACAATTTTTGTAGCAGGAGACTGCGAAGCTGATAATAATCCACCAATAGTAAATATTAATAAAATTCCAAATCCTACATAAATACCAGCAAGTGCTGATGATGTAAGGTACCTCATTTTGCTTTTCTTTAAGAGTTCAGACTTTTTTACCGCCGATATAGAAACTTTGTTAATTTCTTCACTAAACAAAATATATCATCTCCTTAAATAAAGTATAATCACAATGTATCATTATATAAAAAAAAAGTATGTGACCATTGTCACACACTTTCCAAAATTATTATACATTTTTTTAAATGAAATTATAATTTTTCTAAATCTAATTCTAAATCTTCACCATTAATCCTAACTGGTGTATATTCTCTTTTAGCATTATATACAACTTCTATTGCTAAAGTATCTTTTTTGATTTGCTCTTCAAACTTCTTTATAACATTTTGAAGCATTTCATTCCCAGAAACGTAGATTTTAATTTTATCTGCAACCTCGAAACCACTTTCTTTTCTCATGTTTTGAATTTTGCTTAAAATCTCACGTACATTTCCTTCTTCTTTAAGTTCTTCTGTGATGTTTGTAATTAATACTACTCCCATCTCACCTTCTCCAGCAAATGCATAACCTTCTAGTCCTTGCATTGTAACTAGTAGTTTTTCGCTGTTAAGTTGTATTTCTGTTCCATTTACATCTATAGTAACTATACCACCACTATTTATAGTTTGAGCAAGTTCCATTTGATTCATAGCTCCTATTGCTTTTTTAATACCTGGTATTAATCTACCATATGGCTTCCCGAGAACTGGTAAATTAGGTTTTATTTCAAATTTAACATATTTAGAAATGTCAGCGCCTAACTCTACTTCCTTAATATTAAGTTCTTCTCTTACTATATCACCATAATATTCTGGTAAAGATTTAGAACTAACTAGCATTTTAGAAAGCGGTTGCCTATTTTTTATATTAGCAGCATTTCTTGCACTTCTTCCTAGTTTAACAGTTTTATATGCCATATCCATTTCTACTTCTAATGCTTTATCTACTTGATCCTCTCTATATTCTGGCCAAGCACATAAATGAATGCTTTCTGGTACATTTTTATCAAAAGCAACTACTAGGTTTTGATATAGTTCTTCTGTTATAAATGGTATAAACGGTGCAGATATTTTAGCAAATGTTGTTATAACTCTATATAGCGTCATATAAGCGCCTATCTTATCATCTGTAAGTGATTCAACCCAGTATCTTGACCTATTTCGTCTTACATACCAGTTAGATAATTCATCAATAAAATCTTCAAGTTCAAGGGCGCCTTGAGTTATTCTATAGTTTGTTAGATGATCATCTATATCTTTTACTAATGAGTTAAGTTTTGACATCATCCATTTATCCATAATATTATCAGACGTAAAGTCTTCATATTTAGTTGGGTCAAAATTATCTATCTCAGCATATAGAACGTAGAATGAGTATACATTCCAAAGTGTTCCTATGAACTTTCTTTGAGCTTCGATAACTGCGCCTTCATAAAATCTTGATGGTAACCATGGTGCACTAGCAGTATAAAAATACCATCTTAAAGCATCAGCTCCTTGATTCTCAAGTACTGTAAACGGACTTAACACATTGCCTTTATGTTTAGACATTTTAAATCCATTTTTATCTAATACATGGCCAAGTACTATACAGTTCTCAAATGGGTTTGTATCAAATACTGTTGTAGATATAGCAAGTAATGTATAAAACCATCCTCTTGTTTGATCCACTGCTTCTGAAATAAATTGAGCTGGAAAATTAGCTTCAAATAATTCTTTATTTTCAAATGGATAATGATGTTGCGCAAATGGCATTGATCCTGAATCAAACCAACAATCTATAACTTCTTCTACCCTATCCATAGACTTTCCACATTTTGGGCAAGTTAAATGTACGTTATCTATATACGGTTTATGAAGCTCTATCCCTTGGGGCACATCTATTCCTTTTTCATTAAGTTCGGCTATGCTTCCTATCATTTCTCTATGTCCGCATTCACATTCCCATATTGGAAGTGGAGTTCCCCAGTATCTTGTTCTACTTATACTCCAATCTATAACGCCCTCAAGGAATTTACCCATTCTACCAGTTCGCACGTTATCCGGCATCCAATTAACCTTATTGTTATTTTCTATAAGTTTGTCTCTCATTGAAGACATTCTTACAAACCAGCTTTCTCTTGGATAATATAAAAGTGGTGTATCACATCTCCAGCAGTGTGGATATGAATGTTCAAATTTCTCTGCTTTATATAGGACATTATTTTCTTTTAAATTTTCTAATATCTTAGCATCGGCATCCTTAACGAAAATACCCTTCCAAGGAGTTACACATTCTACAAATTTACCTTCTACATCAACTAAATTAATGAGTGGCAAATCATATTTTTTACCAAGCAAGTTATCATCTTCACCATAAGCTGGAGCAATATGAACTATTCCTGTACCGTCTGATAGAGTTACGAAATCTCCGTGAACTATATAGAAGGCTTTTTCCTTAGGTGTATAAAAATCAAACATTTGCTCATATTCAAGTCCTAGAAGAGCTTCTCCCTTAAATTCACGTACTACTTCATATTCTCCCTCAAGTTTACTTAATAAATCTCTTGAGAGTATTAAAGTCTCACCTTCTTGGATAGCTTCAACATAATCATATTTTTTATTAACTGCAAGAGCTACATTACTTGGAAGAGTCCAAGGAGTGGTAGTCCAAACAAGTATAAATTTATCTTCACCTTTTACTTTGAATTTTACGTATGCTGACATTTCTTTTACATCCTTATATCCTTGAGCTACTTCATGCGAGGATAGTGATGTTCCACAGCGTGGGCAATAAGGCATAACCTTATGACCTTTATATAATAGATCTTTATCCCACATTTGTTTTAATGCCCACCAAACTGATTCAATATAATCATTATGATAAGTTACATATGGGTGCTCCATATCTATCCAGTATCCTACTCTCTCAGACATTTCTCTCCACATTTCAACGTAACTAAAAACACTGTCCTTACATTCCTTTACAAACTTTTCTACTCCGTATGCTTCTATTCCAGGCTTCCCAGTAATTCCAAGTTTCTTCTCTATTTCAAGTTCTACTGGTAATCCGTGAGTATCCCACCCTGCTTTTCTAAGAACATTATAGCCTTTCATCACCTTATATCTTGGAATTAAATCCTTCATAACTCTTGTTAAAACATGACCTATATGTGGCTTTCCATTAGCTGTTGGTGGACCATCATAAAAAGTAAAGGCTTCTCCACCCTTATTTAAATCAAAGTTTTTTTGAATAATATCTTTTTCTTTCCAAAGTTTAAGTGTATCTTTTTCCATATCCATAAAGCTTTTTGAAGCGTCATTTTTTTTGTACATAATAAAACTCCTCTCGCTATTTAACCATTAAAATTAAACCTTTTTTAAATATAAAAAACCCCATCCTAAATAGGACGAAGTTAAATTCGCGTAACCACCTACATAATAAATTCTAGTACAATCATAATAAATAAAAATTCAAGTACAATTATACCTTATTCTTTAACGCAGAAATACGGAAAAGCTTACTAAGTTTCAGCTCTCGGCTCCTAGGTGATTTTCTTTAAGTTTTCACTATGGGCTCTCAACTGAATCCCACTCTCTGTAAGTTTCTTTCCTAAATACTTTTCCTAATCAAAGCTTTTATTAGTCATAATTATTAGATAATATAAATATATTATAAATTAATATGAACTTCTTACCATTATATAATAATGGTATTTTATTGTCAATTTCTTTTTAAGTTCATAAATAGCATTTCCATTATTTAATATTCCCATCCTATAGCTATCTATGATATAATATTAGTTAAAATTGTAATTTAATTAAATTATAAAATGTATAGCAACTTAACTTTTTATAAATAAATGATATTATTTTTGATTTAACTTGCAAAATATCACCATTTTTTTGAGAATAATTATAATTATTGATGTTTTCTATTGACACAGCTTCATTTTTGTAATAAAATCATTTTATTTATAAGTATTATTTACTTGTGTGAAAAAAAAGAATTATCTTCTATTATAAGTAATAATAAAAAAGGAATAAGTTAACTACTTAATGCATAATAAAATGCAATTCCTAAAACGGTCAATTAAGCCACTCAGTGACTTTTTAGCAATATAAATATATATCTTAGGGGCTTGTGAAATGCTAAAATAAAAATTGTGGATAACTTTTGGGAAAACCTCCAAAAAGTGCAAAAAAAAGAGTACTCAAAGAACCCTTGAAAAAATGTAATGCGGA
>NZ_JAHLEB010000082.1 GCF_018861735.1 Clostridium lacusfryxellense | reverse complement strand
AAACCAAACGTTGGACTTAATACAGCACCTTCTATTGCAAAAATTTCAGTCTTAATTTCAGCTAATCCGAATGTTGGACTTAGTACAGCACTTTCTATTGCAAATACTTCTCTTTTGATTTCAGCTAAACCGAATGTTGTGCTTAAAACAGCATTCTCTATAGCAACTATTTCAGTCTTAATTTCTGCCAAACCAAACGTTGGGCTTAAAACAGCATTTTCTATTGCAAATACTTCTGTTTTGATTTCAGCTAAACCAAAGGTTGGACTTAATACAGCACCTTCTATTGCAAAAATCTCAGTTTTAATTTCAGCTAAACCAAACGTTGGACTTAATACAGCACCTTCTATTGCAAAAATTTCAGTCTTAATTTCAGCTAAACCGAATGTTGTGCTTAAAACAGCATTCTCTATAGCAACTATTTCAGTCTTAATTTCTGCCAAACCAAACGTTGGGCTTAAAACAGCATTTTCTATTGCAAATACTTCTGTTTTGATTTCAGCTAAACCGAATGTTGTGCTTAAAACAGCATTCTCTATAGCAACTATTTCCGTTTTAATTTCTGCCAAACCAAACGTTGGGCTTAGTACAGCACTTTCTATTGCAGCTACCTCTGTTTTTATTTCTGCTAATCCAAAGTGTGGGTTACACAACATGCATTTTATTTTTTTTATTTCTTCATCAATATCATCATTACACTTTGGTTTTCCGCAAGTCCATTTTGGGTTCTCACAAGTCCATTTTGTATATTTACTTTCATTATCTTCCACATATACCATACTCCCTTATGATAATTTTTATTATATTACTAAATATTAATACCATTACATAATATGAACCTTCCTCAAAAAGTTGCAATTTTTCAATATAACTACACAAAACAATTCACTATTTCATTATGTTCACAAATTGGTTTCGTGAATTAATTCTACCCACTTGTTATCACAACAAAATGACATTTTCTTATATAGATCAAAATATTTTAAATATACTTGAGAGTTATGTGGAAAAAATAATTTTAAACCAAAATCTTTTTTGTTTAAAGAAGGAGCAATAATGATTTTATTAAGAACTTCTAAAAGCTCATTATGAGAATTATCTGAATCCGGATAATAGTGTACGTATTTATTAAGTAAACTTGATAAATCAATAAAGTCATTGTTTAGCAGGTAAAAGCCCAAATTTGTTAACATACATGTAAACTTATTACTATCTCTTTTAAATACCTCTGAAATAGAATCTATTAATTTTTTTAGAATTATAAAATCGTCCTCAAAGAGGTGAATTGCAAGTAGGTCAATATCTCTATGGTTTTTGCTAATGTTAACTGAAGTGATTAGTAAATTTATTACTTTATCAAGATGCAATATATTTTGATTCTTTTGGCTATCTCTTTTTAATATGTCTATAATTTTATAATATGGTAAACCTTCAACCAAGAGGTTATTTTTTGAAATTATAGCACAAACAGCAGCCCCGTTTGAGTTTATCGCAATCGCATACAAAATTTCGATGGTATCCATAAAGCAAGTATCAAATACTAGAATATCAATTTTCTTATTTGTAGATTTACGAAAAATCGCTAATGCTTTAGCGAATCCTTGAATCCCCATAATAGTTGCACCTTTTTCAGTATTTTCTTTCATAATGCCAACAAAGCCAGCACCGTGACCAGATAATATCGCCATTATATTTCTTGATGGAAAAGTGCTTGCCCCCCATATTAAAAAATCTAGAAGTGTATTAGGGCGTGACATATTAATTTCACCTAAATCATCAACTAACACAGCAGTCCTATTTCTTATAATATAACGCCGTGTACCATTCCATTCTTCGGCAATGTCAACTGCATTATTATGTTGCTGTCCAGACCATGGTACCCTTGATATTTGAACAATTACATTTATATTTTCAGCATCAATTGAATTCATTATCAATTGAAATTGTTGATATATATAGTATTCCAAATCATTATTACCTGCAGCATATATTAAAACAGTCCAATCACTATATGCATAATTTTGTTTATAATCCATTACAATCCTTCTTTCAAAATAGGTTTTTTTAGCCTGCAAGGGTTTATAATTAATTCATAAGAGTATAAGCCTTACCATAACAGTTTCTATTAGAATATAAGCCCCAAGGAGTAATTCCTTGAGACTTATATAATTTCTATTTTTTACCTAGCAATGGATATTATAAACCATTTTTAATTACAGCAGCGTTGTCAAATTCTTCTATAATTATATTCTCTGTGTCCATTAGATTTGACAAACTTATACCCCTTACTCCTGCTTGCAACAGGATATTAACAGTATTTGAATTTTCAGGTGGGTAAAGAAATGTCAAATTTACATTCGAGTATGAATTTGTTGTACCAGTATTGAATAAATTTGTTCCTGGTAAAAATCCGGTTTTAACACGAACTCTAAAAAGAAGTTGTAATGAATTTCCAACTACTAATAGTGGAATGTTCCAATTTACTAAATTATTGACTCCATCATAACTAGCTGTTGTTCCTAGAGGTGTAAATATACTTCCGCCAATAAAAGTTGTACCTGAATCTAGTCCACCTAGTTGATCAACTATTTGTATTAAATAAGCATCTGCACTGCCGTTATTATTTGCAATTAAACTGTATTCGATAACATCATTTCCAATGGCCGTTGTAGAGTTTCCAAATGTAGCCTCACCGTTTGATACATTTCTGACCCCTTTAGTAAGCAGAACATGTGGATTTTCTACTAATACATCTACTGTACCATCTTCTTGCATAGGTTCTAAACCACCGGGATCTGAATTCCAATTTACTCTACCAGTATTGGTTTGTATTTCTGTATATGGTGGTATTATAGAAATTGAGCTATCAATATTTGCTCTGAATGAATATACCAGAGTTACAGCTCCTCCTGTAGCATCAACACTAGGGATAGTAGGCCACGTAATGACCTGCCCTATGACTGAAGAAGGAAGAGGGGACGCATTATCGTCATAGGATTGGCCTATAGGTAAAATATCAGTTACGACTACATTATATGCAATAAGACCTGCCGGAACTGTCCAAGATATTGTATAATTCACTTTATCTCCTACAACTCTAACATTAAAATCTACCGTTTTGGTAAGAGGAGCCCCACTACTTGTCAAAGTAACGTCTGCATCACGTTCCAAACCAGGATATTGATAATTGTCCCCAATAGGATCAAATGGTTGTGAGTATGGGGATGTTGTATGGGCTTGATTGGTCAAGCTAAGCCCTGGTCCTATTCCTGGATCTACAGTTACGGAATAAGTCACAGTTATTTCATCATCAGGTTTTAGCCTCGTAATGTGCATGTCAATAAGGTTTAGCGGAGTAAATACTGGAGGATTAAATACAGGTGTACCTCCTGTAGCTGTAGCAATTAGAGTACCTGGTGTGAATGTTAAAAAATTGGGTAGAACGTCAGAAAAATCAAGGTCAAAAGCATCTACCACAGTGTTATCTATATTTTGAGGGTTTTTTATTACCGCCGTATAGGTGTAGCTCTGACCAGGAAGTATCGCATTTGGAGTAGGCCCTAAAACTGTCTTTGTCAAAATCATATTAGGTTCTCCAAAGTCGACTGGAACCTGATCTCTAGCACTGAATACTATGTCTCCTGTGTTCTTTATTTCTAATTTTGCTAAATTATTTTCTGTTCCTAGAAAATTTACATTTGCCATTGGTACTCTAAAATCAACATTCCAGAAAGTCTGAGCAGGAACAAAAGGAGCCAAGAACCATTCAACTCCATTATTACCTGTAGGTAATGGCCCTGTAGTAGGAAGAAATGGATTGTAAACGATATTTGATATCCCTGCTGCTGATAATGCCAAAGGGAAAAAATCATCTATAAATACGTCTTTTTGGTCAGCCGAAAAATTAGCAATATAATTAATAGAAAACTCAACCATATCACCTGGGGCAACTGCAGTTATACCGACTGGCTTTAATGTACCGTCTTTATAATAAATGTTTAGCAACAGTTTTGTAATAGAAGGAATGGTTATGAGTGCTGAACTTGCTGAACTATCAGGGGTAAGAGTGCCAAAATTATCATTTATGCCATCAATATTAACTAAATCACTCAATGGATCTCCTGCTACTACAGGCCTATTTAAAGGTGGAGCTGTGTAGAAAGCATCTACTACTGTGGAAAAAGTTATACTCCCTGAAGAAGAGCTTAAAAGTGCACCCAGATCCCAAATGACAGTTGTTTCACCTGTAAGAGGATTCTTAATTGAAACTGAAGTTGGTGGTGGAACTCCTACAACAAATGTTTGACCATCACTAATTACATCTGTAGCCACTACACTATTTAAGCTATCATATTGGTTAACCTTATATGCTAGCGTATAGTTAATGTTTATTCCTACATCAGCTGACGTAGGATTTTGACTTTTATCTATTGTTAAATCCATAGCTAAAGTTGTCCCTTGAGAAGCAACTGGACCTGATGCACCAGTCATAGTCACTACATTGTTCAATGGAGTTTGATGAAGTATACGGGTTCCTGAATTTTCGATACCTCCAACAGTATAGTTGTCCCAAAACGCAACGTCATAGCTGACTACATCAACCGCTCCAGCACTTAAATTAATGTTATTCCATGTTATACTTACAAAATCCTGTCCAGCCGGAATAGGGGTGACAACAACAGGGTTTGGTGGACTTAATTGTATTGAATCAGGACCTACAGCCGTTATGGGTCCAATAAACCGAATTCCATTATCCATGTTATCAGTAATATCTACTAAGGATGCTTGCCTCGTATTATTATCTATATTAATTTGATGTGTAAATGGCCACTGAGGACCCACTCCTAAAGGTATTCCAGCTCCCTTTGGATATTTCCCTGGAACAATTTTATTAATTATATAGCGTGCCGGAACTACACTTGTAGAATCATTTTTAGTATATTGAATATTACCCGGTTCACCAAAACCTCTTGGTTTTGTATCAACAGTAGCACTTAAGGCAACTGGAGTAAGAGGAATATCAAATGGTACATCTAGGTTAGGAAGTGCCCTAAACGTTTCATCAACCATCAAGGTAACTGGAAAGGTGAACCCTGTTTGATTTGGTGCAAGATCGGTTATATTTAGCCAAGTAAGTGTTATGGTGCTGTCAAGATTTAGTACCTGACTTGTAGGAGGCACACTTGAACTATCAAAGGATACTCCATCAGGTATAGTCATTGTTAGTGTTAAATTATATCCCCAGTCAGCAGGATTATTATTTGATGCCGTAACAGTTACTGTGCCAGTTTTTCCAAGGACGATATTAGCAGGCTGTGGACTTATATTTACTATAAATAAATTTGGATCAAATGCCATTGTTTTTCTCCTTCTTTACAATAAATTTAATGAGAAATTTTTAATTGAGCTACAATAAACTTAATTGATAATTAATTATTTCTTACAATAATTTATTTGATTTTTATGCGGAATTGTATTTTGTTTTCGCTATATAATATGGACTTGACGAATAAAAGTTACAATTAGTTAATATCTAGATTTGTTATAACCAATCTAAATTAGCATATAACTTTAAAAAAAATTCAATGAAAATATCATTCTCGTCAAAGAAATTCTTTAACAAAATATTTGAAAATCATCTATATTTACAATAAACAAATGGTATAGTCATTAAAATTTCCGATTGTAATTTAGTATTTAATCTAGGTATTACTAAATATATTTATATAATATGGAACCTTTTAAATGTACCATGAATATTTTATAATATAATAACTTCTGACAGTGAATGCTATTAAAATAACCAATATCTTAATCCTCCAAGATGATGGTTGAACTTAAATTTAATTTTGCAATAATTATCTTGAATCAATAGAAATACCCATTAAACCAACAACCTGTTCCGTTATGGAGTGCAAAATTAGTTGAAACGTACTAAATACCATGTGATTCTAATATAAAATCACATGGTATTTTTTTGTTGAGGATTATTAAATCATAAGCTTACTATAAAATCACAACTATATTAATATAGAATTATACTCATTTTAGTAAGTGTAGTAAAGTTATTACACATTGATTATATATAAGTATTGAAAAGGCAATTTAAATGCGGATATGCGGATTTCCATAGAAAATATTTATGACATATGGCATAAGTTCTTTAGATTATTATGAATTAAAGACTATGGTGGTAATATTCGCAGATATATAATATTTTTTACATATGTATAAGAATATTTGACACTTTAAGTTAAAAAGATCTTTATTAATCCTTTTGCTGAGGGTGGTTAAAAGCATTAACTAGAGGCTATATTAATAGTTTGATTAATTGGTTTAATACTACTTTTAATATTCAACATGAAATTAAAGCCAAAACATATTAACTATAAGTAATTATACAATAAGGGCACATCAGCAATAGGAGTTTTTTTATTTTTTTGATTAACTCAAAAACAAAAAAGAAAGAGGGGTTTTAATTCTATTTCCATACAATGAATATGTATGTAGAATAACTGTAATATGGGATAGCGAGAATTAATCGCAGATCCATTCAGAAAATTTATGATAGGAAAGAATGTTCTTCATAATCATTAGAAATCTACTATGTTAACATTCATATATATATTGTTAGTATCTAAAAGGTCGTAAAATTTAGTTATTATACTTTTCATTCTAATAACAGTTACATCACTGTTATTAATAAAGATTGTAATATTAAATGGCTAGTTGTATTAAGGAAAAGCTAGTGACGTGGGTTGAAAGACAGTAAAGGTTATGGGATGGGTTAAAGACTAAGTATAAATATCTTATAAATCAAATTTTAAATCTTAATCTCAAAAAAGTATTAATAAGATAAAAAATTCAAGTTTGATAAAAAAATATGGGGGTTATAATCATAATTGATATTACGATGAGTAAAATATACTATAGTAATTATTAGGAATGATTAATATAGATAATTCAATTGAGCTTTTACCAAGAAAAGAATTTTTTACGACAACTTGGGTTAGAGATATAAAACTTGAGAGTGCCATTTTTGATTTAATTGATAATTCAATTGATGCTGCAAAACGAATTAGAGGATACAAATCACTAGAGGGATTTGAAATAAGCTTAAAGATAGAAAATAATACATTTATTATAAGAGATAATTGTGGAGGAATAACTTTAGAAGGTGCTAAAAACCATGTATTTAGGTTCGGTAATGACACTACAAACTCATGTGAGTATGGTAATATTGTTGGTAGGTATAATGTTGGAATGAAGAGAGCTATGTTCAAAATAGGAAGGCTAATAGAATTAGAATCTCATACTGATGTAGATCATTTTAAGGTAAAAATAGACGTAGATCAGTGGGTTAAAAAGCAAGATTGGGCAATAGATTTATCTGAATGTTGTAGCTCCTATATAAATGGTACAACCATAAAAATCACAAAAATTAATAAAGGTATAAAAAGTGAATTTAATAAAAAAGGGTATATTTCAAAGTTAAGACAAGATATAGAATTAAAGTTTAAGGATTGCATATTGAAAGGTATTAAAATATATCTAAAAGAAGAGGGTGTATTAAAACTAATAAAGATAGGCAGTAAGAACGATAATGATATTATCGTATATGAAAAGGAAATAAATATTAATAAATTTAAAGGTAATGTTACAGTGTATAAAGGCATAGATAATATGAGTGAGGCTGGTTGGAATATATGCTTCAATGAAAGATTAGTTATTGATACAAACAAAAGCAAATTAACAGGTTGGAATTTAAAGTTGATAAGTGATAATTACGAAAATATAATTTTTAGTGAGCAATATTATGGATTTAGAGGATATTTAAATCTTAATGAAAAAAGCCGGTATTCGCTACCATTTACAACAACGAAAGATGGGTTAGATAGTAGCCATGAAAATTATGGAAAAATACTTGAAATTCTTGTTAAAGCAATGAAAGCAGTAAGAATTAATTTTGAGAAACCTGACGAAGTAAATATTTCCTATAAAAGACCAAGAAAAGAAGTAGAAATTCTTAAAGTTGAGTTTAATGTAAATTCAGCTAAAGCTGTAGGGGAAAAGACTTATGATATTCATATAGGAAAGTCATAAAAGCTATCTGATAATATTAATATCATTTGATAACTTAGTACATCGCTTATATTTCCAATCTGATAAAATAATGGTATAAGTAAACAAATACTTATTAGCTTAATCCTCCTCTAAGAGAATGGCAGAATTTAAGTCTAGCAAATTACGCTAGGCTTTTTTAATTTAGTATCTAATGTGTAATTTCAATTCCTCTTCTCTACAATGTTAATACTAACTAAAACATTTTCATAGTGAGTGATAGATACTTTAATTGAGTTACATTCACTATGAAAGCTATTTGCCGTTTTTTAATTAATGTAAATATACTCTGCTTGTAAACGCTATAGTAGACTAATTAAATAAATTCATATTTAAAATTGAATATAAAACCAGCAATTTGGTAAGCACGGTACTAAGTAAGCGATAAATGTAAATGACAAATTCCAAGCATTTAAATTTCACGACATAGAACTTTTATATTTACAAAAGAAATGGTATCACTGGGAAAAACACAAATGGAAATAGCAGAGTTTCTAGGTTTGAAAAATAAAGTTGTAATAAAGCAACTTTTAATAGGTGAACATTTTAAAATTGCAGAAACAAAACGTTTTTTGCCTTTTACTGTTGACATGAAAATATACCTGAATTATAGTTTTATTATCCCCCCAATGGGGGTGTTTTAGAATGTCCGTATTTAGTGGTTCAGGTCAATGATATAGTGTTACTTGCTTTATGTTCATATTAATATTCTGAATGTAACAATTTTAATATAGTGTTTTTTATCCTCGAAAACGAATAAACTTTAATTACTAGACACAGGAAGGTCAACACAGTGTCTTGTAATTAAAGTTTAGAATAAAATAAATACAAATTCTAATGTAATATTATAAACAATAGTAAATGCTATAAATCAATCTGCCATTCTAGATTCAATTTAATCATTTATTATTGTATATATCCATTATATGAATAATCGCATACAATAGGTAAGCGATGGAACACATACCGTTACCTGAAAAAACAGCTTCACATTATTCTGTGAAGCTGTTTCTTTTAATAAAATCCTTCTTTTGCAATTTTTTTTATGTAGTTATACTGTTTTCGAATAAGTTTCTTAAATTCAGTGTCTGATAAATCGTTATATATAGCTATACCTTCTTCATAAAGACATTCATATATCAATTCACAATAATCATCATCTTCTCGATGCATTTTTTTGTATCGTTGTTCAATCTCATAAGGAAAATCAAGGGTATAAGCTATTCCATCAATTTCACCACTAAGAAACTCTTTTGTCATATTCATCATATATTCAATATTAGGCTGACTCACTGATAGGGACCTCCTTTTGTTTATTTCTGTCTCAGCTGTAGTTATTCTGCATTCAAGCTGTACCTTATCTGCCCAAGGTAAATATTCATCAAGCACAGAATAATTTGATGCAAAATTAATATTGGGCAACTTTCTGAAGAGATATTCAAGATATTTATAAGCATCCAAATTATTGGCTGCTGCCGTATTTATAATGCTAAATACAGTAGCTGACGCTTCTGCTCCCGCTGGCGAATCGGAAAACAGTGAGTTTTTTCGCGTAATTGCTACAGGTTTAACGGCTAATTCCGACAAATTATTTGATAAAGGTATTTTTCCATCAAGTAGAAAATTGGTAAAATATTTTTTATGATTTAGTGTGTATCCCAAAGCTTTCTTCAGGTAGTATTGATTAGTAAAAGTATTTTCTGCCCATGCGAAAAAGGCATCCAGTACAGGGACGCTATATATAAGTCTGTTCTTTCTTCTTTCCTCAGGTGATAATTCTTTCCATTTTCTTTCTAGCCTAAAGAGTTTATCACAATAAGCCCGTCCAATGGCTCCGCCTGATCCTGGAATTTCTTTTTTTCCAGAATCCAACGGAATAGCGTCTAGATAATATCTTCTTAAATGGCTGTTATCTCACTTCTCGAATAACAGCCATTATCCTAGAAATATGATTATCCGAGAAGGATCTCTTGAGATCGCATAAATGTTAGAGATTCTCATGTTTTTCTCAGATAATCTAATCATATTTCTATTACAGATTTAAAAACTCAGGAATCTTATTATCTTCCCTCATTTCATCGTTTTCTATAGAATCATGAGGGAACCATTTTTCATTCCATTCCTTCAAATGCTTGTCTACAGTGTTTTGTGATAATTCCGCATAAATTTGTGTCGATTGAAGAGATACATGTCCTAGAAAATTTTTAATAACAACAAGTGGAACTCCTGCTTCTAACATATGACTGGCAGTAGAATGCCTCATGGAATGAGGTGGGTAGCTGTTTTCCTGGAATAGTAATGGATTCTCTTCTTTTGCCAGACGTACATATTTATTGAAGATACCTTCAATACAAGAAACCGTCATCTGTTCATGGGTCTGGCTCGAAAAAATATGTCTGACTGTTTTTAATTCTATTTTTCTATGGATGAGATATTTTTGCAACATCCTTGCACAGGTGTCCGGGATGCCAATTCGCCTTGATTTTCCACCTTTTCCTTTGATATTTAGAGTGGCACCTTTAAGATTAAACTGTATATTTCCTATAGTCAGGTCGCAGATTTCTTGTGCTCTCGCACCACTTGCATACATTAGGCTGAGCAACAGCTTATCCCTGAGACCGATTTTTTTGTTATCTTCAGGTAATCGAAGTAATATCGATACCTTCTGAACCGAAAACACTGCACGTAGCTTCTTCTGGGCCTTTTTCATTGGAATCTTAACAACGCTGCTCCGAAAGATTGATGCAGCATCAAAATTTCGATTCTGTGCATACTCAGAGAAAGAAATGATTGCTGATAGCCTTTGGTTTTTTGTTGATACACTGCATCCGCGAACTTTCTCTATCCAGTCCAAAAACTCCATTAGGTTGCCATAATTAAGTCGCTCAAAAGTAATCTTATCCGCTGGTATACCTTTTTTGGAGTACATGAATTCTATCAGCAGTCGAAAGGCATATTTATACGAGGTAACGTTATGGTGACTTGCACCAACTGAACAAGGCATGTAATTTGTTATATATCCATCAAGCAGTTCCAAAAACTTCGAAGGTTCATTCATGAAAATTCACCTCTGGGAAAATCAGTGCAGTATAGCCATCAAACAAATCCATTGCTTCTGGGAACATTTCACTACTAAATTTCAGATATTTTTCTGTTTCATTCAGGCTATCATGCCCCAGATATATGGAGAGGTATGGGACAGAGTCATCTATTCTGCGTCCGTCTTTTTCCGCTTTAGCAAAAGAATTGAACACAAAAACATGCCTAATACAATGCATGCAGGGACCTCTTTGATTTTTCTTCCTGCCAAGTAGAGAAATACCCCCCAGTTCCAATATGTCATTAAACTTATGTTGTGCAGATTGTGTTGTTACTGCCTCAATAGGGTCAACGGTTGGAAAAAGATATGCATCAGGATATCCGATTATTCCTAAAGCCATACAGTATTGCTTAAGGATTTCCGTCAATGAAAGATCCATTGGGACAAACCTCTGCTTGCCACCTTTTGTATATTTTAGTTTCAGCACTCCTGTATCAAGATCTATATCTTTCATTTTCAATAATAGCGTTTCTCCAATTCGAAGCCCACATCCATATATGAGCCGTAGAATCATTGGATACTCTATGTGGATAAGGGTATTTTTGCGTGGCTGACCCATCTGCAACATATCTGCAATAGCAAATATGTGATTCATCTCATCATTAGAGAAGATGTATGGTAAGTAATCATCACTGATTTTAGGAATGGGTGGTAAATATGCATTAACTCCATAACTCTTAAGATGTTGCAAAAAAATTCTGATAACAACCACTACATTAGCAATGGTACCGCTTTTGCCAGTAAGGGTACGGATCCAGCCAGTCATCTGTTCTTCTAAAAGGTTTTTGTCCTTACAATCTATAGTGTAGAGATATTCATCAAACCTCTGTAATGTATGTCTATCGTGATCATGGGTACATTTGCTTTTTGAAGCTTCCCGAAGTTCTAGAAAATCAGTAAGTTCATCTTTTAATACACTCTTGAACAGGATCATGATTGGTCACCTCCGTCAAGAAATGTTTTAAATAAGCCTGATGGTTTTGGTACTTCTATCGCGAATTTGCGAAGTTTCTCTATATCAAGCTTTGCATAATGCTTGATTGCATCAGGATCGGCATGCCCCAAGATTTTTCTTACAACGTCAAAAGGTACATCATCATTAACCATTGAACTGGCCAATGATGACCTGAATGTATGAGGTCCATGCTTTTTTCCTGATATATCAATGCCAGCCATTTTGAAGTATCTTGTAGTTTCAAAGCGCAGAACAGATGTGGTTATTTCTTGATACGGTGCTTTATGACGCAAGAATACATTATTACCTATAGCTTTGGGACGTGCATTATTGATATAATCAACTAGTGCTGTCTTGACTTCTAATAGCATAGGGAGTTGTAACACTTCACCTGTTTTTTGCTGTATAAAATCAATCTTATTATGCTCGAAATCCAGTTCATCCAGAGACAGTTTTACAATATCTCCCGATCTCATGCCAAGTCTGGTTGCCAGAATCAACATTGCATAGTCACGCTTACCGATATCGCTTGTACGATCAATAACTTCTTCAAATTGAAAGATTTCTACTTCGTTGTAGGTTACTGGTATATTGATTGGCTTTCTATAGTGAGGAACAAGTGTCGAAAAATCTGTCTCGATTATTCCGCTAGTGCTTAAGAACTTCAAGAAGTCTCTTATAACCGCCCAACCATCTTTATTCTCAACCATCAGACACGCTTTAGTAACATAAGGTGGATTTAGAGAATGAAAGTCTGAACACATAAGTGAAACGCAATCTTTTAGAAAACATTGCAAAAATCGCCTTTTTGACTTTAGTGTAATAGGTTTATTACCTACTTCAGTGCAATGTAAAGTGAACAAATCTAATACGTGTTCATATTCATTAGTCAATAACTTAATCTCTTGTTTCTGCTGAATTATATATTCAGTACCTGAATAAAAGTTATTTAGTCTTTGGATTGCTGTGATCATCGCTTTCTGACGCGAGCTTCCTAATTCATGGTCCACGAAATAGTCTTTATAGTAACGCACGCCAACTTCAGGTAAATAATTATGGATGCCCTGACTAATCATATACGGTTCAATTTTTTTAAGCGTTTTGCGATAGTTATCTAGGGTCAGTTGAGTATAAGATTTTCCCTCAAGATACTGGAGCAACGTTGTAAGTAAGTCACTAAAAGATAGATTTTTAATTTTTTCTGAATTCATAGGGTTGACCTCCTTAGAATATTTTTATAGTTTTATTCTAAGAAGGATAACCATTATCTGAGAAGATAATCAAAAAATCGTGTATTTATGCAATATACGAAAATTTTTCTCGGATAATCATATTTCTAGGATAATGGCTGAAACAAAGACACCGTGTAATTCCTTCAACCTTTTCATAACCAGAATATGCGTCTGAAACATGATAACTACGAAAACCTTCAAGGAACTTCTTAGCATGATCACCTGAACGGCTACTAGTATATTTATATAAAATTATGGGAGGACCGTCACAGTTGTTATTTCTATGTATCCAAATGTAAGATTTACTTGATGCCTTTTTCCCCTCCTCATGATTTACCTGCCAGGTTGTTTCATCACTCATAATAACACTGCATTTTAGCAATTGCTCGTGCATCTTCTCATATATAGGCTTCAGCCAATATTCAGAGCTGCGTATTACCCAGTTTGCCGTCATGTCCCTCTTAAGCTCAACACCCATTCTTTTAAAGTCTTTTTCCTGGCGATACAGCGGTACTGACATCATATACTTCTGATACATTACCCATGCCACACATGAAGGTGACGCAAAAGAGTGCGTAAGCACAGGTGCTGGTACAGGTGCGCAAATTATTGAATCATATGGATTAGTATCATTTTTTCCACAATCAACACATTTATATACATATTGGACGTAGTCCTTCATTATTAGTTTTGCTGGAATATATTCCATTTCAGATCTTACTTTTTTCTTTCCGATTATATCAAGCTCACTGCCGCAGATTCCACACAGAGCTTCTTCGGCATTAAGTATACATTCAATTACCTCATGTGGCAGTGCTTTAATCAATTTTTCTCTGTCACCTTTTGTCCTTATAGGTCTCTTATGTTCTTTGATATTTATAAC
>NZ_JAHLEB010000081.1 GCF_018861735.1 Clostridium lacusfryxellense | reverse complement strand
TTTGCATGCCCAAAAATAATAGTTGTAAAAGAAAAAGGCCAATTAAAAGCATACATACTTTCAATTGGCTATAATTCTATTTGTCACAAGATGGTTAACTTAATGACATTGATATAGAACTGGCTTTTTTTATTTTTATTTATATTATAAATATTGATAAAAATAGTTGAATAATATTTAAAATGATGTAAAATGATTAAGGAGAGTGACTATAATATTTTATATAAAATTAAAAATATTATAATTGAGATTTAAGAAACTATTAAAATAAGTGCAAAATCAAAATGAGCTTGTACTATTTGAAATGAGGTTGGAAAGTGAATTATTTTAAAAAAACAATGTTTTTATTAACATGTATTTATATTATGTTATTGCCATTAATTCCACAAGGAATTAAGTTTGCTGGGGTAACAATTACTGATATAATTTTAGGATTATTAATTTTTGTGTTCATTATAAATATTATAGTTTTCAGAGAGAGTAGAGAAAACTTTGTTCATTCTATTATAGATTTTTTTACACAGAAATTGAGTCTATTTATTATAATATTATTAGGAATAATGATAACATCAACTATTTATGCAGTTGACAAAGGATTAGCATTGAGTGAAAGTTTCAGATTTTTATCATATGTCTTTATGTATTTTATTATAAAATATGAGTTTAATAATAAGAAGCAAGTTAACATTTTATTAAACTGTTTTATATTTATTTCATTTCTTTTAAGTTGCATTGGCATAGTTCAATATTTTACAGGGTTTGCATTGGCTGAAACGTTTAAAAGAACATATGAATTTGGAGGAAGTATAAGAATAACATCAACATTTTCTAACCCGAATGCCTATGGTGCATATTTAATACTAATAATTTTTCCGTTAATTATGTTAAGTATTTATGAAAAAAATAAAAACAAAAAAATAGTTTATGTATTACTTTCATTATTAGTAATTGCTAATATGTTGATGACTTTTTCTAGAAATGCATTATTAGGATTTGTGTTAGGATTATTTATACTATCACTAATTTATAGTATTAAGTTAATATTCGCTCTTGGGGGGTTTGGTGTCTTAATTTTTATAATTCCTCCTGTTTTTAAAAGAATTATAGGAATAGTTAACTTAGCTCAAAATGAATTAAGGATTAAACTTTGGAAAACAGCATTAATGATGATAAAAGAACATCCAATACTAGGTGTTGGTAACGGAAATTATGTTACAAGATATAATGAATATGTAAGTAAGTATAAAGAACTTAAATATTATGACTATAAAAATTATCCATCACATAATTCATATTTAAAAGTTCAAAGTGAGTTAGGTTTGATTGGTATAGTTTCTTTCGTGGGTGTAGTTTTAATGGCTTTAATTAGAGTTAAAAAATTGTATAGTACAACTACAGATAATTTCCATAAAGCATTCTATATTGGTGTAATGGCAAGTATGGTTGCTTTCTTATTTATGAATTCATCTGATAATTTATTTTTTGTTCCTAAAGTAACAACATATTTTTGGTTTTTATTAGCTACTTCAGAAGCATTATTAAATAATTGTCATAAAGAAAGTTTAACGATAGATTAAATGAATAGTAATATACCATTTACGTAAAAAGGTGAATTATTTGGAGGGACTTGTATGAAAACAAAAATTTTTCAATATGTAATTTTTAATGAGAATATAGATGAATTGTTTAAACTCATAAGCAATTTTAAAAAAGTACATATTATTTCAGGAAATCCAGAGGTTCTTCTTAATGGACTTCAAAATAATATGTTGCTAGATAATTTCACAAGTGAAAAGTCTATTATTATCCCAGATGGAATTGGAACAGTAATATGCTCGAAAATTGTAAAGCAACCAGTTAGTCAAAAAATAGCTGGTATAGAGGTCATGGATAGGATAGTAAAAAGATGTGAAAAAGAAAATCAAGGAGTATATTTGCTTGGATCTACAAAGGAAACAGTAGATATGTGCAATATTAATTTGAGAACTAAATATCGAAATTTAAATATAGTCGGAAGTCATGATGGATATTTTAATTTAGATGATTGTGAAGAGATAATAAAAGAAATAGAAAAAGTTAACCCGCAAGTATTATTCGTTGCAATGGGATGTCCTAGGCAAGAAATATTTATATCAAAATATATGGACAGACTTCCATGTAAAATATTTATGGGGGTTGGAGGTAGTTTTGATATTATAGCTGGTAATGTTAAACGTGCACCTAAATGGATGATTAATTTAGGTATGGAATGGTTATATAGAGTTTCAAAGGAACCATTTAGAATTAAAAGGTTGTCATCTATACCTGAATTTATATTAATGGTGATAAAGGAAAAATACAAAAGTAAATAATTTTTACCTATTAAAAGGAGGAGATTCATATTAAAGTTTTGCATATCATATCCGGTAATGATAATGGTGGTGGTGGAAAACACGTATTAAATATATGTAATAAATCGAATAAATACTTTGAAAATATAATTGGGTGCGTGGGAGAAGGTCCGCTCTACTTTAAGGCTAGAGATATGGATGTTAACTTTAAGCTTTTTAGTAAGAAGCTCAAGAATGTGGAACTAGTAAATTTTATAAATGAGAACTCAATTAATATTGTGAATTTCCATGGAGCTAAACCATTTTTAATGCACTTGATTTTGAAAAATAAATTTAAAGTTCCCACTGTAGCGGTAGTTCACAGTGATTTTAGATATGATTTTCTTAATAATAAAATAAAACAAATCCTTTTTACACCTCTGAGTATTATGGGACTAAAGAGTTTTAATAATTATATTTGTGTATCTAATAATTTGAAATATTTATTAGATACTCAGAAAATTCAAGGAAATAAAGCCGTTGTGAATAATGGCATAGATATAAATGAAATAAATATAAAGACGTCAACAGTAGATATAAGAAGAAAATTGGAATTAAAAAATAATGACTTTATTTACATCATGGTTGCAAGACTTCATCCTATAAAAAATCATAGACAAGTTTTATTAGCATTTGAAAAACTATCACATGAGTTTAATGATGTTAAACTACTTTTAGTTGGTGATGGTGTGCTTAGGCCCGAAATAGAAAAATTAATACTTGAGTTAAAACTAGAGAATAGAGTTATTATGACTGGAAATGTTGTGAATCCAATTGAATATATAAATGCCTCCAATATAAGTGTTTTAGTCTCTTTAAGTGAGGGTGGAGCTCCACCACTTGTCGTGTTAGAATCAGGAATTGTAAAAAAATCTTTAATTTATACAGAAGTAGGGGATTTAGAAAATATTTTGGATGAAAAAAGCGGATATAAAGTAAAATATGAAGATAATAGAGGTATCTACAAAACTATGAAGGAAACGTACTTAGATAGAAATAATTTAAATATTAAAGGTGAAAATCTATATAATATTGTTGTAAATAATTTTTCTTTAGAAAAATTTTGGGAAACATATTTTCAAATATATAAAACTATTTTAAAATAAAGTAAATACATTATTATTTAACTACATTATTTATTTAACAATTACACATACTAATTTTAAAGGAGTGTGTTATATGGAATTTTACGATGTAGTTAAAGGTAGAAAAAGTATTAAGAAATTTAAAAATACCCCAATAAATCCAGAAAAATTATCTAGGATGATTAATGCAGCTATGATGTCGCCTTCTTGGAAGAATAATAATTCATATAAATTTATTTTAGTGGATGAAAAGAAGGAGTTAGAAGAAATTTCTAAATCTATAATGAATAAAGATAGTTCTGCTGCTCAGTCAATAATCGACTCACCTATGACAGCAGTTATAGTAGCGGATCCTAATGCGTCCGGTGAAGTAGAAAACAAGGAATACTATTTAGTAGACAGTGCGATAGCTATGGAACATTTTATTTTAGCAGCTACTAATGAGGGTTATGGGACTTGTTGGATTGCGGCAATTGATGAAGATATTATTAAAAAAACATTATCAATTCCACAAAATTATAAAGTTGTTGCTATAACTCCTGTAGGTGAAATTGCAGAAAGCAAAGATCATTATGAGAAAAAAGATGTAAAAGAATTTGTATTCTCAAACACTTGGGATAATGCCTATTCTGGTAATGTAAAATAAGTAATTTCTAAAATATAACAAAGCTCTATGTCAATAGAATAAGACATAGAGCTTTTGTTTTATTTAGAATTATTTCAAATAAAGTTTAATACTTCATCTAATTAAAGCATTTCACACTAATTATTTATTAAATATATATTAAAATAGTGAAAAATCAACGCAAAAATGGTACAATTTTATTATGTATTAAAATTTAAGTTATTTTTATCGCGTAAATTAAAACATGGAGGACTACAATGGAAAAAACAAAAGGAATTTTATATATTATATTATCAGCCTGTGCTTTTGGTATTATGCCAATCCTTGCTAAATTGTCATATAGAGGAGGCGCCAATACATATACAACATTGTTCCTTAGGTTTTTTTTCGCAGCAATTATGCTTTTATATTATTTGAAATCTAAAGGTATATCTATGAAATTGACTAGAAAACAATTGTTCTTAGTATTAATTGTAGGTGTATTTGGATTTACATTTACAACTGCAAGTTTATTTATGTCCTATAATTATATAAGTATTGGAATGGCGAGCATGATATTTTATACTTATCCGTCTATTGTTACCCTGCTAGCGTACCTAGTTTATAAAGAGAAAGTATATAAGAGGAAAATCATTTCATTACTTATTTCATTAGTAGGTATTTATATATTAATAGATACAGGAAGCGTTAGTTTTAATTTAAAAGGGATAATATTAGCAGGTACTGCTACTCTACTATATTCGTTATATGTGTTAGGAGCATCACATAAAGAATTTAGAAACATCAATAGTTATGTTCTTACGTTTTATATATCATGTGCATCTGCCGCTGTAATGTTTGGTGCCGCAAATTTTACAAGTAATTTTAATATCCATATTTCATTTTATGCACTTGTGGCAATATTATTATTAGCATTCATATCTACAGTAGTCGCATTAATGGCATTTTTAGAAGGCGTTAGAATAATAGGACCATCTAAAGCTTCAATTTATAGCATTATTGAACCCATAGTTGGTTTAATATTAGGAACATTAATATTAAGAGAACCAATTTCAGCTAGAATTGTAATTGGAAGTATTATGATAGTCTTGTCTGTAGTGGTATTAACAAAGGAATAATATAAAAATAATTTCTATGGAGGAATACAATATGTTAGATCAAAAAACTATTAAAGAATTTATAACTGAGCTAGGTTCTAGTTCACCTGTGCCAGGAGGTGGAGGTGTGTCTGCTTTAGGTTCTGCTTTAGCTTGTGCATTAGGGTCAATGGTGTTTAATTTAACTGTAGGTAAGAAGGTATATAATGAATATGGTGATAAAGAAAAAACAATTATACTCAATAATTTAGAGTTATGCCTAGAAAATCAGGACAGTTTTTTAGAGCTAATGAACAAAGATAAAGAATCTTTTTTAATTTTAATGTCTACATTTAAACTACCTAAGGGAAGCAGTGTAGAGATAGAAATAAGAAACGAAAAAATTCAAGAAGGTTATAAAGGAGCATTAGAAGTACCATTACTTGTTGCTGAAGAATCATATAAAATATATGATTCTATTGACATAGCCGCTAAATTAGGAAATAAAAATGTTATTTCTGATGCTGGAGTATCAGTTTTAATGCTGCAGGCATCTATCGAAAGTGCAGTTTTAAATGTTAGAATAAACTTGTCAGGTATTAAAGATGAAACATATAAAGAAAAGATTCAAGAACGATGCACGGAACTAATAAATAATGGAAGAGTTAAACGAGATAAAATATTATTGATTGTTAATGAAAATATATTAAATGCTTAATTCGTTAAAACAGAACATAAACGAACTACATAATATTATAGTAAGTCCAATAGATAATATATTTAAAACAACTGCTTTAAAAAAATATAAGCAAGAATTAGAAATATTACATAAAAAAAGTTTTGGGGAAGTATATTATGACTTCATCAAAAACAACAAAGAAAGTGGAACTGTATATACTCCGGAACCTATAACTTTGTATATGATAGAAAATACTATAGAAGCTAATCATATAATAAAAAATCCATATATTAAAATTGTAGATCCATCTTGTGGCACAGGTAATATACTGATTTGTTGCTATAACTATCTTAGAAAATTGTATAATGATAATTTATACTCTATTAATCAAAAAAATAACTTGAATTTAAGCATGGATAACATTGATGAACATATAATAACTAATAATTTATATGGGTTTGATATTGATGATATAGCAATAAAAATTCTTGTTATAGATTTATATGATTTAAGTCAGGGGTGCATAAGTAGAAATATTTTAAATCGAGACTTTTTATTATATGAAAATGATATGGAATATGACATTTGTCTAGGTAATCCGCCTTATGTTGGGAAAAAATCTATAGACAATGATTATGCATCTTTTCTAAAAATTAGATATAAAGATGTATATAAGGACAAAGGGGATTTGTCTTATTGTTTTTTTAAAAAAGCAATAGAAGATTTAAGTCTCGGAGGAAAGTTGACGTTTATTACTTCGAGGTATTTTCTAGAATCACCTAGTGGACAATATTTGAGAAAGGTACTAAAAGAAGGATGTATTATAAAAAAAATCATTGATTTTTATGGTATAAGGCCATTTAAGAATGTAGGAATAGATCCTGTAATTATGTTTATAGAAAATGGTGAAAGTCAAAATAATGAAATTGAAATTATAAAACCTTCAAACATAAAACATAAACATAAACACGAATTTTACAATAGTATATTCCTAAGAAACGGAAATGTATTTAATAGTTTTTTTCTTAATCAAACGTTATTAGATGACATGGGTTGGATATTAATAGATGAAAATAAGAGAAATATTATAAAGAAAATAGAACAAAAAAAATTCACCCTTCTAAGTGATATATGTAATAGTTATCAGGGAATAATAACTGGATGTGATAAAGCTTTTGTTATAAATAGTGCTATTACAAAAATTGAAAATATAGAAATAAATTTAGTTAAACCATGGATTAAAAGTAGTTATATAGAAAAATATTCAGTTTTAAGACGAGATAGTTACATAATATATTCAGATTTAATTCGAAATCCACTTGAGTATCCCAATGCAATGGATTATATTGAAGTTAAAAAGGAAAAGCTAATAAAAAGAAGAGAATGTCAAAATGGTATTAGAAAATGGTATGAACTTCAATGGGGCAGAAAACAAAATATATTTGAAGGAGAAAAAATTATATTTCCATTTAAGGCAAGCAGTAATAGATTTGCGCTTGATATTGGAAGTTATTTTAGCGCAGATGTATATGCACTTATATTAAAAGATAATAGTTCTTTTACTTATGATTTCCTATTATATTTATTAAACAGCAAAATCTATGAATTTTATTTTAAGACGTTTGCAAAAAAGCTAGGTGATGACGCATATGAATATTATCCAAATAATTTAATGAAATTATGCTTACCTGCTATGATTGACATAGAAGGTAAAGACGAAAATTACCTATACGACTATTTTGATTTCACTGAAGACGAAAAAAACATTATACTTGGTGAAACACAATAATTTTGGCATGAAAATTGCTTTGAATATAATATATTATTAAAATTTAGGAGGAGTTACTATGAGTAATTTAGATAAACTAAACAAAGTGTTACGTGATGTACTTGATTTGAGAAAAATAGAGGATATAACCGATGATTTAGGTCCAGATGAGATTGAGTCTTGGGACTCTTTAGGTCATGTAGAACTTGTAACAAATTTAGAGGAGGTTTTTGAAATAGCTCTGAGTGTAGTAGATATTTCTAGAATGTATACTGTAGGTGGTATTAAGAAAATACTTGGGAAATATGGTGTCCAAATATGACATTTACAGATTATATTTTTGAGTTTTCAGCAAAACTTAATAAAACTTCTGTAATAACAAAAAAACAAATAAGTTATAAAGAAACTTATGAAAAAGTAAAAAAAAAGCTTCTTTACTAAAGGGTAAAAAGCTGTCTAAAAAGGATGCTGTACTTTTGGTTTCAGAAAATTCCGATTTTTTTATTGAAAATTATTTTGGAATAATTAAAGCTGGACTTATTTGTGTGCCTATTAACCCATCACTAAGTAGCAATGAGATAAAATATATTATAGATGCTCTTAAGATAAAGGTGATTTTCACTCAAAATAAGTACAGCGAAAAAATAAAACAATTAGTTAATGGTAACGTTGAAATTTATACAGACATAGGTGAGCAAGATTTTGATTGTTCAGATGAAGATGATTATGATAATAATGTGAATATAGATGTAGATGTAAATGAAGATGTAGCCGTAATTCTATTTACATCCGGGTCTACAGGAAGCCCTAAGGGAGTAATGCTTACGCACTACAATCTTATCTTTAATACGAACTCCATAATAGAATATTTAAGCCTTACGCAGAGTGATAGAGTAGAAACAGTGCTTCCTTTTTACTATTGTTATGGCACATCAATTCTACATACCCACTTTAGGGTTGGTGGAAGCCTTGTAATTAACAATAAGTTTATGTTTCCACAAACTGTTGTTGAGGATATAATTCAATATAATTGTACAGGATTCTCAGGGGTTCCAAGTACTTATCAAATACTTTTACGAATGACGGACATAAAGAATACCAAACTCCCCTCACTTAGGTATATCACGCAGGCTGGTGGTAAACTTCCGGAACTTTTTATAATGCAGCTTATAGATATTTTAAAGGATGTAGATATTTTTATAATGTATGGACAGACGGAGGCTACAGCAAGATTATCATATTTACCTCCGGATTTAATTTGTAAAAAAATGAATTCCATAGGAAAGGGGATAAGTGGAACAGAACTTATGGTTTTAAATAGTGAAGGAAAGAGTGTAAATTCTGGAGAAACAGGCGAAGTTGTTGCTCGAGGTGGAAACATTATGAAAGGGTATTTTAATGATAAGGAAGAAACTGATAAGGTTTTAAAGAATGGCGATTTATATACCGGTGATCTAGCAACGGTTGATGATGATGGGTATATATATATAGTTGCGAGAGAAAAGAACATTATTAAAAGTGGTGGAATTAGAATAAGCCCCAAAGAAATAGAGGATATAATACTAAAAATACCAGAGATAGTAGAGTGCGCCGTTGTAGGGGTAAATGACGATATTCTAGGAGAAGCTGTAAAGGCCTATATAGTACTTGCAAAAAATAAATCTTGTATAGACCAAAAATATATAGTAGATTTTTGTAGAACACAATTACCTTCATATAAAACTCCGAGGTATATAGAATTTTTAAATGCTCTTCCTAAAAATTCTTCTGGTAAGGTGTTGATGAAAAAACTTAAGGAGTTAAAGTGAAAGTAGGGGAGTGAATTAGATGGATGAATTAGAATTAATTGATCAGTTAGTACTTGGAGAGCAATTCAACATAAATCAGCAGGAAAAGGAAAAGCATCTTTTAAGTATTATATTAACTCAACTAGAAAACAATAAGCAAAATTTAAACATAAAAACTATGTATGATAAATTAGGTATAGATCTTAATAAAATCAATACATTAGAACAGGTTCCATATATACCTGTTAATATGTTTAAATCTTTCGAGCTAAGGATATGTAGTGAAGATCAAGTTGTAAGGGTTCTACAATCTAGTGCTACCACCACAGGAATTCCTAGTAAGATATATTTAGATAAAAAGACTTCGATAATGCAAACACAAGGTTTAATAAGCACATTAACAAGTTTTTTAGGTAGTTCAAGAAAACCAATGCTTGTTGTAGATGATGCGCAGAGCAATAAAAGAGGTGCGACTATAACAGCTCGTGGTGCAGCTATAAGAGGTCTAAGCACTTTCGCTAGTAAGATATTCTATGTAATGGATAAAGAAAAAGAAGAACTTAAATTAAATTTAGATAGACTTAAGGAATTTGAAAGAAAATATAAAGATGAGGAAATTTTAGTTTATGGATTTACTTATATATTGTGGTCTAAATTTTTAAAAGTTTTAAAACAAGAACAAATAAAACTAAACTTGCCAAAATTAAAGTTGTTGCATAGTGGTGGGTGGAAAAAACTTATTTCTGAAAAGGTTGAAAAGGACGAATTCGCAGAGACCGCTTCTCAAATATTTAACACAAGTAAAGATAACGTGATTGATTTTTATGGAATGGTAGAGCAGTCAGGGGTAGTCTTTATTGATTGTCAGTATGGAAACAAACATGTACCAAATTTTGCGGAAGTTATTATAAGGGACATACAGACTTTAGAAGAGGTTAAGTTTGGTCAGGAAGGACTTATTGAAGTTATGAGCATTTTAGGTACTAGTTATCCATCGCAGGCTATTTTAACTGAAGACATTGGAGTGTTTATTGGCATAGATGATTGCCCGTGTGGCAGATGCGGCAAATATTTTAAATTTAAGTCTCGTTTAGACAAGGCTGAAATTAGAGGCTGTGGGGATACATTTGCGGAAAGGGAGGTAGGAAGATGATAAAGTGTTATGAATTAGATGGAGAATTTTATGAAAATGGCATCCAATATGCAGATTTTAATGATATAGAAATCTGCCTAAATAATAATTTTTCAGAACTTAATAAGTTTCCTGTGCAAGTTATAATACTTATAATAAATGAATATAGCAAGAAAATAGCTAAAAATAGAGAAATGTTAAGAATGGAAGGTGTTCCATTCTTATCTTTTTATTTAAAGAAAGTAAATATTGAAAAGCAGTTAGAACTTAACTTAGGAAATATTGAATTTTTAAATGATTTTGTAAAAGTAGATGAAGAAAAATACATTAAAGCACAACCAAAAGGGGTAGTTTGCCATTGGATGGCTGGAAATGTGCCTACACTATCTATATATTCGGTACTTGAGAGTGTATTATGCAAAAACAGTAATATACTAAGGGTCTCCAAGGATAGTGCAAGTCATGTATATAATTTATTGAATTTTTTTAAGAATATTGAAGTTGAATATGAGGGGAATATTTATTCATCGAATATTATATTGAAAAGTATTGCACTTATCTATTTTAATAGTGATGATAAAAATTTGAATGCTTTGATGTCTTTGAAAGCAGATGCGAGAATAGTTTGGGGAGGGAAATCAGCAGTAGATTCCATTTCTTTTTTACCTAAAAAAACTACTTGTAAGGATATAATATTTGGTCCTAAGTATTCCTTTGCTGTTTTTGATAAATCAGCTATTGAAAGTAATGATTTTGAAGAATACCTAGAAAATTTAGTTACAGATATAATTACATTCAATCAAAAGGCATGTTCTTCACCACAAGTATTATTTATAGAAAAAAGCAATCTTTCAGTGGATAAAATAGCAATAATGTTAAGCCACAAATTTGAAAATATTATTAAAAGAAATAGCAATCTAGATCTTGAGCAGGCCATAGCTGCTAAAGTAATTAATAAAAGAGGTGAATATTTACTTGGATTAGATAAAATGGCTTATATTGGTAAGGGTCTTCAATATACCATATTAATTGATAGCGAGATAAAACTTGAAGAGGCTATTACAGGTCGAACCATATTTATAAAAGAACTTGAAGATATTATGGAGATATGCCCTTTAATTACTAAAAACATACAAACTATTGGAATAGCTTCAAAGAATAATAAAAAAACTATAGATTTTGCAAGCAGAGTAACTGCTATAGGCGTAAATAGAGTTGTAAAAATTGGTTATATGAATTTCTATGACTCTCCTTGGGATGGAACTTTAATAACAAGCGAATTAGTTAGGTGGTGCTCTCTTAGTATAAATGGGATGATCTAATAGAGAGTTGCTAATATGTAAACAATTAATTATTTAAAAATAGTTTTGTGTAGGGGGAGAAAATGCAATGTCAGATATTAAAAAATTTTACGTAGGTCAGAGCGACGAATTAATAAAGGAGTTTACGTTAGAAGATGTCGAAACTTATGCAAGACTTACAGGGGATTATAATTACGTGCATATGGATGAGGTAAAAGCAACAAAATCTTATTTTAAAGGTAGAATAGTACACGGACAATTAGTTGGTGGGTTAATTTCAGCTTTACTCGGAACTAAATTGCCGGGTGAAGGAAATATATATTTAAAGCAGAGTTTTGAATTTTTAAAACCTGTTAGAATTGGCGACATAATTAAAGCAAAGGCGACAATAATTGAAATTAATGAGGATAAGAAAGTTATAGTTCTTGATACTTTTTGTATAAATGTACTAAATGAAGTAGTTTTACAAGGAAAAGCTAAAGTATTAGTACTGAGGTAGTAAAAATCAACCAAATAATATATTTAAACTAAAATAGTGATTGAAAAATTACATTAAATTATGCTTTTTCTGATATAATAAAATTAGCTATGTAATATGTAGATATGTCATGGCTTAATTTTTTTATAGATTGAGAGGTGTTGTTATGAAAGTAAGGGATGTTATGATCAGAGGTGGTTTAACACTTAAAGAAAGTAATACTTTTTATGAAGCGTCACAACTATTTATTAATAATCAAGTTGAAGTTATACCAATATTAGATGAAAAAGAAATTTTAATTAGTCTTCTAACAAAAAATGATATAATCGATAATTATATGAAGGGTACTAAGCCTGATATAAATATAAAATATCTTTCACACAGCAAAAAAAATATTATTGATGAGGATTCAAAAATAGATAATTATGTTAATGATAAGGAAAGTTATATGGCAGTTAAAAATGCACAGGGTAAGTTTGTTGGAATTTTTAGTGTTAATAATATGTTAAGGAAAGGTATTACAAATGAATCAGAAAAAATAAATGAGCTAAAGAAAAAATTAAATTGTACTTACGAATGTAGTCAGGGAAGACTTAATTGCACGGAATTGGATGCGGTTATTGAATCATCTTTTGATGGTATCTACATAACTGATGGTAAAGCTAATACTTTGAAAATTAATAAATCATATGAAAAAATAACAGGTTTACAAAGAAAAGACATGATAAACAGGAACATGTATGAACTAGAAAAGGAAGGATATATATCTAAGTCAGCTACTCTTATGGTACTCAAAAATCGAAAAACGAATACAATTGAACAAGAATTTAGTACTGGTAAAAAAGTGTTGGTTTCTAGTAATCCTATATTTGATGATAAAGGGAATATAAGTATGGTAGTTACAAATGTCCGAGATATAACTGAGTTATATGAACTCCAGGAAGAACTAGCTAAGAATATGAAACTTACAGAAAAATATTATTCGGAAATTGAAGCGATGAGAATTCAATATTTGAATTTATCAGATATTATAGCTAAGGATAAAACAATGTTAGATTTACTCGAAGTTGCTAAAAGAGTAGCTAATGTTGATACTACTGTCTTGATATTAGGAGAAACTGGAGTTGGAAAAGAGGAAATTGCTAAGTTTATATATCAAAATAGTATGAGACGGAGTAAAAATTTTATAAAAATTAATTGTGGTGCAATTCCTCAAAATCTTATAGAATCTGAGCTTTTCGGATATGTAAAAGGTGCTTTTACGGGTGCCAATAAGGAAGGTAAGATGGGTCTTTTTGAAGTTGCGGATGGTGGAACTGTTTTTTTAGATGAAATTGGAGAACTTCCTTTAGATATACAAGTAAAGCTGCTTAATGTACTACAGGAAGGAGAAGTGGAAAGAGTAGGATCAGTGAAACCGATTAAAATCGATGTGCGAGTGCTCGCAGCTACTAATAGGAACCTAGAGGATATGACTAAAGACAAATCTTTTAGGGCGGATTTATATTACCGTTTAAATGTGGTCCCACTAATTGTGCCACCATTAAGAGAGAGAAGAGAAGATATTATTCCTTTAATTCAACATTTCTTATCCCAATTAAATAAAAAATATAACTTTGACAAAACTTTCACCATTGAGGCTGTGAATACACTCTATAATTACAATTGGCCTGGTAATGTTCGTGAACTTAAAAATATAGTAGAAAGAGTTATAGTAATGAGCAGTAGTGATAAAATATTTGAAAATGATTTGCCTATCAAAAACCTAGCAAATATTATTAAAAAAAATAGTACTAGTGATGATATATGCAATCTAAAAGAAGCAGTGGGAAAAGTAGAAGCAAACCTTATTAGTAAAGCGTTCGATAGTGCCGGTAATGTTCGTGATGCTGCAAAGATGCTTGGGATTGATGCTTCTACTTTTGTCAGAAAACGTAAAAGATATTTAGAACAAGATGTGTTGTAATAATGAAACATGTTGCAATAATGCAATAAAGCTGATACCTCTTAAAACACGTATTGCATATGATGTTTATAAAATTATGTTATTTCGATATTTAGCATTTGTTGCAAATATGAAACAGGTGCTATTTTATTTAGAAATATTTGTGAAAACAATAACAATATTTTTTCGGAAAATAAAGTTAAATGTATTGATATACATTATATTAATAGTATTTTCCAGAAAAACAGAATATCTGTAGAATGTTGGCACATATATTGCTACATATATGTATGTAAAGTAATTTAAATTTAAAGTTACAAAAAATATATATATGAGGAGAATGATTTTAATGGGATTAATGACTGGAGACCAATATGTAGAAAGTCTTAGAAAATTAGATTTAAAAGTTTATATGTTTGGAGAAAA
>NZ_JAHLEB010000080.1 GCF_018861735.1 Clostridium lacusfryxellense | reverse complement strand
TCCCCCCTGTAAGATAGTTACTACCATTTTACAGGAATTTAATGTTAGATGGTAAACTAATTCGATATCGAAATAGCTTCAAGTGGTACACTTATATAGTATCATTCACATACCAAGAAGGTATGATGATTTTTATACAGTTTTAAGTAATACAAAAGAGATCGCTATCCCAGAAGAATTTAAAGAAAGATTTTTAGATATCTCTGAAGATATAAATACTATATTTACTTCAAATTTACACAACTGGAATATAGAAATAACAAAAGATAAGATGTTTAATAGAATTGCTGAAAAAGGATATGTAACTGTTGGTGGCTCAACATTACAGCGTGAATTTAGTCAAGACTTTAAAGAATTTTATACAGAAGAATTTTTAGATTATATTGGATATAATTTCGATGTAGATGTGAATGATAGTTGGCTTAGGTATACTACAACTAGAAAGAAGCCCGTAGGCGATCCACTAAAGTTTATTTTAGTTATACGATATTTATTTGGTAGTTTTAAAGAATTTTATAAGTATAATAAAGAATATAGTCTATTCAAAGAGGGCCCTTATCCTTGTTTAAATATAGTATGCCCTAATTACAATAAACTTGTAATAAACGATACTATGCAAATAAACAACTCACATGGCTATCCACTAGCTACTTTTAAATGTGACCACTGTGGATTTAAATATTCTCGACGTGGACCAGATAAGAATGATAACGATATATATAACAAGACCTACGTTAAGGATTATGGTCATTTATGGCATGATAAATTAAAAGAATGTGTAGATAAAAGTTTTAGTCTTAGAAAGATGTCTAAGCTATTGGGATGCAATATTGAAACTCTTAGAACATGGGCTAATTTTTACAAAAATCCTACTTTAGTTAAACCCTCTACAATAGGTTTAACTAATAATCCTGATAATTTATTACTAGAGCAGTATAAGAATGAATTTATAATTTTTCTAAAAGAGAACCCTGCAGCTACTAGATTAGATATGTATAGATTTAACCCAAACGCTTATAAATACTTATCAGAAAATGATAATAAATGGATAACTAATACTATAAGATTTGTTAAAGAAAATAAATCCATCACAAAAGAAGAAAGACTTGAAAATTATTGGTTAATTAAAGATGAATTAATAACAATAAATTTATTAAAAGCAATAAGTAAAATCAAAGTTGAAAAAACTCCTTATGAACGATTAACTATTGCCATTTTACAAAAATATATTGGATACTATAATTTGCGCCAAAATAGAAATAAACTTCCTAGATGTTCTCATATCTTAGATAAAGTATGTGAAACCATCCCTGTTTATCAAAAGCGTAGAGTAAATTATGTTATGAAGGAAATGGCTGATAATAGTATTAAAATAACTATTGCTAAAGTTTTACGTAATTCAGGTATAACGACTGGACGAGCAAATCAAGAGGTTCTTAATTATATAGAAAAAATGTTAAAAGAACATAATCATGGCAATGTAATTATTATAGAAAATAATGATAACGATAAATAAAGAATTGGATAATCCAATTCTTTATTTAATACAATTACCAAATTATTACAGCGAGGAGTATTTTCAAAATATCATAGCCACTTCTTCTTTCACTTACTGAAAGAACCATAGGATGCTTCTGTTGGCCTATTCTATAACCTCAATGTTCACCTTTGCATATTCTCTATCCATTTTATAGAGTTCATCCCTCACACTTTGTCTAAGTGCCACAGCAGGTTTAACACAATACTTTATGAATTCTTCATTTTTTACTATTAAGTCTGGAAATATTATTTTCAAATACGCTGTTGCTAACCGAACTATTGCTTTTCTATCCCTTAAATCATTACAGTTTTTGAGCTTCATATTCAAATTCACATAATCCGCACATTGAGTTTCACCCCTAAGATTGTGCAATATTTCTGAAAAAAAATCGCCTTTAAAACCAAGCTTATTTGATGGAGTATCTTGGGATATTCTTGGCATAAGCCATCCCGGTATTATCCCATGTAATCTATCAATAAATGCAGTTTCTTGAAGAAAATTTGGTATCTCAGTAAAAATACCTTCTTCAGAATGAACTGGTTTATGATTTTCATCAAGAGTTATATTACCAAGCATAACAAATCCTGATTCGGCACTAGCTTCAGTATTTCCTCTACTAAATCTTCCAGATTCAAGATATACTTTAAGACCTGCGACAAGTTCTCCAGTGGAATCTCCTTGAATACTTTGTACTTCATCAAGTACAACTAAGTCATATCTTGTAACAAGTCCTGGTGTATTATTGCCATTATGATGGAACATAACAGCCGGTGACACTTTACCACCACCAATAACTCTTGCGTATCTTGATACATTTTCATATACAAATGATTTTCCTGTCCCTTTGGGAGCAAGTTCAATTAGATTTACTCTTGGCTCCACCATAGGAAGTATTCGTGTAATTAAAACATTTTTTTGTTCTTCATTATATATTGTTGGGTTAAAACCCATACTTGATATAGTTAAATCAATCCATTCTTCCGTAGAAAAATTTGCCCTACATTCTTTGAAATAATCTAAATCAATATTTCCTACTTGAAAGGGCTTAAATTCTCTCATCCACACTTGACCCCTTTCATTTGGTGCTGAAGGAGGTATATAGAATAAATCTGCTACTCCCCAAACACCACTAGTAAGTAGCAATGTGTTCTTATCAACAATCTCATCACTAATATAAGCATCATTCATATCAAGAAACGGTATTTTCAATACTCTTTTACCCGATTTCAGATTTACGACTACACTATAATCATCAAGTAACTTTACACTCGCCATATTAAGTAACCTGTTTTTTATTTCTTCCTTTTGTCCCTTCTGTGGAAAGTACCTATTTACAAAACCTGATATTTTATCTCTTGACTCTTCTGTTAGTTCACCATCCTCAAGGAAGTTATATAGAATCCATTCTCCAACATAAGTAGGAATAGCACGTGATGCAAACCCTGCTTTATGTATCAAATTCTTATTTATTACAACATCACCATAATAGTCATATGCAAGTTGTTCAAATTCAAGCATTTTAATTTTACCTCCATTTCCTTAGAATAGGTCATCTAAATTAATTTTATTTTCTTGAGTAGATTTCATCTCTATTGAGAACTCATAATTTTCATCGTTATTTTTACCAATAAAATCAAATTTCACTTTAATAACTAATCTGTCATTATCCAAACTTAATTGAGATCTTAAAATTCTGATTTTTTCAATATTAATATCCATCTGGGATTGTTTGTAAATTTTAGGTATTAAACTCAATCCCTGTTGTGTTCTTATATTTGTATTCAAAATAGATATTTTAATATTATCTATAGAATATTCATTATAATTTTTTATGGTTAAATTAATATTGCATGTAGTGGAATATCTAAACTCATTATGTCTAAGTATTACTTCTGGTTTTATGAATGTAACATTTGTTCTTTCAAATTTCAATAGCGGTATAATATTTTCTTCTGGAGTTATACCACCATGTACAAAGAAACTTGAATCTGTTTCCATGAAACGATTGTAGCCTTTAGCAATGAGAAAATTTTCTTTTATTCCATACTTATTTCTATCTAATACATAGCATAAATTACCTATACTATTCTTGTAAATATCAAATTTTTTATCAGTAAGACCAATAAATCTATACGCAGATTCCTCAGACTTATATTTATAATATTTTGAATCAATCAAATTTGTTTGATCTTTTAAAATTTTTGTACTTCCATGATCAGAAGTAAAATAGATCTTGATTACATTTTCTACACCAATTCTTTTTACAAAGCTAATAATTTTATCAATCATTGCTTTTAGTTCTGCTTTAATTCTATAGCTTATAGGCAATGCTGAATTATTTTGACTTTCATGAAGAATTTTATCTATAGATAAATAATTTAAAATATAAAGTTTAGCTTTTTTTTCTTCAATTGCATCTAATTTACCAACATCTGATAAATATTGAACCTTCCCACCTAAAAAGCTTTCCCATTCAGTACATCTTTTTTCATAGCTCTTCAATTCTGTATTGAAGGGCTCTCCACTGAAAAATGCTGTCTTTGATACTGATGTTTCTGTAGGTATCATTGATATAAGTGGTTTATCTATAGTATTATTAAAACCTTTTTCAATTAAATATGATTTACATAAGGGCACAAATTTATAGTTGAAATTATCTATCACTATTATAAATGAAACCTCATCTTTTCTAATTAAAGAACTTATATTAGCAATTGTCTTATGGATCATTCTATTCTCGCTTGAAATTAAACTATCATAATTGTTATAAATCCAATCTCCATACATGGAAGCGTATTTATCAGCTTCCAAATTAGAACAATCATTAGATTCTAACCAAAATCTATATGGCAAGTATGATTCAATTGCCCATGAGATCCAATCATTAGTGTTATCTATATTTTCAGGATTAATAATTTTTCTAGGAGGAATAATATTACTGAGTTTTTCATTAAACATCATATCTAAATCTAAACCAATTTTAAATTTTGCTCTAACCTTATTTAATATAGCTAAATCAATCACATCTTTATTCATCTTTAGTAAGCTATAAGTAAATTGAAGCTCTACTTTAAATAGACCTGATAATTGTTCAATTTCAGAAACTATATCTTTATATGCCATTTCTGTTAATTTCCTATGATTTAAATAAATTTTAACATTTCTCTGAATATCAGCAGTATCAATAGCATTTATAATAAAAGGCTCACTCTTTAAATGAAGCTTGTCAAAATCTTTAGTTATATCACCCACAATATCTTTCATAATATTCTTAGGGTAGTTTTTAAGAATTAAATATTTAACTAGTTTTGTAAATAAAAGTTTATAATTTTCTACAAATGAAGCAAAAATGTTTTTTTCATAACACTCTGTACAACTTTCTTCCCATTCTCTAATCCTATTATTAAAAATCTTTTTAAGTATAATACTTTTATCCTTAGAGTTTATAATACTTAAATCAAGTTTTCTTAAAAAATCAACTATTTGCTGAAATGGAAACTTGTTGTTTCCAAAATACTCACCAAGATAATAACTCAAAACATTCTCTTCGAAGCTTAACCCCTTTTTAAATGATATTTCATTTACTTTATTATATAATTCATCATTAACAATTTCTTCTTCACTAATATATTCTGGCACTTTTATATGAGCTAATTGTTCAAATCGGTCTTTAGGCGAATTTATCTTTATAGTAATATTATCCTTATATTTTTCCTTCATCCTTTGAAAATAATTTATACACTGCTTATTCTGAACAACAATAATCATAGAACGATTTTCATAAATTGCAGTTAATATATTAACATATGCATCAACATAATCCTCGACTTTACTTACAATAATATTACAAGATTCCGTGTAAGTCTTCTGTAAATCAGAATATATAATAATGTTTTCCATAGATTACTCCTTAAATTCATTTAATAAAGTTTTTAAAGCTTTAACAAACTGTTCATCCTTCAAATTATAAGTTACCTTTACTTTATTTATAAGGCTTTGTAAGCATTTAGTAAGACTTTCTTCATCTTTGGGTAATGTAACTTGAATCTCTGGTTCTGTTTTTTCAAGTACATTTATACCTATAGTATACTCCGTCTTTGGTATATATTTAGTTTCATATATGTTGTCCTTATTTACTAAATTAATTTTTATAACTTTACTACAATTACCTTTATCATCTACTCCACAAAAGCTAATGATTTTATCCTTTGTTGTTTCATAGTAAAAAACTTTAGTGCTTTCTTCTCTTTGTGAATTTATGTTTTGGGGATCAATCCCATTTGATGTAATATACATTTTATTATTTTGAAAATCAGGTGTGATTTTAATTTGTATCTTGCCATTATATCTTACTTGTTTACTTAGCTCATTTGAAGAAGTTTCATATATATTTTTACCACTTAATTTATATTCTGGTACAGCAACAGAATACAATCCTTGTTCCACATGAGTTTTTCCTGATTTTATTTTCTGAATATAAGAATTTATCTTGTTAGTTGACCAATTTTTAACCGAGCCAAGATTGTAACTAAATGGGAGTATCTCCATGAACAATTCTTCACAATCACTATACTTTCCAAAATGCATAACCAGTGGTTTACTATCTTGATTTTGAAGTTCATTCATAAAGCTTTTTTGGGATTCCGTCAATCCCTCCATCCATACACTAATTGCATTATTTATCTCAGTATATGTAACATCATTAGCAGTGAAAATCTTTTTAATTTCAATAAATAACTTATCACGAATAATATAATACCCCTGTTCGATTTTTTCTTTATCCTTCTTTAGTTTTAATATTATTTCTGGAACCTTATCATTCAATATCAATTCCTGTCTGTCATACCCATATATTGTTTTTATATCTTCAAGTATAAAATCTCTTATATTCATCCTGTCAATTTTGTTAAACACATCAATAAACCTATCCAAATCAGAATTTATATATACATCTTTATTCTTGCATACAGGATCTAATCCCTTATACCAACTTATTAGTATATCATATACCTGGTCTATAGTTACATTTGAATCTACTTCGTAATTCTCTTCTGTAACTATTTTATATAGTTCTTTAATAAAAAACGCATCATGATCCTCAATTTGTTTGTATTCCATAACCGCTGTCTTATATTTTTTATAATATAATAAATCTAATACTGAATCATAAGATGTAATTTTCAAGGTACCAATTTCATGTGCTTCGGGCAAAATGCTTAGGCTATCTTTAAAATATCTTTTAGCAACAGCAAAGAATAACAGTGCAGCATTATATCCTATACCATATGTTTTCATATAGTCTTCTATAAAACCTTGTGGCCTTACCTCACCTTCAATATTCTTAAGTTCATTTATCATTGAAGAAAGAGCTGGAAATATCTTTTCATACTTACATGTATCATACTCTATTTCGCATAAAACTTTCTTGCCAATTGTTTGTATTTGCTTAATGACACCATGCTGTAACAATACATTTTGTATATATTTAATATCACCATGATCTGCAGCATAATCTTTTCTATATTCAATAAATTGCTTGCTAAAATCCAATAAAATTTCGACAGCCTCTCTTAATGCTGCATTTGCTCCCTCTTTAAAAACATGAATTTTATTAATATCTTCGTGGTTTATTTTATTACGTTTTGATTCATATATATTTTCAAGCATTTTCAAAGTAGCCACATCATCATTAGCTCCATAAGATAGTTCCAAACCATTCTGACCATAATAAATAATATTTTTACCTGTAATATATTTTTGTAACTTATTAGTCAAATTTGCATCATAATATGATATTTGTTCCTTTAACATTCCGATATCCTGCCCTGAAAATTCTTTTCTATCAATATCAAATGCAGCTTTTAAAGAAAACACATCATCCAATATGTTGTTTTCTTCCAATGTAACTCCAACTATGATTCTCTCTGAGGGGTTATTCTTCACCAATGTTTTTGCTCTTTTTACATCATCCACAGTTTGACAAAATACGTATAAAGCTATACCTTCATAACTTTTTTTGTATTCTTTTTCATTTTCCATGTTTAATATTAGCTTTTTATAATAACTTTGATTTTCAATGTCTTTAACCTCGCAAAATTCACGTAAAAGATGCTTATCTTCTTTATTTATGAAATTATATTTTACTGGTTCTAAATAATATTCATTTTTAAAAAATTTACTAACTTTTTTAATTTCACTTTGTTTAATAATTAATTCAATTTCATCTATAATATTTCCAGGTAAATTTCCTTCTACTTGCTTATAATCTCTTATAAGTCCATTAATATCAACTGCATCATTCCTTCTGAATTCATAACAATGATTTGTATCATTAAGGTAAATGATTTTTTTTGAACATGCTAGTTTTAAGCAATATTCAATTTCTCTCTCCTTAGTTTGTGTATTCATATCTAAACCAAATTTAAGTGTCTTATCATTAATATCAATACCAATTATTTGGTAAATGACCATTGTTTTTATTATTTTATCAAAAATAATATCATGTAATTCTGGACTTGCAATCGTTGATCTGCTTTTACTTAATTCCCTTAGCGATGTTTCAAAATTTCTAACATATTCTTTTACTGTTTGTCTTAATTCCTGGTTATCTGAACTAATTTTATCCCTAAAATAATCAAAAAGTAGATCGCATGTATAAAATTGAAGTTCCCCCAAATTATTGGTAATTTCTGTATTCATTGTAAACCAATCATATGAACCTTTATCATTTTTTTCATCAGTAAAAAAGGTAATGACAGAACGATTATTTGAACCCACATCGCTGGCTAATTTAATTAATGAGTATGTAGCCATTGGGTGCATGGGATATATATTTTCAATGATTTTTGTTCTAATCTTAGGAGCTGTTAGCCAATTAAATATTTGCAAAGCTGTGCATTCATTTGATAATTGATTAAATGTTGAAACTTTAGTTTTTATCTCATTCTCCCAAAGCAATGATTTTTTTTGTGGATTAACAACAGCAGCGATAATTTCTTCAATTCCCTGTGTTTCTAAAGGTATTTCTTTAATTCTATCATTTACTGTTAAAAAATCTTCTGTATTATAAGTAGATTTATACGATGCAAAAGACCTATGGGTTGATGCAACAAAAATAACTGGAAAATTGTTCATGAATGAAGCAGCACACATCTGTGAAAATTTTTGAAACTCATCAAGATCAAATCTTTTTCCTTTTAATTGATAATCAAATTCATCGAATAAAATAAGAATTCCAGCATATTTTTCTCTAATTAACTTTGTTTTTGAAAGTTGTTCAATTATTTCAACATAATTATCTTTATCATATTCAAATTCTGATGTGGTAGTTTTTTTATGTACTTCCTTAAAAATATCTATCGCCTCTTTATTATACTCAGATAGCTCTTGTATAAGCTTATTTACCGTCCAAGTATCCTTTGTATTTCCTAAAATATTTACAAATCTATCATAGAAAAAACTATCATTACTTGATTTCCACTCATTAATTTTATTAATTGCTTGAAGATAATTACTATCAATTTCTTGTTCAGATATTCCTTCACGAACAAATGCTTCCTTTATAGCTTTTAAAACATATGTTTCAAAACTGTTTATGCCATAATTACATATGCAAACAAGATATCTTTGTTCTTTTCTAACTTTTTTTAATATTTCAACTTTCTTTTCATCATCGTTTTCTTCCGATTCAGAATAATTTTTAAAAAACTTTGTCATCTCTTTTGTGTCTGACTGACTTTCAAAATAATTTGCAACCATCAATAATAAATGTGATTTACCTTTACCATAAGAACCAGACAATATAAAACTTCGTTTAGAGTTTTTCACGTAAGCCCCTTGTGCAATGGTTTCAAAAGCGTTTCTATGTGCTTTAATTGGCTTATAATGAGACATTCTTTCTTCCCTCAAAATTCTGTCATTAAATTCTTTTTTTAAATCAACTTGAGCAGAATAACTATTTTGTATTTTTATTAGTTCCTTAATTTTAGCCATTAATACTACCCCCCATGATGAATTTCAAATATGCTTAGTAATCTTTTATTCCCCTTATCATTATCTTTAATTAATTTTTCACGTTCAAGTATGCGATAATTATGCATTATAAATATACAGCATTGATTAGATTGATTCTGGTCAACAAAAACTAAAAACTCTCTAAACTCATTTTCACTCCATGTATTTATTAGAAAATCCATTTGATCTATAACTAAAATTTTTATATCAACTTCATAATACTCTTTGATCAATAAAATAAGTTTTGATGGTCCAAAAATATCAATATTGTTTTTTTTATTACTATCTGATTCAAACACATTAAGTAAATCAATATACATTCCAGTAAAAATATTTAATATTGCTTTTGCAAACTTTGTTTTTCCTTGCATAGGTGACCCATATATTATAAAATGTTTATATCTTTCTTTTAACTGTTCCTCAATAAATTCTTCAATTCTCATACATTTCATCACCTATCCTTGATAATATTTTTCAAGTACACCTTCATATTTTAAATCATCACTTATTCTAATTTGATCTAAATCTCCTCTTGACTCGATACCTATAATTCCTGTATTTTTAAGATTTTCTAATTTTTTTCTAAAGATATGTTCATCAATTATGAATATTTTACCCGGTGAATTATTTGAGTCACATAAATCTTTAATATTCAAAGCAGTTGCCCCTTGATAAAAAGCATTTCTGTACAAAATTATTGAACATAATAAAATAAGTTCCGGAACATCTGAATTTCTATGCACAAAATACTTGTCCTCATCAAATTCCAATAGATTCAACTTAGAGAAATTCTGATTAATATATGAATCTAATACAACTCTTATTTCATCTCCAATATGTCTTTTATATGTATGCTCTGAAATATTTTCTTTTAAATCTTTAAAAAGTGTAAATAATTCTATTCTATTAACTTCATCAACATCATATAAGTGGTTAATTATTCTATTCCAAATTATCAAATACTCATTGTATGACTGAAGATAATGTAGTAGCCACAGGGTTCCTTCATTTTGAAAATAATCATCATACTTAAAAAGAATATTCCCTAAACTAGTTTTCTTTAAAGTCCTCTTTTGACTTAACCCTATGTCAGCTAAAAAATTTAGCAACATTCTAGCCTTCCTACGATTTAGACCAGTTTTAATAGCTAGCTGGTCTAAATTAATATTATCTTCAGTTTCATATTTGGTCCTAAAAACACTTATAATTTGATCAAAGTACATATTAAAACCATTTAATGCTTGGATTTTATATTTCATCTTATTCACCCTCTTCTGTAGCTTCTTTACCCATTCTAAAAACAATATCGTAATTAACAATATAATTAAATTCTTCACATGAAAATCCAAAATATTCACCAAGTACTTTATCAATTTCAACTATTAATTCACGGCTCTCTTTAGGATGGAATTCTGAACATTCCATTTGCCCCTTAGTTGAATGTTTAAACGTTAATCTATTACCCTTATTAATGTAATCAGTCATTAAATTCTTTCCTGCCTTCTCAAGCTTTTGAGTTTGATTCTCATTTAGCTTGTTAATATCAAACGGGAAATACAATATTTCTCTCTTATTTAACATTCTACAATCAGACCAAATAATCCAGTACCAATAAAATAAATTGGAATTTAATATTGCAATAATTATATTGATTGGAACAGATTTCAATAGATTTATTTCAATATACGTATCAGATTTTTTCTTTTCCCCATTCCCGTAAATTATTTGAGGAGCGAAATTTAATACTTTAGACCAATATCGAAGACCACGATGATAATATATTTTATTGGAAGTTTTTTTTAAACTTATATAAGAATCTAGATAATTGCCAACTTTTTTCATTTTCTTCAGTATCAAATATCCAGTTTCTTCAGATATTTTAGGATATCCTGTAAATTTATTAATCTTCGTTAACATTTCAGTATACCTAATGTTATTGAAAAGGTGTTTTCTATCTTTGGTGTACCAAAGATTATATTTAGTAGTAAACACTCTTACCAATTTTAAAGGATCTGATTTTTTTGTACCAATTATAATACTGGCTCTTAGCTCTGCATTCCTAAATACTTTCCCAGGTCTAGTTGCATAACTTGATATAAATATTTCTTGTGAATTATTATTTAGAAACTCATGTAATGTACATAATCTATCTGTTGAAATACTGGATAAAGGTAAAATAAATCCATACTTACCTTTAGAATTAATCTTATTAACTGATGTCTCCAGCATATATGCATATAGATTTTTTGCATCAATTGTATATAATTTGTTATTTTTATATTCTTCTTTTCTAACTTCTACATATGGTGGGTTCCCAATTGCTATATCGAAACCGCCCCTTTGAAAAACTTCTGGAAATTCTAATTCCCAATGGAAAAACTTTTTATCCTTTGCTAAGTTCCATAATTTATCCATGCCTTCTTTTTTAAAATCCTGAATATTGTTACTCCTTAGTAAATTTCCATATGCATCTTCATTAATAGTTTCACCTAAATATTGATTAGCAAGATAATAATCATATTTTTTCTTTGCAATTCTTAAATAACTTTTTATTTCATCATATATTCCATTTTGTCTTATGACATTTGCTTTGGTAGCACTACCTACTTCATTCAATTCCCTATATTTTTTAAGTATAGGTTTCATATACTGTTCATAAGATACTCCCAATAGCGGATACTTAATATCTTTTATTTCAACATGACTTCTATCAGTTCCTATAATGCTATTTCCTTTTTTTAAATGATGATCCAAAAATGATAGAGCTCTGTCATTAGATGCAGATATTAACCATAATGATAACTTAGCTAGCGAAACAGATAATCCGTTAATATCTATCCCATAAATGCAATTCTCAACCACTTTTCTCTTCCAATGCTTAATATCCGCATTATTATATTCTTCATCACTTTCCCAGTTATTTTCAGCTATTATATCTACAATCTCATTTGCAACTCTATATGCTGCATTTACAAGAAAATGACCACTCCCCATAGCACTATCCATAATTGATAAAGATAAAATTTTTTCATTAATGAAATTCAGTGTGCTCTCTCCTATTTGCCTTTGCAATGCTCTTCTGTTGCTGTCCACCGGTTCATATGATAATTTTTCTAATAAAACCTTTTTATTTTCGAATAATTCTTTTTTTAATTCCTTAAGTCTTTTTCCTACAGTATTTTCAACAATATATTCGACGACATCCTCTGGTGTATAATAAGCTCCAGTTTCTTTTCTTTCAAGAGCATCTTGAGAAAGGTATATGCCACCTTTTTCAATGATATTTTTCAAATCAGAATTTTGTAATTTCACTTCGGATTCCTTTAAATACTTTACCTTCCCTTTATTTTTCCTCTGAACCATTCTATCCTCAGCAATAAAAAGACGATATTCAAGTAACCCCTCATATATGGAACCTAAATTTCTAACAGAAAGATCTTTATATTCAATAACTTCAGAATATTTCCCACTCTTATCAAAATTATAAGATAGTTCTGAAAGGCACTTAGTTAAACGTCCATTTGCAATCCTGTGTTCCCTTAAGATAGGTTTATCCTCATTATTAAAAAGCCCACCATTATAGCTTTTGTCAACATATAATCTTAATTGATTATCTAATCTATCCCAAAAACTGTAATCATCTTTTATTTTGTATACTTCTCCTGAATTATAGATTTCTACTGCATCATCACATAATTTTTTATAACTATCAATATACTCAGGATCATTTTCCCTAAGTGGTAATAACCCTCTTGATTCAGCATATCCAAAGAAAAGCAATCTATATAATAATATTATTGCATCATTATAAATTTCTTTCTTCTCTTTTTCAGTATAAGTATCTTTAAGTATGTCTTCTTTAAGTCCGTAACATAGCTCTTTTAGTATTTCTTCAGCTTTTCCCCTAAGTGTTTCCTCAATAATTTCAGCCTTTTTATCTGACAAATCCTTTATATTCTCAATAACGAGTTGTTCATTTTCTGTATAATATGTATGTACATTGAAAAACAAACAAAATAGTTTAAATGCCTCATCAAACCTATCATTATTTTTTATGCTTTCTTCTATATCTATTTCCAAATAATTTTCATATGGACTAACATTATTTATGTTATAAATTCTCCATTTATAACCATTGGTTAGCATTGCCCAGTTAACTCCATTTGCCTTTGCTTCCCGGATTACGTTAACTGCATAGTATCTACCCTTTGTAGTTGTAGCAACCTCCTCATTTTTATCTATTAACTTACATATTGCAACAGGTTTTTCTCCTTCTTTTATTGAATCTGCATATAACATTCTATATGAATTCTTTGATGTTTTCTGAAAACCCAATACATCCAACACAGCATCGATGTAATCCGACCAGCAATCATCTGAATAATCTCCAGAAACATATTCAATATTCCATTGCTTTATCTGTTTAAATACATTTTCTATATCATCAACATTTTCATTTTTTTTCTTATTTTGTTCATTTATATACTCTTTTATATAAGTTTCTGAAAACAAAAAATGATTATCAAAATAACTCATTACTCCACCCCCTTAATAGTTATTATAATTTTTCTTTTTATCTAATCTTTTATCTTTAGGTTTTTCAGATTTTTCAGGAATTATCCAAATAGATGCATACTTTGTAGCACCTAAAATTCTCTTTTCAACACATAAAACCTGTACCCTTCGTGTTGTTATCCCCCACTTTTCTGCTGCTTCTTGAACCGTTATATATCCATTCATCGGACACCTCTTCAACAAATATTTTCATTCTTTACCAATTATTAGTTTATTCCTTTTAACGAACAAATACAATAAATATTTACAATTGTACTATATTAACCATTATTTTCATTTTTATATATTATATATTAATTTTATAGTTTATTTATATTTATTTGTAAATAAATATAAATTTATTACTGTACAATTTATGGGGATTGCACTAATGTTAATTCTTTATTTTTATGCAAATAAAAATAGCACCCATTGTTAGGTGCTATTAATTAATAATTTACTATTTCAATAAACTTACTCTTTTTTATAACTTCTTTCACCTAAATCGCCTCTTTTATAAAAAGTTCAATAAATTTATATAAAAATAAGTGGAAAAAGCCATTAATTATAATAATAATGTTTTAGACTCCTTAGATCTATAACATAAGAATTACACTTTTATTTGATAACGTTACCATTTATTTAGTACCATCAAATCAAATATTTCTTATCAAGCTTTAGATTTTCAACTGTTTCATTATAATATGACTTAAGCCAATGATATTTACTAATTATCCTTAAGTTTGAACTATTACTTAATGTACTTACAATTAATGATTTAATACTTTTTAGACAGACATGGTAATACCCAATCTCATCCAACTCTTCATATTGCTGTTAAACGTCAAATTATACCTAATTGAAAAGGCGTTTTATTTCTATTACTAGTAACTGATTTACGTCAGATTACCACTATAAATTCACTTTATCAATAAGAAAACATCAT
>NZ_JAHLEB010000079.1 GCF_018861735.1 Clostridium lacusfryxellense | reverse complement strand
GACTAAATTTTACTTTATACTAAAGTAATTGACTGGTTTAACAAAATATTATTTTGCTAAGTTTACCTATTTCTCTGTTTAATTTTCAAAGACCAATTTGTTTTGTCATCAAGTGACGACTTCTACTATAATACTAGGTATTTCTTGTTTTGTCAACTAATTCTTTTAAACTAAGTTTTCATTAAAACTTGGTTAAATTGTAATTAACATTTAGCTTAGTGTGCCACTCGCAAGTGACGACAAAGAGTATTCTATCATATATATATAATAATAATTAAACCTAATAGGCATTCTATCCATATTAGAGTAACATTCCAAGGTATACATCCGATTTTCTCACTATTTAACATTCTGATACGCATGGTTAAGTTTTGCTATACAGTTTTATTATTAGTTTAAAACGAGACCGCACTCCCTAACTTTTGGCGGCTCATTTTCATCCTAACATAACTATAGTTACTGTACATTAATTATATACATATGGCTTAAGCACCTTTACTACCTCAATGTATCCTGGAGCATCTAAATGTAATCCATCATACGTATAATTTATCTTAATTTGATTGTTATCACCAATTAAATGTGAATACACATCTATATATGCTACATTTTCGGACTTAGCCAGTACCTTAAGCTTTTCATTAATTTCTGTGATTATCTCATTGTTACGTTTCCCAACCATATATGTATCAAATTTCTTATCTTCCATAGCATAGACAGGATACACCGATTCAAGATAAATCACTGTGCCTGGACTATTTTTTTTAATTCCTTCAATCATTTTGCTAATATTTGCAACGATATATGTTGGGTTTCTATTTCCATTAACAATATCGTTTGTTCCAATCATTAGAAACGCTTTGGATGGCTTAATATCGTATACACTTTCTTTAATTCTTGCTAGTAATTCATCAGTAGTATCCCCTACTATTCCACGATTAATTGCAGTTACATCTTTAAAAAACTCATCTACCTTAAAAAATTCAGTAATTGAATCCCCCACAAAAACTATACTCCTTTTTTCAAGTGATTTATTGGTTTCTTGCCAGCTTTCAACTTTCATCTCTTTACTTGCTTCATTTGTTTTATTAACAATATAATCACGTCCAACCTTTGCTCCTATTACACCGACAGCAATTAAAATAACAATTACTGCGGATAGAATGTATGATAACTTTTTATAATTCATAAATAGCCCCTTCCAATATTTATTTAATATTAAATAACCCACTTAAATTTTATAGGACTTGATGCTTAAATTCAATGAAATGAATAAAATAAATTATTTAATAACAAAACCCATATCAATTAAGATATGGGTATGCTAATAATTTTTTAATAGCTGTATATTTATAATACTATATACTTAGTTGTAATTTTTATAAGCTCATCTGTATTTTGATGAGTCCAACTAATAAAGTCTTTTTTAGAAGCATCAATAGCACTTGCAAGTTCAAATAGGAATTTTGGTACTTCCTCTTCCTTTATATCACCGTAATTTTTACTAAGCTTTGTTTTACCAATTCCAAGATTACCATCAAGGTGTAATTCAAATACATTTATAACCTCACCATTAACCTTTTTCTTTTTACCACAAAACCCAATCGTTCCTATTTCATGTACTGAACAAGAATTAGGGCACCCGGATATGTGAACACGTGGCAATATATCCTTTGTTAAATCATTTTCTTTAAAATAACTAAGTATCGCACTTAAAGTATGCTGACTTCCTAAAATCCCCATCTGACAAGTTGGAACACCAATACATGCAACAGAAAATTCCAGAGATGTATTTCCACCCATTTCAGATGTTAACTCAAGCATTGTTTCTGCTTCTTTCCCATTTAGATTTCTAATATATAGTCCTTCAGTCATTGCTAGTCTTACTTCTACTTGATCCATTACTTCAATTTTATCCAATATTCTCTTTAAATCCTTGCTTTTTAATTGCCCACCCAATGGATGCAAATACACACTGTACAATCCTTTTTGTTTTTGAGGGTATATTCTTGGACCTCGGATTGCTGTTTCAATTCCAACTTTGTCATACACTTTATTTTCTATCTTAATTTTCAAATTACCTTTTGCTTCATCCTTAATTTTCTCCAAATACCCATTATAGCAATTAATAAATTTCTCTTCGCCCATTCTTTCCATAATGTATCTTATTCTCGCTCTTGATTTATTTACGTAATCACCTTCATCAATGAATAGCTGCGTTATTGCTTCAACATGGTACAGAATATCCTCTGGCTTAATTAACTGTTCTAGATGCGCTGATAACCTTGAATTTTTGCCCATTCCACCGCCGATATATACCTTGAAAAATTCAACACCATTTTCTTTAACAGCTAAAAATCCTAAATCAGTTGCAGTTACATGTGACTCATCTTCATTATTGCTTGAAAAAGCAACTTTAAATTTTCTTGGCAATTTATACGTATATATCTTATTTAAAAAGTGTTGCCCTACAGCAGTTGCATAAGGTGATATATCAAAAACCTCTTTTTCCTCTACCCCAGATAGTGGTGATGCAGAAACATTTCTAGGGTAATTTCCACCTGAACCTCTTATATATAATCCTTTATTAATCCCCTCTTCCATAACCTCACAAACTTCATCAATTGTAATTCCATGTAGTTGCATTGCCTGACGAGTGGTTATATGTATACTTTCGACTTTATATCTATTTGCAAAATCATAAATTAATTTAAGATCTTTTATAGAAGCAATTCCTGCAGGCATTCTAAATCTTGCCATAAATTCCTTTCCACTTCGCTGTGCATAAACGCCCATTCCACCGGAAGCTCCTTTAAAGTCCATTTTATTTACTTCACCATTTAAAAATTTATTGCCTAGTACTCTAAAATCTTCAATTTCACTAAGAAGAATGTCATTTAATTTGTTCATATATATCATTCCTTCCTTATTGCACAATTTGTATATTTATAGTATACTTTGTTTTGACCAATAAGTATAATAGACTTTTTATATAATACTTATTAATATTTCTGATAGGTAGGTGATAATTTTGATTGAAGAATTAAAAACTTTCATTGCTGTTGTAGATAAAAAAAGCTTCACAAAAGCTGCTGCCAGCATCAACATATCTCAACCTAGCGTAAGTTTACATATTGTAACACTAGAAAAGAACTTTAATACACGGTTAATAGAGAGATCAAATAAACAAAGAACTATATTAATTACTCAAACTGGAGAAATGTTATATAAAAAGGCAAAACAGATTTTGTCATTAATAGATGACACCAAACAAGAATTAACTAATTATTACACTTCCACCTCTGGGACTTTAAAAATTGGTGCAAGCATGACTATAGGTGAATTCTTACTTCCTTCAATACTAGGGGATTTTATTAAAGAGTTTCCAAATATAAGTCTTGAAGTCGCTATTGACAATACACATAATATATTCGAAAAATTTAAGAGCTATGACATTGATATTGCTTTAACTGAAGGTAGCCTTCCAGTACATAATTTTACCTTTAAAAACTTTTATAAAGACACAATGGTTGTTGTAACTCCAAATTCATTTACCTTTGATAAAAATATAGGTCTTAGAACCTGTTTATCAAATCAAACTTGGATGCATAGAGAAGAAGGTTCTGGTACAGGTGAATATTTAAACATGTTTTTAAATGCAGAAGATATTTCACCTAAAAATTATATTATTCTAGGAAGTAATTACGCAATCAAAGAAGCTGTTAGAAATAATTTAGGTGTTACTTTTATTTCTTCTTTAGTAGTATCTTCTGCGGCTGATAGCCATGAGCTTAAAATTATACCTACAAAAACAAAATACAATCGATATTTTTCTTATTTAGTTCATGAAAAAAACTTATCAAGGATTGCAACATTATTTGTTGAAAAATTAGAACAGTGTAGTAGTTTGAATAATTTATTATAAGTTGGACATACTTAAACTAAATAATACCTAAATATAAAATACAAAATTAATAATTAATTTATTAGGAGATGCAAAATAATGGATCAAATATTTATAAGAATTAAAAAAGGTGAAGATTTTTACAATAAAGATATGATGGACAGCAGTCAAGCAGAAAGAACTGATTGGTATAACACATTAAGTAAAGGTCAAATAATGAGCATGTTAGAACGATTTGTAACTAATAAAATAACAAAAGAAAAAAATTAATATTACGAGCTTAATATCAAAAACAAACATAGTAAATTATTTTACTATGTTTGTTTTATTTTTTTCAATTTTAAATTTATATTTCTGAATCTTTTATAACTGATTTTAATACTTTTGAAGATTCTAAAAGTTTATCATTTTCCTCATCACTAAGTTTAACTTGTAATATCTTTTTTACTCCTTCTCTACCTAGAACCGTTGGCACACCCATATAAATGTCATTAATTCCATATTCGCCCTTTAGCAATGAAGATACTGTAAGTATCGAGTTCTCATTACTTAATATAGCTTCGACTATTCTTTTTATGGCTAAAGCAACAGCATAATACGTTGCACCCTTTTTCTTTATTATAGTATAAGCTGATTCTTTTACTTCCTTATATATATCAAACTTCATCTCACCAGCACAATTTTTATCACAAATATCACAATACTCATCAACATTCATACCTGCGATACTTGTTAAACTCCAAGTAGCAATTTCTGAGTCACCATGTTCACCCATTATATAGGTATGAATATTTCTTGCGTCAATATCAAAATGTTTACTAAGCAAATATTTAAATCTTGAGGTATCAAGAACCGTTCCGGATCCAATTACCCTACTACTTGGAAATCCTGATAACTTATATGTTATATAAGTCAATATATCAACAGGATTTGATACTACTAGTAATATGGAATTAGGGCTGAATTTTACAACCTCTGGAATTATACTTTTAAATATTTTTAAATTTTTTGAAATACAAGAAAGTCTTGTCTCTCCTTCTTTTTGACCAACTCCAGCTGTAATTATTACTATATCCGAATCCTTTGTATCCTCATACTCTCCAGATGATATTTCTATAGGCCTAACGAATGATACACCATGTGATAAATCCATCGCCTCACCCTCAGCCTTATCCTTATTTATATCTACAATTACAATTTCTGATACTATCCCACTAGTCATTAGAGCAAATGCTGTAGTAGAACCTACAAATCCTGCTCCAATTATGGATATCTTATTTCCTCTAGCTCTCATACAAACCATTCCTTCCTCTACATGCTTTAATTTCACCATGATACCTATCTCATTAAGAAAATTTGGAAATAAAAGAATTTTTCCTTCTTAATTAATATTATATACTAATTAATAGTTAATAGTGATCTTTTTCATGATAATATTTAAATAAAGCAAACCACTACTTATTTCATATAAATTAGGTTACAGTCACATTAATTATATCCTATGTTTTTCATAACAATTAAAGCAGTGTCCTCTATAGCCCTATTAGTAACATCAATTGTTAAACACCTTGTTCTTTTCATTATCTTTTCTGCAAAATCAAGTTCCTCGAGTATTCTTGCATCATTAGCATATTGAAAAGTAGAATTAAGTCCATTAAATTTACCAATTCTACGTTTTCTTATTTCAATAAGTTCAAAAGGATTTATTGTTAGACCTATAATTTTTTTACCTGGAATTTCGTATAATTCATCTGGAACAGGAACTTCAGGCACTAGTGGTATATTTATTGCTTTAATTCCCTTGTTAGCTAAGTACATACACAGTGGAGTTTTTGAGGTTCTTGAAACACCAATAAGTACTACATCTGCAATTTTTATACCGTTATAATCCCTGCTATCATCATATTGCATAGCAAACTCCATAGCAGCTATTCTTTTATAATATTCATTATCAAGATTCCATATTGCCCCTGGTATATATTCAGGTTGCTTGTTTAATAACTTAGATGCTAGGCCTATGCCCGGTCCTAAAACATTAGATACAAATATCCCTTTTTCAGCGCACCTTTGAACCAAAAATTCTTTTATGTCTACCATAATTATAGTTGAAATAATCATTGCTTTTGAATTACTATCTATTTTATTAATAAAGATATTAACATCCTCAGCTGTTTTGATATGTGGAACTCTTTTTATAATTATACTACCTGGAAATTGCCTTGCTACTGATTTAGCTACAAGTGCCGCTGTTTCCCCTATTGAGTCTGATACCGCATATATCGTTAACATTTACTCAACTCCTCAACTTAATTTTGTATTTTATTCACTAACTGTTAATAAATACATTCTATTTACAAATTTAACCATGTACCTTATATTAAGTTTTCGTTTTTCAACAAGTTATATAATGTTGAATTTAAATTAAACTCATTCATTAAATTATTTACCTCAATCAGAGATTTTTCTTTTTTATCTTTTAATATATTAGCTTTTGTAGCTCTAATTAATATATTCTTAGGAGAATGTGATATATCAATAAACTCTAAAAGTTGTGTTTTATACCCTACACTCTCTAAAAGATTTGCACGAACCGCATCTGTCATAAGTGCTGAAACTCTTTCTTGCACTATTCCATACTTTGTAAGTATAGACAAAGAGTCTGTTTTAATTTGACTATTAAATTCATGTTGACAACAAGGAACCGCGAAAATCATCTTGCTATTCCACTTTACCGCATTATACAAAGCATAATCAGTAGCTGTATCACACGCATGTAATGTAATTACCATATCAACTTTATTATCATATTTGAAACCATTTATATCACCTAGTTCAAAATGTAAGTTTTCATAATTATATCTTTTAGCTATATCATTACACTTATTAATTACATCCTCCTTAAGATCTAGACCAATCATTTTGACATTGATCTTTTTAATTTCCACAAAATAATAATATAATACAAATGTTAAATAAGATTTACCACACCCAAAATCTAATATAGTAAGATCATTATAATCATTTTTCTTAATTTCATCATCAATAATTTCTACAAATCTATTTATTTGTTTATACTTATCATATTTTGAATTAACAACCTTACCATCTTTCGTAAAAATACCTAGATCTATAAGTGGCTCTATGATCATACCTTCTTTAAGAATGTAATTTTTTTCATTGTTATGGCCTTTGTTAACTAGAGCCTGGTTATCACTTTTTTTTGTTCCTAAATATACTTTACCTTTTTTAGATACCTTAAGTTCGAATGTAGTTATATTTGACCAAGCATCTACTTGTTTATAACTATCTGATATATACTCTAATAGTTTTTCTTCTAAAAAAGTTATGTCAATGTTTTCATGAAATACTTGTTTATCAGTATATTTTTCTATTTGATAATATTGTTTCGTACCATCTTCTTTCAATATAAATATTATTTTATTGAATTTTATATCTTTATTAAGTTTATTGCTTATAACTATCTTTATAAGTTCTTGTTGTACTATTTCATGAATTGCGTTTTTTAGATCTTCCATTTCAACACACCTTATATTTTATTTTAATTAATTATAATTATTATTTAGTTAATTTATGTGTCCAAGAAGAAATTCCACGGCTTAGATGGTAAATATTCGTAAATTCATTCTCTATTAAAGTTTCCACGGCCCTTGGACTTCTTACTCCTGATGCGCAATAAACAAGAATTGGCTTATCTATATAAACACCCAGTTCATCAATTCTCATAGAAAGAACTTGAACTGGAAGAAGTTTTGCTCCTGGTATATGTCCATTATCGTATTCCTCTTTACTTCTTACATCCAAAATAATAAGCTCTTTCTCCTCATTTATAATTTTATATGCCTCTTCTCCACTAACATTTTTAACATTTGAATCACTCATGTTTTGTACCTCCTTATTATAATTTTCACTTTTGTTATAGTTCAGCCGTAGCGGTCAGAACAGCGCGACCAAGTCTGTGACTAAACATTTGGAATCCGAGAGCTGCTGGTGTTGCATTAATTGGAACACCTATATCCTCAATATCTAATGCATGAATAACAATCAAATACCTATGTTGACCATGTCCATGCGGAGGAGCAGCACCCATAAAACGTGCAAGACTTGCATCATTATGTAATTGAATTGCTCCACTGGGCAATTTTAGCCCCTTATCATCTCCTGCACCACTTTGCAACTGCGTAACGCTAGCCGGAATGTTGGCAACTGCCCAATGCCAAAAACCGGAGCCAGTTGGAGCATCAGGATCATATATAGTTACTACGTAACTCTTTGTTCCCTTAGGTGCACCATTCCAAGATAGCTGTGGAGAAATATCCTTTCCACCCTTAACACCAGACATTCCTGAAAGCTGAGCTTTAGCAAATGGCTGTCCATCCGTAATATCTGTACTTGTAACCTCAAAGCTTGCTACCTTTGGAAGTTTTGCAAACAAATCAATAGTCATAAACGTTTCCTCCTAACCTATTTATCTAAAGTGAAGAACCCGAAATATTTTAGTTATATAACTGAGTATACACCAAATAGTCGATTGTTATCTAATAATCGACTATTTGGTGTATTTTATATTTGTTATCTATACTAGTTTTATTACCATAAATGAGTTACCTCATTAATTTCAAATGTCCAATATTCATAGAGTTATGATTTACAAAATGAAATCTCTGATGTTCTTTCTCCATAGAATCTCCATATTCTATACTTTCTTCATCAAATCTATAAAAAAATGAAGTTAATTTCTCTAAATTTCTATCTGCTGCTTTATATGTTGGATCGAATACATATGCTGCTCTATAATATTTAATTGCTAGTAGAACATCGCCTTTATATTCCGAAATAACTCCAAGTAAATTGTACACCTGAGCAGAATGATCATTTTCAATCATCTCCTGATGTAAATACTCACATGCTAAATCATATTGTCTAGATTTTATAGTCCTAATAATTTTTTTGATATTACTTTCCATATAAACATTTTCATTTCTAATACTTAACATATAATCACCTCAAGTTATCCTTCCCATTAATATTTGATAATTATATTTTATCAAAATCCGTATAAATTTACTATTAAGATAGTATAAAGATAACTCTACTGGTATAAAGATTATGTTAAGATTTTTATTATTCATCTACTAAACGATAACCTACCCCCACTTCTGTTATAATATACTCAGGCTGAGCAGGATCCTTTTCTATCTTTCTTCTTATATTAGCCATAAAAACCTTAGCGATTGTGAATCATTATCTAAATAATTGCCCCATATCTCATTAACTATATATTTATGAGTTAACACACGTCCTGCATATTTCGACATTAACTCAATTAATTTAAACTCCATTGGTGTTAAATGTATTTCTTCATCTAGAATCATAACTTTACGTTTTTGAAAATCTATTTTTAAATCCTTAACAACAAATACTGATAACTCATTATTTTGCGGACTATTATCTTGATTAAAATGCCTAAGTGCTACTCTAACTCTTGCGCTAAGTTCTGCAACACTAAAGGGTTTGGTCAAATAATCATCTGCACCTTTATCTAACGCTTCAACCTTTTCACTCTCACGTCCACGAGCTGAAACAACTATAATCATTGCTTTTGTTGACTTACGTACTTTGTCGATAACCTTAAGCCCATCAATATCAGGTAATCCTAAGTCTAAAATTATTATATCTGGATTTTGTGATAAGATAATGGTTATAGCAGCATTTCCAAATTCAGTTTCAATGCACCTATAGCCTTGTGCTTCTAGTGAAACTTTCATAAATTTTTTAATTGGTTTATCATCTTCAACTATTAGAATCAAGGGCTTTATATCCATTTTCTTCACTCCTTATCACTGGTAACATAAACCTAAAATTCGCCCCCCCAGAAGAATTGTTCATTGCTTCTATACTTCCACCATGACCTTCTATAATAGATTTGCATATAGCAAGACCTAGCCCTATGCCTCGTCTTTCTAGACACTCACCCTTGGACTTAGTATAGAACCTATCAAATATAGACTTTAAATCTTCTTGCGGTATTCCTTTACCATTATCAGATACTTCAAAAATTACGTTCCCTTCATTTTCTACAACTTTAACTTCAATAATTGAATCATCCTGTGTATACTTTATAGCATTATCAATTAAATTAATAAGAACCTGCTCTATTAATAATCCATCTACAAATAGTACAACCATACACTCAGGCAAATGTACCACAATATTATGCTTTCCTGAAAATCTTTTAACCCTTGATATAGACTCCGAGATAATTTCTTCAACAACCTCTATATCCTTTTTGATTTCCAGCTTGCCTTCATCTATTCTTGTCATACTCAGTATATTTTCAACTGAATGTATAAGCCAGCTTGTATCTTCATAAATAATAGCAAGTAGCTCTTTCTTAGTGTCATTATCAAGTCTTTCATAATTATCAGTAATAGTAGAAACTGAGCCTAATATTCCTGTTAATGGGGTTCTTAAATCATGTGAAATTGACCTTAAAAGATTCCCTCTTAGCCTTTCTGTTTCAGTCTCTAAATTTATTTGTCTCTTCTTTTCATATAAATCTTCTCTTTCAATAGCCAATGCTATTTGCGATGAAACAGAATCTAAAAGAATCTCCTCATTTTTTGATAATGTAATTCCCTCTACACATGCTATACCAATAACTCCAAGGATTTTATTTTGCCCTTTAATAGGGTGATAGTGGCCAATACTATTTAAATATATCTCCCCTTTTACTCCAACAGATCGACCTGATAAAAAGCATTTTTCAACTGCGATGATTTCTAAATCAGACTGAAATATATTCAACCTATCTTCTCCGCAAGTCATATAATCCTTTGGGCTTTGCAATTTGTTTTCATAGTTTAATGAAGCGATCATAATAGTTCTGTCAAACATATCAACTAAATCGTTCCCACAAAATTTAACTACTTGTTTTTTATTTTTAGATTGAAGCAGCGATTTGTTAATCTTATGTAAAATTAACATTCTATTTTCACGTAATAAAGATATTCTAGCTTGCGACTTAACTCTCGAAGTTAAAGTGCTTGTGATAATTGCAGCTATTAACATAATTATAAAAGTTACAGGATAGTCGGCTCTATACGCTAAAAAACTGTAGTAAGGAACCGTAAAGAAATAATTAAATGATAACACTCCAAATATGGCTGCAAAAATACCATAAATATATCCTACAGTGTTTCTAGACACAAATAATACTCCTAAAATAAATACAATAATAACATTTGACTCGTGAATTCCAATTTTTCTAAATACAAGTGATATAACAATTGCGAAACACATAATTGCTAATGTCTTAAGTGCATTTGTAATTATCATTGTTTTAGGTTTAATGTCTTCGTATTCATAATGATTATTTTCACTAGAAATCTTAAAAAAGCTTTCACTAAACTTGACTTTATTAAGTTTATTTGTTTTTTTCAAACTCCTTCTCTCCTCCCTAATATATTAAAGGACTATGATTATTTATTAAAAATAACTATAAATTCAGACAAGATTTTTTTGTATTAATAAAAAATAAATTATTTAGAAGTTATTTTTGTAAATTTAAAATATGAAATGCACAAAACAAGTGTGATAGAAGTTAATACTAACGCTATAATTTTTTTACTTTTACTTATAGGGATAATTACGCTACCTCCAGTTTCTACAACTTTTATTGAACTCGCATGGACATCCATATCCCCACCATGCTGCGTGCAAGCCCTATTAAAATTTCCATTTATCTCAACTATATCTCCCTTGTACGCATACTTTCCGTAATTTTTTATATTTTTAGCAAGCGTGCTTTCAATCCATATTCCCATAGCTGTACTTCCGTCACTAATATTAACCCAGGAATATTCACCTCTATTCATACTTTCTCCAATAGCCTCACCCTTAAGTGTTATACTACTATTATCAAGCTTTTTACTATTTTCGATTAAGTCATTAAAATTTTTATAGTCCTTTGCCTTGCATGTTATAGAATAAGAAAAAACTAAAATACATATCAATATCATTGTTTTAAAAGTCTTAACCATAATTTTTTAATGCCTCCAAACGTAGCTCCTATTAATACAAATACTGATATAAATTCTAACCTTCCTAGATACATTGCAATTATATAATATATCTTCATTACTGATGGCATTGATGGCGACGTAACGCCAATAGATAATCCCACATTTCCTGTAATTGAAGCAGCTTCAAATGCTGAACTAAGCACTGGGTATCCATAATAAGTTCCAAGCGCCGTACCAATAAAAAATAATATAATGTAACATGTTATTATGATGTAAGCAGATTTTACCATTCCATCCCCTAAAATAATTTCTTTTATATGATGAAACTTAAATACCTTTATTTTTCTGTCTGAATTTAATAATTTACTAACCTCTGAAATTATACTTTTGAAAACAATCCCTACCCTTAATCCTTTAAACCCGCCTGCTGTAGAACAAGCAGATCCTCCTATAAGCATTGCTATTATAATCATAATTACCGGAAAATCCCCCCACTCAGTTGCAAACTGCCTTGCGTAAAGAGTCCCAAACCCTGTAGTTGTATGAGCTGATAATACCGTATATACTCCTTTTCTAAAAACTGATATACCATTACTATATACTCCTGAATTCGTTAGTTTTAATACTGTAAAAAAAGAAATAATCAAAACTGTAATAAAAAAGCTCTGAGTTTCAATATTTTTGTATACTTCCTTTTTATTTCCTTGCCACACCGCATAATGTAATGCAAAATTCAAAGAACCAATTATAAAGAAAATCATTGTTAGAAGTTCATATGAAAGACTATGGTAATACAATATATTTTGAGACATTGGTGCAAACCCACCTGTGCTCCATGCAGACATAAAAATAAATAAAGCATGAAAAAATGCACTTACAGGCTTAAGCCCTATAAACATTCCATCAATCCAAAGCATTAGAGTACCTACAATTAGATATACAACACTTATTTTCCATATAATTCTTGCTGTGTTTTTTACATTGGGTACAAGTTCAACATCCTTACCTTCACCAACATACATTTTGTAGGCACCTAATGTATGGTTTACCATAAAACTTAGTGCAAGCACTACCATACCTTGCCCACCAACAAATGTAATAATATGTCTCCACATATTTAACCCTAATGAAAGATGGTCAAGATTTTGAGTAAGTGAAAGTCCTGTGGTTGTAAATCCACTCATTACATCAAAACACGCATCTAAGAAAGATTGAGTATTTCCACTAAGCTCATAAGGTACCGCACACAATAGTGTTAATATTATCCATGAGCTAGATGCAATTACTAAACCATGTTTCCATTGCACTTTTACTTTATCAATCTTGCTTCTGCCTGTAAACATAAGTAGTGTCCCTAAACTAAGAGCTATACTTATACTAATAACAAAATCTAACAGTGCACTCCATTCTTTAAACATTAATGAAGTTATTATTGGTATAAGCATTAAACATGCAGTTCCAATAACTACATACCCTACGTAAAAATTAATTATTTTTATGTCATCATAGCTCTTTATAATTTTTTTCATAATCTCACCTTACCTTGCCAAAATCATATTAATGCTATATAAAACAAATAAAAATATTAGAGAATAGCCTACCTCTGTAATTACCCCGCGTACAATCTTTTTGTTTGTCATAATATATTTAGCCTTCCTCTCAATATTAATTTCATACTATATTAATTTCATACTATATTAATTTCATACTATATTTGATTTCCTATTATTGATTTCTCTACTTCATTTTTCTTATCTGTATTTGTTATAATAAGTACTTTATCTTCCTCTTTTATAACCACAGAACCATTTGGAAAAATCACTTCCTCATTTCTTATTATTGATAAAATTACACATTCCTTTGGCATCCGTATCTGCTCTATAGCTTTATTTTTCCATTTACTTTTATTATATATTTTTGCTTCTACTAATACCATTTCTCCTTTATTTAAAGTTTCTATTATTTTTAGTGGTCCGATATCAAATTCATCCTCTATCGAATTACATATTACTTGTGTACTGCATACAGTCTTGTCTACTCCTAGCATCTTAAATATTGCCGTATTTTTCGGATTGTTTATTCTAGCTATGGTTTTATTAATTTTAAAATTCACTTTAGCCATTTGGCAAATTACCAAGTTTTCCTCGTCTTTTCCTGTCACTGCAGCTACAACCTCGGCCTCCTCAATACCTGCATCTTTCAACACCTCTACATCAGAACCATCGCCACATATTACATCAACCTGAAGATCTTCAGCAATCTTTTCGCATACTTTTATGTCTTTTTCTATTAAAACTACTCGGTGTTTTTTTTCTTTTAAAGTTTTGACAAGATAATACCCTACCTTCCCACCACCAACTACTATAGCCCTCATATTAATTTCCCCTTCATTATTGCTTTCACTAACTTTTCTTTATTCTCCTTATTAATGCTACAAATTATTTTATCACCTTTATCTAATAATTCATTTCTATCTGGTATCTTAAAATCTCCATTTTTACAAACTGCACATATTCTGCAATTAAATTTATCTTCTATTTCTGAAACATTGTTAAAATTAAGTTTATTTATTTTAATTTCTTCTATGGACATGTCATTACATAATATTAATTTTGTTTCAGAATTCCTTAATATGATTTTATTTTTAATTATATTTATACCTAACTCAGTTGGATTTATAGTTTTTAATCCTAGTTGCCTATATATAACTTCTCTCGATGGATCATATATTCTTGCTATTACCCTAGGAACCTTGAATATATCCTTTGCTATCTGACTAGCCATAATGTTAATATTATCTGCTTGGGTCAGAGCCAAAAATACATCTGCCTGCTCAATTCCCGCTTCTATTAATATATCATTATCTATTTCGACTCCCTTAATTCTAATTCCATTAAATCCGCTTCCAAGGCGCTCTAAATTCTCTGCGTACTTATCCACAACTACCACATCATGGCCATCATTAGATAATTCTATAGCAAGCCCACTTCCTAATTTTCCACAACCTATTATTACAATATACATAATGTGTTCTCCTTACTTTTATTTCTTTATTAGATTATTTATCATTTAATAATATTTTTCAATCTATATGCATATTTTAAGCAATTTTAGGGTATAACACAACTTTGACTAACTGATTTTAAAAACATTATCCTATTTGTTATATCTCCTATAAGAACTATAGCATGTTCATCCTTTGTTTTTAATCGTTTATCTTCATTTTCCTCATAGTAATAACTTTGCAATTTAATGTATACGTTTTAATCATAATATATACTTTATTTACACTCTAGAAATCTACATATATTTGATATAGCCAACTCTTGATAAATTAATCTTATTGCTTATAGTTAATAAAAGTCTTATACTATTATATAAACTTAAAAATAAGGCATTTGATTTTACCCTTCGGTGTGTAAAATTTATATTTTTAGGTATATAATAAGATAATTTTTCGTTTAGGAAAGAAGGTAATTTATGAAAAAAGTTTTAGTTGTAGATGATACAAAAAATATTCGAACATTACTGAGCATTTACCTTAAACTAAACGGTTATGAAGTTTTAATGGCTTCTAATGGTCATGAAGCACTATCCATAATTGATACAGAATCTGTAGATTTAATATTTTTAGATATTAAAATGCCCCAATTAAGTGGCACAGAAGTTCTAAGAATAATTAGAGCTAAAGGTATAATCGCTCCTGTAGTAATTATGACAGCTTTTGCTACAGTTAAAAATGCAATTGATTGCACTAAACTTGGTGCTATTACTTATTTACAGAAACCTTTTACCACAGATAAGGTTAAGACCATTCTGGATAATATTATGATAGAAAGAAATCCATATGATATAAATATAGAACATCAAATAAAGATTATTAAACAATTGATAAAAGAGGATAACCTAAATAAAGCATTAGATACTTTAAAAGTAGTCTTAGCTACTGATCTAAATACTCCTGAAATTTATGAATTAATATCTATAGTATATAGTAAACAAGGTGAATTGAAAAAGGCCGAAATATTTCATAATATGGCTCAACAATTAAAATAATGAAAAAAGAATATTTTACTATTAATGCAATCACTTCGCTAAGAACTACTAATTATATTTTAAATTAATGTACTAAAAAACGTATATTAATTTAAAATATAATAAGAAGTTCTAAAGCTTGTTCTAATGCATTATACGTAATATATTTTTTTTTGCGTTTAAAACATTTGTTAGCAAACCTTTCACCTATATAATAAAAAGTGCTTTTTATGTTATCTATTAAATATTTACGCAAAATAAAAAACACTAAGATAAACTTAGTGTTTTTTTTATTACCTGGCGACAACCTACTCTTCCACAAGGTCACCCCTGCAGTACCATCGGCGCATTGAAGCTTAACCTTCGTGTT
>NZ_JAHLEB010000078.1 GCF_018861735.1 Clostridium lacusfryxellense | reverse complement strand
AATTTTCTGGAATTTGTTTAAAAAATTATATAAAAAAAACAGGGTATGCATTTTTAAACATACTCTGTTTTAAAACTATTGGTTTAATTTCTTAACTTAATGACATTGGGGGCAAACCCCCCTTATTTATTTAATAGTTAAGTTCTTTTTTTGATTTTTCCCATTTAGTATTAAGATCGTTAAGAGTTTTATCAAATTCAGCCTTACTCTTTTTAGCTGCTATAGCAACATTTTGAACATAAATACCACCATAGAAATCTATTGCTGCTTTATTTGCAATTTTATCTTTTTTATCACTTTCATCACCATTTGGCCCTGGAACTGTGTATAAAAGCTTTGTTGATGAAGTGAACTCTTTTATAATTGTATTAGTAGACTCTTTATCCTTTTGAATTGGAATAAATCCATTATCATTAGCATATGCGGAATTTACAAACGCAAATAAGAAATCTTGTGCTTCTTGTTTATTTTCACTTGCCTTACTAACTGCTAAACGCCAATCTGGTGAAGTAATTGCAGTAAGTTTTCCAGAATCATCAACTGGTATTGCTGCAAATCCAATGTCATCTTTATTGGTAGCACCTAATTGCATTTGTGGTATTGCCCAAGTTCCTAAAGCCATCATAGCAATTTTACCTTGTCCAAGATCAGTTTTAGACTGTTCCCAGTTTGTAGTAGTAAGATCAGGCTCTACCCATCCGCTGCTTACAAATTTGTAAAGAACACTAAGCGCTTTACCATTTGGCTTGTCTGCTGAGAAAGGAGCAGTCTCTTTGTATATGCTATTGTAATAACTGCCATCTCCTGCTTCTATAATTGCCATACTATCCCATTCTTGTAAAGGCCATTTATCTTTAAAATTAGTAGCAAGTGGAACAATTCCAGCTGCCTTTAACTTTGCAGATGCTTCATATAATCCAGTTAAAGTTGTTGGAAATTTATCTATACCAGCCTTCTTAAATGCTGCTTTATTATAAACTATTCCACTAGCACCCATTCCATAACTTAATCCATATGTAGTAAAAGTGCCGTCTGTATTTTTAATTGCTTTATCATCGGTATAATTATAACCCTTTAATTTATCATCTGTATTTTTTCCTAGAGGTTCAAAAAATTGTGGAAGATCTGCATTTGCAATCCCATTTGGTATTAAAAGTACATCACCATAGTTTTTTGAATTAAGCCTTACTTTTACATCTCCATCATAATCGGTAATACCTTCCCATTTAATAGTTACTCCCGTTTTTGTTTTATAATTTTCACCAAATTTTTTCAAATCCGTACTTACAATATCTGTTCTATTATTTAATACGGTCAATGTTACATCCTTTTTAGCATCTTTTGTACCATCAGTTGAACTTGTTGCCTTGCCGCACCCAACTAATACAGAAGCTGTCATTGTTGCAAGCAAAACTAAACTAGTTATTTTTTTCATATTTATACCCCCTAAGTATATTTTGTAACGTTATTGTTGCGTTACAATTATATTTTAAGTCAACGTTTACACAATGTCAATACAAATTTTATAGACAATAACTTTATATTATTATCACTATTCCCTTTGATATAAGCCTTTAGCTAGCTTCATCATAATTATAGTGTAACTTTACAATAAAATATTTTTATAAAATGATAGCCCAAATTCTTTAATTTGAGCTAATAAATCCTATTTATTCATTTTTGTAGAATCTCTCATAACTAATTTACCTTTAATCATCACTCTTCCATATTGAGTTTTAACATCATTAATCTTTTTTGATATCATTTTTATAGCAACCCTTGCCATCTCATCCAAATCAACTCTTACAGTTGATATCTTTGGACTTGATTGCAAAGCATGTATTGAATCATCAAATCCTACCACAGAATAATCCTCTGGTACCTTATAACCTACACTTTTAAGCTTTTCTATAAGTATCAATGCAGTTTTATCACAGTTACATACAAATGCCGTTGGCATCTCCTCTGGAAGCGAAATATCAAGCCAAACATTATCGTCAGTTCTATCATTAACAATCCAACTGTTCTTAAAAGGTAATTTGTATTCTAGAATAGACTTATAATAACCTAAAAACCTATCTTGAATACTACTAGTTAAATTCAAATTCCCAACAAAAGCTATTTTCTCATGGCCTTTTTCAATAAGATCATTTGTAATTTCATATGTCCCAAAAAAATTATCTGTGTTAACACTATCTACGTCAACTTTATCATAATAAAAATCTAAAAGAACTAACGGAATATCAAGTTTTACTATCTTTTTAACATATTCCTTTGAAAGTTGTCCAAGTACAAGTACCCCATCAACCTTTCTATCTTCAAGCATTGTAGGAATCATAAGATCTTTTTCATTATTAAAATCTAATATATTAAACATACAAGTAAAATGTGACTTTTCCAAATAATTAGAAAGGAGTCTATATAAATCTATGTAAAAATAATCTTCTTGCCCAAAATATCGTTCTGCTGAAATAATTCCTATACACCTAGTAACGTCATTTATTTCTGACTTTCCACCTGCGTTAAATATATATCCCGTTTCAGCGGCTGCCCTCTTTATTCTTTCTTTCATCTGCTCACTAATATCCATATTGCCTCTTAACGCTTTAGATACAGTAACCTTTGAAACTCCAACTTTATTCGCAACATCTTGCATTGTAACTTTTTTAGCCATAACATCTTTGCTCCTTATACAATAGGTTTTCACCTAGTAAATAGTTTTAAACATCTGAAATTTTATATAACTTACTAATACTATTATATTCTGTTTTAACTTAACTAATCAAGACATTTTTAAATTATTACTTTACAAACCAATTAAAATATTTATAAATTACATAATGTATGTCATTTCGCGTGTTGCTTTACTTAATATTTCTTTTTATCATATCTTTTTTGTAAAAATTTTATGAATTATTAAAAATATATTTGATTATATTTAGTTAAGGGGAATTATATAGAAAAAAAAAGTTCATCACAATTTTAAAGTGAGAACTTTCCATTACCCGAAATATAAATTATAATGTTTAATATACTTTCATTAAAGTTCGAATCTATATCCAACTCCCCATATTGTTTCAATATATTTAGGGTTTGATGGGTCAACTTCAATTTTTTCTCTCAATTTTCTAATATGTACTGTAACAGTACCAACATCTCCAAATGAGTCGACTCCCCATACTTTATTAAAAATATTATCCTTTGAAAACACCTTATTTGGATTTATAGCTAAAATCTTTAAAATATCAAACTCTTTTGCAGTCAGAATCACTTCGCTACCATTAACACATACACGCCTAGAAGCACAGTCAATACTGAGCCCTCTTATCCCAATTATTTCATTTTTGTTTTTATTTTCTCCGATAAGCCTTTCATATCTCGATATATGAGCTTTTACCCTTGCAACAAGTTCTCCCGGACTGAATGGTTTTGTTACATAATCATCAGCCCCTAGTCCCAGCCCTCTAATCTTATCGATGTCTTCTTTTTTGGCAGAGACCATTAGTATAGGAACATTTTTCACGTTTCTTATTTGCCTACAGATTTCAAAGCCATCAAATTTAGGGAGCATAACGTCTAGTATAATGAGGTTGTAGTTGTTATTAAGTGCTGCTTTAAGTCCCATTTCTCCATCTACCTCAATATCAACAGAAAAATCATTTATCTCAAGGTAATCCCTTTCAAGTTCTGCAATACTGAGTTCATCTTCTATTATCAACACTTTTTTCATTTTATCATCTACCTTCCATGCTACATTTCTTAATTATAAAGTATATACTAGTACCGAGTCCAACGGTACTCTCTGACCATATTTTACCACCATGTCCTTCGATTATCTTTTTTGCAATTGCAAGTCCAAGTCCACTTCCGCCAGTCTTAGAATTTCTTGAAGGGTCTGCTCTATAAAATCTATCAAATATAAATGGAAGAGCTTCTTGTGATATTCCTCGCCCATTGTCTTTAATCTCAAATTGCACGAAATCTTCTAATCCTTTTAATGTTATTTGTATTTGACCATTTTCTTTATCCATGTATTTTACTGAGTTATCAACAATGTTTACTATTACTCTTTTTAGCTTTTCACGATCAGCTAGTATTGATATTTTGTCTTGAATCTCATCAATTAATTGTAAGTCTATATTGCTCTTTTCTAGGTCAAACTTGAGCTCTTCCACGCTGTCGCTTAAGTAATTTTTTATGTCAACTCTTTCAAAACCGAAAGGGAGTTCATTTGAATCAAGTTTTGAGAATAGGAACAATTCCTCTATTAATTTATCAATATCGTTTGTTTTCTTATGGATAATATTAATATATTTTTCCATTTTCTCAGGCGTATCTGCTACACCATCTTTAATTCCCTCAACGTATCCTTTAATTGCAGTTACTGGAGTTTTTAGGTCATGTGAAATATTTGATATGAGCTCTTTTCTATTATTTTCATAGTTAAGCTGTATTTCAACTGATTCCTTAAGTCTACACCTCATATCTTCAAATTCCTTGCAGAGCTCTCCAATTTCATCATTAGAATTTGACTTAACTTCAAAATCAAGGTAACCTTCTTTAATTTTAGTAGAAGCATCTTTTAATGCAACTAAAGGCTTAACAATTTTTTTTAAAATCCAATGTGTAAGTAACGCATTTATTAGAATCATTATTATAATAACAATAACAATATATAGTAATCCAAACGTCTTTGTAATTGAGAGCATTGCTCCAGCATCAGTCATTATAAAAATACTGCCTGGGCTTTTATCTTTAAAATAAAAATCGTGTTGCTTAGAAATCAAAAGACTATTTAAGATGAGGTTAGGATGCATTCTTTTTTCCTCCAAAGATCCGAATTTCGGAAGGTTTTTTTCAATTTCAGTTTTATTAATGAAATTAGTGGAATAGGTTATTACTCCATTCTTTCTTATTACTATTCCACTGTGTGTAAGTTTCAATTTGTTATCAAGTTTTGATAAATAATTAGTATCTTCAAGTATATTGAGTTTTACTTCTATATCTTTTTCTATGTCCATAAGTATTAGTGAATTCTTATCAAACAAGTCTTTTAGAGGGTTGCTTTTAAATACATTACTTTGAAAAGTGGGACCATTGTATTTTATGTCATACGCCTTATTAATGCTTTTAACATAAAAACTAGCAACCGCTGGCAGTAAAAATAAAGACAAAATAATTGGGACTATAAGCATTGCCATATAGGAAACTATAAGCCTAAACTTTATGGACATAAAAATTCCTCCTAAATTCTATTCATATCTTAGTGCTCTTATTCATATCTTAGTGCCTTTATTCATATCTTAGTGCCTTTATTCATATCTTAGTGCCTCTATTCATATCTTAGTGCATCTATTGGATTTAATCTTGCAGCTTTCCTTGCAGGATAAATTCCGAAGAATATTCCAACTGCTGACGAGAAAAATATTACTTCTACAACAACAAGTATTGAAACACTAGGAATAATATTAGCAAAAGATCCTATTATTTGTGCTGATACTATACCAAGTATCAAACCTATAAGACCACCTATAAGCGATAATATAACAGATTCAGTTAAAAATTGCAATAATATTGCATTGGTGGTAGCACCAATTGCTTTTCTAATACCGATTTCTTTTGTTCGCTCTGTTACGGAAACTAACATTATATTCATAACTCCAATGCCTCCAACTAAAAGGGATATAGCTGCAACAGCACTAAGAAATGTCGTGAAAATTCCTAATACTTGATTAATTGAGTCAAGCATGCTCGCTGAGTTAGTAGCTTTATAAAGATCCGAAGTTTTATTTGCATGTTTCGCCTGAACAATTTTCAAGGCATCATTTCCCGTTTGCACTGAAGTTTCTTGTGATGACGATGTTATACTAAGCGTTGTAATGTTAAAGTCTATTGGATATAGTGTTTTCAGAAATGTAACTGGCACTGTTACAAGTGTTGGTGTACTATCCCCATTTCTGCTTGGTGGACCACCCTCGCCACTAAACATGCTGCTTGCTTTCGATACTCCAACAACTGTGGCACTTTTACTAGAAGCAACAGGTCCTATTTTAAAAGATTTACCTACAGCATCATCTGTTCCAAATAGCGCTTTTGCTGAAGTTTGGTCAATTACTGCAACAGCTTTACCTTCTTCAACTTCTCTATCATTTAAAAACCTTCCATAAACAATTTCTACATTACTTATCAATGAATAATCTGTATTAACGCCGGTTACATTTGCTGTATTTGTTTTTGTATCAGTTCTTGCAGTTCCCTTTTGGACTACAGTTGCAGAAACATACTTAGCCGTAGCTACTTTGTTTTTGATTTGTTTTACATCCTCAAGCGTAAAATAATCACTTATCTGTTCTACTTTTGATGAATCTACATTCAAATTAACTGTATTTGATCCCATTTTAGCAAATTGATCTGCAATGTAACTTTTCCCACCATTACCAAGAGATACAATAGTAATTACTGAACTTATACCTATTATTATTCCTAGCATTGTGAGAAACGATCTCATTTTATTTGATAGAATACTAGAAATAGCCATTTTGAAACTCTCGAAAATGTTCATAACCGCCCTCCATTTCTTTTTTTAATATTATACCTATAATATTGTTCTGTCCTTAACCTCGTAATCATCCACTATGTCTCCATCAAGGAATCTTACAACTCGTTTTGCACATTTAGCTATATCGTCTTCATGTGTAACCATTACTATAGTTGCACCTTCAGCATTTAATTTTTGAAATATCTTCATTATTTCAATTGATGATTTTGTATCTAAGTTACCTGTTGGTTCGTCTGCCATAATAACTGCAGGGCTATTAACCATTGACCTTGCAATTGCAACTCTTTGCTTTTGACCACCAGATATCTCATTTGGCTTATGTTTTACTCTATCACTAAGACCGACCTTTTCAAGTGCTAAAAGAGCTTTCGATCTTCTTTCTTTTGCTGGCACTCCTGCGTAAAGCATTGGTAATTCTACATTTTCAAGAACAGATATCCTTGGGAGTAGATTAAATGCTTGAAAAACAAACCCTATCTCTTTATTTCTTATTATAGAAAGTTGATTATCGTAAAGATTTGAAACATCCTGGCCGTTTAAAAAATATGTTCCGCTATCCATTTTGTCCAAACATCCTAAAATATTCATAAAGGTTGATTTCCCCGAACCCGAAGGTCCCATTATTGCAGTGAATTCACCTTTTTTAATTTTGAGACTCACTGTTTTGAGTGCTGTAAAATCAATATCTCCGGTTACATATCTCTTTAATATATCCTTTACTTCTATCATTATTTTCCTCCTACTGTAGCGGCATCCTTAACCATTACACCATTTGTAACAGAGCTACCAGGATTTAATATTACACTCTCTCCAACTTTTACTCCGCTTGCAATTTGAACATCACTATCTGATTGTACTCCTAGTTTCACTGCCTTTTTAACTGCTGTGCCATCTTGGATAACAAACAAATAAGTTGATCCATCTTTATTAGTTAATATTGCTTCTGCAGGAACATTTACAACATCGAGTGCCTCTTTAAGTAATATATCAACATCTGAATCAAAGTTTACTTTTAACTGCGGAGCTGATTCTAGTACATCTAGTTCTACAGTTAGCGTGGTATCTCCCCCTGTAGCTGAAGTATTCACAGTTGCAGTTGGGTATATTTTAGAAACCTTACCTTTATAAATACTACCGTTACTCATAATTGTTGATGCTTGTCCAATAGCTACTTTAGCTGCATCATATTTTCCAACTTTTACAACAGCCTTTAAACTTGATATGTCCTGCACGATTATAGCCATTTCTTGGCTGCCAGTTTGTCCACTTACAACATTTACTTCTGTTACTACTCCATCAATACCTGACGAGATGTATGAGTTTTGTGATAACTTGTCTTTTGCAGCATCAAGAGTTGCTTTTGCTGATGCAACAGCATTATTAAGTTGCTTTACTTTCTCGCTAGATAATTCACTTGCCTCTGCAGCACTAATTATTCCAGCATTTGCAGGAATATCTTCTGTATCTGCTATAGTGTCTTTCGCATCATTATTTTTATTTATTGCATCGTTTTTCTGCGATATAGCATTGTTATAATTTATTTTAGCCGAAGTTACCTGATTATTTAAATCTGTTGTATCATAAGTTAAAAGAGTTTTACCTTTTTTAACTTCATCTCCAACGCTAACATTTACACTTGAAATTTTCGTTGCTTGCGATGCTGAGTAATCTTTTTCATTTTTGGATTTTATTGTAGCTGTGGTAGATAAATACATCTTTACATCACCCATTGTAACCTTTGATGTTTTTACGCTTATGACCTGTGTTTTATTTTTTGCAGTTAATCTAATTCCACCAATAATACCTATACAAGCTACTATCGCAACGCCAATAATAAATTTCTTTTTCATGATAACCTCCTATTTATTTGTTATTATTAATTGTTATCTCATAATTTATATTTTACACAACTTGTATTAAATCTTTCTTATGTAAATATTAAAAATATATTATGTAATTATTAAGTTTTTATTAAATAGTCTTATTTGATCATTATTAAATAGAACTTTAGTGGCTAGTTAATAAAAGCTTAGGGCTAGTATAAATACTAGCCCTAAGCTTTTATTAACGTTAAATATTATTTTTTATAATATAACTATTTTTAGCTCATAAAGGATTCCTTTAATATTTTATTATAACTTTTTGACCAGTTTCTTGAGATTCATATACTCCTCGAAGTAGCCTTGTTAAAGATATTGCTTCATCAATGCCTAAATCTATTTTTTTATTTTCTGTAATCCCTTCAATCCATTGAACTATTGGACTTGGAAGTGGAAGAGGTAATTTTTCCTGTACAACCCATTTTCCATCAGTATCTCCATTTGCATAACTAACACCATCTTTTACAATTAATGAGCCCGTGGTTCCACTAATTTCGAGAGTTATTGGTGTATAAACTGAAACGAAACTCGTTTCTGCTACGCCAATAGCACCATTTTGAAACTCTATTACAGCTACTGCATTGTCTTCAACTTCTCTCTTAGTTACTTTTGTTAAAGTAGCAACAACATTTTTTGCTTTGCCCAAAATCCATTCTAATAAATATACTGGATGAGCTCCTAAATCAATCATTGCTCCTCCACCACAATTTTCTTTATTATAAAAGCTCTCTGGCAACCAATTTGCGATGCTTCCATTATGTACATCACGTACTCTAGCATAAGTTATATCTCCTAATGCTCCACTATCAACCAACTGCTTTGCAAAAATCATTTCCGCACTACATCTATAAACGAAAGAAATAGAAAATTTAACATTATTTCTTCGAATAGCATCTTTTATCTTTATACAATCATCAACTGTCAATGCAAGAACTTTTTCTGTGAAAATGTGTTTTTTAGCATACGCCGCTTTAATAATTAAATCCGTATGCATCACAGTTGGAGAATTAATAACAACAGCTTCAATGGAATCATCTTTCAAAAGCGTCTCATAATCATCAATAAATTTACAATTTAATTCCTTTGACCATTTAATACCTGCTTCTTTATTTTCATCCCACACCGCCACAATTTCACATTGTGGTAGCTGCATAATTTGTTTTGCATAATCTTTAGCATGCACATGCCAAGAACTTATCATTGCAATTTTCATATATTTCACCTCACTTTTTTTATTATTACTTTATTATTAGATTCTTTTATATTTCAACATTTACAGCAGATGATGTTTCACTAGAAACGAAAGCTGCCTCCATTACTTGTATAGCGCGTTTTGCTTGCATCGGTGTTATTTTAAGCGGTGCTTTTCCTTCTATAGCGTCAATTAGTCCATCATATACAACTGTTAAATTATCCACGACATCCATAGGTTCTGATAGAATTATTTCTTCTGTAGAGTTTGCATTTCTAGGTGCCATAGTTTTAGTAGGCCCCGCTTTGGTATAAACAATTTCATCCACCCAAACACATTCTTTATCTATACATCTTACTACTGTCCATTATTCATCTTAAATTCAAAATCATGGTTATGGTAAGCAAATATTAGCCCTGCTTTTGCACTTTGTTCACCTATCTTATTAAATATTTCTGCATGCCTAAGCGCACTTTCTATTGTGTTTATCTCTGCACTTGGACACACTATATATTTCGCTCCTAAAGTATTAAGATACTCAAGCTCAGATTCTAAGTTTTCTTTAAGGCTATCTATTCCAACATGTGCTGACATAGCAGTCAAATTAAGTTCCTTAAGTTTTCTATTCATATCTTTTGCTAAAATATCTTTGTATCCTGCAAATTCAACCCCTGTATATCATATTTTAGCCATTTGTTCAAGCGTTCCAAAAAAATCTTTGCTTGTATAATCTTGAACAGACCATAGCTGTGCTGACAATTTATTTAACATGTACTCATCCTCCTAGTTGTTAAAATATATAGCTTTACCTGTATTTGCAGATTCATATATTGCCTCAAGAATTTTAGAAACGATATAAGCTTCATACGGTTTAACTACAACCTCAGTATCATTGACTATAGAATCAATCCAGCGTTTAGCTTCAAGTATCGGAGGTGTTTCAGCTACTCCGTCATAAAAAGCAACCCCACCAGCACTCAGATCAGGCTTAATCTCAATGAGTTTTCCAAACTCATCTTTATTTATGCTAAGACCTTTTTTAATTTGTGCTCCTGCCTTTGATCCACAAAGAACAGTACTTCCCTCCTCTATAGGCTCTATGGTATTAAGTGCCCAACTTGATTCAAGTATAATCGTAGCTCCATTTTCCATTACAATAAACCCAAAGGCAGAATCTTCTACTGTATTTTCTTTTACATCCCATGGTCCCCAAGGATTACCACAATTAGGATCTAGTAATTTTTTGTATTTTGTACCAACTACCATTTTAGGTTTGTAATTATTCATAAGCCAAAGCGTAAGATCAAGTGAATGAGTACCAATATCTATAAGAGGACCACCGCCTTGTTCTTCTTCTTTTAAAAATACTCCCCAAGTAGGTGTACCACGTCGCCTAACTGCAAGTGCCTTGGCAAAATATATTTCTCCTAAATCTCCACGTTCAATAGCTTTTTTTAGATAGATACTTTCTTCTTTATGTCTGTGTTGATATCCTATTGTTAATTTCTTACCAGTTTCTTTAGATACATTAACCATTTCTAATGCATCGGCTGCTGTTTTTGCCATTGGCTTTTCACACATAACATGTTTACCTGCTTTCATAGAAGCAATTGATAATTCTGCATGTGATTTATTAGGAGTAAGTACATGAATAACATCGATAGTTTTATCTTGTAATAATTCATTATAATCAGTATAAACCTTAGCATCCAGGCTACCATATTCTTCCGCTGCCACTTGTGCTTTTTCTATTACTAAATCACAAAATGCAACCATCTCTACATTCGATAACGTTTTCAATGATGGCATATGTTTTCCGTTTGCAATACCACCACAACCTATGATCCCTATTCTTAATTTTTTTTCGTTTTCCATAACATTTCCCTCCTATAATTCATCAATATATTGTTTTGTATATTACCAAATTAACACAATTACATATTATATGATATAATAAAATTGTGAGAAAAGTATCAAATATTTGTCATTGAGAAAGAGGTGTTTTTATGGAAACATTTTATGAGGAGCACACTGATTTAAATGAAGGCATACTATATCCATTTGATTGCCACATTCAAAAAGGTTTAGGAAAAGTCACACTAGCCAATGCTCATTGGCATTATTATATAGAGCTACTCTATTGCGTATCAGGAAAAGCTCAAGTCTTTATCTCAGGGGATAATTATGATTTTAATGTAGGTGATATGGTTTTAATAAATTCCAGGGAAGTTCATTCAGTCTATGGCATTACCGAGGATGTTGTTGAATATATAGTGATAAAATTTGATCCTAATATTTTATATTCTACCTCTATAACTGTATTTGAATCCAAATATGTATTTCCGTTTACTTCATCTAAATCAACCCATCAAAAAATTTTTACTAACAATGAAATAAAAGATACTTCTATACCTAAGCTTATTCATGAAATTCTTATGGAAAACACTAAAAAATCTTATGGCTACGAATTATCAATAAGAAATAATATTGGTGGTGTATTTTTAATAATACTTCGAAATTGGTACGACAAGGGTCTTGATTTAAATATTACTACTAATATTAACGATAAAGCATTAAAAAGGCTTCAAAAAATATTTGATTATGTTGATAATAATTATATGAATTCTATATCTGCAGAGTCAGTTGCCTTTAATAGTGATATGAGTTACAGTTATTTCTCAAGATTTTTTAAAGCATCTGTTGGTAAATCATTTAGTAAATATCTAAATTACGTAAGAATAACAGAGGCAGAAAAATTATTACTTTCTACTAACTTAAATATAACTGAAATTGCTTTGGAAATCGGTTTTACCTCTTCTAGTTATTTTATCCAGCAATTTGAACATTATAAAATTCTTTCTCCTAAACAGTTTAAAAAGAAATTTAATTTAAATATAAAATAAAAAAACACAGTAGAATTATATTTACTCTACTGTGTTTTTAGGTTCATTTTTTTCTGTTTGATCTTCCCTCTTAATTATCTTCCCATTCTGGCCTCAACAATCCATATAGATACATATCATACCGCTTGCCATCTCTATGAATAAACTCTCTATAGATACCTTCTCTTTTAAATCCTAATTTTTCATACAATTTTATAGCAGTTTGATTGTATTCTAAAACAGTAAGATATATTCTATGGAAATTTAATTCCTCAAATCCAAACTCTATAGTCAATTTTAGTGCTTCTTTCCCATGGCCTTGTCCCCTATGCTTTTCTTCTCCAATTCCAATATATATTAGAGCGGTTCCATTATTCCAAGATATATTTTCAAATCCTGTTACACCAATGATACCTTCATGCTCAAGTTCTTTAACAGCAAAAATATAAGCAGTGTCACATTTTTCTACATCATCAATTAGATTTTTCACATCTCCTATATTTTTAGGAGTTGCACTTATAGTATCATAATTACGCATAAAGGATACATCATTATGCCATTTTTGAATTTCTAAGATATCATCTTCATTTATAGATGTTAATTTTATTTTTTGACCAACCAAAAGATTTTTCATTCTATCTCACTTCCTTATCATTAAGTTAAATTAAGCTTTAAAACTTAAAATATACTTTTTCTCTAATTTAAATGGATGATAAGATAATTTAGATTTTCTAAGTCCTGCAATTCCTAAATCTTGTTCCCTATTAATTAACCTAACATCACTAAAGCTTCTATCAACAAAAGCCCTGTTAACAAAACTGTATACTCCACTATATGCAATGTCTGCTTTTTCTATATGAACTACTGCCAAATTATCATTTAATTTTTCCCCTAAACTAAATGCTACTATTTCATCCTCAACATATACTGCAATACCAGTTGTCTTTAGCTCATTCATATTCTTCACTACATCTTTAATTCCCTGAAGTTCTGACTGAAGAATATAATCATCTTTATTACCTTGATACCATTTTTCTGCAGCCGTAATAACATCACTTATTACTACGTCCTCTAATATGTCTTTAACTTCGTAATTATAATTCTTTATAAAGGAATTATAATGATTCTTTTTCCCATGAAGTTTCTTACCTGAGAGCTTTATAAGTTTTTCCGATTCATACAAATAATCGAAATTATCTCTATCTTCTTCTATGCTTATATCCTTATCTTCATCATACATACCCTTTATTTCTTCAATAAAGTCTTCATCTAAGTCTTTAAATAAATAGTACATATTGTTTTCTTTTTTGTAATCAATTAACATAGTTATTATTTCTTTAATATTTTCGGTTTTATATCCCAAAGGTTGCATAAAATAATATTTTCCTTCAAAATCCGTTTTCTTTATTATTAGAACACCCTTATAAATAACATAACAAATGTCACAAGCTTCTCTCCATATATACAAAGTTGTAAAAGAATATTCACAACTCAGAAATTTATACGGATATATAAATTCTTCCAATACATTTTTATCTTCAATTTTAAGCCTTTTAAAAATCATAATCTCAACCTTTCGCCTTAGGATATAACATGAATATCTCCATTTTTATAGTCATATACTATTTTAGACCGTTACCTCATTTTTTGCAAGTAGATACTTTTATGAACTTTAGTTACTAAAATGATACTTTAAATAGTCTTATTTATAAATATCTGAGAATTCAACTGATAAATTTTGTTCATAATTCGTTTCAAATACCTCTTTGTTATTAAGATTATTTTCTTCCTCTTCCCTATCTACTACTCTAGTTGGTAAAGTTATGATAAATTCACTTCCCTTTCCCACTTCACTAATCACATTAATTTCGCCTCCGTGCATTTCTACAAGAGATTTTACTAATGCTAGTCCTATCCCACTACCTTCATTATGTCTTGATGTAGATTTATCAATTTGAGCAAACCGTTCAAATATGAATTCTAACTTCCCCTTTGGAATACCAATACCTGTATCTTTAACTGATATCTTAATAAAATTTTCACGATCATAAATGTTAACTAGAATACTACCATTTTCCTCAGTAAATTTAACTGCATTAGAAAGTAAATTAAGCATTATTCTTTCAATTTTTTCTTCGTCAAATGCGATTATTTTTTCCTCTATATCAGTATCAAATATAAGGGTTATTCCATGACTTTTTATATACTCTGCTACCGATTGCGATATTTCCTCTACAACATATACTATGTCACCGTTTTTTATGTTAATGCTTATGGAATCCGACTCTATTTTAGTTGTGTCTATTATATTATTTATAAGTCTAAGTAACCTTAAAGAATTCTGATTCATTATTTTAATATAATATTTTATCTTATCCTCACCCAATGTTTTTGATCCATCAAGGGATTTTAATAGCTGTATTGTACTGCAAATAACATTTAAAGGAGTTCTAAGTTCATGTGACATATTTGCCAAAAATTCAGTTTTAACTTTATCATATGCCGTTAGTTCTTCTACTCTAGTTCTTGCCTGGGCATTTTTGTTACTAAGTGACTCAACTTGATTTTTAGCTATACCAAGTTCATGAACTAATGATAATGCTTTTTTTACTGAATGCTTTAACGTTATAAGCGTGTTTATTCTACATAACAGTTCGTGCATATTAAAAGGTTTATTTAGATAATCATTTGCTCCACACTCAAAGGCATAAACAAGTTGTTCTACGTTGTTGTCTGCTGTCATAATTAACACAGGTAGCTCAAAAGCGGACTGTTTTACCCTAATAATCTTACATACCTCATTACCTGAAATATCAGGCATCATCATATCAAGAATTACCAAATCTAAATCAGGATTTTCGTCAATTAACTTCAATGCTTCAATTCCACACGATGCTTCTAATACCTCATAATTGCCATTAGTAAGATAATTTTTTAATACTTTAAGATTCACATATTCATCATCAACTATTAAAATCTTATATTTATCTTTGCTTCCCGAATCTATAATTTTTCTTACGTTCTGCATAGAGGCGTTTACTACATTAGGTTTTATCTCTAACTGATTTGAATATTTGGCTAATATTTCTGCTGTCTCCACATTGTCTTTATTATAAAGATTTTCATTAAGGTTACTTTTTATCTCTTGCTCCGTGCATATTGGAAGGGTAAAAATAAATTCACTTCCTACACCTATAATCGAAGAGACCTTTATAGTGCCACCCTGTATTTGAATAAGTTCCTTAGTTACATAAAGGCCAACTCCAGTGCCACCATACTTTTCAAGTATTCCATCCACCTGTTCATATCTTTTAAATATTTTTTGAAGCTTTTGCGTGGGGATTCCTATCCCTGTATCCAAAACTGAAATTTCAAGAAAAGAATTTTTTATACCATATGATAATGTTATCTCACCAACGTGCGTAAATTTTATTGCATTACTTAGTAAATTATATAGTATTTGTTGTATTCTATCCTCATCACCATATACATAAGGTGTGTTTTTATCTATTTTATTTGTTAGTAGTACACTTTTATTATTTAATGATATATGACTAAATTTTATTACCATTTCTACTATATTGCTAATATTTACAGGTTTAGTATGTAACACAATTTCATTATTTTTAAGCTTAGAAAATATCATCATATCATTAACCAAGTTAGATAATCTTTTAGCACTGGAATTCACCAAAAATAAGTCTTCTCTGAGCTCTGAATCTAAATCAACATATTTATTATTTACTATCCCTTCTGTTAAACCAATAATACCGTTAAGTGGCGTTTTTAGTTCATGAGAAGTTACAGCAAGGAAATCATCTTTTAAGTCATTTAATGATTTAAGTTTAGCGCTACTTTTCTCTTCACTTGAAAGTTCATTAGCTTGCCTCCTTGCTAAAAGATAATATAGCCGATTGCACAATTCTGCAATCATTGAATTGCCTAACTTTTAAGCCGTTAGGCTTTTATATTTTCCTCCACTGTGAGAGAATAAATGTAACGACACAAAATATTA
>NZ_JAHLEB010000077.1 GCF_018861735.1 Clostridium lacusfryxellense | reverse complement strand
TCAATCTAAAACACTCAACAAAAGGCTCTAAATACACCTAAGTTCAAGTTTCAAAATGAAATTCGGAACTTTCCTATTGCTTCTGGTGACAGCTATGTTCTTCATACCCCTTATAGTTTAGTTTTTGAAATTAATTTAATAATGGAAGCCCCAACTGTTCTATTATCAATAAAATAATCTATAAAAAACTTTAGCTCTGCAACTGGCTACCATTCAAATGAAAGGCCTTATAGCTTTGCGTCCTTACCTTTCGATAAGTTTGCTATTGATCAGTAAAAGCTTTCAAAAATCAAATTGGGGTACGGCTACGATTCGTGCAAAAAACAGCCACAAGACAATTGTTACCATTTAAAGCACCTAAAATAGGTACTTGCAGAGCATAGTAACACAAAAACTATACCTTTTATGTTGGCGTTATTTATTGTCACAAAACTATGAACTTTATAACTTTATATTTTGTGACATCACAAAAGTAATATAGGGACTTATGTGACAATATTAAGAGGCAAATATTGTCATGTGGTTGTTTTTAACATTAATCGTTGCCTTACCCCCAATTGATATTAATTAAATATAGAATATTATTCATGTAATTACAATCTTTTCTTTAAAATGTTTTTAATTTTCAAAATATTTTAAACTTATATGCCCTTGCCTATCCTATTTTATTATAATTAGTAACGAAAGGTGGGATACTGTGACACAATTACAGGAAATAGAGCAAAAGATTGAGAAACACAGAGAGTTAATGCATCAGTTAATTAATGAAAAAGAAACATTAACTGACGCAAAATTAGTAGTCCTTAGCCAAAAGCTGGATGGGCTACTAAATGAATACGATGATTTATTAGATTAAGATAATTTATCATCGTATTGAATCACTTAAGGAGCCTAAATGGCTCCTTTTCATATTAAAACTAATTATGGAAATTTCAAATTTGTTGGAAATATAAATTAGTCTATAATACTCCAAAGAAATATAGAACGTTTTAATGAGTTATGGGCATGATATTGTATACCATTTTGACATTGAATATCATTAAATAGCTGATATACTCATATCGGTAGAACCTAGTGTAATTATTAGTTTTAAAAAAAAATAGCGGATGTAACACAATACTAATTGTGTTACATTCACTTTGGGGGTATTGCTCATTCTTTATTTTTTTTGATTTGAATGTAACATAACGTGTTGACTTGTTACGTTCAATGTAATATAACGGTCTTAATTATAATATTAAGGAGTTGTAGAGCATGAAGCTAGTTCAACCAATTAGGGATAGAGAAAAACTTGAAGAAATGAAAATGGAATTATTGAAAACAGGATATAAAAACTACTTAATGTTTGTTGTTGGGATTAATACGGGCCTGAGGATCAGCGACATGTTAGAACTTAAAGTTAAGGATTTGAGAGATCAAACACATATTAAAATAATAGAGCAAAAGACAAATAAGATAAAAAGATTCCTAATAAATTCATTATTAAAAATAGAAATAGATAAATATATTAAAACAATGTCGGATGAAGAATACTTGTTCCAGAGTAGGAAAGGCGAAAATAAGCCCATTAGCAGAGTCCAAGCATATCGAATACTTAATAGTGCAGCGGAGCATATTGGACTCCAGGAGATAGGCACTCACACCCTAAGAAAGACCTTTGGTTACTGGCACTATAGGCAAAATAAAGATGTTGCACTACTTCAACAAATATTCAATCATTCATCGCCTAGTGTTACTTTAAGATATATTGGAATCAATGAGGATATAAAGGATAAGAGCATAGAAAATTTTTATCTATAGTGTGACCATTTCTTTTTATTAACCATATTATCTCCTGAATAATTATTATTAATTTAAATTTCAAGTTTTTATTCTTTTTTAGAGGATTCTTTTGTTGTAGTATAGAATGCATAATAACAAAAGTTATACTAAAGTTATTATGTGAGAGGTGATCAATATGAGTAAAGCCAAAAATCTAAATTTATCTTTACAAGAATTAATATACATAGCAGTGGCTATAAATGAAAATACACTTGAAAATAAAATCAGATTAAAGGACGAAAAAATACCTACCGATAAATTTATTAGAAAGTTTGGAATTAACAGAAAAGATTTTTCAGAAACTATAAAGTTGACTGAGATAAATTATAATAAGTCGACTTTTTTATATGATGTGCCTGAATCCATAAAAGGTACTGAACCACTTGTAAATAAAGACCTCAACGAAAGTGAAACTCTTGTTATTAACAAAAGTGTAACAAAAGTTAGCAATATAAAAGATTTAGAAAACACATCAATTGATAAAAAAAACAAAAATGAAACTTCTGTTATTATGAAAAATATAAAGGAAGAAGTTCAAGAATTTAGCAACATAAAAATAGAAATTAATGAGATGCTTGAATGGTACAGAAATCAAAAAAACATTATAGATGTTGAGATACCTATTATAAAAGTAGATTCGCAAAAGTTCAAAAATGAACAGGCAATTACTAGAGGTGTAAAATTGTACCTAAGTGCATTTAACACATTTAAAGACTTCTGTTTAGAAAATGGACAGTACAAAATGCAAGATTTGATTTCAATGGCATTGATTGAGTATGCAGACAAATATAAATAATTCAAATAATAGATTCTATATTAATTAAATACTCTTATGCAAGCAAAATATTAAAATAACGACATATTTAAATGTTTTGCTTGCTGATATTCTTCTCCAACCTCATCTTTTTACTGATAATGTGTCCACATTCTTAAAATCTTAATTGTATTTTCTTTTTCATACACTTCATAAATTATCCTATGCTTTATATTAATCCTTCGAGAATAGAAGCCTTTTAAATCCCCTATAAGTTTTTCATATGGTGGTGGAGTTTGATAGGGATTTTCTTTTATTATCTTTAGCAGCTCCTTTGCTTTTTTATCTAAACTACAGGATTCTAATTTCTTGGCATCCTTTTGAGCTTGCTTAGTTATAACTATTATATATCCCATCCTATATCCTCCAAAGATTTGCACTCTTCAATAGGCTCTTTAGCTCCATCCAAAAGGCTTTCTCTCATGCCAGGGATTCCTAAAAGATATAACGTTTCTTGAATTGCTGACCAATCATCTAGGCTCATCATTACAACATCACCTTTTTTACTGGTTATCTGTATAGGCTCTGAATTTGCAATTGTTTGTTCTATTATATTAAATATATCTTGCCTAGCATTTGTAATAGGAACAGTTCTCATGTTAATCACCTCTTTATATTATTATATATATAATACTGTACATCTTTACGTACGTCAATAATAAAATTAATTACTCAATTTATTACCTAAAATTTAAAAAAATAGAAGAACAACTACAGTAGTTGTTTTAATTGTTTTACAGTACTTTGTTTTAATTGTTTTGGGCAACCCTCTAGGCTAGGTGTACCAATGCTTTCAAAAATCTAATACGAGCTTTCCATACCTAACTACGAGCTTTCCATACCCAAAATAAAATCTAATACGAGCTTTCCATACCTAACTACGAGCTTTCCATACCCAAAATAAATCTAATACGAGCTTTCCATACCTAACTACGAATACGAATATCATCTTGACTATTCGTATTAACATGGTAATATATTCTTATGGGGTGATTATATGGATGAAAACTATCTAGTTACTAAATCAAATTATTTTATTATGAATAGTAGCTATGATCTAAGCTTAGAAGAACAAAAAATTATACTTACAATAGCTAGTATGGTTCAACCAACTGACGAAGAATTTAAGCCTTATAACTTTAAAATATCTGAATTTATGGAACTTGTAGGGGTTGAAGATAAATCAAAATACACAGAAATACCTAAAATAACTAAGGAGCTTATGAAAAAAGTTTTTGAGATTCAAGAGGGGAATACAATAATTCAAACAGCTTGGCTTAGTGGTGTTAGGTATGAAAAGGGTTCAGGCATGGTAACTTTAAAATTTAATCCCGATTTAAAACCTTATATGATAAAACTAAATACTGTATTCACTCAATATAAGCTAACAAATATTTTGAGTATGAGAAGTAAATATTCAATAAGGATGTATGAAATACTTAAAGCTAATCAATTTAAAAAACAAAATAATATAGAAATTGATATTTATGAATTAAGAAAATTGTTGAAAGCAGACAATGTATACCCTTTATATAATGATTTTAAAAGGTTTGTTATACAGAGAACTCAAAAGGAACTAAAAAAATTAAGTGATATTCATTTTGACTTTGAAGAAATTAAGACAGGTAGGAAAGTAACAAGTTTGAAATTTTACATAAGTGCTAATAAAACTAAAAATAAGGCTCTTGATGAAGTTTGTGTTACTACAGAGTATAAAAACACCAACAAAGAAGAAAAATGCTCTACAGACCTTATAAGTGTGGTTAAAACTATATTCAAAGAAGATATAGACGGATTACAAGCTAAATCATTACTAGATACCGCAAATGGGGATATAAATATTATCAAGGAAAAATATAAGTATTCTGAAACAGTACCTAAAATTGATAATATAGTTGGTTGGGTTATTAATGCCATAAAGAAAGATTACCAACCACCTAAAGGAAAGGTTAAGAAAGATAATTTTACGAATTACGAACAAAGAGTATATGATTTTGACGACTTAGAGAAAAAATTATTAGGTTGGGATAAGGAGGAAAGAGCATGAAAAAAATAAGAGCAATTTACATAGGTGATGTTAAATATAATCAATGTCCTGTTTTTGAATTAAAAGAAAATGGCTGGTTTGAAATGCTAGGGGATAATGAATTACGTTATGAAAAAGAAGAATGTTTTGATGAAGATTCTGATTTTATAATTTTTGAGGTTGAAAATGATGATGTTAACCTAGTAAATAAAAAAGACTAGTTCATAATTTACTAGTCTTTTTTTCTATTTATTTATTGGGGTTTTACTGTTTATGATTTTTAAAACGTCAGCTTCGGTAAGGATTCCTTTAAGATAATCTTCTAGGATTTTCGTTTCTGCTTCGGTAACAATCAAACCTTCAATTGCTAATGTAGCCTTTGCATTATCTAATGATAATTGGTCTTCTTTAGACAACTTATTGTTCATATTTAAATAATCAAACTCCTTCTGAGGATATTTTTTTATTTTTAACCGCTGCACTCTCTTTTTTAGCTCTTGGGATAGGTCTGACTTTCTCCAATTCTTCCAACAATGATTTATATTTGTTTTGATATTCTTGTATATCTGTATTATGTTTCAATTGTTCCTGGCTTAATTGTTCTTGTTGAGCCTTTTGTAGTTCTATCAATGCCTTATCCATTTTTATACTTGCTTTATCTTTTAACTGTTCAAGGTCAGAAACATATTTATCATTCAACTGATCTTGTCTCCTGGTCAATTCATTAATGGATTTTACCTGTTCCTCTTTTAACTTCTCAATATCTTTATTTAAGTTATTAATAGTAAAATTCTTATCTTTAATATCATCATTTAGTGAAATGTTAGTTGTTTTATTATTTTCAAGTAATTTTTTATAATCTACTACTTCAACTTTAAATTGTTTGTATTCTTCAAGTATACCTGTAAGTGTGTCATTCTTGCCTTGATATTCCTTGATAATAGTTAGTTTGTCTTGTAGGTTTTCTTGTAATTGAGAATATTGTTCTTTTAGAGTTGTGTTATCAGTGTAGCTACTTTTTAATTCTGTTTCTCTATCTGAATTTAATACTTTTATTGTTTCGAGTTCATCTTCTAAATTGTTAACTTTCTCTTTATATATTTGCAAATTCTTTTGGCTAGTATCTGCAATATCTCCCTTTTGGCTCTCTAATTTATCAATAATATTTATAAATGATTGGTGTATTTTGTTTGTATATCCTTCTAAAACATCAATATCACCTACTAAATTAATATTTTTAACTTTTCCCTTATTTAATTCAAATAGATTCAACAAGGTATTAAGAAAATCCTTATTGTTTTTACCCTCTTCACCTACAAATTCATCAAATCTTTTGCGTTCTTCTGCATCAAGTCTAATTCCTAATACTGTGCTTTTTTCATCTGCCATTTTAAAATACCTCCTTTTCATTTTTGTTAACATAATATTTTACGTAATACATTGGTATTGCTAGGTTAACACTTGTTAACATTGTTTTGTTAACATTATTATAATGCTTTATAAATTAATAGTCAATAACAAGTTTATAGCATGTTCTTCGACATTTATACAATGAAAAAAAGCAATTCAGATAACCAAATCCAAATTGCTTTTTATATAAGAAATAATTTATCTTTCAATTTCATCTTCCATATTTTTGCCCCTGAAAGCCTTTGTAAGCTTTAAATTATCTTGACGTTGTACAGACCTTTCAGTTCTTAAAGCACTATCCAAAGCTCTTAATACATCATCTAAAACATTTATTGAAGGAACTAAAGTTGTTTTATCTATTTCAAGTTTTGGTTTTACTTCTTTTAAGTTAAATTCATGGGTGCTCTCTTGACCTCTTAAATCCAATTTATCTTTAACCCCATATGTTTTAAGATTATCCACTGCATTGTCATAGTGCCATTTTTCACTTCTATGCTCATCTTGGAACTTAGCTTTACCAAATATCTTAGTATCCCATTTATCGTAAATATCCTTGTTACTATCTATAATTTTAAGACATGCCTTTGCATTTAAAAGCCTTCTACCATTATTCTCAATATCCCTAAGCTCTTTATTTATACAATCAATTCTCTCACCTCTATTACGATGAGTGTCTCTAATTTCATAAATAGATATTGGTCTCCCCAGAAGTTCATCGGCTGCTTTAATAGCTTTCATATCATTGTATTTTAGATACTTAGCTTGTGAAAATTGTTCTTTGTATTCTTTATGAAATTCTCTAAGTTCTTTGTTTTGTAAGACTTTAACACCCGTTTTTATTAAACTTGAAGTATTATCTATTTTGTTGATATTTAATTTTAAATTTTCACTACTCTTTTGCAGATTCTCAATCTTATTCTCTTTAAGTTTTATATCAACATTACTCACATAACCTTCACTTGTAAGGTTATTGCTAAATATTTTAATGTTGGATTTAAGAGTTTCAGCTCTATCTTTATCTTTGTACTTCCCAAACATATTTTTAGGAAGCTCTTTAAACTCATTCTCCGCCGTTTTAAGCTTATCTAGATTGTAGTTAATGTTGGTAATTCGTTTACATATTACCCCTACCTCAAAATCAATTTTAGAGAGTTTTGAAGTGCTCTCCTGTCTGATAGTATTTAATTTATCTAAAGCTTTATTTGAATTTTCATATGTCTGTGGTTCATTCAATATTTTTTCGACTTTTTGTAATGCAGCCTTTTCTTCCGGTTTAAGATTACTATATTTTTGAGCTTCATTTATTTTTTCCTTTTCCAACTTATCTTTAAGTTCTCGGTACTCCTGAAGAACTATAATTTTTTCTTTATTAAGTTCTTTAATTTGTTTATTTATTTCGGCTCTTGGATTATAAATATTCTTCTTTTCCATTTCACTCGAAGTCTTACCAAGATGTATAGTTGGCACCTGGTCTATTCCCTGGTCTTTATAGCTCCTGTGGTCTATCCTATCTTCACAACCAGCTTTTTCTAAAGCCTTGTTTGAATACTTTGCCCAACTTTCACGCCATTCCTCAACCTTTTCTTTCTTATCCCAATCCCTATTTTTCTTAGTAAATCCCTCCTGGCATATCTCCCTAGTGGTAAGCATGATATGACAATGAGGATTATTTTCATCATTAAAATGGAAACAAACATCTGCAACCATTCCTTTATCAACAAAGCTCTCTTTAACATATTCTCTTACAATTTCTTTTTGTTGCGATTTGGATAGTTCCAATGGTAAAGCTATATTTATTTCTCTTGCCGTTCTAGAATTACATCTAGTTTCAGCTCTATCAACTTCATTCCAAAGTTTCTCCCTATCATTAACCCAACTTGGAGAATTTGATGGAGCTATAATCTCACTTTCAATTCCTTGCTTTTTAGTATAGTCATGGTTTAAATCTTGTCTTTCATCATGTAGTTTTTCGCCTGCTCTATACGCAGATGATGCTACGCAAGATTTCCCTTTTCCTCTGCTTATTGTCTGAACTGATAAATGATATATTGCCATGACTACACCTACTTTTTAAATTTATTGAAATTTTAATTTCGATTATATTCCAACGGAATATCTTAAAGCTGTCAGCAGACCGCCGTACAAACGATAGTTTGTGTAAGTGCGCACTTCGTGTATTTCTCTATAATTATATTTTACCACTAGCCCCTTTTACTTTCAATATAAATTTTGGTATAATATAACTATGAATTTATTTTTTAGGGGGTTTAAAATATGGTTATTAAAAATGGAGAAAAAAGAATAGAAGAATTATCAGAAAAAATAAAAAAACTAGAAGCTCAAAAAAAACAATTAGAAGTAAGAACTAGAGAACAAGATAGAAAGGCAAGAACTAGAAAACTAATTCAAATAGGTGGTGTATTAACTACTATTGGAATTGATACAATTGAAAAAGTTGAATTACTAAAAAGCAATATTACAAATAACCCAAAAGCTAAAGAATGGTTTGAGAAACTCTTTACAGAAAATAAAGAAGTGGAAAATAAGGAGATAGAAGAATTAAAACCCGTATAATTATTATTGTCTTTAATTCTTCCTACTTTTATTTTTTTAAATTTATATTAATTATTTATTCAAATTAGATTTTCATAACCTTACGAAAAACGCCGTATCATTAGATACGGCGTTTTTCTGTTAAAGCAGTAGTTTATCTATGTTGTTAAGCATTCAGTTAAATTTAACTAAGCAATTACGTTTTGAATATATCGTTTTTTTTGATTCAATATAACATCTTATTATATTGCATGCTCATAATGATTTTATATGTATCTAAAAAGGTAAACTGAATTTTAAAAAGCGATTATGAGACTTGCGCAGTCAAATAGGATGATATAGACTAACTATCTAGGGGGAGCAGGCAGCAAAACGCGGAAATTATACTCTAAGCATTTAAAAAACATAAAATCCCTATTTTTTATACTCTAAGGCCTGCCCCCTGAGTTATGAGTTGATAGTGCATATATTATTCAGATTTTATATTTAAAGGTCTCAAACTATCAAGAGTTGTGATATTTTTCTTATCAAAACTGTAATGACCATATAAGTTTATATGTTCCCAATTCAAAGGTGAAACATGGCTTAACAAATCTTCATTAAGTTCATTTCTTTCTCTAAGATATTCAATAGCCTTACCTAAATAAACGGTATTCCAAACAGTAATTGCGTTCATCAAAATATTAAGTACACTTGCTCGTTGCATCTGATCTTGAAGATCTCTTTCATGAAACTCTCCTCGTTTAGCAAAAAATATAGCTCTTGCCAATGCATTAGCAGCCTCACCTTTATTTAATCCCTTTTGAATCCTTCTCCGTAATTCCTCATTAGAAATATAATCAAGGATGAAAATAGTTTTTTCAATGCGCCCCATTTCTTTAAGAGCTAAAGCTAAACTATTTTGGCGTGAGTATGAACCAATTTTACCCATAATAAGAGAGGCAGATACTTTTCCTTCCCGTATAGAGTGAGCTAGTTTTAAAACATCATCGTAGTTGTCTTTAATAATTTTAGTATTTACTTTTACTTTAATAATCTTTTCAAGTTTTGGATAATCAGAAGGTTTGTTAAATGAGTATAACTTTACATCAGATATATCTCTTAGTCTTGGGGCAAATCTAAAACCTAGCAAATGGCATAACCCAAAAGTTTGTTCAGTAAAACCGGCTGTATCTGTGTAATGTTCTTTAATTTGGAGGTCAGTTTCATGATGCAGTAAACCATCAATTACGTGCACCGCATCCCTGGTATTAGTGTTAATTACCTTCGCGTAAAATGCAGAATACTGGTCACTAATAAAACGGTATATAGTTGCTCCTTTTCCTGATCCATAATGAGGATTGTGTTCAGCGTGGAGTGAGGATACACCTATTTGAACACGCATACCATCACTGGATGAAGTGCTGCCATCACCCCAATAATAAGGTAATGATAATTTATGTAGAAAGTTTACCAGGGTAGACTGTGCTCTGCTTAAAGCATCATCGTATAATCGCCACTGTGCAGTATTGGCCATCTGGTAGTAAGTTATGTCATCTGTAGCATCAGCCATTTTACTAAGTCCAATATTTGTACCCATCGCAATCAATGTAGCCATAATTATGTCTTTTTCATCGTTATTGGGAGATTTACCTGTTGATGCATGAGTGAATTGATCATCAAACTTTGTCCAACTTGCAACTTCAATTAGTAAATTAGTAAGTTTTATTTTGGGTAGCATTTTATAAATCGATTTACTGTAATCTTTTGCTTCTTCAGGAGTGTTTTTTTCAAGTCTTTTTACATGTATTTCACCATTCAGAAGACTTACTCCTTCAAGAGTTTGTACATTTTCATTAACCCATTTGATACGTTGTAAGAGGGTATCTTTTCTTTCTTGAATATATTCTTCATAGTTATTGCTTACAGCAAGCTTTGTAACGTTTTGCTTGATTAATGACCACTCTTCTTTTGATACCAAGTATTCCTCAAAATCCTTATGTCTTCTACTCCCAACAACAGAGATATTTCCGGAACGTATATTGTTTTTTAATTCTGTAAGAATAGCCATTTCATAGTAACGGCGGTTAATGGTACCATCTTCTTCAAAAACATATTTATTCCACCTTTTTGGTATAAAATCAATAGGAGCATCATTTGGAATAGTTCTCTTTTTAGCATCATTAAGTTCATTCAATAGGTTTATACCCTCTAGCAAAGGCTCATTTGATTTTGTAGCTCTAAATTCAAGACATTTAAGTAGAGTCGGAGTATATTTTCTTAAATTAGAATATTTATTTTTGATCAAATCTATGTAATCATAGTCAATGGGCCTTGCAAGTTTTTCTGCCTCCTGTCCTGATGATATTAGTTTATCCCATGGCATTAAAGCCGATTCAATAGTTGTGTATGGATCTAACCCTTCACTCTTTGCTTTTAGCAAAGCTCTAACTAGACCTGAAAAATGAATTATCTTTTCATTTAAAGCTTTACCGTTTTGTTTTTGCAATTCATCCTGCTGCCTCCGTCCATTTGATTCAAGATGCATCATTTGCCTATCATGAATTTCTATAGCAAAATCTATAAGCTCCTGGCTTAAATCTAATAGGTAAATTACTAGAATTGCATATCTTTTTGAAACATCAAAACGTTGAAGGGCCTGTGTTTCATATCGTTCACCTATTCTTGATAGCTGTATAAGTCTATTATGATGAATGTTTCCTATAGTAATATTCAACTTTAACTTTCTTATATATTCTAATTTTTTAATAACTTTTGAAAATGACTCTGGTGAACGACTCGTTGGCATCTCTTTTAACCAAGCAAAGTGAGTTTTATTAATATCAGTTTTAGAGTTAAGTAATTCTTCAAGCTTTAACTTTTGATCGTCAGATATGCAGCTATTAATAATGTTAAATATTTTTTCTTCAGCAGTTTTACGTGATTCCCAAACAAGCAATTCTATAGTCGTCATTCCAGGAAGGATAACTTTATTTTTACGCAGTTCATTTATAGCTGTATGAATTAGATAAACTGAATTACCGTTTTCCAATGCACAATTTAATAGCATTTCAGATAAAATAGAAGCTTGCAGCTTACCATAAGTTTTATACCCATACTCTTTACGGATTTCTTCCATATGCTCTTGTCCTGTGGCTTCACGCTGTCGATACAATTGATAGACATTGTGGTCAACATCGATTTGATCTGCGACGTAATTTAAAATATTTAAAGGGATATCTTTAACGATTGACAATGGCCAACCGGGGTACCTTAATACGCATAGTTGTAATGCAAAACCTAAACGATTATAGTCCCTCCTGTGACGATTAACAATTTCTAGATCTGAACTTGATAACGTGTAATATGTAGCAATTTCTTCTTCACTTAAATCATCAGTTATTCTTGTATATTCTAATCTCTGTTCTTTTGTTAGAATTTCTCCACCACGTAGCGCCATTTAATATCTACCTCTTTTCATATATTATTAAAAAAACATTCGTAAATATCAGAACTATCTGATATTTATTATATCGTAAGTGATATCAACTAATAAAGTAAATCAAACGACCGTTTAATTTACTTTATTAGCCTTTTTTTATAATAACAAAGATAAGCCATTCACAAGGTAAATAAACTTAGTAAATAAATCAAAGTAAATTTATTTACAAGTGTAACCGTTTAGTTTACTATAAACATAAGTAAAAAGGGTAAAGGGTGATGTAAATGATATTTGGATATGCAAGAGTAAGTACAATTGAACAAAGTTTGGATAGGCAGCTTGATGCTTTAAAGTTAGCAGGAGCTGAAGAAATAATTCAGGAGAAGATTACAGGAACTAAAGCAGATAGACCTGAATTAAATAGGTTATTAGGTAAATTAAGAAAAGGTGATGTTATATTAATATCAGATCTTACAAGATTAAGCAGAAGTACAAAGGATTTATTTAATCTGGTGGAACAAATTGAAAAGAATGGTGCTAATATTAAAAGCTTAAAAGAAAGTTGGTTAGATACTACTACATCCCAGGGTAAATTGATGTTTACTTTTATGGCAGGAATTAGCCAATTTGAAAGAGATCTAATAAGTGAAAGAACAAAAGAAGGTTTAGCATCTGCAAGAATAAGGGGAAAAGTCGGTGGAAGGAAACCAAAGCTAGATATTACTAAAAAGAAAGCTATTTATGAACTATATCAACAAAAGAAAACAACTGTCAAAGACATTTGCAATATGTTTGATATTTCAAAGCCAACTTTATACAAATCAATAGAGGAAATAAGCAAAAGTATATAAATTAAATATTTCTTATATGATCTTCTAAGGGGTTGACTGTCACCTTGGGGATTAGCTTATAATAATTATGAGGTGATTTAAATGTTAATTAAATGTGTCTGCAAAGAGTGTATGCTTACGAAAAAATCAATTGAATATTACGAAAAAAAAGGTCTTATACGCCCAGAAATCGGTAAAAACAATTACAGGAATTATAACGATAATGATATAGCCGTACTAAAGGAAATATCTGTTTTACGAAAAATAGGAATACATATTTCTGATATCAAAATTATCCTTGAGAGCAACAACAAAGTGGCAGCTCTATCAAAATGTAAATGCCTTATGGAACTAAAATTGCAAAAGACGAAAGCACAATATAATTGTATTGAACATTTGATAACTAACTATGATATTGATAAAGAAATAGAATATATTAATGACAATGTCAATGATTTTTTTACAATTAAAGAAAAATTGCTTCAATCTTTTCCTGGGACTTATGGAATGTATTTATGTATCCATTTTGGGCAGTTTCTTAATGAAAAAATTGACAGTGAAGAAAAGGAAAATGCATACTATAATGTTGTAAATTTTCTTGATAGCGTCGACAATTTAAATTTCTCATCCGAGCTTGAAGAATATTTAGAAAACTGCTTTTCAGTTATGCAAAAAACTGATATGGTAAAAATGAACAATGCTATGCTTAAGGCTGTTGATAATATGGACGATTATATAGAGAACAATAAAGAAATATTGGAGGAATATATTAAGATACGCACTTCCGATGATTACAAATTAACGTCTGCATATAAAATGCAGCAACTACTTTTGGATTTTCAACAAAGCAGCGGATACTATGATATCTTTCTTTCAAATTTAAAAATTTTGAGTTTCTCATATTTTGAGTATACCGAAAAACTACAAGTGGCAAACAAGGTATTTTTAAATAAATATCCGCAAACACAGGATATTAACAAATAGCTTAACAATAAAAAGATCAAGCTTTGTATAAATATAAACTAAACAGGGTGTCACTAATTTTTATTTTGACTATTAATAAGAATCATCATATTTAAGTTACTTTGACCTAGTGGCGCCCTTTAGAGTATAAAAAATAGGGGTTTTATGTTTTTTAAATGCTTAGAGTATAATTTCCGCGTTTTGCTGCCTATACCCCTCTAGTGATTTTAACTCTATCCGGTGTACATATAGTACCTTCAGGAATATTTAAGTGACCAGTGCTATCTAATTTATAATCTTTACCATCAATTGTAAACTTTGAGTCTTCAGTATAACCAAATTGGGAAAAATCATTACGATTATATCCATTTTGTAGATTTGAAAGGTCATCTTGAGTATATATCCAACCACTTGTTTCAAAAAGTACTTTTTCTGATTTATTATCAAGTTGAATCATTTTTCCAGCCTCAGCACCCAAACTAACCAATCTAGCTTTTACTTCTTGCGAATTTGGGAAAAAGGTTCTTAATAAATTCAACTTTTTATCTAAAGGATTATTGCTACCTATAATTTTAACTAATTTAGTTGATTGAGCCATATCAGTAAACTCATCTTCCGAGAATGCTTCAGAAACATCTTTATTAGGATACATATCATAATAAAGTAATCCTACATTATTATTTTCTTTTACACTTATATCCGCATATCCATGCATTAAAGTTTTAATTTTATAATTTGTTCCACTACTCACATTCAAAATATTATTATTAAATTTAAGTTCATCATAATTACCCGAAGTATATTTCTTAGTATTTGTATTAATATTATTAGTTGTTTTTTTATTAGTACTTAACATGTTATTATAGTTATTTTTATAGCTCATAAGTGATGATACTCGATTATACAAGTAAACTCCTCCTAAAATTTAGTTTTGTTAAATATTTATCGACAATATATAGGTATAGTTTAGCTTAATTTTAAGTTATATTCGTCGTAATTCATTTCAAATTTATAAACTTGTTTTGCAAATAAAATATTAACGAAAGTAACACAATAGTAATTGAGTTACTTTCAGAAAACACAGCATATCACTAATAAGACTACCATCTTTAAAGTATCTTAAAAGGAGGGTAGTCTTATTATGTTGAATATATGTGTACAGCATAATACTAATTTAAGTGCAGGGTTTCCATAAAAGACAACTCTGCACTTTTTACTTGCTTTAATTTTAGGACCATATAATCTAGTGATACGAAATCATGGTCATGGGTTTGTCTTTATTTATAATCACATTTATCAGTTCGTTTTTTTTCACACCAATATTCACACCAATATTCACACCAATATTCACAATCATGTTTTTTTTCACAACAGTCTTTATTATCGTGTTTCTTTTCACACCAATTTTTATATTCATGTTTTATTTTACACCAATATTCATTATCATATTTTTTTTCACACCAACGTTTACACCAATATTCACAGCAATCTTCGTTATCATGTTTTTTTTCACAGAAACAATTATCATCATGCTTTAACATTAACATCACTCCTTATTTTTAAGACACTATAATTATATGCAACTTATTTTAAACTGGAACTAAATTGAAATAACGAAAGTAACACAAATGTAATTAAGCTCCTTATTTTTTTTATATTTACTTCGCGATTATAACTTGTACAGCACAATTCATTTAAAATATCTCATAAATAAATATCTGAAAGTTCCACTCTTGTGTTTTCATTTTTACTTGATATTTTATTACTAAGTATTACATTCTCATGAGACACATTTCTTGAAGGAAGCGTAACTATAAACTTACTTCCTTTTCCAACTTCACTTTCAGCATAGATACACCCATTATGTAATTCTACAATTGACTTAACTAAACTTAACCCTATACCTGTGCCACCTGCATTTCTTGATAATGATTTATCTATCTGTTTAAATCTATCAAATATTGTATCCAAATTTTTTTCTTCAATTCCAATGCCATTGTCTTCGACTAATATCTCAACAAATTTGTTCTTATCTTTAACACTAATAAATATTTCATCACCTTTATCAGAGAATTTTATAGCATTTGATAGAAGATTTAATACTACTCTCTCTATTTTTTCTGGATCACAGGCAATTATTTTTTCTTCTGTATCAGTATCAAAAATAATATTTAAACCTTTACTATCAGTAAAATCAGTTACAGACAATGTTATATCCTCTACAACTTCAACTATATTATTATTTGATAAGTGCAATTCAAAAAAACCTGTTTCAATTTTCGATGAATCAACTATGTTATTAATAAGTTTAGATAATCTATAGCAATTTTGCTTCATTGAGCTAATATATTTAATAATTGAAATCCTCATTTTGTCTAATGAACCACTATTACTGTATAAACTAAATAACTGAACTGACGAAGACAAAACATTTAGAGGAGTTTTAAGTTCATGGGATATATTAACAATAAATTCTTCCTGGGATTGCAACGCTTTTTTCATAATTAAATTAGAATTTACTTCAGTAGTAATCTCGTTACCTTGTTTCATTATAACTTTGTTTAGTTTTTCAATTTCGTTATTTTGTTCACAAATAACTTTCCTAGCTAATACTATCTCTTCTAATAATCCATTATTAGAATCATAGTCCTTATTCATTAATTCTTCATTATCAATCAGTATATCTTCTTCCCTAGGTACGTATCTCATATTCATATTTATACTCCCCCATCCTTATCAAAAACTAAACATTGTTATAGGGGTATGAAGAACATAGCTGTCACCAGAAGCAATACCTTATATTGGAAAACTATTGATCACTTCATCATAAGCCTCTTGAGCTTCAGCAATTGATAATTTCGAATATA
>NZ_JAHLEB010000076.1 GCF_018861735.1 Clostridium lacusfryxellense | reverse complement strand
AATAATCTGCTTAGTAAAAAAGCAAATAACCACTAGATAATAATTAGTATTATAGTTATAATTTGACTTAGGAATGCAGTTTCATAAAGCTATATTTTGACGCACTACATTTTGCTAACTTGTGATAATGATAATTTTGCTTCTCAGAAAACTATATTAGCACAAGGTGGAAAAAAAGAAAATGAAGTAGTAATGAAAGATGGGAATTGTGTTGTTGAACGATACTGGATAGATTTATAAAACTAATTTGTGTTGTTAATAAACTGGGCATAATGATGTTGCTGTAAAGATTTAAACTTCTAATTAGGCTAGTAATGAGAAGTTAATGTAGTCACAAAAAATCACTTAAATATTAAATATTAAATAAAGTTTAGGATAATTAATGGTGAACCGTAACACAAGTAAGTGAGATTTTTTTAATTAATTCTAGTAATAAGGGTATAATTTCATTATGTCAATGTAGATAATTTATGATTGAGGGGGAGTGAAGAGGGTATGAAAAAAATCTTTTTTATGTTTTTAATTTGTGCTATAACGTTATCAACATATGGATGTGGTTTGAATTTTGAAAACAAGACCGAACAAGAAACATTAGACTTTATTGCTCGTCCAGATATGAATGCAGTTGAAAAGAATGTAGATAATTGGTATCTTTTCTATAACGATAGAATTTACGTGTACCTCTTTGACCCCTCTGATAGTACAGACTCATTTTTTAGTACAGACTTAAACGGTAATGATAAAAAGATCATATCTCAATCAGAGGACCTGCGCTTTGCAGAATTATATTTGATCTATGATAACTATGCTTATTACTACACTACTTATAACCAGGGCATTAAGAAAATTAATATAGAAACTGGCAAAATCTATAACGTCATTGATGGTAAATATTTATATTTAATTCCTGACACTCTAAAAGATGGAAAAGCTATAGTTGAATATGAAAATAATAACTTGGGCGAAGCTCATGTATATGTCGCAAAATTAGACTTGAAAAGTGGAATTTTAAGTGATGAAAAAATTCTACCTTTTGTTGGCACTCAATTATATTATTATTCCGGAGAAAGCAACAAAGTTTACTGCATCAAAACTGATTACGATAACAATAACAATGTATATGAAGATAATTCGCTCATTTACACCTATCCATCAAGTGGAAATGACAATGACTTTGTCTTTACGCAAGATAATTATATTTTTGTGGTAACTACCGATAAAATCATAAAATTAGACATTAATAATAAACATACAATCATTGGAGAAAAACCTTTTAACAACCATGGTTACACATTATATACAAGTATTCGTGCCAGAAATCATGAAGTTATGGGTAAGGTAGAACATACGGCACCTATATGTGCATTAGCAAAACCATTTGTTTATTCAAAAGATAATACTACTTATCGGTTTAATTCTCAAACAATGGAATTTAAAAAGATTGGTGACGTCGGTACTGCATTTATACAAAAAATTAATAGCTACATTATATTTCAACAAGGTGCTCTAAGTACGACTGTTTATGATGAAAGTACTGGTAAAGTGTCGTCATTTTCTTCTTCTAATTTTGGAGTGGATGATAAAAGTATCTATATTATGTCATATGATGGAGATTATTATTATCAAACAACTGACAAATGTGATTTTAGGGTTAAAAAAATTGATTTTGAATAATATACAATTAAACTAACCAAACCCGAAAAAGTGAATCTCATATATTGTGAAGATTGTGATATAGCAGATGGGGTTACAGCAGAAAGCCTTAAGTCAAATGGCGTCCGTCCGTGGGAAGTTGACCATGATTGGCTTCTCGTTTTTGGACAACATGTGAACAATATACAGAAGTTACATTTCAACAGAATAATCAAATCTTATATTACTGGAGTATGAGCTAGAAGTGGCATTCATGGAGTTCCTGACATGCAACCAATTATTAATTGGTTTTTTAGCAGCAGGGGTTAGGAAAATTGTACGTTATTTACTGCAAGTGGTTTCATCTGCACTTACTTATGCAAATCATATTTGGAAACCAACTAATGAAAATAATTCTCACGGATATGATACTGATGGAATTTTTATAAACACACTGGATTCTAGTTAACTATTACTGAAAATGCATCATCTTTAGATTCAATGGATTCACTTCTACCTGGAAGTCATATAATGATATTTATTAATTTCATATATGATGAAAAAGCATATGCTCAGATTGTGGATGTTAGTAGAAGTACTGGAATAGTTTTTGTTGCTAATGGTAGAAGCAGTGTGAAATCTGCCAACACTCCAGATATTATAATTGCAAGTGTCATCCAGGGATTGAATATAACCCTAAGTAAACCAAACACGAGATTAATCATTGATAATGTTCCAAAACGCGGATAACTAACAAGCATCAGGATCATTACGAGAGTTAGATAGGGACTCATAACGATAAATTTATTATATTGTATTGGGTCGACTTTGAGGTGAAAGTAAGTATATATCCGCCTACTATCATAAGTGCAATAAAAACAGCGAAAGTTGTTATTTTTTTTATGCGATTTTATCTGATTGTGTATTCAATGCGCATTTCTATTATCGCAGAGTATTAGTAGTAAATACTTTATTTCTTGTTTATGAAATACTAGATTCTGTGTAATCTAAATTAGAATTATTAAAAGATGTAATTTTTTTCTCCATTGTTAATGTTATAATACTTATTGAAAAGATTAGAATGTAAGGGTGTTTATGTTTAGTACATAAAGAAAAACTATGTGCATGTACATAACTGACAGTGATTTTTCAAATAATATTTTCTATGGTATTCCATATGTTAACAGGAGGATAAAATTTTGTATAAGAAAATAGGAACCATCTTTGATTATAAAACCAAAAAAGAGTTTCCAAGTAAGTTGATGGATTGGATTGGCGATGTTTTTTACGATATTCTTCCGGAACACGGATATGAGATACGTGATGAACAAATATATACTGCGTTTCAGCTTGCTGATGCAGTTTGTAATAAAAAAGTTCATCTGGCTGAGGCTGAGGTCGGTACCGGAAAGACCTTCGCCTACTTACTCACTGCAATTGCCTACGCTGGTTTTAGCGGAAAACCTGTAGTAATTGCATGTGCCTCAACAGCACTTCAGGAACAGCTGGCAGGGCCAAAGGGAGATATTCAAACACTTTCCCGAATACTGGGATTAGAAATAGATGCGCCAATGGCAAAGTATCCTCGTCAGTATGTTTGTGATGAGAGAGTTAGTGGATTAGGAGGAGTGCTTGGCGATGCAACAACCTCTGATGAGATTAATCAATGGTTAGCCAGGACTACAAAAGGTGAACGCTCAGAAATGCCGCATATATCCGATAGTGTATGGAGACAGATTGGATGGGATGAGACTATGCCCTGTGATGCCTGTACCAGAAGAGGCTATTGCAAGCTTGTTAAGGTAAGGGAGCATTACAGATCTTCCAAGGATTTAATTATCGCTGATCATAGTATCTTTTTTCAGGACCTGTGGACAAGGGATGAAAGAATTGCAGACGGCAAAATGCCTATGCTTCCAGATTACTCGATGGTGATTTTTGATGAAGGCCATAAAGTCATACTGCCGGCAGCCATGGGTGCTGGAAGACAAATTCACAAAGAGGATATTGATAATATTATCCTTTCTCTAGAGGAAACCCAGGGAGCAAGAACTTCACTGGTTGTAAGTGTAATTGCCTTGGGACAGGCCACTTCTAATTTTTTCGAAAAACTTAATCAAAAGGTAATAGATGATGAGCAATCAGAGCGTCTGGCTGTTCGCACCGATGATATACTTCTGAAAGCAGCTGATACTTTTCATAAGGCACTAGATCGGTTGCTCTTAGAGATACAAATTGAGGAAGAGCTATACATAAACGAGCTACCGGAAAGCACTTTACATACCTTTGAAATTCAAATAGAACTATCAATTACAGCCTTAGCTAGGTTTGGTAGGAATAAAGGTAGAGAGGTTATTACTTGGGTAGATAGGGCAGACGGCAGCTTTTGGGTAGTTCCTCGGAATTTGAGCAATATGCTAGATAAACATTTATTTGCCAAAAAATTGCCTGTGGTGTTTACTTCAGGAACTTTAAGTGATGAGGGGGATTTTGGTTATCTTAAGAGGACTATTGGTTTAAAGGATCCATCAATATCAACGGTTGGAAGTCCATTTGATATTGAGGAACAAGTGGTGGTTTATTTACACCAGCCATCCGTTGAGGACACTGACAGTGCCAAATTTTCACGTAAAATTAAACAATTACTATGTTTGCTGAAAGAAAATGGTGGAAGAGCGCTGATACTTGTTAACTCTTTGAAGGAAGTTAGGAAAATAAGAAAAGAAATTAGTGGTTATGAGCTACCTTTTGAAGTTTTATGGGAGGATAAAGGTGAGCGAGGATACCTTGTCCAAAAGTTTCGTGCGGAAGTTACATCTGTATTAGTAGGGTCTACCTTTTGGGAGGGAATTGATGTGCCCGGGGAGTCTTTATCTCTCGTTGTAGTTTGGCAGCTTCCCTTTCCTTCCCTAGACCCTTTGATTGAAATGAGGCGCAAAGAAGCAGAAGAAGAGGGGATGAATCCACTTATAACCGTTGATTACCCTGAAATGGGGTTGAAGTTAAAACAAGGTTGTGGCAGATTAATTAGAACAAAGGATGACCGTGGAGCAATAGCTGTCATGGACCAAGTAATAGGAACCCCATGGGAAAAGGTGGTTATGAGAGCTCTACCTAGAGGAGCAAAAATCAAAACTTTGGAACATAGGGAGATTTAAAATACCACACTTAAAGAAACTTTTTAACAATCATATCTTATCATAGATACTGTAAATTCTAGTACAGATAATGTTCTTTTGGAAATCGGTAGAGCAGTTGCCTCAAAGGAATATGCAGTTAGATTTTTTAATGATATGGAACAACCCCAATTTTATAAGAATGAAGTACGGCTTCTATATACAGTACAAAAGGCAATTCTTATAAGTTCATTCAAGCAATGGGATGATGTAATTTATATTCTTTACAAAAATAATAAACTAGAGCTAGACGAGGATCAATGCAGTTCTCTTAATGAAAAAATATACGGTAATATTCCTGTGAGATAGTTATTCACTAACATAGAAATAGATTTATACATAAATTATTTTCTTTCTGTTTTTAGAATTCTTATGGTATATAACATAAGATACTCATATTATATATAAGTAAATTGAGATATTTTAACTTAAAATAGAATATTTCATCATTATTTTGATATAAAAATAAACTTATTTGACCTTAAAAAATAATATTAAGGCGGTGTTGAAATGTCTTTATATATTACAAACACACCCACGTGGTATGTAGCAACCAAGCTGCAACCACCGCTCATTCGCAGTGATATTATTAGACGTCTGCCCATTGAAGAAGAACTATGTCGCTTTGTCAGGACGCTTCCTCTTATTCTTCTCTCAGCACCAGCGGGATATGGTAAAACTACCTTATTGTCTGCTCTTCCTTCTTTGCTACCAGAATATTCACTGGCATGGATTACCCTGGCGTTGAAGATAATGACCCTGTTCGTTTCATCGGTTTGCTGGCCACTGCATTGCAGCAACTGCAACCGGAATGTGGTAATTCCGTTTGGCCTTTAATTTCCGGAGGTGAAGTGTCAGGTTCCGTAATGAAACATGCTGTTGGTATCTTGATTAATGATATTGTCCGCTTTATCCCAGACCCTTTTATTTTAGTTCTGGACGACCTGCATTCAGTTACGGAATCAGCGGTCTATGTTGCCCTGGATTACTTGCTTAATCAATTGCCTACTAATCTTCATATTGTTATAGGTACTAGGTATGATCCACCTCTGAGGTTAGCTCGTCTAGCTGCCCGAAGGCAATTAGGTGAACTGCGCCGGTCGAATTTTAGTTTGAACCAAGATGAAACCTATAAGCTGCTTAATGATACCTTAGGTCTCGCACTTACTGTTGATGAAGTGGCTATACTTCAGAAACGAACTGAAGGATGGCCAGGTGTTCTTTGCCTGCTAGCTGGCTCATTGGCACGTATGAGTAACTTAGAGCATCGTTCGGAGCTTATGACAGCATTTAACCATACGGAAAGGGAGGTTCTGGACTTTCTATCAGAAGAGATCCTGCTTAATTTACCGAAAGATATTCAACGGTTTCTCATGCAGACTTCAATTCTTTCTGAAATGACACCCTCAGACTGTCAGGCAGTCACCGGGCATGATGATGCCGCAGAGGTTTTGGCGGAGCTATATCATCGTAATCTTGCAATTGCTTCGCTTTCAATTGAGATAAAGAATGAGCCTGTGTACCGTTATCATTCCTTGTTTGCTCAGCTGCTAACCAAACAGTTGGAACGCGAAATGCCTGGGGAAATCAAAGAACTACACCGAAGAGCCGCTGAAGTACAAACGACACCCGGGCGTGCAATATCTCATTATTTTTCCGCTTGCCTGTGGGATCAGGCAGCGCAGCTGATGGTTAATTCCGGTATGCAATTGCTACTTCAGGGGATGTCTGAGACCTTTCGAAAATGGTATGGCGCGCTACCCGTTGAAACCAGGAACCAATTCACTTATTTGACTGTTATATTGGCCCGGTGTGAAATCCATAATGGCGATTACACCGCTGCTCGCAGACTGTTAAATGGGTCAAGGGAAGCCTTCGTCAGTAAATGTGATAATATAGGAGAAGGGGGTACCCTTACTTCTTTGATTACCCTTAGTTATGAGAATAATGATCGAATGGCTGTAGCCACCTATGTCAAGCGTGCTCTGGAATTGCCACTGGATCCTATGGGACAGGTGGCTGTTTACCTTTCACAGGCCTGGCTATGTACACATGATTGTGATTGGGAAGGTGCTCGGATAAATATACGAAAAGGTCTTGCCATTCCTTCAGCTACAGGTGATCGAAGGGCGGACATTACTGGTATCACTTACATGAGTGCTCCCTTGGCAAGTCTGCCAGGTTGTCTTGAACTGGCAGAAAGTTATTGCGCTGAAGTCAGCATTCTTTCTAAATCTGATACGCCTTGGTATCTCAGGGCACGAGAACTAGGAACTTGGCCTTTGCTATGGCGAGGTCAGATAGAAGAGGCACTGGTAATGGCAAAGTCAGCAGAAGCGTTGCGTCAGATGTTGGGTGGACATTCATATATAGGTAATGATTTACCGTTATTGTTGTCGGTTATTTACCTTGCTAAAGGTGATTTGAATTCGGCAGGAAAGTCAGTAGATACCTTAATTCAGCGTGCCGATAAGTCCGGTCGTAGCAGAATGATGCTTCATTTGCACGCAGCCGGACGCTCTTTGGCATTTTTAGGGCGATATGAAGAAGCACTGATTATGCAGCAAAGGCTTGAAACTTTGTTAGATGATAACTTTGCACTGACGCAATATTTATTTTTACACTTAAAGGGGCTGCTTGCTTTATTATGTGAGGTAACTGAAGCTTCTGATATTTTGCAAAAGGCTCTGGAACTAGAAGACCAATTACCTATGGCTCATGTTGGGGGCAGCGCACGTCTGCTGCAAGCAAGGTTGCTTATCAATCAGGGAAAATCGGATAGGACTTTTGATGTTGCACACCCAGTCCTGAGTAGATGGGGCAATTCATCAACTCCCGGCTACGCTCTGTTTGATGGTCCGATTATTATACCAGTGTTAAGATTAGCTGTGGAGCATAATACTGTAGGTGCGGCCAGGATGCTGGATCTCTTTTCTAAAAATATTTTTCCTACTACAGCAAACAATGTTACAGTGGAAAACAAGATAACGAAAGAGCAATTAAAAATTCCCCTTACCCCTCGTGAATGTGATGTACTTAGGCTGCTTGTAGCGGGTCTTACCAACGTTCAAATAAGTGGTGAACTTTACATTTCCAAGGAGACAGTTAAAAGTCATGTTGAACATATATTTAACAAGCTTGATGTCCATTCCCGAACCCAGGCAGTTATTCGCGCAAGTAAACTTGATATTTAAACTAATTCGGCACTAAGGTGCCGAATTAGTTTTTTTTGAATTTCAATTTAATGCCTCTCCCCCGTTCGGGGGATAAGAAAACTCACCCATGATTTTTGTATAAATCACTATTTTGGGCGAAGAAATAAACAAATCCTTTTGATACTATTAAAGTGTAGTAAGGGGGCGTTTTTTTATGTCAGATATTCTAACTCCACAGATAATTGAAACCATGGGAACTAGATATGCAGTCCTTGGCATTGGTTGTTATTCTCTACTAGTGCGCTTCCGTGTCCGTGGGTTAATCGTAGAATGTAGTGTTCCAACATGGAGTGGTTTAAGCGATTTGCTTGAAAATATAGAAGAGGTGACGTTAGTTGTCATTAAAAACTCAGATACTGATCTTAGCTGGGTATTTGTGCGAGGAACAGGAAGAATAATTGAGAATCAGGAATGGGAAGCTTTAGTACCTTCAGAGCATGGCCTGGTTGAGCCAGAGGATATATACTACCTACTAAGTATTGAGCCGAAACGCATTGAGCTATTCGATGAACAGAGAGGTTGGGGCTTTCGGGAAACAGCAGATTTATAACCTTTCTGTGAAGGTTAAAACTGGAGGGTGAACTTTTGCCACCGAAAGAATTATAAAGAATGAGTTTAGTTTGAGAATATTATATAAACAAAGAGGGGGAGGTTAATTATAGTGGATGAGTTTAAAAAAGAAGATGGATTTAAAAAATTCCTGATTATCTGGCTGGGGGAACTTATATCTAATATCGGTTCTGGAATGACAGCTTTTGGTCTTGGAGTGTATGTGTGGCAACTGACACATTCAGCGGTGGATGTCTCAATGGTGGAAATGGCAGCGCTTCTGCCGGCGATTTTATTATGTCCGGCTGCGGGGGTTCTTGCAGACCGATTTGATAGAAGACTGCTCATGTTACTTGGAGATATTGTATCATCGTTTGGATTGATTGCTCTGCTGCTGCTTATGAATAAAGGACATATTCATGTGTGGCAAATCTGCCTTTGTGTGGGGTTTAGTTCAGCATTTGTATCTTTATTAGATCCGGCATATAAAGCAACAATTACAGATTTACTGACAGAGAAAGACTATGCAAAAGCAAGTGGAATGATGTCAATTGCATCCAGTTCCAAGTTTTTGATTTCACCTATTATTGGTGGTTTAATTCTGGCAATTTATGGTATGGAATTGATACTTATCATTGATATTTTGACTTTTGTTGTAACGGTTGTTGCAATCTTTTCTGTAAGAAAATCTCTTGCGGTAAAATCACAAATTAAGAAAGAAATGAATTTTTTCAAAGACTTAAAAGAAGGATGGCTGATTATTCTAAAGGCTAAAGGGGTCTTGCTGTTAATTGTACTTGTTTCCGCTTTAATGTTTTATATGGGATTTATTCAGGTGCTGTCAAAACCGATGATCTTATCCATTACCAGTGAGAAAACAACAGGAATTCTGCAGACCGTCGTTGCCTGCGGTATGATGGTGTCTAGTATCATCATTGGCACTGGAATCTTAAAGAGAAACTATGTAAATGTTATGGGGGCAAGCTTTATCGCGAGTGGTATTACTATGGCAGGGTTTGGTGCAACCACAAGCATGACCGTCATTATTATTTCTGGATTTTTATTTTTTGCATCGCTTCCATATGCGACTACATGTATTGATGTTCTAATAAGAAAATCCATTGATAATGACAAACAGGGTAGAGCATGGGGACTTATTTCTTTGATTTCACAGCTGGGATTTGTAATTGCTTATGTTTTGGCAGGTATTCTTGCAGATTATGTATTCAATCCGGCCCTGGTAGAAGGAGGTGTTCTTGCAGATACTGTAGGGAAAATCATAGGAACTGGTGAAACAAGAGGAATCGGATTCTTACTAATTCTAGCTGGACTCGGCCTTGTAATTACGGCGTTAATTGTATTTAAATCAAAGGTGATCCGTAAAATGGAAACACCGAAAGAAGCAGAAAGTAGATTGGAGGCAATACAATCACTTCAAAGTAAGAGCTTTCTAAGCAAAGACATATAGTCGGAAGGAGAATAAATAATGTTTTTTAAAATTGTAAAGAATGATTTCAGCAGGAAGAAAATCATAACAGTGGCAGTGTCTGTATTTATAACCATGGCAGTTATTTTGGGAGCTAGTGCAACAAATATCATTGCAAATCTGATTCAGTCGATGTCCCAGTTACAGGAACGTGCAGTACCAGCTGACATTACGCAGATGCATTCCGGAAAATATGATCAGGCAGAAATCGATAAATTCACAGAGCAGCATGATGATATAGCTATGCAGGAGACTATGGTTCTTATGGATTTCGATGGAAGTAATATCTATTTTAGAAAAAATAAAACCATGGCTGGAACGGTGCAGGATATTTCATTTGTTGTACAAAATAAGAAATTTGACTTTATATTAGATTTGGATAATGAAAAGTTGGATGTAAAGGAAGGTGAAGTGGCAGTTCCCATCTTTTTCATGAAAGAACATGACTTAAAAATAGGTGAGACGATTACGGTGAAAACTGAAGATAATGAGAAAGAGTTTGTCATTTCAGATTATGCTAGAGATTATGAGATGAACTCTTCCCTTACTTCTTCGAAACGCTTTGTTATTAATCAGGCGGACTATGATGAAATGCTTAAAAAGCATGTAGGGGAACTTGAATATCTTATCGAATTTAAAATGAATGAAAACGGCGATTCTCAGGCTGCTTTGACTGCGTATACCGTGGCAGGTCTTCCAGCAAACGGTCCTACAGTGGGAGCAAAGATATTCTTGGTGTTTAATGCCATGTCAGATGCGGCAGTTGCAATGGTAATTGTACTTATCAGTATTTTGATGATTATCATAGCGGCCCTCTGTATCAGACTTACATTTCTGGCAACGATTGATGAAGATTTAAGAGAAATCGGTGTTATGAAAGCAATGGGAATATCCAAAAAAGATATAAATAAAGTATACCTTACCAAATACAGAGTCATGTCAGTGTTAGCTGGTATAATAGGATATCTGCTTTCTTTTGTAGTGGTAAATCTGTTTAACGGTAATATGAGACTTTATTTATCTTCGGATTTATCAGGAAACTTTAAATATGTATTATCAATTATATCTCCATTATTTGTATATTTGATGATTATGATGTACTGCAAGAAAGTACTGAAAGCAGTCAATAAGATTTCTGCGGTGGAGGCTCTGCGTTCAGACATCATGGAGCGTGGAAAGAACCGAAAATACAGTTTTCCACTGAGGAAGAACAAATTTTTCAGCACTAATATTTACATGGGAATTAGAGATGTATGGAAGCGCTTTAAATTATACAGGTTACTGATTACTATTTTTGTCGTATGTGCGGTTATTGTAATTCTTCCAATAAATATGTATAACACCATGAATTCTTCAGAATTTTCCACATACATGGGGATAGGAAAATGTGATATGAGAATCGATTTACGAAAGACAGATACGATCACAGAAGATTTTAAAAAGGTGAAGGAAGAGCTGAAGAATGATTCGGATATTAAAAAGTATGCAGGCTACATCACCTGTTCCTATCAGGTGGAAAATGCTAAAGGATCCTTTGACTATATTAATATAGAAACCGGAGATTTTTCTGTATTCCCATTAAGTTATCTAAGTGGAAGAGCACCAATAGGTGAGGGAGAAATCTCAATCTCCCATGCAAATGCGTCAGTAGACGAATTAAACAAGAAAGTGGGAGATGAACTAGTAGTAAAGGCTTCAGGGACAGAAAAGACTATGAAGGTATGTGGTATTTATCAAGATATTACAAACGGTGGGAAAACAGCAAAGGCAGATACCAGTCTTGGTTTAAATGAAGATGCCGTTCTTTGGTATATTGTGAACATGGATGTGGCGACCGGCGTTGATATTAGTCGCAAAATGGATTACTATCAGAATACCTATGATTCTGCGCAGGTAAATGATATCAAAGAATATACTAGGCAGACTCTTGGAAATATCATTGATCAGATAGGCATAGTTGTTATAGGCGCAATCGCAATTTCAGTAATAATTATAATACTTATAACAGCATTATTCCTTAAGATGTTATTGTCAAAGGATATGTCCCAGATTGCAATCATGCGAAGTATGGGACTCACTTCTAAGAATATTAAACATCAATATATGGCAGGAACTATGATGGTACTGATACTAGGAATCATAATGGGGGTGCTGGTTTCTAATTATTTAGGAGAGTTTCTTGTAAGTATGGCACTGTCCTTTATGGGAGCTACAAGGATTCAATTTGTAAATGTTGCATGGCAAACTTTTCTACTATGTCCGTTAGCGCTGATTGGAGTAGTTGGAGTTACTATATCTGTGTGCTGTAATGTAACAGTAGAAGATGATATATCTGTAGGTTTAAGAAGTTAGAACTGCTGAAAAAAGGCATTCTGGGATGACTCTGTGAAAATAAAATTTGATTTGATTTGAATATTTTACATTGGAGGAATATGTATGAGTAATATATTAGAAGCAATAAATATTAATAAGAAAGTAGAATTATGGAAAGACAATGAGCTTCAAATCTTAAAGGATGTAAACCTAACGATAGAAAAAGGTGAATTCGTATCGGTGATGGGACCATCCGGAAGCGGTAAGTCAACACTACTATATAATGTAAGCAGTATGGATAGAGTTACTTCTGGTAGTGTCAAATTTAAAGACCGTGAAATGGCTTTACTAAAAGAAGAAGAACTGGCGAAGATTAGGCTTAATAACATGGGGTTTATCTTTCAGGATATTAATCTTTTAAAGAATCTGTCAGTGATTGACAATGTTATGTTTCCTGCTCTTGTATCAAAAGATTCGGATAAAAGGGCTGTAAGTCAAAAAGCAAATAAACTACTTAAAATGACAGGAATTGAAAAGCTTGCAGATAATAATATCACCCAGGCATCTGGTGGACAGCTACAGAGAGCTGGTATCTGCAGAGCACTTATAAATGATCCGGATATCATATTTGGAGACGAACCCACCGGAGCATTAGATTCCAAATCTGCAGCGGAGATTATGTCAATTCTTGCAGAGATTAATAAAAACGGTACAACCATAATGCTCGTTACGCATGATGTAAAGGTGGCAGCAAAAACAGAAAGAATATTGTATATGGTAGATGGAAATATTGCTGTGCAGAAGAAGATGCGTAAATACGATGCGCAGTATGACGATATTAAGGAAAGAGAAGAAAGCATTATGAAATGGCTTGTGGAAAACGGATTCTAATTTTAAATTAAACGTGAAAAAATCTAAGTGGAGGTAATGAGAACATGGGTACTTTGATATTTTCAATGGTAGTTGTTGCTGAAATCGCGTTTGCAGTTTTCTGCATTATTACAAAATCTAACCAACAAAAGGTAAGAAGTATTAGTAGAATTGCGGCATTTGAAGGCTTTGTACTATTCACAATTCTACCAATAATTGACTGGAGTTCTCGATATTATGCTTTAGCAGCCTTGCTACTTTTGTTTGCAATAAACGCGGCAAATGCCCTAATTCGTAAGAAAGGAGAGAAAAGAGAATACAAAGTAGTTCGTGTTGTTTTGAAAGCAATAGGAATGACGGTGCTTATCATAGCGTTTACTCTTCCAGCAATCATATTTCCACAGCATAAGGCCATGGAGGTGACAGGCGAATATAAAGTTGCCACCATAACACACACATACACTGATACAAAACGTGTTGAAACATATACGGATACGGGAGAAAACAGAAAGCTAAATGTGCAATTGTGGTATCCCGAAAATGCAGACAAAACCTATCCACTGATAGTTTTTTCCCATGGTGGAATTTCCACTAAATCCAGCAATGAATCACTTTATAATGAACTGGCAAGTCAGGGCTATGTTGTATGCTCAATCGACCATACTTACCAATGCTTATCCACTAAAGACGAAGATGGGCATACGACACGTATAGATATGGGGTATATGCAGGAAACCTCCGCCGAGAACGCACGATCCGACAGACAGAAAAGCTATGAGTATTATCAAAAGTGGATGAAAATACGTACTGGTGACATAGATTTTGTGATAGATCATATACTTTCAGAGGCAGAAAACAATAATGCAGTTGTAGCATACAAACTTGTGGACGTAGAAAAAATTGGAGTTATGGGACATTCACTCGGCGGCTCGGCAGCGCTTGGCATAGGTAGAATGAGAGATGATGTTAGCGCGGTTATTGCGCTGGAATCTCCATTCATGTGCGATATTGAGGGTGTTAAGGAGGGCGAGTTCGTCTTCAAAGATGAGATATATCCCGTGCCTGTGCTTAATATGTATTCAGATAGCTCATGGAGCAATCTCGCTCAGTGGCCACAATACGCGGAAAATTATGCTCTGCTTTCCGGTACCAATGCAACCGCGTTTAATGTCCACATGAGTGGTGTTGGGCATTTCACCCTAACAGATTTGGCACTTACAAGCCCATTACTCACGCGAATATTCAACGGGAAGAAATCTACTAAAGGCACCGAATACTGCCTTAAGACGATAAACAAGATCTGCCTTGAATTTTTCGACAGCTATCTAAAGGGAAAGGGCGAGTTTACGGCAGATGGTATATATTAAGTTATAAGAATAATTATTAGTTATTGATGCGATGCACTTGTTTTTATCTACTAAAGACTACTTAACCATAAAGACATTATGATTAATAAGGATCGAAAAATATAGTGTAAGAGGTGAAAATTATGAAAGTGGTAGTAGCAAAACAAATTGTTGATATTAGATATGACCATGATGTTAGAATAAATCGTATTTCTGACCATTCTAAAATGATAGGTGAATTTAATATATAGGAATATACAATTATCAAATGAAAGATATAGGCAAGAACTTGTTTTAATTCAAGTTCTTGCCTATATCCATGAATTTTAATATAATAGTAGCGAAATAAATTGTTCGCAAATTGTTCATGTGGCCCGGGGATTTTATGAGCGAAGCGGATTTGCTAGAACCATGTGAGATTGATAAGAGAGGTTTTGCTCTGATCATTAATTAATAATGATTAAGGCTACTGTTATTTATAAGCATAGTATATACTTGATTTGAAGAGAAATAGGTATTGAAAAAAGAAGGAGAGCGAAAAAATGGAACAGTTTTTTAAAGCAATAGATGAAAAGATAGGAAAGTCAGGATATCTAGGAGAAGTCAGTGGCGAAGAAATCTACGCTGAAATAAGTGATGAGGCCGAGGATCAAGAAGAAGGAAGTTACTTATTCATGAAGAAGCAAAATGATGGTATCATGTTCGAATACAGAGTGGATGTTTTAGAGGACAATATTAATTTAGCAACCCTCACGATACATACACCAGAGAGAAAGTACTTTATTGATTTCGATGTAGAATAGATGGACGTATTGGGGATGAAGATGAAAAATATTAAAAACCGCAGTTAGAGCAATACAATTAACAATTTTACAAATAATGTTAAATATTCTTAAGATGAAAGATTGGGAAAATGAACACATAGTGGTAACTACTCGGATACAGTAAGTTCAATGATAGTTTCCACTTCTTTATGTGGCTTTATTCTCCATAGAATAAGTAGAGAAGAAATCACAAGAGTAAGACATACCCAATACACATTTCTGTAGCCAGTATACTGTGCAATGATTCCAAATCCAAGACTTCCGAATAATATTCCAATATTTGATCCGTTAGAATAGATAGTTGTTGACAGTCCTGGTGAGTGAGGTAGTAATTTTGCGAAATAGCTTAGTCCATTGCCCATGACGATAGCCACAAAGGTTGCCTGAAGAAGCTGCGCGGCTATTAATTGCCATGGATGGGTCGATAAGCCCAGGATAAAGTAGTAGGAAACAGCAACGAAACAACCACAAATCATAAAGGCATGGTTTGATATTTTTTTACCAAGCGCACCCAATGCAATCATAATGGGAATTTCTAAACCAGTTCATAGCAAAATACTCTGTACTTGAGTAAAACTTTTTATCCAAATATAACAAAACATAAACTAAGTTCTTATATAGAATTTATGGTATAAATAGTATAATTAAGCTAATATTTATATTAAATAAGATCTGCAAAGGAGCCGATAAAAATGAACCCTAAAATAATATATGAAAAAGGACTTTTGTTTCATCATTATTCAAACACAGCATATCCATTGACGCCATCATCCTTTATGAAATACAAAATAAGGGACGAAAATCAAATTTCTCAGTTTATAGAAGAAGAACTGAATAAGTTTGACGAACTGAGTCTTTATATACATATACCATTTTGCAAGCAGAGATGTCGTTTTTGTGAATATGTAGTTTTGGAAAACACAGATGATGAAACAGAAGATCTATATGTATCATTATTGTTGAAAGAAATAGAAATGTATTCTAAACTTCTTAAGGGTAAACGGATTGTAGGATACGATATGGGGGGAGGAACACCAAGTAAGTTGTCTGAAAAGAATTTGATGACAATTACTGAGGCACTTCGTAATTCGTTTGATTTTTCGAAAGATATCGTTTTCAGCATAGAAACTACACCACTCATTGCTATGCAGGAGCCCCAAAAAATTTCAGCGATTTATGATATGGGGTATCGCAGAATAAGTATGGGTGTTCAGACCGTATCAGAAAAGCTGCTTAATGAATTAGGTAGAGAAGGTACTACTGCCATATATGAAAAAGCAGTTGTGAGTATCAGAAAAGCAGGATTTACAGAGCTTAATATTGATTTAATGTATGGATTTCTGCACCAGACTGATGAGGATTTTGAAACTACTTTGAGATATGCAATTGAACTAAGTCCAGAGTATATTACACTTTATCGTAACAGGTATAAGGGAACTAAGATTGAGGCTGAGGCAGGTGGAGTATCCTTGTATAAGATTATTCGCCAGTATCGCCTTGCTTATAAGATATTAAATGAGAATGGATATAAAGCAAATCCGGGTAAGAACACCTTTAGTAGAATTGATGGGAATTATGGTACAAGTGATTACCTTACAAAACGTGTAATTAACGGAATGCCATATGTAGGTATGGGTCTTGGAGCACAATCTTTTGGATATGATTATCTAGCATATAACGAAGGTGCCGCCAGTAAGCTATTTAAGAATTATCGTAAAAAAATTGAAGATGGAAAGTTTCCAATACAGGACATTTACAGGTTGCCTCTTGAAGAATCTATTGCCAAAATGGTTTCGGTTGCATTTTATTTTGGATTTGTGGATTTCGAGGCTTTTGAAAAACGTTTTGGAATTGAATTTTCAAAACATTTCAGTGAGGAAGTTAAATTTGTTACTGAAAATGGACTTATGGAAATAGAAAACAAGGTCATCTACCTTACTGAAAGAGGTTCAGACTACATTAATGGAGTAATTCCACTTTTTTATTCAGAAAACTCTAAGAAAGAGCTTATTGAATTATCTAGCAAGAAAATAAATAAATCACAAGATGAAAAAGTTTTTCTAGAGGCATATAATATTGAAGAGTATACTAGGCCTTCATTGACTGCTGATTGTGTAATATTTTTTGTTGAAAATGGTAAAGCGATTGAGGATGAAAATATCAAGGTGCTTTTGATCAAGCGAGGAGAACATCCTTATATGAATTGTTGGGCGATTCCAGGAGGATTTGTTAAATTAAATGAAACCTTAGAAGAAACAGCGTCTCGTGAGCTTGAGGAAGAAACAGGATTGAAAAATGTTGATTTATCCTTAGTTCAAGTGTTTAGTAAAACAAAGAGGGACCCTAGAGGATGAACTGCCCCCCGTCAAGTAGACAGTGGAAATAATTAAAGATTTCAAGTAAGGCGTCTATCATTTGATAGGCGCTTTGTTTATGATGCATTGCCTAATAGATATCGCTG
>NZ_JAHLEB010000075.1 GCF_018861735.1 Clostridium lacusfryxellense | reverse complement strand
CATTTCAGCTAACACAGTGTCCAATTTTCCCTTTATTAAATCTGCATATTCATTCATGAGTGAGCCTCCTTAAAAATTCTTGTAATTAAGGGGCTTCGCCACATTTTTTTTGCTATTTGTCAAGCACTTTTTTGAAAATTTTCTGGAATTTGTTTAAAAAATTATATAAAAAAAACAGGGTATGCATTTTTAAACATACTCTGTTTTAAAACTATTGGTTTAATTTCTTAACTTAATGACATTGGGGTTAACACCTTCTTTTTTTATGGGATGAATTACGACCGTTATGTTACTTTGAATGAGATAGGTCAACACGTTATGTTACATTCAAAGTAAGCGATGGAACACCTACCGTATCCTAAAAAACAAGCTCCACATCAATGTTGTGGGGCTTGTTTTTTAATAGAATCCTTCTTTTGCAATTTCCTTTATATAGTTATATTGTTTTTGAATAAGTTTCTTAAATTCAGGATCTGATAGCTCATTATATATAGCGATGCCTTCCTCATAAAGACACTCATATATCAATTCACAATAATCATCATCTTCTCGATGCATTTTTTGTATCGCTGCTCCAGCTCATATGGGAAATCGAGAGTATATGCTATATCGTCAATTTTGCCGCTAAGAAACTCTTTGGTCATGTTCATCATGTAGTCAATATTAGGCTGACTAACTGCAAGATTCCTCCCTTTTGTTTATTACTGGTTCTATTGTATTTATACTGCATTCAAGCTTTACTTTATCTGCCCATGGCAAATATTCATCAAGTACAGAAGAATTTGATGCAAAATTACTATTTGGCATCCTACGGAAGAGGTATTTAAGATATTTAAAAGCATCCAAATTATTAGCTGCCGCAGTATTTATAATGCTAAATACAGTGGCTGACGCCTCTGCACCCGCTGGCGAATCGGAAAACAGTGAGTTTTTTCTTGTGATTGCTACGGGTTTCACGGCAATTTCCGATAAATTATTTAATAAAGGTATTTTTCCATCAAGTAGAAAATTGGTGAAATATTTTTTATGATTTAGTGTGTATCCCAAAGCTTTCTTCAGGTAGTATTGATTAGTAAAAGTATTTTCTGCCCATGCGAAAAAGGCATCCAGTACAGGGACGCTATATATAAGTCGGTTCTTTCTTCTTTCCTCAGGTGATAACTCTTTCCATTTTCTTTCTAATCTAAAGAGTTTATCACAATAAGCACGTCCAATGGCTCCGCCTGATCCTGGGATTTCTTTTTTACCAGAATCCAACGGAATAGCGTCTAGATAATATCTTCTTAAATGGCTGAAACAAAGACACCGTGTAATTCCTTCAACTTTTTCATAACCAGAATATGCGTCACTTACGTGATAACTACGAAAACCTTCAAGGAACTTCTTTGCATGATCACCTGAACGGCTACTAGTATATTTATATAAAATTATGGGAGGTCCTTCACAGTTGCCACTTCTATGTATCCAAATGTAAGATTTGCTTGATGCCTTTTTCCCATCCTCGTGATTTACCTGCCAGGTTGTTTCATCACTCATGATAACATCGCATTTTAGCAATTGTTCGTGCATCTTTTCATATATAGGCTTCAGCCAATATTCAGAGCTGCGTATTACCCAGTTTGCAGTCATGTCTCTCTTAAGCTCAACGCCCATTCTTTTAAAGTCTTTTTCCTGGCGATACAGTGGTACTGACATCATATACTTTTGATACATTACCCATGCCACACATGAAGGCGACGCGAAAGAGTGCGTTAGCACAGGTGCGCAAATTATTGAATCATATGGATTAGTATCATTTTTTCCACAATCAACACACTTGTATACATATTGGACGTAGTCCTTCATTATAAGTTTTGCTGGGATATATTCCATTTCAGATCTTACTTTTTTCTTTCCGATTATATTAAGTTCACTGCCGCAGATTCCACACATAGATTCTTCGGCATTAAGTATACATTCAATTACCTCATGTGGCAGTGCTTTAATCAATTTTTCTCTGTCACCTTTTGTCCTTATAGGTCTCTTATGTTCTTTGATATTTATAACTTTATTTTCAGTTTCATCTAAAATCCCATCAATTAGTTCACCAAAAAGGAAACATTGTCCATATATCGGAGGTGTTTTCTCACTTGATGCTCCAAACCGCTGTTTTGCTGCATGTAACACCGCTTGAGTGAGAACCTCAACATTATGCTCCAGTAAATCCACCTTTTCCTGCAGCGTTCTATTTTCATTTTCGAGTTGTCTAATACGTTGATCTTTTTCATCTAAACACTGCATTTCAAAGGCTCCCTTCTGGTTAATCTACTACTTATATTATACCAGAAGAACGCCTAGTTTACTAGCTTTAGACTGATATCAAAAGCTCATATTTTCAGTGTTAATGTTTTCTCTATGTACCTTTTTCTGATCAATTTGTAGCCCCTCCAAAAGCCATTCCATTTGACGTTTTGTTATATCTCTTATTTCCCCTTGATTCTTTGGCCACTGAAATTTCATATCATCAGAAAGAAATTTTGTAACTAGAATAAAGCCATTTCGATCCCAGCGTAATGCCCTGAGTGAATTATGTCGTTTATTACAAAATAAGAAAACACTTTTGCCGGAGTAAGGGTCAAGTTTGAATTTCAATGAAACCAATGCAGAAAGTCCATTTTGTTGTTTACGGAAATCTGTTGCACCAAGAGCAATATAGATATGTTCAGCCTCATCGGCTATATGCTTTATCATAGTTCATTCAGGACTTTCATTAGTCCTGCTAAAGAAGTTTGATTAAAATTGCTTGGAATTGTTACCTGTATACTCTTGAAAAATATCTGAAAATCATCCAACTTATCTGAAGTTAGTATTGCCTGACCGGCATTTGAAAGGATTGGAGTAATTTCTGCAAATATCATTTCGTTATTCGGATTTTGATTTTTAATTATTTTATGATTCCAATAATGATACTTACCTTTACTAATTTCATTGTTTTTACACCATTTAGCAACTGACATTCCGCTTTTAGTTCTTTCATTAATTATTTGCTCCCAGAGAAGCTGATCTTTAGCTGTGGATCTCAAAATAAAACCTCCCATCGACTACTTTATCAAAGTATATCAAACAGGAGGTTAATTTACATTACGGTGTTTGTTCCATCGCTTACAACAATCTCCTTTTTTATAGTAACTCTCAGGAATATATTTTATATGTATTGATATATTGCCTTAAATTTATTATAATATTTAAAGGTATCAAATTATGACACCTTTAATAGAGGGATTGTATGAAAAAATCAGAAAGATTAAATGACATGATAAGATACTTAAATAGTAGAGAGTTCTTTAATTTGAGTGATTTAATGGATAAATATAATATTTCAAAAAGTACAGCTTTGCGTGATATTAGTTCATTGGAACAATTAGGCATGCCTATTTTTTCAGTGCATAGTAGACACGGAAGATATGGCACCTTAAAACATAGATTATTATCACCTATAATTTTTACCCTTGATGAAGTGTATGCTTTATATTTTGCAATGTTAACGTTAGAATCTTATGAATCTACGCCATTCCATTTAAGTGGTAATAAATTAAATGAAAAATTTGAAAATTGTCTTTCTAAAGAACAAATCAAACAAATTTATCAGATGAAAGAAGTTTTACAATTTGAAGCGTATCAGCATAATAATGTTAGTCAGTTTTTAGATAAAATTTTACAAAGCATTCTTAATGAAATTAGCTGTAAGATTATACCCACCTACTTAGTATGACATACTTTTACATTAAGTATCATTTGTTAATCTAAATACAGTTCCATAGTTCCATTCGCTGCCTTTCGAATATTAGATTTAAGATAAATAGACAAACCCGTTAGTATTTTAAAAAGTATTATTGTTAATTTTTATTATCAAAATTGTGATTAGCTTAAGATTTTATATTTTTAATATAAGTAATTAAAATATTGATTTCAATATAAAAAACATATAGAATAACATTGTATTCAAAATGCAAAGTGCAGAGTAGGAAATTGTGCGTTAAGTGCCAGATGGACGGGAAGTTGCCACTGGACGAAAAATCAGAAATGATTTGCGGTATAATTTTTGCATTCCGCTGTCACAATAAAGAGCACCATTCTCTTTATGTGGCTATTTGTCATAAATAAAAAAAGAAGAGGTGCTTTATTTGAAAAATACACGAATTTTTATTTTTATGGGATTACTACTTTCAATAGAAATTGTTTTAACGCGTTTTTTTGCTATACAGACCCCAATTGTTAGAATAGGTTTTGGATTCATACCAATAGCTATAGCTTCAGTTATGTTTGGTCCAGTTTTAGGAGGGATAACTGCAGCATTTTCAGACATACTTGGGATGATGTTATTCCCCAAAGGAATTTATTTCCCAGGATTTACTCTTAGTGCATTATTATCTGGCATAATTTATGGAATATCGCTTTATAAAAAGCCAAAAACTATGCTTAGAATAATTATAGCTGTATCTATTATACTAATATTTGTTGATTTAGGATTAAATACTTATTGGCTTTCGATTATTACAGGTAAAGGGATTGTGGCTCTTTTCGTTCCACGTTTAATAAAAAGTATAATTATGTTGCCTATACAGAGTTTATTAATTTATAGTTGCCTTAAGTTCATACCACAAAAAAAACTAGAGATTTATAATCTTTACCCTTTGTCAAAGCTGATTAAATAAAAGTGTATGCTGAATTAAGAAGGTAATTTATGTATTATAAAATGAAGTTGAGGTCATAAATAAACGTCCGATGAATATTTGGATATACGCAAAGTGTAGGAAATATATTGATCTAGATAATCCCGAATAACCCTCTCTTACATTTCATATTCTTTTATGTGTCTATATAATGGGGCTCTGCTTATATTTAAAAATTTTGCAAATTCAACACCTGTTACTTCTTTATTTTTCCACTTACTATAATACTTATTAAACTCTTTAGACAGAATACTAGTAGGCCCATCCAACTTTTGTTTTTAGTATTCTTTAGTCCTTTGATAACTCTACAATGTATTTTTTTTCAATCCTTGTCTGCTATATAAGACAAGAAGTTGATAAGCATATTTGTTTATGGTATAGTCTAGTTTGTTGTCCCATTAGCTTACTAATGATGTATCAAGTATTATTACTTTTATGTGTCCTTCAAAGAAATATTGCAGCTCTTTAGGTGTATCCATGAAGCTAAGTCGTAATCTATCAAGTTTTTATTATAATGCTGTCTACTGGTCTGGTTTAAATATTTCTTTTAATAATTGATATCTATGCAGCATTTACTTTTTCCCGTTTAATTGCTCTGCAATGACCCTTGATAAAAACAATCCAGTATTTTTTGCTTCGGTAATCGTAGAATTATTATTTCCTACCTCAACTAACATAGCATTATCACTTATGTCTTGGCTATAGTAACTCATTCCACGATTATAAAGATAAACTTGTCTGGTGTCCATAAGCCCTGGATATAATTCGTTTGATATTCCTATCATGGAAGTTACTAATTTTTTCTGCGCGGCATATCTAGGATTTAATTTTGTCATTACAAACATAACCTTAGCAACATCTACTCCATTTATTTTAGTTGTTTCGTTTTTACGATCTCCCAGAACACCATCTCTATGTAAATCAATAATTATATCAAAGTCTCCATATTCTTTTAAATACTTAGTTAAAGTAATTCTAGATTTTTTGTAGGATGCATTATAATCTCCTACATTATGTATAGTATCATCATTTATAGCAACAATTCCGTATTTTTTTAAATCCTTTACTATCACATCTCCAACTTCACAGACACCTTGTGTTAAATCCATATTAAAAGTATTTTTAGACTTATCCTTATCTGATGTTAAGTAAGCTTCAGTTGTATGAGAATGGTATATAAGCACCCTTGGCTTGGAGCTGTTTAGAGTTTGTTTCAACTTAGGATTATAAAGGTTTGCAATCGCATTAGTATCTTTAACTTTATCTTCAGATTTACTCACCTGTTTATCATCTAATATAAAGGGGTTAAGAACAATTGTTTTTCTTTTTTCAACGCCATTGCTCTCATTATCTATACCTTCATTGTTATCCAAATACGCAATTTCTTTCTTTATTATTGATATAGGATTTAAAAGATCAATTCCTAAAAAAGATAAAACTGGTATGGTTATGTCTTTTTTACTGTTAGTACGCTCTTCTTTATTGTTTGAGGACTTGATTACGGCTAATACATTAGTAATAACATTAACATAAAAGTAATTTTGAGATTTTTTATTATTATCAGCACTGACGCTTTTAGGTAGAATCACGCTTAATAAAAAAATAATTATAAATGTTGAAACACTTAAATATAATTTCCAACAACTATTTTTTTTAATACCATTTTGCCTCATCTTCGTCCCTCCATTACATTTTTATTTTATTAAATTATTATTCTAAAAAGGATAAACGTACTCTTTTGATGGTTTACTAGTATTTTTTAGACTTTCAATTATAATAATTGGATTTTTTTCACCATTATAATCTAAAAGCTTTATTTTGCCTGTAATAGCTATCCAGGTATCTTGTTTTAAGTCCTTAGCTTTATCATAATGTGCTAAAAGACCAACCGGCACTAAATCCGCCGCACAACATGTCATCATAAGCCTCGCAGGGACTAATTCATTATTTTTAAAGCCTTCAGCTTTAAATACGAAACCAGTGAGTTGAATTTTTTTGCCCTCATATTTTGCCATATTATTAGATATCTCTTCTGTCCATTTTTCAAAATTATCATCTCTAACCACAATAGTATTATTCCTTATTTCTAAATTATCTTTTAATTTACTTGTATTTATCGGGAGCGCCGCATTGCTATTATTGCTCGTAGTTTTATTTTGATTTGTTATAACATTATCTGAAACATTGGTCTTTTTCACACTATTATTTTGAGATGTTCTTTTATCACTAGCAAGTGTCATTGATTTTGAACTAACCGATGATTGCGGAGTCATGAACGCCACGAGTAACGGTATGACAAAAAATAGGTAGGGCTTTATATTTACTTTTCTTTTAGGCTTGAATAGGTCACGTGCAATGAATAGTGAAAGTGAGATCATTGCTACAATGCCAAACTTAACATATGGAATAATCCTAGGATTAACGTAAAGTAGAACTTTTCCTGATTTGATTATGTCATAAAAGAAAAAGGCAAACCCAATTAAAATTATTAATTTTAATAATACTTCTGAGTTTATTTTCTTAAGTCTTATTGACTGCATAATTTATACCCCCCTTAGAATAATGTTGCGAACACTATCAATATCTCAAATGAAATTAATAGTATTAAAATTACAAGTTTAATGACAAATCTCTTTTTAAAGTTACCTAGTAGCATAAGTAAGTTTTTTATATCAAGCATTGGTCCAAGTACTAAGAAACCCATTATCGCTCCTATAGGAAATTGATTAACAAAAGTTCTTGCTATAAATGCATCGGAGGATGAACATACTGAAAGTATAAATGCAAATAACATCATAATTAATAGTGAAATTATAGTTCCTCCACCTAAACTAGAAAACAGTTCTTTTGGCACTATAGTCTGCATTATGCTAGAAAGAAGTGAACCAATGATTATAAATTTTCCTATTTGAAAAAATTCTGCTCCTGCATGCCGAAATATTGCATCTAATTTTCCTAGAACGCCTTTTTTATTAGTAAAATCATCACTACAAAATCCACAATTACATGGAATCTCGTCTATGTTATCAAAAAGTGTAACCCCCTTTTCAGGAGCAAAAATGAATGCTCCACCAACTAAAAATGCTATTACCATGCCCAAACATACCCTATATATTGCTATGAAGGGTTGACTCGGGAATGCATACAATGTAGAAGCTATAACAATGGGATTTGTTATTGGTGCAGCGAGCATAAATGTTACAGCAGCGGGCAAAGGAACACCCTTTTTAATAAGCCTTGCCCCTACTGGTACAATAGCGCAATCACATACTGGGAAAAGAAATCCTGCAAATAAGGCAACTATAAATTGCAATGTAGTATTTTGCGGAAAAATATTTGTTATTTTATCGCTTGAAACAAATACTTGAATTATTGCTGAAACAAATACTCCAAATAATATAAATGGAAATGCTTGAATCAAAATGCTCAAAAATATTGTATTAAACCTCTCTAACCAAGAAAAGAATGTTGCACTTATATCAAAGTGTACTGGTTTGTAAACAGAATAAATTAAATATGATATTGCACAGACTAAGATACCCATGAGAAGTACTATTTCAGTATTAAGAGTCTTCGGCTTAGCCGAAATAGAAATTCCGGTACTTATTTTAGCAGACTTATTTATTCTTTTTAAAGTCCGTTCTATATTACGCAATTTTTCACCCCGTAAACTAGCTGTATTGTTTAGGATAATAAAATCACTATTTGAAATCTGATTTGTAATTATACCACCCATGTTATTCATAAAAATATCAAAGAACATAGCATCTATAGTATGTACTATTTCGTTTATGAAACATTTTTTACTGATCCTTAAATAATTAAATATATCTAATAATTCATCAATATTACTCATACCATTAGCTTCTATAATTATTTTAGTTGGATGATATTTATTAATAATATAATTTAAAAAATTTTCATCAGAAGTATTTGCTTTATCACAATTTTCAATAAATAAATTTTCTTTTTTATTAATTATAGAATCAATTTCTGTTTGTCCATTTTCACATTGTATTACTACTGTTATATCTTGTTTGGATACCTCATTCTTAATTTTATCGTTTAAAAGCATAGTCTTACCTGATCCTAAAAACCCAGTTATTATATCCACCTTTATTTTCATTTTTTATAATTCCTTTACACTGTTACATTGAATAAGTCACAAAGTTTTTTCTTATTTAAGTTACTACCAATTATACATAGTCTTCCTGAATAATCAGCTTTTATATCTTTTATTTCAAACTCATCAGGTACATAATCAAATTGTAACCATGTATTGTTAGCGCTGTGAACAATACCTTTTCCTCTTAGAATAAATCCATACTCTTTATAATTTGACATACTATCCATAATCTTATTTAATTGCTCTTCATTGTATACATTTAAAGTTTCAGTTCCCCAAACTTCAAAAATTTCATTTGCATGATGATTATGAGCATGATGATCTGTATTCTTTCCATAGGTATGTCCCTTTATAGAAAAGTTTTTAGCACTTTTTATTTCTTTCTCAAGCGATACTGAATCCTTTTGCTCCGCAACATCAATTATAGTATCTGAGGTAATACTATTTAAGTCTGTTGTTATTATGTTGCACTTACTATTTAATTTACGTATGGAATTAACCACAAAATCTAAATTTTTTCTGTCAGACTTTTCAGATTTACTTAAAATTATTGTTTTGGCATTTTTTATTTGATTTTCAAAAAACTCACCAAAGTTAGCGTTGTATAACTTATATTTTAGTACGTCTACAACAGTTATAACCATATTAATTGTTATTAATTTTTTTAAGGTAGGTTTGTCACAAGCTTTAATTACTTCTGAAAGTTTTCCAACACCAGATGGTTCTATAATTATTCTTTCTGGCTTATATTTCAATATAATTTCTTCGATAGCTTTTCCAAATTCTCCAACAAGAGAACAACATATACATCCTGAATTAATTTCTTTTACGAAGGCATTTGATCCCCTTAGTAAGGTTCCATCAATACCAATTTCACCAAATTCATTTTCTATTATAACGACGTTCTCATAGTGTAATTTTTCTTCAATTAGTTTTTTTATTAAAGTAGTTTTCCCAGCCCCTAAAAATCCCGAAATTATATCAACTTTAGTTTTCATTTTTTTAGCCTCCAGTATATATTTTTATATTATTTACATCCATATCGTTTTTCAATATAACGTTTTTGCAAACCATTCGCATTTATTAATATCTATTATTATAGTAGTCATTATTAAAAATTACAACTATTTTCAATAGATAAATTGCCTTATAATATTAGTATAATATACAAATTCTCAACTTTTTTGATTATACCTGCTGTATAATTCAACTATAATTTCTTGATGATTAACTATCTTTAAATATTTTATCATTTTAATTTTTCTTTATTTTTTTTGTATTTATATCAAAAAATTTACACTTTCGCCACAAGATTTCATAAACAATTTTAAAGCGTACTTTTGCTTATAGTTTAATACTTTTGGAATATCTACAATAACTTTAACGTATTGATCCCCTCGACTATGTCCATTTACTATCGGAATTCCCTTGCCCCTAAGCCTAAATACTGTTCCTGATTGGGTTCCGCTAGGTACTTTGTATTTAATGTCACCATCTATCGTTGGTACTGTATATCCATACCATTGGATGCATACCCAAAGCTTATATGACACTCAATATAGATATCAATCCCATCCCTCTTATAGGTTTTATGAGGTGCTACGCTAATATTAATATATAAGTCTCCTGATGGACCACCATTTTCGCCCTGTTCTCCTTGCCCTATTAATGATAAGACATTTCCAGTGTCAACCCCACCTGGAACATTAATTTTTATTTTCCTATTTCTTTTCTGTTTTCCAGATCCATGGCAGCTTTTGCATTGTTCGAATATTATTTTACCGATACCACCGCAAACCTCACATTTTTCACTTTTTGTAACCAAAATATTTTTTTCCACTCCGAATATAGACTCTTCAAATTGTAAATTTAAATTATATTCTATATCACCACCTTTTTTAGGACTATTCATATTTCTTGAAGAATATGTTCCTCCAAATATATCACCAATATATCATCAAAACCATCAAATCCTAAAAAATCGTAGCTACTATCTAATCCTGACCCATTAGCCCCATCTGTTCCAGATTTATCATATTTCGATCTTTTTTCTGAATTAGATAAAACTTGGTATGCCTCATTCATTTCCTTGAATTTTTCCTCAGCCCCCTTGTTTCCTTGATTTCTATCTGGGTAATATTTCAATGCACAACGTTTAAAGGCTTTCTTAATTTCTTCTTCAGTGGCATTGCTTTCTATTCCAAGTATTTTATAATAATCTTTTTTTGACACGTTTAGCTCACCTCCTATAAATATATGTTTATTTTAGAAAAATATAGTTATACCTCTTTTTCTCCAATATATTATAATCTTCTTTTATTTTGTTTCGTTTTTTCTTTGCATTTACTACATAATCCTACAAATATAATGTTTGAATCATATATTTGGAAATTATTGTCCATTTCTATTTTTTTACTTGAATTGAGATATTCAACATTTGAACTATTACTATTTATGTCAATTATATTATTACATTTATGACATTGAAAATGAATATGTATTGGATTTTCACTGATTATTTTCATTTCATAGTAACTAATACGGTTAATATCTATTTCTTTTACTATTCCTAACTCTTTAAATATAGTTAATGCCCTATAAACCGTAGTTAGTGCTATATTATTTGCTTTTACTTTTTCGTAGATCTGTTTTGATGTTTGATGTATTTTATTATCAAATATAGTTCTTAATATTATTTGTTTTTTTGTTGTTAATTTGTACCCCTTTTTTTCTAAAACATCTTTAAAACATATAAAATCAGCATTCATAAAATCATCCTTTCTAATTTTTGCAGTTATCCATGTATTTATAATTGATATCTAATAATTTTGATTGACAATTTATGTTGTTACTACAACATTTATACCATTGCAATAAATTAGCTGCCACCACCATTTTTCATTACTTAATTACCTTTAAAATATCTTCTTTATGATTTGAGTTTTTATTGCCTAATCTTTTTTTCATTTTTTGAGTAGCATTATTTACATCTTCTTTTATAATTATATAAGTTTGTTTATGGCCTTTTATTTTTTGAGCATATTCTCTCTTCTCATTTATTGATTTTGAATCCATATTTTTAAATATACGTGGAACCAAGCAATCCCTAATTATAGTTTCAAAATAATTTCTTACTCCTCTCGCATTAGCGAACCCATTTCCATAAGCTTCATGTAAAAACTGCATTTGTTCCTTTATTAAGTCTCGCGTTTTATTATCAAATGTAATTTTATTCTTATTTGCTATATTTTGAAAAATTTCTATCTTTTCCTCTTGATTGTAATCTTCAAAGATAAATTTTTCTGTAAATCGTGATTTTAATCCAGGATTAGAGTTTAAAAATTTGACCATTAGTTCAGGATAACCGGCAACAATAACAACAAATTTATCTCTTTTATCTTCCATTATTTTACACAAGCAATCTATTGATTCTTTACCAAAATCAGTTGGAGACTCTTCTTGAAAAAGTGTATACGCCTCATCAATAAACAATATACCACCCATGGCATCTTCTATTTTAGCTTTTGTTTTATTCTCAGTTTGACCAACATACATCGCAACTAAATCATTTCTATCAACTTCAATTACATGTCCTTTTTCTAGAAAACCTATATCCTTAAGCATTCTTCCTAATATTCTTGCAAACGTTGTTTTACCAGTACCAGGATTACCAACAAAAACCATATGCATCGATTTCGAAAATTCATTAAGTTCAGGTCTAATTGTTCGATATATCATTAGGTCTTCTAAGCTTTTCAAAGATTTTTTAACACCATCTAAACCTACAATTCCAACAAACCAATTTAATCCTATATTGGTTTGTTGACCATTATCAAGTAAATTGTTATTTTCATTATTTTGTGATTCTTCTCCATTAAAAATCATACCTTTATATATGCATCTATTTAAGTTTCCATCTTTATTTAAATCATGAATTTCTCCGTCGTCATTATTGTTTGTAAAACCTTCAACATACAGTCCTGTTTTGTCATATTCAACCATTCGTATAAATACATTAACTAATGCCTTTTGATTACAATAATCATATATAGTTCCAAAGAAATATAGAGTTTTTGCGTAAATGTTCGAAGTTAAATTATCGCCACCACATATTTTTTGTTGAGAATATGTAAATTCGCCCTCTAATCTCATTATACGCACATCGTGATGAAAAATATTTAAAATGCTACCGCTCTTTTCCCAAATTAAGTTATAATTTTCATTAACATCTCCAGAATATTCATAGGTAAAATCATTTTGAATTTTTTTTCTAAACTTATATCCTTTTATCGCACCATTCTCAACCCTAATATCTGTTATAAAATTTTCTTCTAGAACACATCCTCTATTTAAATTTAGTTTACTGCAACAAGAACCTTTAATCATAAGCCCCTGAAACGGTATGATAATTTTCTCGTTTTTTAACTTGGGTTTTATCTCACTAAAGTTATATTTACTCTTTTCTGATTTGTTACAATAACCTAAAATAATATCATCTATTATATATTCTTTGTTTACATACAGTTCATTATTATCTTTATCATTTACTATATCAGCATATAAATTAATATTTATTTCACCCCAATAAATAACTTTTTTATCTACTGTTATTTCTAGGGTATCAAATTTTTTTATCTTACTTTCGTATTTTTGATACGCTATAACTTTTCCTGCCTCAAAAATACCTCTAAATATTTTAGGATTTTTTAGATCAACAAATCCACTATAGTTCGGCAAATTGTCTATATAAATATCACCTCTTCCATAAATTTTGTTGCCCAAATCTCCTTGTACAGATATTAAATTTCCATCATTATCAAATTTAGGGTCCAATTCTACTTTAAAACTACCTTCAAAATATTTCTCGCCATTAATAGTAATAATCACATTCTCCACATTAAAACCACCTTTTTTATAAATTCCCTACCAGTTATTCGAACCTTATTGGTAATTAATATGTTAATTACATTCAAACTTATATTACGTGAAAATATCTCTTGGTAATTTACTAGATATATATTTTTTAATGAATAATCGCTTGAAATGAGCTGTATGGGTATTTACATTTTTACTTACTTTAAGGATGTTTTTATTCTTCTGAAGCTTTAATAAATTCACTTCTGAAAACAAAATTTTTCTCATAATGCCCTCCCTTGATATAATGTAAATTTAGCTTAAACACTTTTATGTCTAGACTATAGGTGTTTTTTTGACAATCTGCTCCTTTTTCTGTTTATTTTATATAGTTTTTTTAAGAAAAACAGGTATGAATTTTTTTATACATATGACTAATGAAAGTAATATAACTGAAATAAGCGCTGTTATTCCTCCTGGAGCACAATTCATATAATAAGAGATAAACAGTGAAAATAATATGTCAATAACGCTAAATAATATTGAAAATAAAAGAGTAGATTTAAACCCTTTTCCAAGTTGCATTGCTGTAGCAACTGGTAAAGCAATCATTGAGCTTAAGACAAGTACCCCAACAATTCTCATAGAAACAGATATTGTAGCGGCGACTAATATAGAAAATATATAATTTACTAATTTAACATTTATTCTTCCGATTTTTGCCGCTTCTTCATCAAAGGCTATAATAACAAGCTTATTATATAAAAATATTAATGTCATAATTGATATAAGACTTAATGCTAAGACCGCATATAAATCATCTCTTGTTACAGTTAGTACACTTCCGAATAGGAATGAGTTCACATTTGCATGTAATTCTCCAGAGCTCATAATAGTAATGGCTATTCCAACACTTAAGGACAAAACCACAACAAGTATTAGTTCAGCATATTTTTTAAAATAATCTCTTAAAAATTCAATTAGAACTCCACAAAATGATGTAAATATGAACGAACTTAATATGGGGTTTTTATTGAACAATAGACCAATTGCAACACCCGCAAGAGAAGAATGAGCTAATGTATCCCCAATCATTGAGTATCTTCTCAATACTAGAAAAAACCCAATGCATGGACAAAGTATAGAAATTAATATGGAAATCATAAAAGCATTTTGCATAAAACTATAATGAAATATATGAATCCTCTCCTTTGTTTGGTTTTAGATATTCTTCAATATATTTATCAGTAGTGCACAAATGGCCATTCCCGCCTGATAAATGATAGATAAGAGAAGAATTCTTCATAGCAGCATTAATGTTATGTTCAATTGCAATAACAGTTACTTTATTAGTTCTATTTAATTCTTTTATTAAACTGTAAATATCTTTCTGGCTATTTAAATCAACTCCTGTTGAAGGTTCATCTAAAATTAACAAACCAGGACTTCCAAGCAATGCTCTTGCTATAAATATTTTTTGACATTGCCCGCCTGACAGAGTTCCTATGAGTGAATTCTTAAAATCAAGCATATTAATTAATTCTAAATTTTTATCTACTATATTCTTATCTTTTATTTTTAGTATCTTTCTGTAGCAATTGAGCATTTCATATACCGTTATAGGAAACTGTGAATTTAAGAAATCAGATTTTTGTGCTACATAGCCAATATTTTTATTTGTATTTACTATAGTCCCCATAGATGGGCACAAAAAATTTAGCATTAATTTTATAAGAGTGCTTTTACCTGAACCATTGTCACCTAATATTGATATGTACTCTCCATCATCTATAGTTAAGCTAATATCATTAAGAATATATGGTAGTGAGTTAGTATAAGAAAAAAATAAGTTGTTAATTTGAATCATAATTATCCTCCAGTCAATATATACTTTTGCCATTTTACTACGTCGTTATGAACATATTAATACCATAGAAAAATATGTAAATATTATTATTGACAAACGTTACCTTATGCGTATATTATATATGTAAATGCGAATGACTTGCAAGAAGAGAATTTAAGGAGTGATAAAAATGTTTAAGAAAATGATAATGTTCGTTTTAATTAGTTGTACAATTCTAACGTTTACAGCATGCGGTAACCAAAAGGAGAAAGATAACAGTACGAAAACTCAAGGCAAAGTGAAAGTCGTAGTCTCATTTAATGCAATGAGAGAACTTACTGCAGCGATAGGAAAAGATAAGGTTGATATATTAACTATTATACCTAATGGTACAGAGCCACATGATTTTGAACCAAAGGCGAAGGATATGGAAACTTTAAGTAATGCTAAAATATTTGTTTACAATGGTTTCGGTATGGAATCTTGGGTGGATAAGGTTTTACAATCTGTAGACAATAAGAATTTAATAACAGTTGAGGGATCAAAAGGTTCGGAACCAATTAAAAATACAGACTCGGGTGAAATAGAAGAGCATGGACAATATGATCCACATTTATGGCTTAGCTTAAAAGGTGCCAAAAATGAAGCTAAAAATATAAAGGATGCTTTAGTTAAAGCAGATCCATCCAATAAGGACTATTATGAAAAGAATTTCAATAATTTTTCATTACAGCTTGATACTCTTTATAATGATTACAATAAGAAGTTTCAGACTGTAAGCAGTAAAAGCTTTGTAACGGGTCACGCTGCTTTTGCATACCTTTGTAGAGACTTTGGACTCAAACAAAACAGCGTAGAAAATGTTTTTGCTGAAGGTGAACCAAGTGCTAAAAAATTAAAAGAATTAACAGATTATTGTAAAACAAATAATATTAAGACTATATTTGTTGAAGATATGGTAAGTACAAAAGTTTCTGATGCCCTTGCAAAAGAAGTAGGAGCTAAAGTTGAAAAAATACACACTATTGAGAGCAAGGAAGACAATAAAGATTATCTTAAATGTATGACTGAAAACTTAGATTTGATATATAATAGTCTAAAATAATTATTAAAGTATTTTCAACTTGTTTATAAAACCTTATATTAAATATTAGTTGAAATTGTTACATAACAACCTATCCTATTTTTACAATACAACTCTTAATAGGTTGTTTGATTTTAATATAATAAAAAGGAGAGATGTTTAAAATGGCAGATAAAATTTTAGTTTGTAGTGACTGTGGTAAAGAATTTGTATTCACTGAAGGTGAGCAAGAATTCTACAAAGAGAAGGGATTCGAAAATGAACCTAAAAGATGTCCTGATTGCCGAAGACTAAGAAAACAACAAAACAGCAAAGGATTTAGAGGATAGTAAAAAGCTTATAATTAGCCCCATGGGATTAAACCTATGGGCTTATTTTTTAGAACTTATTATAGGTGGTTCGACTAATGACAAAGGAATACTTTAACAAGTTAAGGGTATTGTAGCTACCGATTTTCATATATATAAAGTTAATTTGAAATTCTTAGAAAAATTACACCCTGAAAATTCAGAAAAATGGATAAATGAGAGATACTACAACTCAGATTTGACGAGTAAAAGTAAAAATACATGACGCTTACAGCAATAATAAAAAACAGGACCTAAAAAAATCATGCCAAGCTGCAAATTATGAAAGTTACACCTATAGGTCATATTCAGAAAACATGGTAACAATTTAGCTATATCGAGAATAAATATAATTTCATAGGAGGGCAATAATATGCGTAAATGTATGGATATCTCAAACATTCAAGTAAGAATTAAAAAAATTGAAGGTCAGCTTAGAGCTATTTCAGGAATGTTAGATAAAGATGTTCCTTGTGAAGACCTTTTAATACAAATCAATGCAGCAAAAAGTGCATTACATAAAGTTGCGCAAGTGGTGCTGGAAGGTCATTTGCAACATTGCGTTCGTGATGGTATAGATCATGGAGATGCCGATAGAACAATTGCAGAATTTGCTAAAGCCGTAGAACATTTTTCAAGAATGAGTTAGTGATAAAACGAAGAAAACCCAATCATACTCTTTTTACCTCTGCTTACCCGGAGCACTGTAATCTCAGTTTGTGATGGTTAAGCTTATACCTGCACAGGATGTTTAGGTAGGCAATATGATTCTCGTACTCGCATGTTATTGATTACTGATGATACAAGATTAATGGCATTGCAGCTATGTCTATGTATGAACTGCTCCCTGTCATGACAGTGGGCAAATGATACAATCAGTGTATCAGGGCCTCCCTTTTTTAATTTTTTTTTCACTAAAATTATATTTGATAATTTATAAATATTAAGACACTATACTTTACCGTACTTTTATAGGTATATTCTAATTATTGGTTAACTTCTATCTAAAGCATTACAGAAATCATTAGCTTAAAATCTGAATAAATTGCCTTTTCTAAATCTCACCACCAAATACCCTACAACTTGAAAGTCGATTTCTTGACAGGATTAATTATCCTAACGATAAAGAAAAGTAATACAATAATAGGATGGTGAAAAATGAAGATTTCAAAACTTCTTTCAATATTAATTTTAGCTATTATATTTATTCCAATGTTTACTGGATGCAATAGTTCTAAAAATTTACCGTTAGTAAAATTAAATAGAAATATTAAATTCATTCAACAAATTATAAAGATTACCATAATACATTTTTATATAATAAAAGGTAAGACCATGTTTTCTTAAATCTTCTACTCCAAAAGGAATATTATTTTTAGAAAACTCAGGTATTAATTTAGTGAAACGAGTTATAAACTCTTCTTTAGTTATATGATGAGGTTTAGTATATGTCGCTTTAATACCAGCTAATTTATAAGCATCACCAATAGAGTTAAAATAACATTTAATATACGTAGGATATAACTTATTTTCTTTAAGTATATGTTCCGATATTACGTTATTATTGTTAGCATATATTTCCGATATTTTTTTTAAAATATCAGATCTCTTATATTCTCTACATTTATTGTCGCATTTGATTGACCTACTTATAGTAACCCCTAATTCTTCATCACATATATTTAAATTTTCATTAGAAAAGTTATTAAATTTGCTTTTGTTTTCCATTAATATTCTCCTCGTATAATGTAGTTGTAAGCATTGATAATAAATCAGTCATAATAACTACGAATGTTATCACTAATCTCATATCTAATATTCGCAACTCATAATTTTATTTTA
>NZ_JAHLEB010000074.1 GCF_018861735.1 Clostridium lacusfryxellense | reverse complement strand
AAGATAAAATAAAATTATGAGTTGCGAATATTAGATATGAGATTAGTGATAACATTCGTAGTTATTATGACTGATTTATTATCAATGCTTACAACTACATTATACGAGGAGGAATATTAATGAAAGCAAACAAAGTTATAATGCGACTTATTCAAAATGTAATTGCTTGGTTAGTTTCATTAATTGTATTGGTACCTCTAGTTGTGATTTTTATAAGTTCATTTAAAACTACGGCAGAGTCATATACACTTTCATTGACATTGCCTAAAAAATGGATGTTTGACAACTATTCAGTAGTTATAGAAAGAGGTAAATTAATGGGATCTTTCTTAAATAGTTTTACTTATGCATCTATTAGTACATTAATCATAGTATTTTTATCAACACTTGCAGCATTTGTGCTTGCAAGAAATAAAAATAAAAGGAACAAAATAATATATTACTTTTTAGTACTTGGCATAGCTATGCCAGTAAATTATATTTCTTTAATGAAGGTATTACAGTTTACTAATTTGATTAATACAAGACTAGGAATCATACTTATTTATGCTGCATTTGCGTTGCCAATTAGTGTGTTTATATCATACGGATTTATAGATACAATTCCAAGAGAACTAGATGAGGCAGCAATCATAGATGGTTGTAATCCTTCATCCCTTTACTTTAAAATTGTATTTCCACTGTTAAAACCAATAATAGCAACTTTATTTGTACTAAACTTTATGAGTACTTGGAATGATTTTACTATGGCTATATACTTTTTAAATGAATCTAGCAAATGGCCAATGACGCTAGCAGTTTACAACTTTTTCGGACAGTTTTCTACTCAATGGAACCTTGTATGTGCTGATATTGTACTAACATGTATTCCAGTACTTATTGTTTTTATACTTGGACAAAAATACATTGTTAGTGGAATGACTTCTGGTTCTGTTAAAGAATAATTGTATAATATTTTTTATTAGGAGGCGCTATAAATCATGAAATTTACAGATGGAAACTGGTTATTAAATAAAGGGGTAAAAGCCCACTATCTACATCAGGTTTATGATGTTGAAGTTAACGCGGATTCTGTTACAATATATTGCCCAGATAAGGAAATTCGTGACCGCGCTGATACTGTAGATGGAATGCTAGTCTCAGTTAAATTCTCGTCACCAATGGAAGACGTTATTAACGTAAAGCTAGATCATTTTATAGGGTCTACATTGCCAGAACCAAAGTTTGATATTAAAAATACTATAAATAAACATATTGATATTAAGGAAGATGACAGTCAAATAATCCTTAAAACAGGTTATTTAAGTGTAAATGTTAATAAAAAAGAACCTTTTACTATTGATTTTATAAGTGGTGGAAAATCTATTACAAAAACTGGGTATAAAAAGATTGCTTATATGGAAAATGAAAAAAAAGAAAACTTCATGATGAATCAATTAGACCTTGATGTTGGAGAATGTGTTTATGGACTAGGTGAGAGATTTACGTCCCTTGTGAAAAATGGACAAGTAATTGATATTTGGAATGAAGATGGTGGTACATCTAGTGAGCAATCATATAAAAATATTCCATTTTATATTACTAATAAAGGCTATGGAGTGTTTGTTAACCATACAGGACGAGTTTCATTTGAGGTGGCATCAGAGAGAGTGTCTAAGGTTCAATTTAGTGTTCCAGGTGAATCTCTTGAATATTATGTAATATATGGACCTAGCCCAAAAGAAATACTAGAGAAGTATACATCGCTTACTGGTAAACCTAGTTTACCTCCAGCTTGGTCATTTGGGTTATGGCTTACTACTTCATTCACTACAAGTTATGACGAGAAAACTGTTACAGGAATAATTGATGGCATGATTAAAAGAGATTTGCCCTTAGCTGTATTTCATTTTGATTGTTTTTGGATGAAGGAGTATCACCTATGTGATTTAAAGTGGGACACAAATGTATTTCCTGATCCAGAGGGTATGCTTAAAAGACTTAAGGATAAGGGATTAAAAATTTGTGTTTGGATTAATCCATATATCGCTCAGCGCTCAAGTATGTTTGATGAGGGAAAGGCAAATGGGTATTTTATAAAGAAAAAGAATGGGGATGTTTGGCAGTGGGATAGATGGCAGGCTGGTATGGCGATTGTTGATTTCACAAACCCAGCGGCGTCAGCTTGGTATGCTCTAAAACTTAAAAAGTTAATGGAGATGGGTGTTGATTGTTTTAAAACTGATTTTGGTGAGAGGATACCTACAGATGTAGTATATTACAATGGCGATGATAGCACAAAAATGCATAATTATTATACTTATTTATATAATAAGGTGGTATTTGAAGCAATACAAGAAGTTAAAGGTGAAAAAGAGGCCATAGTTTTTGCAAGGTCAGCAACAGTCGGAAGTCAAAAGTTTTCTGTTCATTGGGGTGGAGACTCTACAGCAGATTATGAATCTATGGCAGAGAGCTTAAGAGGTGGAATATCATTATCTATGTCTGGGTTTGGATATTGGAGTCATGACATAGGAGGGTTTGAAAATACCTCAACACCGGACATCTATAAAAGGTGGGTAGCTTTTGGAATGTTATCTCCACTAAGTAGGCTACATGGTAGTAAATCTTACAGAGTGCCTTGGGCTTATGATGGGGAGTCAGTTGATGTTTTAAGATATTTCACAAAGCTTAAATGTACATTAATGCCGTATTTATATAGTGCTGCAATAGAAGCAGCAAGTAAGGGTATTCCTATGATGAGGGCAATGCTACTAGAATTTATGGAAGATCCGAACTGTGATTATATTGATAGGCAGTACATGTTAGGGGAATCGCTGCTTGTTGCTCCAATTTTCAGCGAAACAGGTGATGTATCTTATTATCTTCCAAAGGGAATTTGGACAAACTTTCTTACAGGTAAAAGAGTAGTAGGTGGTGGTACTTGGAATTTTGAAAAACATGATTATTTGAGTATACCTTTGATGGTTAGGCCGAGCAGCATAATTGCAGTGGGTAATGTTAATAACAAACCTGATTACGATTATGCAAATGGAGTTACATTACATGTTTTCGAAATTCAAGATGGATATTCTTTAACTTCAATCGTCCATAATACAGATAGTAACGAGGAGCTTAAAGTAAGTGTGAAAAGAAATGGCCATTATATAGTTATAAATGTAGATGTTGTTAATAAACCGTGGAGTATTTTATTTAGAGGAGTATTTGAAGCTCAAGAGGTTAAAAATGCAACATGTATTCTTGAGGATTTTGGAATTAGATTAATTCCTTACAAGGATAGTTATGAAATATCACTAAATATAACAGTATAGAAGTATTCAACAAGTTAACGAATATTATTTCAGTTAATGTAAAGGTATAGCATGTTTTTGCTATACTTTTTCTATTGATATTACCTAAAAGAATCACTTGATAAATTATTAACATAGTGTTATTATTCTAATGTAATAAAATTATTATTACAGGTAATATAATTAAAAGAAACGGTAATATGTTCGTTTATATATGAATTCTCAATGATAGGTTGTAAATATTTTATACTAATTTTTTGGTGTTTATAACCTACATTATAAAAATAGGAGAAGTGATAATTTGAAGCATTTTGATAATGATATACAACTTATAAAATACGAGGTAATAAGGGAAGTAGCTAAACTCTCTATTAAAGGAACACTTAAAAAGGAAGGTAAAAATCTTTTTAAGGTTCTTGTTCCGGGACCTAAAGCAAAAACACGTTGCTGTATTCATAAGGAAAGAGCCATTATTGGAGAGAGAATTAAACTTGTAATGGGCGGAGATAAAAAGAACAAAAATGTTATTGAAGTAATAAGCTCTGCATGTGATGAATGTCCTATACAACGATTTACAGTAACAGAAGGGTGTAGGGGTTGCATAACACACAAATGTATTCAAGCCTGTCCTGTAGGCGCAATTCACTCTATAAATCGAAGATCGTACATTGATCCAAATAAATGTATTGAATGCGGTAAATGCAAAACTGCTTGCCCTTACAATGCAATTTCAGATGTTATGAGACCTTGCCGTAGAGCCTGTAATGCAGGTGCTTTAAATTTTGATGAAGATAAAAAAGCAGTAATTGATGATGAGAAATGTATACAATGTGGAGCTTGTGTTTATCAATGCCCGTTTGGTGCAATAATGGACAAGTCATCAGTTGTAGATGTTGTTGATATATTAGAAAAGTCAAAAATTGATGAAAGCATACATGTATATGCAGTATATGCACCTGCAATAGCTAGTCAATTTACTTTTGCTAAACTTGGTCAAGTAGTTTCAGGTATAAAAAAAATGGGCTTTCATGATGTAATAGAAGTTGCACTTGGGGCTGATATGGTAGTTCAAAATGAAACAAAAGAATTTATAGAAACTATCGAAGAACTTAAAACTATGACAAGCTCTTGTTGTCCTGCGTTTGTTTCGTATATTAAGAAAAATTACCCTGAACTTGGTAAACATGTTTCAAGTACAGTTTCACCTATGATAGCAATTTCTAGACTTATTAAGAAAGAAGACCCAACATGTAAAATTGTTTTTATAGGACCTTGTACAGCTAAGAAAATGGAAATTAAACAAGAAGATTTAAAAGGCATTACTGACTATGTATTAACTTTTGAAGAGCTTCAGGCAATGCTTGATGCTTATGAAATAGATATTGCAGAGTGCGAGGAACTTCCATTAAATAATGCATCATATTACGGGAGAATTTTTGCTAGATCTGGTGGACTTACAGAGGCAGTAAAACACTTAGTTGACGATCAAGAGACAACAGTTGAGCTTAAACCTATAAGTTGTGATGGTCTTATTGAATGTGATAAAGCCTTGAAGTTATTAAAATTCAATAGGTCTGCCGGTAATTTTATAGAAGGAATGGCCTGTACTGGTGGATGTATAGGTGGTGCAACTGCCCTTCATCATACTCCAAAAGATAAGGTTGAAGTAAATAAGTATGGAAAGCTTGCATTAGAAGAAAATGATATTGAAACACTAAGAGTAATAAAAGTTGAGGAAGTTGATATGCACCGTGGTAAAAACTTCATGACTAAATAGAATTAAACTTGTACCAATAGTAATGGCGATTTGAAAAAAGTCTGCGAGCTATTGGTACTTTTTTTATCTAACCTAGCTAAATTTGTGGAATTAAATAAATAACATTTATAAAGTTATCAACTGTATTTAAGAGTGATTAAAAAAACATCTTGAAAAAAACAGATTTATGAAGTATTCTTATAACATTATAAATTAAGTTAATTAAGTAAAATATATGGAAACAGTTTTACTATTAAGTGGTTCACAAAAGTCTTAGGAGAATAAATTATATATATTATATATGAGCAATTAGGAGGTGAGCTATAGTGGAAGGTGAATGTACTAACCTGACAATTAAAAAAATGTTGGGTAAGCTTGAAAAAATTAAATATATTAATTCAGAGGAGACTATTGAATTTGCTAATCAAATATATTTATTATGCTTAGCTGAAAATTACGAAATTGGGATGGCTTATTCATTGCTAAGAATTGGAGCGATTTACTTAAATATGAGTAAATATGAAAAGGCCACGTCATATTTAGGTGATTCAATAAAACTATCTCAAAAGCAAGGTATATGTGATTTGCAGATACTTTCTTATATAGCAATAGGTGATATTTATTTTGATATTGGCGAGTATGAAAAAAGTATGGATTATTTTAATTCTGCTAAAAACATCTCAAAAACAATTAATAGTAGTAAAAATTACTATAATGATAGTTTCGAATTTTATGCTGCAAAAATTTATAACAATATGGGTGAAGTATATAGAATCCTTAAATGTTATGAAGATGCGATTATATATTACAACTTGGCTGTAAAAATTGATTGTAAATTTAATTACAATGCTACATTTGGGATTGCACTTTCGAACCTTGCTTATGCTGAATACTACCTAGGTAATTATGATAAAGCTTTGGTTAATTTAAATGAAGCACTTATATATTTACATAAGTATGATTATAAAAGTGGTATGGTAGAAGCTTATCAACTATCGGCTTTGGTATATGAGAAAAAAAAGAATTATGAAGAATGTGAAAAATATTTTGCCAAAGCAATGGTTATTTCTTCAGAAATATCATATGTTTACGGTGAAATTGATCTGTATTTAGATTATGTTAATTACCTTGAAAACATAGGTGAAAGAGTTAGAGCAATATGTAAATTAGAAGAAGTATACAATATTTCTATAAATAATAAAATGTATACTAAAACTATAGAAATATGTAAAATAGCTATCATATTATATAAAAAGGAAAATGATATTAATAATACAAATAGATATTATAAATTATATTTTAAAAATCAGAAAAAATCGGAAGATATAGTATTAGAAAACAGAGTTAGAAATTTAAAGATAAAGGTACAACTTGATATTTTAGAAGAGGAGAATAGGAATATAATAAAGAAAAATGAAGTGTTTAAAAGGAAGACAGATGATCTTATAGAGATAATAAAAAAAATAACTATTATAAGTGAATTGGGAGAGAAAATTACAACAACATTAGATCTTAATCAAATATATGTAATGCTTCATGAAACAATACAAGGTTTTATGCAAGCTGATACTTTTGGAGTTGGTCTATATAATGATGACAAGAAAATAAGTGGGTATAAATATCTTATAGAAAATGATATTAGAACGGAGCTACATGAAATTAAGTATGATAACCCTGCAAGTATGGCAGTAAAATGTCTAAGAGAAAATAAAATTATTGTCATTAATGATATGTTTAATGAATTTTCAAATTACGTAGACGATATGAATTATATAATAAGGAATAAAGAAAATAATGATCTAAATTCAGCTATATATTGCCCGCTTACCGTTGATAAAAATTTAATTGGAGTGATTACTGTACAAGCTTTTGAGAAAAATTCTTTTAATGCTCTTACAGTAGAAATTATAAAAGCACTTTCAACCTATGGAGCAATAGCAATATATAATGCAATAAAATCAAAAAATCTCATTGATGAAGTACAGCAAAGAAGAAAAGTTCAATTAGAACTACAAGATACTAATAATAAATTGATTTATTTATCTGAAAATGATGGACTTACTAATATTCCAAACAGAAGAAAATTTGATTGTGTTATTACTGAGGAGTGGAACAAAGCAATTGATAGCAAAAGTCCTATATCAATCATAATTTTTGATATAGATTGTTTTAAACAATATAATGATAATTATGGTCATACTGAGGGGGATAATTGTTTAATAAAAATAAGTAATGAGCTTAGTCAATCACTAGCAAATAAATATTTTGCTGCAAGGTATGGTGGTGATGAATTTATTATTGTACTACCGGATACAAATTTTGAAGATGCCATGAGATATGGTGAAAAATTTAGGCTTCTAGTACAAAAATTATCATTAATTCATGAGTTTTCAACAATAGGGGATAAGGTATCTATAACCCTGGGTACGTCATCTGTTATACCAAATAAATACATTACAATTACCCAATTCATAAAACAAGCAGATGATGCGTTATATAAAGCAAAGAATAAAGGTAGAAATCAGATTGTAGGTTATGTGATTTAATAACAATCACTGCTATTTATGGGTCAAAAAAATGATTCCTGTACAATACAGGAATCATTTTTTTTGTTAACTTTTCTCGCAAGAATTATTTAATTAGTTTATTTTCAAGTAAAAAATCTTCTGCAACTTTTGCAGGCTCTTCTCCAAGTTTATCAACTTTATAATTTAAATCTATCATTTTTTTCTCCGTAATCTTTCCACCTAATTTATTAATTAAAGCTTTAAGTTCTGGATGTTTCTTAAGAGTTTCACTACTAACTATTGGTACACAATCATAATTTGGGAAGAAATGTTTATCATCTTTTAAAACCTTAAGTTTATATGATTTCAATAGCCCTTCTGTTGTAAAAGCATCTATAGCATCTACTTTCTTATTACCTATAGCTGTATAACGTAGTCCTCCATCGATTGAACTAAAACTTTTGAATTTTAGGTTATATACTTTAGTTATTCCAGCATATCCATCTGCTCTATTACAAAATTCTAATGTAGCACCAAGGGTAAGCTTGTCTCCCACTTTTGCAAGGTCGGAAATAGTCTCAAGATTATACTGCTTTGCTGTGTCTTGTCTTACGGATAATGTATAAGTATCATTAAAACCAAAAGGTTTTAGCCAAGTTATACCATAATTTTTAACGTAATAATCACTTACAACTTTATAAGCCTTATCTGGATCATTAATTGGTGCTTGCTTCATAATACCAACCAAACTCATTCCAGTATACTCAGGGTACATGTCTATTTTACCAGTTTTTAATGCGGTATAAGCAAGCCCCGAGCCTCCTAGATTTAATTGCGTTTTTACTTCGATATCTGTATTTTTTTCTATTAACGTTGCTAGCATGTTACCGAGTATTATCTGCTCAGAACTGTTATAGCAACCTACTATAATTGTGTCACTTTTTTTACTGTACAAATACGCTCCACCAGCTATCAATATAACTACTAAACTGCTAGCTATAATTTTTTGAGTTTTATTGAATTTGTATTTTTTTCTTTTAGATAGTTTAATTGTTCCATCTGCTTTTCTAATTCCAGGAGGGGTTACCCCTTTTTCAATTTTCTCTACAATAGAGTCCATTAATAACGCAAGTAAACATGCAGGAATTGCTCCGGCGAGTATCATATTATTATCTACAGTTTGAACACCTGAGAAAACCATATATCCAAGTCCACCTGCACCAATGAATGCTGCAATTGTCATAAGTCCGACAGCAGTAACTGCTGATATTCTTATACCAGTCATAATTACGGGGAATGCAAGTGGTAATTGAACTAGATTAAGGACTTGTTTATTAGTCATGCCCATACCTTTAGATGACTCAATTACATCTGGATTTATATTCATAAGTCCAGTATAGGTATTTTTTATTATAGGAAGTAGTGAGTATAAAAATACCATTAGTATTGCTGGTGCACTACCTATTCCCATTAGTGGTATTAAAAATCCTAATAGTGCTAAACTTGGTACAGCTTGTATTAGGTTCGCAAAACCTATAACTGGACCTGCGAGCTTCTTAACTCTAGATATTAAAATACCTAAAGGAATTCCAACAATTATTGCTATAATTACAGCGAACACTGTTAATTCAATGTGCTGAAGTGTTAAATTTATTATTTCTCCTTGCCTTGAAACTACAAAATCTTTAAAACTAACTATTGAATTTATTATTCCCATTACGCCTCATCCTCCTGGTCAATATACTGATTGCTTAAAACAATTAACAAACTACTCTCAGTAATTAATCCAACTAACTTTGAACTATCATCTACAACAGGAACATATCCAATTTTAAGTTCATTCATTAGATTTAATATATCTATTAAAGAGTCATCCAAATTAACGGTTTTAATCTCTGTGCCCATAATAGTATTTACCTTTAGAGAACCTGTGTAATTTCTTATAATATCTTTTATTGTAACTATTCCTTCAAGCTTATCATATTTGTCAATAATTAATAAACTGTCTACTTTGTTTGCTTTCATGATTTCTAAAGCTTGGACTACTGTTCTGTTGCCGCTAGTTGTAATTGGCTCAGTAATCATAATATCTTTAGCTTTAATAAATCCCGGTTGCTGCCATATTCTATTTTTACCTATAAATTCTTCAACAAAATCATCAGCAGGATTATTTAAAATTTCTTCTGGAGTATCAAATTGAATTATACTTCCGCCTTTCATAATACAAATCCTATCACCAAGTTTAAGAGCTTCATCCATATCATGAGTTACGAATATTATTGTTTTTTTGAATTCTTGTTGAAGATTAAACAATTCATCTTGAAGTTGATTTCTTGTAATTGGATCTAAAGCACTAAAAGGCTCGTCCATAAGAATTATTTCAGGATTTGTTGCAAAAGCTCTTGCTACACCAATTCTTTGTTGCTGACCTCCACTTAATTCACAAGGATACCTATCTATGTATAACTTAGGATCCATGTGAACCATTTCTAAAAGTTCGATTGTTCTTTTATGTATTTCATCCTCTGTCCATTTTTCTAATTTTGGTATTATTCCTATGTTTTCTCCAACAGTCATATGTGGTAAAAGACCGGTTTGTTGTATGACATATCCCATATTACGCCTGAGCTTAATAGTATCTTCTTTTAGTATGTCTTTTCCATTTAGATATATGTGTCCTGAAGTGGGGGCAATTAGCTTATTAATCATTTTTAAGGTTGTAGTTTTACCACAACCACTTTGTCCTACTATAACGACAAATTCCCCTTTATTAACAGTAAAACTGATGTCCTTAATTACTGTTTGATTTTTGAAAATCTTTTGTATATTTTTGAACTCTAACATGTGATCTCTCCTCAATATATTAATACGAAGTTAGCTAATTTACAATAATTAGAACTAACAACTTATATGATATCATAGGAATGTCTGTTTGGAAAACTCCATAAACTATGAACAAATGTGGCAGGTCTATCAATAGTGGGGTATAGGTGATATAGGGGTAAAAATGAAACATATGCTAGATAATAGTACCATTACTGGCTATTTGGTCTTTTATAGGTGTCGAATACTGGTTATTTATGTTTTGAATATTTTATATTTTGCTTTTTAGCGTAAATCCAATTTATTATAATAGTATTTGTTTGACAATAGTGTACGACGTACACTATACTGAATGAGAGGTGATTATATGGGTTCTACAGATGAACTGATTAGTTCCCTAATTGTGGAACTAAAACGTGGTACATTAGTACTTTCCGTACTAAGCCAACTTAATAATCCTGAGTATGGTTATTCACTTGTACAAAAGCTTGAAAAGAAAAATGTACTAATTGAGGCTGGAACACTCTATCCCTTACTACGTAGATTAGAAAAACAGAAACTTTTGACTAGTAAATGGGACACAAGTGAAAGCCGTCCACGCAAGTTTTATTTGATAAGTGATGGCGGGCGAGAAGTGTATCATCGTTTAAAAAGTGAGTGGAAATCTCTTTCAAAAAATTTAGACTCATTATTAATGGAGGAAGATAAAAATGAAATTGATTGATTGTTATGTATATGCTGTAACTGAACATTTAGAAGCAAATACAAGGGAAGATGTAAGTTCAGAACTTCGCGGAAACATAGAAGATATGTTACCAGAGAATTTCTCGGAAAACGATGTACGTGAGGTTCTTTTAAAACTGGGTAATCCAAGGGAGCTTGCTGATGGGTATAGTGAAAGGAAAAGATATCTTATAGGACCTGGACTTTATGATAATTACATTGCGGTGCTTAAATTAGTGATATCTATTGTAACAACAGTATTTATAAGTCTTACTATAGTAGAGTGGTGTTTTAATCCTCCTGTTTATAAGGAATTTGCTCAAATGTCAATTAAATTTTTCATGGAGTTATTGTTAGCTCCTGTACAAGGGGTGTTTCAAGGATTTTTATGGGTAACATTTATTTTCGCAATAATAGAGAGAACTGGAATTAATGATGGTAAAAGACCATTTTTAAAGAAAAAATGGTCTCCGGAAGATTTGGAAGAGTTACCAGTGTCTAAAGGAAGAAGAATTTCTCGTATAGCGACTGTATTTTCACTATTTTGTAGTGTGTTTTTCACAGCTTTAATATATTGGGAGTATCAGCTTATTGGATTATATGTTAAAGGTAACAATGGTCTTATTTTTGTTGCACCACTATTTGTGAGTGAACGCCTACAATCATACATTGCTTTAATTCTTTTATTTAGTATAATTCAAGTTAGTATCTTGATTTGGAAGTTCATTTCTATGAAGTGGAACGTTCTACTAGCAATTGCTAATGCTACGCTAAATATATCATTATCGGTTTTTGTTTGTGTAATGTTAAGTGATAATTTCTTATTTAATAAAGAATTTTTAACGAAAATAGCTGATTATACAAATATTACACATACTCAAATTTTATCATATTGGACTTGGAATTTATGGATATTTGCAACTGTTTTTATTTTTATTAATCTAGTAGATAGTGTTATGGGATTTGTAAAGTGTAAAAAATAATAGTTTTAGTTTTTTATATCCACACCACCAAAAATTGCGAAACAGTGCAAAGTTAAAACGGGTGCACCTGGTTTAACATAACTTTTGCCAGAAGTTTTATTAGACCAGCCACCAAAAATAGGAAGACCTCTAACTACAACAGTCCAATCCAAAGGAACTATTATTTCAACCCCACCAAAAGCTGCGGTTATATCAATACTTACGCCTTCATTTATAAGTGTCGCATCACTAAGGTCTATATTAATGCCGCCAAAAACAGCTACAAGGGTACCACCACTAAAGTTTTTAGAATTATTTTTACTTTTTACGCCTGAAAAAAGTGCTATATTATCTACCAGATCTTGGTCAATATCTCTTTTAATTAAATTGTGATTTACCCATAGTGAATTTTTAGGTAATAATAATGACACTCCGATTGCTATAATTATAGCAGGCCAGAAAAATCTCATTAGATTAAAATTAAAAATATGGAACTCTCGTATTTGAAAAAATATACCTATTATAATGAATGTTATACCTGAGGTTTTAGAAGCTGAGTCTCTATTTAGTTTACTACAACCAATTCCTATTAGTAAAAGCGGCCACCACGTTGATATTACTCTGCCAAAATTCCATAGCCCTAATTGGTCGAATATTATTGCTATACCGAAAATTATTAATATGATACCCAAATGGAATTTACTTCTCAAATCAATTCCTCCCTAAATTTTTTAAAAGTGCTTAAAAATTATTAACTCATTGGTTTATTTAATTATATGTATTTATTATACTATAATATGGCAGTAAGTGATTTAAATAAAAATATAAATTGGATTGAAAATGTAAAGAACTGTTAACATATTTACAAAATATGTTATCATTAAATATAAAGAAGGTTTAACATTTAACATTTAGGAGGGTTTATTTAAATGTTTCTAAGAAAAGATGAACGCGGGCAAGCAGTAAATCGGTTAGCAATTAGATATACTTGGTTTTTTGAATCAATATTAATTTCCGGTTTATGGATGGCAATAATTTTAAATAAATTAATATTGTTTCAATCAATACATTTGTTTAGTACAATTTTTATTTCATTTTCAATTAACTTATACATACCTCTATTGGCAAGTACACAAATGATGGTTATGCTTGTAGGCCAAGCAATAATTAATAAGCATTCGGGGGGACCTAACGCCCCAATAGTTAGTGGTAATAATAAACTCAGATTTATGGATGAAAGAGAACGTATAGTTTCAGATAAAGCAGCTTTTATAGTTTTGATTTATACTAATGTATTTCTTATTATATTGACTATTATAGATATTTTATTTAGCGGTATATTAGGCTTGCCTCTCATAATAATCATATTAGAAGTGGTTTTTTATAAGATAGTTAAAAGGTTAATACTAAACCATTATGGAGAGGATATATCATGAAAAATCGGGTGAAGGAATTCCGTAAACAATATCAATTAACACAGGAAGAGCTTGCTAAAAAGTTAGGGGTTACTAGGCAAACAATAATAGCTGTAGAGAATGATAAATATAATCCTACTTTAGAACTAGCAATGAGGCTTGCAAGATATTTAAACACTACTATTGAAGAGTTATTTGAGTTAGAGGAGAAATGATAATTTAAAGTGATAATTTTTTATAGTTAAAAGTTGACATTAACAATAATTCACAATAATATATATGTAATATAGAATAATACCAAACAGAACGATTTTGATTGAAAATAATAATTAGTGTAGGGGTGGGTTACTATGAAAACGACAATTTACTATTTTAGTGGAAGCGGTAATTCTTTGAAGGTAGCAAAGGATATTGCAGCTGGATTAAAAAATACGGAAATTATACAAATTTGCAGAAATAATATAGGGTTTAACAATACAACATCAAAGAAAGTCGGAATTATTTTTCCAGTATATTATTCTGGAATGCCCCTTTTAGTTAAAGATTTTATTGAGAAAATAGATATTCCAAGTGATGCTTATGTGTATACAGTTGTAACATTTGGAAGAGCCGCTGATGCTTCTATTTCACAATTAGAAAAACTGTTAATTAATAAGGGAATAAAGCTTTCTGCAGCATTTAAAATCAAGATGCCAGGGAATTATCAAGTAATGTATTCACCTATATCAGAGAAAAAACAAAATCGATTATTTGAAAATGAACAGAAAAAGATACCTTTGATTGTTGAGAGTATAAATAATAATGAGATAATTAAACTTAGTGGGATCAGCGATAAAATAATGCAAACTGTTGGTGATTTTATGTACACTAGTTTTAATCCTTCTAAAAAAGATGAAAATTTTTGGACAGATGAAAAATGTAATGGTTGTGGAATATGTCTCAAGGTATGCCCTGCTAATAATATAAAAATGAATGATCATAAACCGGAATGGCAACATAAATGCGAGCAATGTGTTGCTTGTATGCAGTGGTGTCCACAAAAATCAATTCAATATAAGAAGGTTACAATAAAGAGAGGTCGTTATCATCATCCAGACGTAGTAGCCAAGGAATTATTTCATCTATAGAAGAAAAAACCAATCGGAAGAGAAATATGTAATATAAATTATACATAATTAATAAAATAAGTGTGAAGTCATGTAAAAAAGACTTAACGCTTATTTTTATTTGCTGAGATTCGGGGCTCGAAATAAATAAAAAATATTATAATTTAGGTTGACATTAAAGATATATAATTATATAATTGAGTTGAGCAAAATTAAATTGTATAAAATTAAATTTAGTTAGTAAAACTAAATTTATTAAGTTAAAAAAATACACAATATATATATGAAGGAGAGTAATTAAAATGAAATTTTATGATTTTTCAGCAAAAAATATGGATGGACAAGATGTAAATATGGTAGAATACAAGGGTAAAGTGGTTTTAGTTGTAAATACTGCAAGTAAATGTGGTTTAACACCTCAGTTTACGGGACTTGAAGAATTGTATGAGGAATACAAGGAAAAAGATTTTGAGATTTTAGGGTTCCCTTGTAATCAATTTGCAAAACAAGATGCAGGAAGTAATGAAGAGATAAATAACTTTTGCCTAATAAATTATGGTGTTAGTTTTACAATGTTTGAGAAAATAGATGTAAATGGACAAAATGCACATCCACTATACAAATATTTAAAAAGCGAAGCAAAAGGTTTAATAAGTAAAGAAATAAAATGGAACTTTACAAAGTTCTTAATAGATTCTGATGGAAATGTAATTAAGAGATATGGACCAACTACAACTCCATTAAGTATTAAAGGTGATATTGAAGAATTACTAAAGTAATATAGAAGAATTACTTTAGTAATATAGAAGAATTATTAAAAAATAATTTATTTACTAAGGAGAATATTAAATGAGTGAGAGATATGATATTGCAATAATAGGTAGTGGACCAGCCGGTTTATCGGCAGCGCTTAATGCAAAAATAAGAAATAAGAAATTTATTATTTTTGGTAGTAAAGATTTCAGTACTAAATTAGTAAAGGCACATAAAATTAATAATTATTTGGGCTTTTATGGTAAAAGTGGAGCTGAAATTAAAGATGAGTTTGCTAGCCATTTAGAAGCAATGGATATAAGTATTACTCAGGAAAAAGTAAATAATGTATATGCAATGGGTGATTATTTTGCACTAATGATAAATGAGAAAATGTATGAAGCAACTTCAATAATACTCGCTACAGGAGTTAATTTCGGTAAACCTTTTAAGGGTGAAGAAGAGTTCTTAGGTAATGGAGTAGGATATTGTGCAACTTGTGATGCTCCATTATATAAAAATAAAATTGTTACAATAATAGCTTATGATAAAAAGGAAGAAGATGAAGTTAACTTCATAGCTACAGTGGCATCTAAAGTTTATTATATTCCAATGTATAAAGAAGAGGTTCAAGTTGATTCATCAGTAGAAATAATTAAAGACATACCAGTTGAAATAGTTGGTGATGAGAAGGTTACTAAACTAATACTTAAAAATACGCAGTTAATAACAGATGGTATATTTATTTTAAGGGAAAGTGTATCACCAGGGCAATTAGTGCCAGGACTTATTATGGATGGAAATCATGTAGGAGTTAATAGAAATATGAAAACCAATTTAGATGGTTGTTTTGCTGCCGGAGATATAGTAGGTACGCCTTATCAATATATTAAATCAGCAGGTGAAGGAAATATAGCAGCATTATCAGCCGTGGCATATGTAGATCAGCAAAAAAGAAAATAATAATACATAAATAAGAATAAAAGGAGAAATTAATATGATATATGATTTCAAAGTAAAAAATATAAAAGGTAACGAAGTTTCACTTGAGGATTATAAAGGAAAAGTACTATTAGTGGTTAATACAGCTACTGGTTGTGGATTTACTCCTCAATATGAAGGACTTCAAAAAATGTATGAAAAATATAAGAACAAAGGTTTTGAAATATTAGATTTCCCAAGTAATCAATTTTTTGATCAAGCTCCAGGAACTAATGCAGAAATCGCAAATTTTTGCCAGTTTACCTATGGTACAACTTTTGAAACATTTGCTAAGATAGATGTTAATGGTGAAAATGCAGATGAATTATATAAGTTCTTAAAGAAAGAAGCACCTAAGGCTAGTGAAGATGAAAAATCAGAAGGATTATATAGTAAATTGTCTGGTATGGGATTTAATACAACAGGCGATGATATTAAATGGAATTTCACAAAATTTCTTGTAGGTAAAGACGGCGCGGTTATTGAAAGATTTGATCCAACATATGAACCAGAAAGAATAGAAGAGAAAGTTGAACAATTACTTGGTTAAAAGTTATTGTTAGGTAGTTATTATAAAACACCTCTAATTTTAAAAATTAGAGGTGTTTTATTTTTTTGAAAAATATAGTTACATTTACTATAGGCATATATTAGTTGGGGGCAAAGGTATAATTATAAATCCACCTAACTGCTTTGATACTTGGGGTATGATGTGTGAAGGTGATATATCGGAAATTTATAAAAGTAAAAGTTTAAACTTTAAGTTACCCCTATTATCAGCACTTGTAAGTGCAACATTTATATTTGGAAATTATTTATTATCATTATCTAATGACTCATATGTTTTGCCTAGACTGATTTTAGTATGGCTTTTCAGCTCATTATTTTTAGCTTATGCGGTAAAAAAAATGGTAGTGAAGCCACTTAATTCTACTATTTCAATCCTAAAGGAAATAGCAGAAGGTGAAGGTGACCTCACACTTAGGGTAGGGAAAAACTCTAATGATGAAATTGGAGAGCTCTCGAGATGGTTTAACAAATTTATAAATAATCAAATGACTATAAATTCTAATACGCAGGCGTCTAAAAATGTTATAATTAGCATGAAAGCCTTAGAAAGTGGTATGAAAAATACACTTGATAGCATAAGTGTACTTCAGGAATACTCAGAGGAAATAACAGAAGTAACAAATGTAATAAGTGGAATTAGTAAACAAACCCATCTGCTGGCATTAAATGCATCTATAGAATCTGCACGTGCAGGTGAAGCTGGTAAAGGCTTTAATGTTGTTGCAAAAGAAGTATCAAAACTCGCAGTTGGATCTGCAGATGCAGTTGTATCAATTGGAAAACTTATATCTTCTCTTCAAAATGAGACTGAAATCACAATTAAAAATGTACGTGATATTGGAACAAAGATAGAGCAGGAAAGTGAGATTGTTTCTAGCTCTATGGATGCTTTTAATAAAATACAGAGTCAGATAACGCTTGTAACTAACGATGTAACAGCAATCACGAATTTAATTAAACTTAAAGCTAATGAAATAAATCAGATAAAAGAAAATATTGGTACTTATAGGTTCTATTTTAAAGCAAACAAAACAAGTAGAACAAGCTTCGAAAGTGCTTTCTCATTCATCAGATAATTTAAATGATATTGTAAGTGCTTTTAATATAAAACAAGTTATTAATATAAAATGTTCCCGGATAAAGGAGGAATAAGATAATGACAATTAGGACAATACGTAAAGTAGTGACTGGAACCACTCAATATGATGGGGCCGGAGTAAAACTTGTAAGGGTGATTAGTTTACCAGATGTTAAAGAGTTTGACCCGTTTTTGATGTTAGATGCTTTTGATTCATATGATTCGGATGACTATACGAAGGGGTTCCCATGGCATCCACATAGAGGAATTGAAACAGTTACTTATCTTATAAAAGGACATATTGAGCATCAAGACAGTCTAGGCAATAAAGGTAATATTTTAGATGGCTGCTGCCAATGGATGACTGCCGGTAGTGGAATTATGCATCAAGAAATGCCGCAAGTATCTGAGAGAATGCTAGGAGTTCAGCTTTGGCTTAATCTACCACAAAAAGATAAAATGACGGCTCCAACTTATAGGGATATAAGAGCGGATATGGTGCCTAAAATTTTAGGGGAAGGTTCAACAGTTGGGGTTATTTCTGGAGAATATAAAGGTAATTCGGGGGCAGTTCAAGGCGAACATGTAAAAATGTTATTTTTGGATGTTAACCTTGAACCTGGCGTAAAGTGGGAACTAGATACTATTAAAGATGCAAATTTGTTTGTTTATATAGTAGAAGGTGAAGGCTTATTTGATAATTCTAATGATAATATAACGCCTAGTAAAAGTGCAGTGCTCTTTAATAATGGTGAGCAGCTAATAGCTCGAGCATCAAGCAAAGGAGTTCGTTTCCTTTTGTTTTGCGGAGATAAGTTAAATGAACCAATTGCTTGGGGTGGACCTATTGTTATGAATACACAAGAGGAACTAAAGCAAGCATTTAGAGAAATTGATAATGGAACATTTGTTAAATAAAAAAACTCCTCTTTTGAGCAATGTCATTAAGTTAACCATCTTGTGACAAATAGAATTATAGCCAATTGAAAGTATGTATGCTTTTAATTGGCCTTTTTCTTTTACAACTATTATTTTTGGGCATGCAA
>NZ_JAHLEB010000073.1 GCF_018861735.1 Clostridium lacusfryxellense | reverse complement strand
AGTGGTAAACTTTTTCAGTAGCAAAAATAGTAAAGTGGTAAACTTTTTCATTGTCACTACTGGTAAACAAATTCAGTAGCAAGTGGTAAAGAAATTCGTTGACATTCACACTTGGTATCTTATACGGGAAGATAGTAAACTCATATAAAGGGACTTTGTGTTTATAACACATTCTATTTAATTCAATCTCCATGTTGCCGTCTACAATAAGGTTCCCCATAGATATCAAAATCTTCTTTAATACATTCTTTGCATACTCTAATATAAGTTTTGGTCTTTGTAATATCGCTTATTCTAAGGCATTTATTGAGTTTATCAGGATAATCACCTTTGAAATACTCTAAAGCTTTTTCTTGCTTTTTCGTTGATAGAAAGGGTACAAAAAGAGGATAGATAGTATTATTATAAAAGAACATTTCTGAAGTGAAATCGGAAGGCAAATTATTGCATAAATAATCAAAAGATCCTTGAAAATTTAATCTTCCAACTTCAAATTTTCTATTAAAAAGCATTTTTCCCATAACTTCAAAATTAGGCGGTTGCATAGCAAATTGCATTCTAGAAAAAATGCTATAGGTTGACTCTTCATCTCTTATTTGAGGGAAATAGGAAAGCATAGTTACATCACCTCATAATCTCTGAACTCTATAGGAGATTTAATATATCCCATATTATGAAGCACCATATATGCATCTTTTTTACTATTATTGAAGGTAGTACGCAAGTCATCTTTTTTATAAGAATCGATGTTTTTGATTTTTGATTGCTTTTGTAGTTGAGGTGTTTCCTTTAATAATTTATCTCTAAACTTCTCCATAAATAATGTTTGTGCATCCTGCTCAATCTCTAAATAAGATTTAGTCATATCAACAGTTTTTAATACTTCCCGTAAGGTGTCTTTTAATAGATTAAGTTCTCCGGAAGCCATTCTTTGCATTTTACTAAGTAATTCTAAATATAAATCCTCATTTCGTTGATTTATTACCAGCCTATCTAAAGCAAAGGTTTGTTTTATAACTTCCTCTTTCGCAGCTAGCCTAGATAGATCCATTAATCTCTCTGATTCATTAGGTATCAAAATATCTTCATATTGAGCCATTAAGTTAATATCACCACTTTTAATTGCATCTCTCATTTTTTTAGTAAGAGCAAGATCCTTCTTTGCGGTTTCATTGATTGTTTGTTCATCTATCTTTTCATGTCCGTTATAAATTGCATTTGCTTGAGTGAATGTAAAAAGTTTAATTGCAAAGTCTACAATACCCTGGGAGTGTTCATAAAACAAGTTGATTAATTTATCAGATAGGGGTACTTTTTCTTGAGTCCATTGATATTGCCACAGGGCTGTCATAAACGTTTGCCATTCAGTCTTATCAGTTATTCTATCCCAAAGCATGAATCCATTACCACCTATTCTTCTTGGCCCTCTAATGTTATCTTGAAGAACCTGATATGCTTTATTTGTACCAATTACAAGAATAGGAACTTGGATTGTATTTATTATCTCAACCAGAAAATCTAAAAGTTCTTTAGTTTTCGATTGGGTTCTTGCAAGATGCTGTATTTCATCTATTACAGTAAGACCAATATTTTCATTTATAGCTGCATTAGGCATATTTTGAACCATAGTTCCACGTCTTTCTCCACCCCAATTTTTAAAATATTGAGCATTATCTATAATTTCATCAAGTTTATTGAAAAGGGCATTACATAGAGATTTTATGGTTCCATCTGTAGGACATTCTAATTTAATGTAAACTATTTGGTTCTCTATTAGTGAATGACCCTTATATTCAGTATGCTGTACAAACTGAGGAAAGAGATTTAATATTTTATTAGTTGAGACAGTTTTTCCACCGCCACTAATACCAAAGATACATAAGCCACTAGAAGTGGTATATATATCTTCAACCATATCTTCATCAATGTAAAAATTACTGATATTAATATCACGATTAAAGTATTTTCTTCTTATATTACATTTTCTTCTTACATTCTCAGGGTTGAATGGGTTTTTATCTTTATAACCATCTGTAAGTGCCATATAGATTTTATTATACAATTCAACATGCTTATTATTAGGAATAAAAAAATGTTTTAGCCTACTTAGAATTTGTATTCTTTGACTTTTTGACAGGTTTCTTTCTGCATCACTATACTTAATAGGAGAATATAATTTTCTATATAGTTCGGTAGGTTCAAGAAGCGGAGGGAGAGCCTCTATAAAAGGATTTCCATCATAATCAGGTAAAGATGGAGTAGCATATATTGCACTCATCCTACGTTTGTATTCAGTCATAATTAATCAACCTCCCTTACTTATCTTCATTGTCTCCCAATATAATTTTTTGTAATAAATCATTCATTTCATCGTTATGCTTTTGTACGTGTTCTTCATAGGTTATTTCATCATTGTCATTTGGTTTGTTTTTATATTTATCTAAGCTCACAACAATAGTATCATTATTTTGTGTTAGAGGATCAAGATCGAAATATTCTTCTTTACGCATAATAGTCTTTTCAATTTTTTTATTTATAGGGATATTTTTTATCTTATCTTTTGATAAGGGTGCTATCACTTTTGATTGTTTAACCGCATTGTCAATTATATCTTTCATCTGGTGATGTGAATTTATTTGCAATGAAATATTTTCAGTGTTATTTAATTTTTTTAATTTAGACTCGGTACTCCTTATTTTTATTAATTCATCAAGGGATATATCTTTATAATCTTTAAGGCTTTTCGGGAGCATATTACAGGTTTCAAATTGCATTGTCCTTTTGTCATAGATGTATATTTTATTTAAATTTCTTGGGTCATAGGCTATATCTACATTCTTAGGTGCATTTGAAACCCTTAAAAACCAATTTTCACGTATTCCAGTTTCACATGAATAATATAGCCTTTTGAAACAAATGCCACCTCTTTGGATAGATGCGGTAGCTTTAGGCATCAATGTAAGCATCATTTTTTCTTTAGGTATACTGCTAGTGAAAAGAAGTTTCATTGTAGCACCATAGTTCCATATATTTGAGGGCGTAGGAATTATTTGATTATCAATCATATCTTTACTCATAGAAAATGATTGTAAAACAGTATTGTTATAACCAAGTATAAACCTTATTAGCATTTGATTAAATTCTCTTATATTAAGTACAGCATTTTTCCTATAATCTTCACCACCTCTTTGCTGATGATTCTTCCTAACTCCACCTGGAACATATTTTTGCAAGTAATCATTAATAGTCTTAAACCATCTTTCAACAATACCTTTCATGTCAGGGCAATAGGGAGGGTTATTTTCAATGTTTATATGAAGATGACGTACAAGTTCATCAGATGCTTTACTTATAGTTTCACCTCTGTCAGCGTTTATCCTAGAGGGTATGCCATATGAAGGCCATTGTTCTTCTGTAATATCTATATCATATGTTTTACAGAAATCTACCTTATTCTCATTCATGTTCATATACGCCATCATAGCGGCGGTCCAACTGCTTTCCTCAAGTCCTGCGTAAAATCCAGTTATAAGCCTACTATAGACATCAATTATTATATATAAAGATGCTCTACCTACAACTATATTTCTAGATATGTTGCTTGAAAGATATATATCACTTACCGTTGAGTCAATTTCATATAAATGTCCTGGTCCAAAAACATTAATATCCTCTCTAGAAAGAGTTGGTCTTTCAGTTTGTTGATATTTTATTTCACCAATTTTGCTTAATATTTCACGTTTTAAATTTCTAATCTTATCCATATGATATTTAAATTGTCTAAGGGTTGGTATCTTATCATCATCAAGTATTTTTCTGATTTCATTGCCATTTTCAATTGTAAGATAAGAATAATATTTATATAAGAATTCATGATAAGCTTGTTTTATAGTTGAGCCATCAATCTTTAGATAATACAATTCGTATATATCTTTTATATGCAATAAAACATTATCATCAATTATGATACCTTCACCTTTAGTGACATCTCTTTTTCTGCCAGTTTTAATAGAGTAGTTTATAACTCTATTAATTTTCATGTGGGATAATAGAGAGTTTTTAGTCATACCGCCTTGGAGGTACAGTCTTAAATTTTTATATATGGTTACTTTACTTGCATGGAAATTTTTACTTATCTCAGTTATTAAATTAGAGCGGAAATTTACGTTATAGAGCCTTGAAAGATTATCAGTGGAACATAATTCTTTAATATATTCAAAAGCTACATCTCGTGCTTTTAAATATCTGTCTTGAATAGCACATTCATCGAATATTTTTAAATATGGATCATTTTCAAGAAATTCTAATTCATTATTAGTAACTTGAGATTCTACATTTGCAGTATTATCAAGGTATGGAAGTGCCTTTTTATTAGTGAGTTCTATGCAAACTATGTCAGAGTAATCAAAAGATATATGAACAATTCTATAATCAACAGTATCTTTTGTATTTCTAAACACCATATTGACCTGTAGTTTTTTCATAGAATGCCTCCTTAGAGTGTATTGACTGCTTTTAAAAGTATTTCGTTATTTACTTTTATATCATTTATAGTTAATGCGGTGATATTTAAAGATTTATTATATATATCCAAAACTATTATTTTATCAGTTATAGCTTTTAAAAATATTTCATTTATATCTGAAAAATTTATATTCAAGTCCTTTGATAACTTTGTAAGAAGGTAGGCTATTGGCATACTTTTAGAAGGAGTATTTTCTATGCCTTCAGTCAATTGCTTATACATGGCAAAGTTATATTGCTTTTCTAAGATGGTTTGATTATTGCTTAATTTATTTGAATGAAGTATATCCATATTATTTGTAAATATATTTGATAATTCTTTTTCAGTTATAATGCCCCAATCTATATTCTTTGAATTAAAGTAACGCCGTTCTATTTCAAATTTTTCAATAATTCTTTTATTAGAAAGATTAATAGAAGGAATTACTGTTCTAGCATGATGAGGTATATTACCATTATATTTTGTAGTAACTAGAAAATCAGTAGTCATAATAATAGGTTCACCATTAAAATTAGGATAATCTATCCCCGATTCTATTGCTATGTTTTGTAAAACGCCTATAGGAAAAAGGGGATATTGTTCTTTAATATCTAATACATCATTACTCCAATCAAAATGATAAAATGCAGCATACTCCAATTTTGATAGAAAATGATGTTCTCTGCCTGTTTTCCAACCCATGATGCGGTTGGCTTTACCTTTAGTTGGAACACTTCTTACATTTAAGAAAGGTGTATACTCAATATTATCTTTTTCCCAAAGTTTATCTTTTATATAGTCTTGAACAAATTTAGTTGTAAGCTTATTTGAATTATATCTACCCATTCATATTCCTCCTGATAGTTTAAAACAATTTATACATATCGATTTGTTAAAAATAAAAACCTTTTGGATTTTTTTTCTAAGGGGTGAAGTTCAGCAATTAACATCTAGAAAAATATTTCATCTATTAGTTGTTCAATTGAATAAAGAACAAATGTTCTTATAATTATTATGTCCGAAATTATATGCCAATATGTAAAAAAAATCACTATTTATATTATAAATAGTGATTTTTTTTATTTATTTATTTATTTGAATATTTATGAATAAATATTCATTTTGTAGTGAATGTCAAAGTTGTATCGGTAAAGGTTAAGGTTGTCACAGGACACCTCAAAGTTGTTCTAGTAAAGGTCAAAGTTGTATTTATGCTTTACTAATTAAAAATACAATGTGGTCTAGCTACATCCTGTAGTTGTTCCGCACTCTAAACAAACTTTACAAGTGCCATTTCTAACAAGCCTAGTACTTGAGCAATGAGAGCAAGTTTCAGAGTATAATCTTTCACCTTGAATATTACTCGTACTCATGTTTGCTTGGGAGATAACATTCTCATCCTCTGCTAAACTAGTCGAAATTTCGTTGTCAGAAGGTATTAGGGGATTGTTAGGTATATTATTGCCACTGTAATTTTCAGGCTTAATTTGACACCTTGAATAGTCTCCTAGTTCTATGTCAATAATCTTACTAATTAAATCAGATATAGATGAAACAGATTTAATATAAGGATGTTTTTGTACAAAACCATAAGGCTCAAATTTTTGTCCGCGAAGCATCTTAGATATATCTTCTGCAGGTACATGATGCTGAAGCATTACTGAAATTGCTTTTGATAGGGAATTAAGTAGTCCGGTAATAATAGTACCTTCTCTATCAGTAGTTATATATATTTCAGAAATTTCTCCGCTTGAACGTCTATTTACAGTAGTATAGACTTTTACATCATCAATTTGAGCAGGATGAGTAGTTCCATAACGTATTCCAATTGGTTTCTCTCTTGTTGAATTATGCGAGACATTTTGTAATGATTTTGCTTTCTTTAAAAGGGCTTCATATGATAAATCCTCAAGTAATACTTCTTTATTTTCAGACAATGTAGTGTTTAAAGGTTGACTCGCTTTTGAGCCATCTCTATATAGAGAGATACCTTTTACTCCTAATTTCCAAGAACTAATTATTACTTCTTTAAAGTCTTCTATAGTAGCATTTTTAGGTAAATTAACAGTTTTTGATATAGAACCTGATATCATTGGAGTTATTGCAGCCATCATAAGAACATGACCCATAAATGAGATATATCTTTGTCCGCTACCACACTTGTTTGCAGTATCAAATATATGCAAGTGCTCAGCTTTTAAATGTGGTGCACCTTCAATTTTACCATCAATAATTTTCTCATATTCAAAACCATCTTCATTAACTTTTTCTTTTCTTAGAATATAATCAAGAATGTCGGTTGTTTCACGCTGGCTGTATCCTAAATTATCTAGTGAAGCTTTAATAACAGGATTTACGATGGTCATGAATCCACCACCAGATAATTTCTTATAAATGAAATGACTAAAGTATGGTTCTACAGATGTTGCACCACAATCCATTGCAAAAGAAATAGTACCAGTAGGTGCTAAAACTGTAACTTGAGCATTTCTAAATCCGTATTTTTCACCACTGACTAATACTTTTGACCAACAATCTTTTAGGGTCTCACTTATATTTTTCAATGAATTCTTAATTAAATTATTGTGGTTAACTTTTATAGGCTCATAATTTAAATTCTCATATTTAGTATTTAGAGCTCCAGCTGCTCTAGCATGATTTCTTATAACTAGTTGCATGTGCTTTTTATTTATTTCATATTTCTCAAAAGGAGCTAGTTCATTTGCAAGTAGTGAAGATACATAATAAGATTGTGCTGTCATTATTCCACTAAGAGTTGCAGCTATATTTCTAGAATCCTCTGAGTCATATGCATAGCCCATTACCATAAATAAAGAAGCTAAATTTGCAAGCCCAAGTCCTGTAGTTCTAAATAAATAACTTTTTCTTGCTATATCCTCAGTTGGAAACTGGCCCCAATGTATTGATGCTTCAAGAACTAATTCAGTAAGTCCTATTAAATGTACATATCCTTCTACATCAAACTCTTTAGTCTTAGTATCATAAAATTTATAAACATTGATAGAAGCTAAATTACAAGCTGTGTCATCTAAAAAAGCATATTCTCCACAAGGATTAGTTGAATTAATTCTATTATATTTAGCATTAACTTTCCCGTCTTCTCCACCGGGGCAAGTGTGCCAGGCATTAAAGGTGTCATCAAACTGAGGAGCAGGGTCAGCACATTGCCAAGCAGCTTTATTAAAGGTATCCCAAAGTTCTTTAACCTTTATTTCCTCATCAATTGAAGAATCACATCTTCCTTTTAGAGTAATAGTTTGATTAGGATTTTTTGATAAATTATCAACTTTCATCATGAATTCGTCTGAGAATCTTATGGAGTTGTTTCCATTTTGACCAGATACAGTCTCATAAGCCTCTCCTTCAAAACTACCATCGTAACCCATTTTAGTTAGAGCACGTACTTTATCTTCCTCTTTAGCTTTCCAAGTCATGAACTCCATTATTTCAGGATGATTGATATCAAGGCATAACATCTTAGCTGCACGTCTTGTAGTTCCACCAGACTTAATTGCACCAGCATTCCTATCAAGGCCCCTTAAAAAACTCATTAGACCTGAAGAAACACCACCACTAGATAGTTTTTCACCGCGAGCTCTAAGGTTTGAGAAGTTAGTTCCTGTTCCAGAACCGCCTTTAAATAATTTGGTTTCTGTTACATACTGCTCAGAAATTGAATGCTCACCTAAAAGTTTATCTTCGATTGAGAGAATAAAACATGCTGAAGCTTGAGTTCTTGTATAAGCATCTTCACTTTTAACAATCTTTTTTTCTTTCTCATCATAATAAAAATTATCTAATGATCCACCTTTTATACCGTAGGATAAATTAAGGCCAGTGTTAAACCATTGAGGAGAGTTAGGAGCAAATATTTGATTTAAAAATGCATATATTAATTCATCATAAATAATTGCTTTTTCTTCTTGTGTTTTAATAACAGTTTCGTTAACTAAGGCTTCACACCAAAAATTAACAAGTCGATGAGCTACCATTCTCATACTATTTTCATAACCTAACTTATTATTAACACCAGATTTTCTAAAGTATTTTGAAGCTATTATATCGCAAGAATTCTGTGAGTAATGTTCTGGGAATTCTAAATCTTTCATATCTAAAAGTACCTTATTGGATTTATGGTCTTTCATAAATACATCCACTTTTTTCCATGTAAACAAATCAAAAACAGTAATGGTGGTATCTTTTTCTAATTCCTTTGTGTAATATCTTTTAATTAAGTTTTTTATTTCCGCCATAATTAATACTAGCCTATACAAGCTAGTATATTCACCTCCTATGAGTTATCTAATCTTGAAATTAATATCTAAAATATGTAAAAAAACCTAATTAATGCTTGGGAATACAAAGACTAAACGCTCTCTCTATAATTTCGCGTAATAGTGTGTATTAAAGTCACATAACACTATATGTAGTAAATATAGAAAAAATCATGACTACATATGGTAATCAAATCAATTTAGATTATATATTAAAACTGGAAAAAAATCAAATAAATAATTCGACAAATAAGAAACTTATTTATACAATATAGAGGTATAATAAACCTATATATATTATTTTGGAAGAGGCGGGGATTAAACTATGATACATCAATTCGATGGACAAATACCAAATATACATAAAAACACTTTTATTGCTAGCAGTTCAGACGTCATAGGGAATGTGTCTATTGGGGAGCACAGTAGCATTTGGTTTGGAGCTGTCTTAAGAGGTGATATGAACAGCATGTCTATAGGGTCTTTTACAAATGTTCAAGATAATTGCACGGTTCATAATGATGATGATTTCCCAACGACTATTGGAGATTATGTAACAATTGGACATAATTCTATTGTGCACGGTTGCACAATAGCAAATAATACTTTAATCGGGATGGGCAGCACTATCTTAAATGGGGCTAAAATAGGAGAGTATACTATAATTGGAGCCGGTAGCTTAGTAACACAAGGCAAAAAAATACCTTCAGGAGTTCTTTGTATGGGAAGCCCAGCAAAGGTTATTCGTCAGCTTACTCAAGAAGAAAAACAAAGCTTAAAAGAATCAGCAGAGCATTATGCGGAGCTTTCATTGAAATATATAGCAAAATAGATTAAAGTTAAATATAGTAACCTTTTGTAAAGCTTTATTTGCTAAAAGGTTACTTTGTTTTTTAAAATAAAAATAAATAGCTTTTATTTTCACTAGTTTTTTAATACAATAGAGGTTAGAGAATAAACAGTTGTGACATTGTGTTTTTAAGGAGTGAGAAATATTATAAAATTAAATGGAATAGAAAAGATGACAAATGAGCAGAAATATAAATATATGCTAATTCTTTTAGAAGGACAACTTAGCTCAGAAAAAAATGATCTAGCAAATTTATCAAACGCAGCGGCGATAGTTAAAGCGGTTATGGATAGAATTAATTGGGCAGGGTTTTACATTATACGTGAGAATACATTAGTTCTCGGAATGTTTCAGGGCCTTCCAGCTTGTAACCGAGTAGAATTAGGTAAAGGTGTATGCGGAGCGGCGGTAACAGAGAAGAAACTTAAACGTATAGAAAATGTTCATGATTTTATAGGACACATTGCTTGTGACTCTGCAACAAATTCAGAAATTGTTATACCTATAATAAAAGACGATGTGATTTATGGGGTTTTGGATATAGATAGCCCATATATAGGTAGGTTTACAGAACTTGAAGAAGAGTATTTAGTAAAATTCGTTGATAAACTTAATAAATATATAGATTGGTCAAAAGTTTAAAAAAAGGTAGGAGATAATAAATGATAAAAATAGGAGATTTAAATAATTTAACAGTAGTTAGAAGAGCGGACTTTGGGTATTACTTAGGCGCTGGGACAGATAACACTAGTGATGACATATTACTGCCAATGAAAAGCACATTAGGTAGAGGTCTTAAAATTGATGAGGAAGTTGAGGCATTCATATACAGAGACTCCAGTGACAGATTAATTGCAACGTTAAAGAAACCTCTTGCAAAGGTTGGTGACTTAGCTTATTTAAAAGTAGTTGACATGACTGCAATAGGAAGTTTTGTGGAAATAGGTTTAGAAAGAGATATATTAGTTCCTTTTAAAGAAGAAAATTACAAATTGGAAACAGGTAGAAAATATCTTTTCTACATATATTTAGACAAGACTGGAAGACTTGCAGCTACTACTTTTATTGATCAATATTTATATGATACCGATTCATATGAAATTGATGATGAAGTGGAGGGAACAGTATACGGAATCCAGACTAATGGTACATTAATGATAGCTGTTGATGATATTTATAGAGCTGTTATTCTAAGAAATGAGAATTATACTAGTGTAACACCAGGAGATAGATTAAAAGTAAGAGTACAAAAATATTATGAAGATGGTAAAATGGATGTAACAGCAAGAAAACCAAGGCTTGAAGAAAGAGATGAAGTTGAAGAGCAAATATTAGAATATCTAAATAAGTCAAATGGATTTATGACATTTAATGATAAAAGTTCTCCAGATGATATAAAGAAAACATTTAAAACTAGTAAAAACGCATTTAAAAGAGCGTTAGGTGGGCTTATGAAATCGAATCTAATTGTTCAAAATGAAGAAGGTACCAAATTAAAAGAAGTAGAATAATTAACTGAAAAGTTTACTTGTGTATTGAATACAGGAGTGGGCTTTTTTTATTTCTATTGGTATCCTTATAATTATTAATCATTTAATTGTATATAGGGGTTACATTATTTTCAGCTTCTACATTATTTTTGAGAGAAACATGTAGTTCGTATTTTTTATTTAATGCGCAAAAAAAAGCCTATATAAATAGACTTTTTTAACATGCTTTATATTTTCAGTGAATTACGTTTGAATATTTTTACAATTTCATTAATAAGTAGTGGCATTAATGATAATCCAGTAACGATGCCCCAATCCGCTAAAGTTAAATCATGAACACTAAAAGCGTTTGCTAAGAATGGAATACTTATTATTGAATCTTGTAATACTATACCAAAAACTATAGCTGCAATCAAATATTTATTTGAAAATAAACCTATTTGGAATATGGATTTTTTATCATTTCTCATATTTAAAGAGTGAACAAGTTGAGAAACGCTAAGTACTACAAAAGCCATAGTTTGTGCATGCTCTAAAGCATCAGCTTTAATATCTTTAGGGAATAGTGGGAAAATACTAGTATCTCCGTTATAGTATTTTGCACCTATTACAAAAGCTGCTAAGGTTAGTAATCCAATTAACATTCCGTTTAAAAGTAAACTTATACTTGAACCCTTAAATAAACTATCGTTTGGGTTACGTGGTTTATATTTCATTACATCAGGGTCACCAGGGTCTACGCCTAAGGCTAAGGCTGGAAGTGTATCTGTAATTAAATTAATCCATAATATATGGATAGGTCTAAGAGGCGATGCCCAACCTAAAAGTATTGCTAGAAATAGCGCTACAATTTCTCCAAGATTACAAGATATAAGGAATACTACAGTTTTTTTGATGTTTGTAAAGATATTTCTACCCTCGCGTATAGCTGAAACAATAGTTGAAAAGTTATCATCTATTAATACCATATCAGCAGCACCTTTAGCTACATCAGTACCTGTTATACCCATGGCCACACCGATATTTGCCATCTTAAGAGATGGTGCATCATTTACTCCGTCTCCAGTCATTGAGACAATATTCCCCTTGGATTTAAGAGCTTTTATGATTTTAACTTTGTGTTCTGGCGACACTCTTGCAAATACGCTTATATTATCAATTTTACCGTTAAGTTCCTCGTCTGTTAGTTTATCAAGTTCATTACCAGACATAACAGCTAGTGGATCTGTAGTAATATTAAGTTCTTTAGCTATAGCAAAAGCAGTATTTTGATGGTCACCAGTGATCATTACAGTTTTTATTCCAGAATTTTTACATAGAGAAATAGAATCCTTAACCTCTAGTCTAGGAGGATCTATCATACCCACCATACCAATAAGCACTAAATCACTTTCTAAGGAATCAATTTCTACATGATTTGTAGGAATAATTTTGTAAGCAGCTCCTAGCACTCTTAAGGCATCATCGGACATGTTGTTTGATTCAGCTAATATTTCTTTTTTAATGCTGGGGGTAATTTCAACTATATTGCCTTTAATATACACCTTAGTACATAGTTTTAATAGATTATCAATGGCGCCTTTTGTCATCACATAATACTGGTTATCGTACTTGTTTACAGTAGTCATCAATTTTCGATCAGATTCAAAAGGAATCTCATCTATTCTTTTATGCTCTTTTTCTAAGTCGTCTTTAAATATTTTGTAATTAACTCCAGCTACGAGTAATGCAATTTCGGTAGGGTCTCCGGTTTTTGAGTTTTCAGAGTAAGTAGCGTCATTACATAAAATAAGATTTTCAAGTAATAGCTTATGTTCATTATTATTAATATCTAGAGTGCCTATATCTTGAAGGGTGTTACCAGTATAGAATTTTGTAACAGTCATTTTATTTTGGGTTAATGTTCCAGTTTTATCTGAACATATAATATTAACTGAACCTAAAGTTTCAACAGCAGGTAATTTACGTACAATGGCTTTCTCTTTTATCATTTTTTGAACTCCCATTGCAAGAACTATAGTTACTATTGCAGCAAGGCCTTCAGGAATAGCTGCAACAGCTAGGCTGATAGATGTAAGTAGCATTTCAAAAAGATCTCTTTTTTGAAGAACACCGACGGTAAACATAAGAGCGCATATAACAAGGGCTCCTATTCCTAGGTATTTTCCAAGCTGTGCGAGTTTCTTTTGGAGAGGAGTCTCAGAATCTACATTTTCATCAAGCATTTTAGCAATCTTACCTATTTGGGTATTCATTCCAGTAGAGACTGCTATTCCAACACCTCTACCGTAGGTTGCAAGAGTAGACATGAAAAGCATATTTTTTTGATCGCCTAGTGGGATATCATCGCCAGTTAAAGCAAGCATAGCATCTTTATCTACTGGGACAGATTCTCCTGTAAGCGTAGATTCTTCAATTTTTAAGTTTGCAGTTTCAATTAATCTTAAATCGCAAGGTACATATCTGCCCGCGTCTATAATAACAATATCTCCAGGTACAACTTCTTTAGATGGGATCTCTGTTACTTGCCCATCACGCTTAACTACAGCCTTAGGCGTAGATAATTTTTTAAGTGCATCAAGAGCTTTTTCTGCTTTAGACTCTTGAATAATTCCTACACTAGCATTAATAATAATAACAATAGCAATTATTATTGCGTCACTTGTTTCACCAAGAAGAGCAGAAATTACGGCAGCTATAATTAAAATATAAATTAAAATGTCATTTAATTGGGCAAAAAACATAGCTAGTAGAGTTTTTGGCTTTTTAGATTCTAATTGATTTAGTCCGAATTTTTCCTTTCTTAGTTCTATTTCCTTTTGAGATAGCCCGATTTCCGGACTTACATCCAATTCTTTTAAAACTTCCTCTATACTTTTGTTGAAAAACATGAATATCACCTCGCCATTTAGTATTTGTTATTAAAGTGTAATTTATTAAAAATATTAAAAATAATAAAATTAGTATATCATAATATAAAGCTTGCTTATATAAGTATATGTAGAAATTAAAGGAAATACATAAAAATATTTATATAGGTATTAAGGAATAAAATATAATTCCTAATATTCCAGAAATCACTATGACTATAATAGGGTGAAGTTTATTACTAAGTAACAGTCCCAAAATTATAACTCCAATGATAATGCTCTTAAAGTCTTTATAGGATTCACGCCCAAGTGATAAGAATACAGAGATTATAAGACCAATCATAGCAGGCCTCATACCTGCGAGTGCAGCTTTCATTATATAAGATTCCTTAAATTTTAGTATATAGTGATTTGCTATCGAGACTAATAAAAAAGAAAATGATACCACACCTAGAGTTGCAGCTATACTACCTAATATACCAGAAACTTTAAAGCCAACAAAAGTAGCAGAATTTATAGCTATTGGTCCTGGAGTCATCTGTGATATACCAATAATGTCAATAAATTGTTTGGATGTAATCCACTTATGGTTTACTACGATTTCTCTTTGAATAACTGGAAGCATTGCATAACCTCCACCAAAACTAAAGGCACCTATTTTTAAGAATGACAAATAGATTTTGATTAAAGTAGACATTTACTTCACCTTCTTTCCAAGGAATATAATCCCATATAAACCGGATAAAAGTATAACTATAACAGGGTGTACGTTAAAAATTGATATACTTGCAATAGTTATTAAAATTATAATTATATTAATGTAATTTCTTTTTAAGGATTTGGATAAACTTACAACGGCTATGAGTATGAGCATTGGTACTGCAGCGGATATACCTTTAAAAATTAAATCTACATAATAATAATCCCGAAACTTTATAAAAAAAACTGCAATACATAAAATTATAAAAAACGAAGGTAAAATTACACCAAGAAGTCCGATGATTGCTCCAGGCAGGCCGCCAATTCTATAACCAATAAATATACTGCTATTAACAACTAAGGCTCCAGGAAATGTTTGAGAAATAACAACTATATCTAGAAAATCTTCTTTGGAAATCCATTTTTTTTTGGTTACTACTTCAGTTTCAATTAGTGGAATCATAGCATAACCTCCGCCAAAGGTAAAAGATCCTATTTTAAAAAAAGTCAAAAACATATTTAGTATTCTTTTGATTTTGATCACCTCTAAGAAATTATTTTTATATGTGGTTAGAATTTATTTTTCATTGTGGCAAGAATTTATTTTCATACGGGGCAAGAATTTATTTTCATACGGGTATATTTTTTTGCTTGAAATTCGATATAATATATATAAGGGTACAAATGATATATTAGTTAGTTATAATAAATATATTCCAAATTAGGAGGCGAGAAAACAATGGAAATATCAAGAACTAGAAGAAATTCTCCTGTTTCATCAGATAAGAAAACTTCATCTAATAAAATGGACTTTTCTCAAAACTTTAGCTTTGCTAGGCAGCAAAAATCAGAGCAACAGCTAAAAGAAATGATGGATGATATAAAAAAGAAGGGAAATAGGTTAAGTATTACAAAATGTTTTGCTGATGTTAAGGCTTATAAAAATTTAATTAGACAATACTTGGATTCAGTTTTAAAACATATGTACGAGGTTAAAAAGGATATTAGTTTTTGGCAAACACAATACTTTATAACTGTTGATACTGTTGATGCTAAGTTAGAGGAACTTACGCAAGCGTTATTAGATGGAGAAAAAGAAAACCTAGACATCGCAAATACTGTTGATGAAATTTCAGGATTAATTGTTGACATTTATAAGTAAAGGAACAAAAGATATATATTACTAGTAATGCTTCATATTCGCTAAGAACTCCTATATTCAATGCATTAGTCGTATTGCAATACGCGTAATATATATCTTTGGTTTGAGTGTTAAAAAACATTAAAGGAAAGAATTGTAACTTGCATCTGAAGGCATTCTAAGGTCGCCTCTTGGGGATACACTAATAGTTCCTACTTTCGGGCCATCAGGCAAAGCTGAACGTTTAAATTGTTGAGTAAAGAACCTTTTTATAAATTTGTCAAACCATTTCATAATTTCTTCATGAGAGTAATTATCTTTGAAAGCTTCTTTAGCTAAAAATAATATTTTTTTAGGAGCAGCACCCTGCCTCATAAAATAATAAAGGAAAAAGTCATGTAGTTCATATGGGCCTACTATATCTTCAGTCTTTTGAGTGATTTTACCACTCTTATCTTTAGGAAGAAGTTCCGGACTAACAGGAGTGTCAAGCACATCTAAAAGAATGTCTGTTACTTCCTTTGAGGCTTCTTTATCTGATACATATTTAACTAAATATCTTACCAGAGTCTTAGGAATTGAGCAGTTTACAGAATACATGGACATGTGGTCTCCATTATATGTACACCAACCTAAGGCCAGTTCTGATAAATCTCCTGTACCTATTAGTAATCCACCTTCCTTATTAGCAAGGTCCATAAGAATTTGAGTTCTCTCTCTTGCTTGAACATTCTCATAGGTTACATCATGTTTCTCAACTGGATGATTTATGTCTTTAAAATGTTGAAGGCATGCGTCAACTATATTGATTTCGCGAAGCTCGGTACCTAAATTTTTGCATAGGTTCACTGCATTCTTGTAGGTCCTATCGGTGGTTCCAAAACCAGGCATAGTTACAGTAATTATGTTTTTAAGAGGTATTTTTAACAAATCAAAAGTTTTAACAATAACTAGTAGTGCTAAAGTTGAATCAAGTCCACCAGATATTCCAATAATAGCTTTATTAAGACCAGTAAAAGAAAATCTTTTTGCTAAAGCTGAAGATTGAATATTAAATATTTCCTTGCAACGTATTTCTCTCTTATGTAAATTGGAAGGAACAAAAGGGTGTTTATCAATATACCTATCAAAAATTCCAAAATCCAGGTTCGAAAATTCAAAAGGAATTTCTAAAACATCAAATGGGCATATTGAATTACTATTTCTAAAACTTGTATTTTTTAATCTTTCGTTATTTAACTTATCCATATCTACTATAGAAGTTATAATCTCATTTTCTCTTTGAAATCTATTATTTTCTTTAAGCAATAAACCATTTTCGCTAATTAAAAGATGGCCACTGAAAAGTAAATCTGTAGAGGATTCAAAAACACCAGAGGATGCATATAAATAGGAACACATACATCTTGCGCTCTGAGATGAAACTAAGGACTTTCTGTAATCAGCTTTGCTTACTAATTCATTTGATGCTGATAAATTAGCAATAATGTTTGCACCTTGAAGAGCTAAATAGCTACTTGGAGGGATTGTTACCCAAAGATCCTCGCAAATCTCAATACCAAATTTAATATTTCCACAGGTGAATAATAAATTTGTTCCAAAAGGGATGCCCTTTGCAAAAGAAAAATTCACGGTTTTATTTACGATTCCAAGACCTTCAGCGAACCATCTTTTTTCATAAAACTCGGAGTAATTTGGGATATAGCTTTTTGGGACTATTCCTAAAAGATTGCCGTTAAATATTATATAAGCACAGTTATATAAACAATTATTAAAATGTAGGGGAGCGCCTACAGCAATTAGTATATCTTTATTTTTAGAATATTCACATAGTGATTTAATTGCACTCTCTGACTTTTCAAGAAGTTGATGTTGAAGGAATAAATCTGCACATGTATATGCTGTTATGCAAAGTTCTGGGAAAACTATGAATTTTGAGTTTTCATCGATTGCCTTTTCTATGCAGCTTTGTATGTTAATTAAGTTAAATTCTATATCTGCTACATTTACTATTGGGCAAGCAGCAGAAACTTTTATAAAAGAATTTTTCAAACGAATTCACGACCTTTCTTTGGTTTTAAATATAGTATATGCAAAAATGACTTTATATAACGGATATTAACTAAAATTATATCATTATTTTAATGGGATTAGTAGGGACGGTTAATGATTATTTTACCAAAATATAAACATTAATTTAAATATATACATAATTATTACAATGTGAAAAGTAGATATTTGTAATTATATTTATGAAGTTGGGTTAATAATACAATAAAACTGTATTATTAAGTTGGAAAAAGAGATATAATTAGATTATGAATTAGCAATGGACGAGGGAGAAGACTAAAGTAAATTAATTTATTAAAAAAAAGGGGGTACAATATGATTTGGACGCCAATGATATTTTGGGTGCTCGTAGCACTAGGGGCACTAGTTATTGATATTACAACTAGTAGTTTTATGTTTATATGGTTTGCTATAGGTGCAGTCGCAGCAATAATTGCTGTTGGTTTAAATGCATCAGTAGTTGTTCAAACAATCTCTTTTGTAGCAGTTAGTGCAGTGGTTATGTCTGTGGGTTATCCTATTGTTAAGAGAACTATAAAGAAAACTGTAACAAAGACCCTGACTATGGAAGAAGGGTATATAGGAAAAGAGTTTGTTATAACAAAGGATATCGATGAAAAAGCGAATATTAAATTTCAAGGAATTTATTGGACTGTAAAAAATGTAGGAGAACCTTTAAAAAAAGGTGACTCCGTTCAAGTTACTGGTATCGAAGGAAATAAATTATTAATAGCTAAAGTTTAAGGTGAATTAAAATTCGAGGAGGAATTTGTAATGGGAATAGGGGCAGGTATAGGTTTGTTTTTATTGTTAGTAATCATAATTATGATTTTAACATCTATTAAAATTGTTAATACTGGATATGTGGTTCTAGTAGAAAGGTTTGGTCAGTTTCATAGGATATTAGAGCCAGGTTGGCATTTAACAATTGTATTTGCAGATTTTGTTAGAAGGAGAATCTCTACTAAGCAGCAAATACTAGACATACAACCACAGAATGTTATAACTAAAGATAATGTTAATATATCAATTGATAATGTTATATTTTATAAGGTTACTAACTCAAGGGATGCAGTTTACAATATTGAGGATTATAAATCAGGTATTGTGTATTCAACTATTACTAACATGAGAAATATTGTGGGAGATCTTACTTTAGATGAAGTATTATCAGGAAGAGATAGAATAAATTCTAGGCTTCTTGAAATAATTGATGAAATTACAGATGCTTATGGAATAAAAATACTATCAGTAGAAATTAAAAATATTATTCCACCAGGTGAAATTCAACAAGCTATGGAAAAACAAATGAGAGCAGAAAGAGATAAGAGAGCGTTTATACTTACAGCAGAAGGAGAAAAACAAAGTTTAATTGAAAAAGCAGAAGGACATAAGCAAGCTCAAATATTAAATGCGGAAGCTGAAAAACAAGCAAATATTAGACGCGCTGAAGGTCTTAAAGAATCTCAACTACTTGAAGCAGAAGGTAAAGCTCGTGCTATAGAGACTATAGCAATTGCAGAATCAGAAGCAATAAGAAAGATAAATACTGCAATTATTGAGTCAGGTACAAATGAAACAGTAATAGCTTTAAAACAAATAGAAGCCCTTAAAGAAATGGCAAAAGGTCCAGCTAATAAACTTATACTTCCAAATGAGGCATTGTCTAGTTTTGGTAGTATAGCAGCGATAGCTGAAATGTTAAAAATGAATAAAAATACTGAAAGTATATCATTTGAAAAGAAACCAGTAAAAAATATACCAGTAAAAAATGAACTAATTGAAAATAGATTAAAATAAAAAGAAAACCTGAGAAATAAACTGGTACCTATAGGAAGGACACTAAAAAAAAAGTGTTTGGATTATAGGTGCTTTTTTTGTATAATTTATATATAGATAGGATGGTGGCAAATGAGTAAAATATTAT
>NZ_JAHLEB010000072.1 GCF_018861735.1 Clostridium lacusfryxellense | reverse complement strand
GATACTCCTACTAATATTTTCTGTAGCTAAATCATTTTCCAGTTTCCAATTTAGAACTTATATCCTAATTTTACCAATAGGTGTTTTTTTCATAGGTTAGTTAACACTATCAATTTTATAATTTCCTAGACATTGAGTTCATGTATCTATATGATTTTTTTATATCAAATAGAATTTTGAGTATAAAAAAAAGACCTCTTCCCATTGGGGCGAAAAGTCTATCGCGGTACCACCCATTTTTATATCTTAATTTTATAACGATGTATAATTCATATACACCGGCACGGCTTACCTTATTAGTTATATACATACTGCTATATATAGTAACTATATAATTTCAGCTTACAACTCCAGGGTGAGTTTCAACATTAACTATTTATGGGTTTACAGCTTCCCCCACTCTCTTAGAAATATGAAGAATGTTTACTTTCCCTATCTTAGTTTTCACAATATTCAATATTTTCTTTATATTATAATTTAGTATACTTTATGAAGTTTTCTTTGTCAATGTTTTAGATCATTTGAGATCATTTAATATGATAATAAACCTAATTATCGTCCTCATTTTGCTTAGTGATTTTCTCTGACCACTTTTCTGTTAAAAGGCCTAGCCATAAAGAAAGTAATAAGGAAAATATGAATATGCTAAAACATGATGCTAATCTCTATTTTATTTGTATAATTCTGCTATTAAGTGTATGGTTTACATATACTTATAAAAACTCCAATACCCTTATATTATAGGGCATTGGAGTCTACATTGAACTAGATAAGTCAACTAACACATTTGGGAGGTAATCCGTGATCAAAGATAATAATGAAATATTTTTTAATGATATAGCGAAAGACTGGAATAAAGATATCCCTATAATTAATTATAAAATAGCTAGGGCCATTATAGAGAATCTCCATATTGGCCCTGGTTGCTCTGTTTTAGATGCAGCATGTGGTACTGGAATACTTTACTCAATTCTGGAAAACAAATCCTTATTTCAATATGTTGGAATAGATATTTCTGGAAAGATGATTGAAGAATTTCGTAATAACTATCCACTCGCAGATCTTAGAAAAGCTGATTTCGAATCAAAAGTACTACTTGAAATACCTTTTGATTATATTATCATCTTTAATAGCATTCCACACTTCAATAATTTGGATGCTATATTCGAAAATGCATATAATAATTTAAATAGCGAGGGTAAATTTATTATTGCCCATTCTAAAACGAGACAAGGACTAAAAGAACATCATTCTAGGATTGGATTTGTATCTGACAAAAAGAATCCAATTCCTACTGATGAGCAACTCTTAGAATGTTGCAAGATACATGGATTTTCTGATTTAACAATAGTAGACATCGATTACTTTTGTTTTTCAGCTAGGCGTAAGTAAACTCATCTCATCCTCCCTATTTTCTACTCTCTACATATATAATTGAAGGTATAGCTCTCTCTCCCAAACCATCTGACGGACTATTTATAATCTCATCATTATAAACCATTGTGGCAGAAGATCCGCCATCTAAGTTACTAGCATTAACAGCCCCATTATCATACAACAAATCTTGTACTTCTTTTAATGTAGCACCTAAACTCTTTACTTGCCTACCGTCAACAACTAATAACATTATTGCTCCATCTTTTCTTTGTGCAATGGCTGTTCTACCTGAGATCCCCCAACTGCCGTTGTTTCCTTTCTTCATAGTTTTTTTCCCATTAACTATAAGTGCCGGTCCAAAAGAAACTGCTTCAGTCACTAAATCGTCTTTCATCTCCTTAATACTATGAGGACCAACCAACAATTTTCCTGACTTTGTTAATGCTACAACATCTTTTTTTAAATTTTCATCTTTTATATCATTATGAATATTTTTCCCATTAGACATTATAATTCCTAGTGGCATTGCCCCAGTTCCTGCCCACTTTACCCCAGCAACTCTATCTGTAAACGCACCACCGTTAATTGCAGCAACTGCATTGTTATTTTTAGCAATTTCGCTAGTTCTTTCACCTTCTTTGTATAGCATGCTGGTATAACCTACTTTTATCCTAGTTGGATCATTAATTACTAGGAGATATCCCACGAATGTCTTCCCCGATACGTCATACCTTTCTATACCATTATCATTTTTTTTCTCTACTTTCACATCAGAATCTGCAACCTTTACGTTATCTTGGACTATAGTTTCCACTGTTTGTTCATCCATAATTTCTTTTATTTTTTCATCTGATAAAAACGTTGTAGCTAGCCATTGCAATGTAAGTGTAGTCATTACTGAACCTACTATTATGTTTTTTGCATTTTTAAAAGGACCATAATAAACAACAAACGGACCAGTAACTGCTGTAAAAGTTAGTTCAAACACTATAAATAATATAACAAGTGTGATTAAAGGCTTTTTTTTCTTTATAGTTTTTTTTGCTTTCATATTTCCATCCTTTATGCGCAATTTATTGTTATTAATAGTTTATTTTTTTAAGATTTTTCATTGAAATATTCGGATTTCAAAATATAATAATATAATGTTGTAACCTCTTTATCCTCTAGTGCCTTCAACCTCTTAGTATTTTGAAACCTATATTTAAATCCACATTTCTCAATTACTCTTTTAGAATTATTATTAAAATCAAAATGTCCACACCAGACTAAATCTACATTAAGTTGATTAAAACAATTCTCTATTAAACAATTTACTGCCTCAGGAATAAATCTATTACCCCAATATTTAGGGTTTAAGACGTAACCTATTTCCTTTTGTTTTAAGTAAGAAAGGGTTATATCAGGTTTTCTATCATGTAGTCCTATGCTACCAATAACCTTATTTTCTGATTTTAAGACAATAGCATATGTATCATTATTTTTAATAAACATTTTTATAATTATTTTACCTTCTTCTTCAGTCTTATGTACTGCCCAACCAGCACTAGGTCCTACTAATTCACTTTTTGCATATTCATATAAATCTTCACTGTCACTATCTTTCCACTGCCTTAGCTCCAATCTATTAGTTAATAATGTTTCCATATCATTATCCTCCCCCTTTTTTTACCAGTATTTTTACTTACTTCCCTCTTCTAAATGTCATGAATTAGCTCCTTTAATAGTCAGTAAGTAAAACATTTCAATATATGGTGGAGCTTGTTTATATCTATGTTTTTAATATAAATCTAATTATACTATTTTTACCGTAAATTGGATATAAAAAATATGTATTATTTTAACTAAAATTGTACATATTTTTATTCTCTAGTCTCGAAATATGAAGCTTGGAATTTATGTATTATTTTGTATTTGATAATGTTATAATTATAAAATGAATGGCTGGTGATGAAGTGAATAAAAAATTCGTTATACCTCTAATAATAATTTTTCTAATATTAACCATTGCTTATATATTTGTACCTTTTAAATCCATCATTAATGAATATATTTTTAACATCTTTAAACCCAAGTTTATAGTATCAGAAAATTCTTCAAAAGTTGATAACAACAAAAATGGGGTAGCAGATCCATTGGATATTGTTAATGGAGCCTATAGTGAAGTTCAAAATAAAACAAAGTATATTAGTAATTATCATAACGGAGGATATCCACCTGAAAAAGAAGGGGTATGTACCGACGTAATCTGGAGAGGCTTTAAAACTGCTAACATTAATATAAAAGACCTTATTGATGAGGACATAAAAAGAAATATTAGACTTTATCCTAGAGTAGACGAGAAGGCAGACCCTAACATTGATTTCAGACGAGTTCCCAATCAGGATGTTTTTTTTAGTAGAAATGCTCTAAGTTTAACCACCGAAGTTAAAGCTAGGAATGCTGAAAATTTAAAAGAATGGCAACCTGGCGATATTGTAGTATTTAATAAAGGGTATGAACATATTGGTATTATTTCTGACAAAAGAGATAAAAATGGAATTCCTTATGTTATTCATAATACGAAACCTCATGCTAGTATATTAAAGCTTTCTTACTTTACAGCTCCAGTGCACGCTCATTATAGATGGAAATTTGATTAACTAAAAACCTAGGAGTAACCCTAGGTTTTTTATAATTTTAGTAACACTATCTAAACCTCAAAAATAATTGGAATACGTCTTAACTTCATTTCTCCATTTATAATTCGAACATCAACTTCCTCAATTAAATCCCTATATACACCATCCTTTAAATTTATACTGTAATCTCCTGTTTTTCCTTCTACATTAAATATTCCTATAATCTTTTTACCATCATGCGTATATTCCGCTTGAATAACACCAATCTTATTACACTTTAATATTTTATAGTTTCCAAATGAAAATATTTCATTTCTTTTAATAGCTATCAACTTTTTTATATAATTAAAATACTCCTTATCTATATTCCAATTGACCAAATCTTTATCAAAAAGACTAGGACAATTGTTATCCCGGGCTTCCTGTCCTGCATAGATAAGTTGTGTTCCTTTTTCAAAGAAAGAAAAAGCTGTCCAATTTTTCAAATGGACTTCATCTCTAAGTAGCAATGAAGCTCTAGGGTTATCATGATTTTCGAGAAACCTCAATTTAACATAATTATTTGGGTATATATATTCTTGGGTTCTTTTCTTTTCTAAGTACTCTTCTAATGATATATTTCCAAATAAATAGCTAGTGAAATATCTATAAGTATCATAATCATAACTAATATCAAAAGCCTCAAATATTTCACTATCAGAATGACACAATAATCCTTCTCCCCGTAAATATAATAGAAAATCTTGATCTACAGACTCACTTAGCCAAATTGTATCCTCATTAATCGCTTTAACTTCTTCTCTTGCTCTCTTCCAAAAATCAATTGGTATAAGTGGTGCAACATCACATCTAAAGCCATCAATTCCTAATCTGCTCCAATATTTTAATGTTTCTACTTGATAATCCCATAGTTCATTATTGTTATAATCAAGGTCTATAATATCACTCCATTCACCAACCTTATTTCCTACTGACCCATCTTTTTTTCTATAAAACCACTCAGGATGTTCATTAAGCAATTTGGAATCATGTGAGGTATGATTATAAACAACATCTATAATAATTTTCATTTTTCTTTTATGAGTTTCATCTATTAGCAATTTAAAATCTTCTAGATTCCCATACTCAGGATTTACCTCTCTGTAGTCCTCAATTGAATATGGACATCCAAGACTTCCTTTTCTATTTGCTATCCCAATAGGATGTATGGGCATTAACCAAATAATATCTATTCCTAAATCCTCTATTCTGTCTAAATCCTTGATAACTCCTTTAAAATTACCTTCTTCACTATGATTTCTTACATATATCGAATAAATAACCTTACTTCTTAAAGAAACATTTGTATCTTTAGCCATCGTAACACTCCACCTTTTCTTGTGATTTTACTACATTTACACGCTTTATACCTTCATCATAAAATCTATGTACTTTAGCTTTTTTTCATTAAAGCAAAAAGGCAAATGATAACAATAATTTCGTTATTACTTGCCTTTTTAAAATTTAAATATAACCTTTATTTAATACTCTTGTATCTACTGTATGCGTCAGTACGGATTTTTACCAATTTATCTAATCCCATGTTATTTAGTTTTTTTACATATGCATCCCAGCCCGCATCAATACCACCTTTTGTAATCCATTGTGCACGCATTTGGCCCACATAAGTATCAATATCTGTAGTCAAAGTTGGTATTTCCTGATTTTCTTCAACTGTATACATTACATTTGGAAAAGGAGTTGTAACATATGCATCACCAAGTTTACTAAGTTCTACTTTAAGTCCATCACCACTCTTAGGAGACAATGCAATCTTCTTTTGGAAATCAGCACTTATATATTTAGGTCCGAAATCACGTAGACTTTGATCCCAGTACCACGCATCTGCGCTAGTGCCTTCTGGTGGATTATTTAGAGAAAAGGTATCATTACTATTTTTTGTTATTACTGTTCCTTCTGCACCCCAGAAGTTCTGAATGCTTGCTTCACCTGTATAAAATTGATCAAGCCAACGCGCTGCAACTTCAGGTGTTTTACACCCAGCAGTAATTAATGCTTCATTTCTTTGTATACTGAATACACCATTTGTATCACCAGGTGCATACTGTTTTCCATCAGTTCCTTTAATTGGTGCAATAGCTTGATATTGACTTGACCATGTTCCAAAAGTTGCATCTGGTGTCCATGCATATGTGAACCCAACTCTAGCAGCCTTTGGATCTTGTTTTTTAGATGTTATCATTGTATTGTCTTGTGTAAACATCTCACGATCAATAATTCCTGCTGCATACAACTTCTGCAACCACTTAACTCCATCTTTATATTGATTTGAAGTCGGGTAATAAACCGGACTACCATCATTAATCATCATACTATTAACATTAAGATCAGTAATACCAAATGGATTCAACAAATTTATTGTAAAATCAGTAATTGGAATTTCATCAGCTTTACCATTACCATTGGGATCTTTTGTCTTAAAAGCTAATAAAACATTATATAATTCATCCAAAGTTGTAGGTGCCTTAAGCCCAAGCTTATCTAGCCAAACTTTATTTATCACAGGTTGATATTCGGTTTGAGGACGACTTGGAAGATTTTTACCAAATGAATACATCTTTCCATCAGGGAATGTTTCCATTTTCTTTAATTCAGGTAATTTATTCAAAGCCTCAGTGTAGTTTGGCATATATTTTTTAGCTAAATCATCTACTGCCACAAACAAACCTTGATTTCCTATAATATCAGAATCACTAAAGGTCTGGTTACCGAGTATAACGTCTGGGAGGTCACCTGAAGCTAACAACACTGACTTTTGTGTTGCCCAATCATTTAGAGATTGTACCTCCCATTTAATCTTAACATTAGTATTAGTCTCTAAATCTTTTACCCATTTATTCTTTGTAAAGCTATCCCCCATACTTCCCCACCTTGTAGTTAGGACTGATAATGTAGCTTTCTTATTCACAATTGGAAGTCCTGTTGAATTGAAAGTGGCCTCTTGCTTATCACTAACAGTTTCAGCAACTTTCTTACTACCACATCCAGCCATGCTTGAAGCCAGTAGGCCAGCTAACAATAAAAGGTTAATTGATCGTTTTACTGCTTTTTTCATTTTTTAATTCCCCCTATAAATTTAATATATGACAAAGCGCTTAGCCTTTTACTGCGCCAATCATTACTCCTTGATTAAAATACTTTTGCGTGAAAGGATATACACACATAATCGGAACTGTTGAAATAATAATCACCGAATACCGCATCATGCTAGAAAGTCGTAACGCGACTTGTGCTGCCTCACCAGTTCCCATAGAACCCTGCATACTGTTTACTATTAAAATATTGCGCAAAATTAACTGCAGTGGATACCTTGAACTATCTTTCAGATAAATTAATGCATTAAAATAAGAATTCCACATTCCAACTGCTGTCCACAATGCCAAAACAGAAATAATAGCTTTTGATAGTGGTAACACAATCTTAAAAAAGTATCCGAGATTTCCACAGCCATCAATTTGAGCTGCATCCCATAATTCATCTGGAATACTACTTTGAAAAAAGGTACGTGCAACAATTATATTAAAAACAGATACTGAAAATGGAAGTACCATTACAGCAAAAGTATTATACAAATGAAATTCCTTTATGGTAAGAAACGTAGGAATTAAACCACCATTAAAAAACATAGTGAAAACAAACATCATCATAAAGAACTTTTTTCCCACTAAATTCTTTCTTGATAATGCAAAAGCCGCCGATACATTAACAGCAATACCTACGAAGGTTCCGACTATCGTATACATAATAGTATTTGCGTATCCTGTCCAGATATCATTATGTTTTAGTAACTCCTTATAGCCATCAAACGTAAATCCCTTAGGCACTATCCATACTTGGCCACTGGATACTGCATATGGATCACTAAAGGAGGCAATCACAACAAAATATAGTGGATACAGCACAATTAGTAACATAATGGCTGCCAAACCATAAACAATTATGTTAAAAACATTATCATTCTTTGATTGCTTTATTTTTTTACTAAATTTCTGCTTTGAGTGTTTAGTTTCACTTACACTTAATACTGTATTTCCCATGCTCTCTTCTCCCTTCTTTACCATAAGCTGTTTTCACTAGTCTTTTTGGAAATCTGATTTACAGTGATTAAAAGAATAAAATTAATAATAGTACTAAACAAACCAATGGCAGCAGAATAACTATATTGAGCACTAAGTAACCCAATTTTATAAACATAAGTTGAAATAACTTCACTACTTGCAATATTTAAAGTGTTCTGCATAAGATAAACTTTCTCAAAACCTAATCCCATTAACCCTCCTACTCTCAGTATAAGGAGGATAGCAGCTGTAGGCGCTAACATAAATAGATCAATGTATATAATTTTTTGCCAATTAGTAGCTCCATCAATAGTTGCCGCCTCGTAAAGACTTGGATCAATAGCAGAGAGTGCAGCTATGTAGATTATGCTATCCCAACCAGTGTGTTGCCAAACATCAGACAATACATAAATATGACTAAAGGCACCAGCTTCTCCCATTAAGTTTGGAAATTGTATACCAAGAAATTTGCTTAAATTTCCTAATATTCCTGAGTCAGGTGATAACATGAGCATAATCAAACCAACCATGACCACAGTCGAAATAAAGTGTGGCATATATGTAATAGTCTGAAATACTTTTTTGAATCGCAAAGCCCGCATTTGATTAACTGCTATAGCTAGTATTATTGGTAAAGGAAAGGAGATAATCATACTGTATATATTAATAATTAAAGTGTTTTTAATTGTTGCAGTAAACTGGTACGAATTAAAAAACTTTGTAAAATACTTATACCAAGGATTAGCCCACGAACTTCCGGTAATCCCCTTAACTGGCTGATAATCTTTAAATGCGATAATAATTCCATACATTGGTTTGTACGTAAAACAGATTAGAATCACTACAGCTGGCAACAATAATAAATATAGCCCCCAGTTTTCTTTAATTTGCTTAAAAGTAGATTTGGTTTTGCCTTTAGCAAGACCTGATTTAATCATATAAATTCCTCCAAACATAAATAATGATGATAATTAATATCTTTATTTGATCTAAACGTTTAGATTAATTAAAAACCACTAATACTTACTTTTTAATATGATATTTAAACCTTTTCATTTATTTATATTCATGTCTATCTAAACATATTACTACTTATAAATACATGTATATTTTAAGTTACTTTTTATTTTCTAAACGTTTAAATTAATTATAAGCCCTTTTATTATACCTGTCAATACGATGTTTAAACCTTTTCATATACAATTATTATATTATTGTATAATAGCACAATTTTTAAAATGGAATCTTTATGTTATAATTAATTTATATATAACTGAACACAATAGGAGGTATGAATTTGAGCACAAAACGAGCTACAATAAAGGATGTTGCCGCAGAATCCGGTGTATCTATTGCAACAGTATCCTATGTAATAAACAAAATTGATAAAGTTACCGAAGAAAAAATAAACAGAGTAAACTTAGCTATAGAAAAGCTCAAATACGAACCGAATCTCGCTGCAAGGAGCCTTGTAAAAAAAGAAGGTAGAATGATTGCAGTAATTACGTCCGCAGCCGCAGAAGATAAAGTATCACTGCTAACCATAAATCCATTCTTTCACGAATTTATAAATGGAGTTGAATTTTGTTGTAGAAAAAATGGCTACTCTGCGCTTATTATGGGAATAAATGATAACGAAGAGTTTAAAAGAATTATTAAAGGTGGCAATATAGCAGGTGTAATAGTAACAGGTTATATTAGCCGAGATAAGATAGAACTTCTAGATAACTCAACATTTCCAGTATTAATGCTTGATCAAGAAAAAACTAGTGACAATTTTATTTATTTACGTACAGATGATGAAAAAGGTGCCTACCTAGCAGTCCAGAACCTTGTAGAAAATGGCCATAGGAAGATAGGTCTATTAACAGGTCATTTATGGGAAAGCCCGGTTTATAGATCTAGATTTAATGGTTATAGAGCTGCACTTGAAAAATATAATATTGAATTTAGAGAGGATTATATTTTTCAAACTCAGATAAGCTTTGAGGGCGGTATAGATGCAGTTAAACAAATAATGCCTAAAATTGGGGAAATGACTTCGTTATTTTGTGCTTCTGATATTGTTGCTATAGGACTAGTAAAAGAACTTTATCACCATGGTATTTACGTACCAAAGGACTTATCTATTGTTGGTTTTGATAATATACAAAACAGTAAATTTTTCATACCAGAATTAACTACTATTTCTCAAAGTATATTTAAAAAAGGTGAAAAGGCTGCCGAACTTATATATAGTCGTTTAAATAATACTACATCCCCTACTGAAAATGAATATACTATGCCTGTTAGTCTTATTGTAAGAGAATCTGTATCAAAAATTTAGATTACAACAAATATACTTGTATGTGGCCTGAAACACAATAATCATTAAGAAAATCCCATTAAGCACATAAGAATTTCTACGTGTCTAATGGGTTTTTTTTACTTTTACCTTATTTAATTTTTATAAAACATTTTTTATTCTTACTACTTATTAAAAATTCAATACCATTATCTACTTCAATGAAATCAGCCTTTTTATCATCGACCATAACTTCTAATACCTTAACATTATTAATTCTAATCCTAAAACTCTCATACATTTTTTCATAACCATACTCGTAATTAATTTTTAAACTCACAACATCATTCTCATTTTGAAGCCTAAACTTATATAAATTATATTTCCCTGTCCTATACTCAAAGCTTTCTCCATCATCTTGGTAATGTACATAACTGCTTTCCTTGTTGGTAGATGATGGATATATATTTAATATTAACTCTTTAATTTCTTTTTCACCTACATAGTTTTGCGATGGATAATTAGGTATAATGCTCCCCGACTTAATATAAATAGGACATATATCCAGTGGTGCTTTTTTTATTATATACTGTCCCCCCTCAAATGTTTCATTAGTCCAATAATCAATCCAGCTATCACCTTTTGGTAAATAAACCATTCTTACATTTCTACCTTGTTCTACTATTGGTGCAACAAGTATATTTTCTCCACATAAAAACTGATCATTAATTTCATAGGTGTTCTCATCTTGTTGATAACTTAAAAGTAATGGTCTTATTACTGCAAGCCCTGTACTTTCTCCCTCCCACATAAGATCATATAGATAAGGTATTAATCTATATCTAAGTTTTATATATTTTCTATTTATATCTTCAGTTAATTGTCCAAAGGCCCATGGTTCCTGATCTCTTGTATAGTCTCTAGAGTGATTTCTAAATAGAGGCGTAAATGCACCTACTTGAACCCATCTACTTAAAAGTTCTGATGTACAATCAAAACTAAATCCCCCAACATCCGCTCCACAGAAACTCATCCCACTCAGGCCTAAATTCATAAGCATAGGTAGTGACATTCTTAAATGTTCCCATATGCTCTGATTATCACCAGTCCACACAGTAGAGTATTTTTGTGTTCCAGCATAACAGGCTCTTGTAATAACAAATGGTCTCTTTTTAGTATATTCTTTAATTCCATCATAGGTTGCCTTAGCCATATAATGACCATATACATTATGAAATTCTCTATGATCAGAAATAATTCCATCATTATAAAAATATATATCATCTGGTAGAGGTCCATTAAAACTAGCTGGTTCGTTCATATCATTCCATATACCAGCAACTCCATTATCTATAATATCCTTTTGATTTTCTCCCCACCATTTTCGAACTTTCTCATTAGCAAAATCTGGATATAGCGCATCTCCAGGCCAAACTTTGTCTACATGTGGAATTCCATCCTTGTCGATGGCAAAAAAATTATTTTTTATTCCTTCATCATATATTTTATATCCTTTGTCTTTCTTAACTGCAGGATCAATTATTGCTACCACCTTAAATCCTCTTTCTTTAAGCCCACTCAAAGTCTCTTTAGGATCAGGAAATTTATCCTTATCCCAGGTAAATACCCTATACCCATCCATATAATCTATATCTAAGTGAATCACATCACAAGGAATATCTTTTTTCCTAAAGTTATCAGCAATTTCTAGAAGTCTTGATTCCGGAGTATATGAGAACCTCGATTGCTGATATCCAAGTGTCCACATCTGTGGTAGTGGCGTAGTTCCAGTTATCTTTGTATATCCCCCTACAACTTCCTTTACTGATGGTCCATAAATAAAATAGTAGTCTAAATTTCCATCAACTGCTGAAAAGGAAAAATAATCTGCATTTTCCTTACCCATATCAAAATGTGTTTCAAATGTATTGTCAAAAAAGATACCAAAAGCCTGTTTATTTTTTAAGGCTATAAAAAAAGGAATTGTCTTATATAAGCACTCATCACATTCAACATGAGGACTTGGATCATCTGTATTCCACATCTTATAATGATAACCTTTTTTATTAAGATGTCCTGTTTGTTCCCCTAAACCATAGAAGAAAGTATTCCCTTCCATCTTTTTTAAAACCATCACTTTATACTTAGAGTCTTTTACCACTTTATGTCCTTCTAATGCTAGTACATCTAAATTCCCATGTCTTCTTATAAAAGAACACCTATCTCCCCTATAATCTTCGCATAAAACATTTCCATAATTATCGTATATATCTACTTTAAAATTTTCAAATATCTTCACTTTAAGTTTTTCTGTTGTAATAACTACGCCCTCATCCTCTTTAGTAACTTGAAAATAACATTTTTGATTTACAAAAGACTCCACCGCCTTTGAAGCACGTTCTACTCTAAAAAGTGGGACAAAAAAGTTAACTATACCTGAATTTATAATTTCTACTATAAGTGTCTTATTTTGAAATTGAATTTTTATTTTATTATCTTCTTTGACAAACGATTTTATTTTACCAAACATTTTATCACCCCTTGCATAATGTACTCATAATAATAGATGGAAACTGCCTTGATTTAGTTATATAATCAATTATCTAAACGTTTCAATTTAATTATAATAACTTTACTCCTATTATGCAACAAATTCTTTTGAATCTTTAAATATCACAACAGCTATTTATTAAATATATTCCTGAGCAAGTCACCATATATCAACAATAAGAATTAAAAATCATTATAAAACGCTTAAGAATACATTTGATATTATAACTTTTGAGGCTAATGTTCTTTATTCGCAAAATATCTAATCGTTTAAATGTTAATGTGTAGCTCAGACATAAAAATTCTAGTTTTGTAAATAACTCTAAACGCCATCTTTATTTTTAAAAAATAAAGATGGCGTTTGTTAATCTATTAATATCATATTTAAACCTTTTGGCACAATATATTGTATTTTTCTCACATTCAAAATTACCTTTTCATCATTTAGATCGTTAAACATTAATTTAGCTGTATGATTAAAAGAATCCAGTTCCACTTCTTTAATTTCAATCTTCTTACCTTTTTCATTTTTTGCCTTAAGCTCAAACTCTACTTCATTTTCAGGCACATTTAAAATAATATTGGTGGCGTTTATGTTATTAAGAGATATCCCTAGCTTATTAGTCTCAATCTGTTTATTTTTTATGTCTATAGTAATTTGATTACCCTGCTTATTAATATATTCAAATCCATCACATTTGAAACTTAAACCCTTTGCGTTAGTTATCCCACCCTGGGTTTCTACGTAAATCATATTATTTTCAATTTGAACTGTAACTTGGTTGGAACTTGAATACTCAATCCCATCCCCATCAACAAGCCTCGGTTCTATAACACCGGTTAATTTATTTTGCGCACTAACCAATTTACAATAAACTCTACTTCTTGACTTAGAAAGTTCCAATTTCTCGATTTTAAATAAACCTACTTCACTTTTAAATTCTTTTTCATGTACATTTACCACTTCTAGGTCCTTATTATAAATTTTATCATTTAGTAATATAGGAATACTTAAAGTTGTAATTTTATTTTTTATAAAGAGTTGTTTAATATCATTTTTTGCTTTTTCATCCAACTCTGAAAATGGTTTATTAAATGATGGATCATCCTTATAGACCTCTATTTCCATTTTGAAATCCTTAACTAAACCTTCTATAGCAACTTCTATATAGCCTTTACTTTCCTGTGATATGATACTCCATGGAAGCTCTTTACCATCAGCTTTATTTATAAATCTTATTTTTCCAAACCTTAAATCTTTATTTTCAATTTCATATCCAATCCATAACTTTAAGTCGTCTCCTGTTATTGTTGTTACTGTAAATTTTACACCCTTATCTTCTATAGTAGTATTTACTTCTTGAATATTGCCATTATCAATTACATTTTTAAATCCACTATCAAAATTAACCACTTTTATTAGTGCCTCTAATCCTGGTACTCTGACTAAAGCTAATGCTAGCTTTGGAGAAACATTAACTAATACTACAAATACTAACATAGCTGCGACCACTGATTTTATTATGTTAATAATAGCTTTATTTCTTTTGATGTATTCTTCTTTTTTAGATTTTCTTTTCATTTTCAAATCAGTTACTACTAACCTTATTAGCTTGTGGTTTTTATTATTTAAATTATTTTCTTGTGGTATATCATGCTTTTCTGCGTCCATTTTTATTTTTTCATGAAGTTTTGCCCGAATTAGATCCTTTTCAGTATCAAATGAATTTTCTATATCTATCTTTGAAATTTTGTTCTCCATTATAATACTCAAATTATCCTCAGAAATATTATCTATTATATCAAAAATATCCTCATCATTCATATCACACTATCTCCTTACATCTAATTTTTTTAAGCGATAGCCTGCACCTATATAATCTATTATCTACAGAACTAACAGTGGTATTAAATGACTTTGCTATTTCTTTTATTCCATAATTCATGAAATATCTAAGGTGAAAATATGTCTTATCAGGTTCTTTGAATTTATTGATTATATCTAAGAATTCATTTTCAAAAATTATATCAGATACCTCCTCCTCAACGCTAGTAGATAAATCTACATTATCAATAGACGTATTTAAATGCTTTTGTGTATGACTTTGAAGTTTGCGTCGAAAGTTAAGCGCTACAGTTTTTGTCTTAACATTTATAAACGTATCAAAGGAGCCACGTTCGGCATCAAATTTATAAATTTCTTTCCATAAAGCTAAAAATACATCACTTACACATTCTTCATTATCTTCTTTTGTCCCATAATTACCTATAATTCTTTTTACATAATAATATATTCTATTAAAATACAAATCATATAAATCATCCACAGCACTCTCATCTCTTTCTTTTAGTCGTCTAACCAATTTATTTATCACATTTAAACACCTCTCGTATAGTAATACACATTAAACAGACTTAATCTCTCAATTAAGTGAAAAATAATAATATTAAATTTATAATACCATCTTTTTTAATTAAAGCATTACCACAATTATGGTAGCTTTTTTCCCTAATAATTAAACCAAAAAATAATTAATAGTAAAACCATAAAATATTTTTGTATTATGATTTCACTATTGAATAATTTCATTTGTCCATTATCCCAATTTCTATATTGATAATATTGCCTTAAAATATATCATATCTTGAACCTGGCTAACTCCTTGTATTTATAATAAAGATAAACCCTGCTAAAATAAAATTAGGTGAACCTACAATAAGCACAAAATTAGTTATTTTACTTCTTCTAATTCTATCTTCTTTTATATCTGTAGAATAATTTGACCTAAGCCTGTCTCCACTTATAAAAGCTCCATTTAATATTCCAGCTATAACAAAACATACTAAGCCAATAATCCCACTGATTTGGATTGTTAGCATCCAATTGTTTAATATTTTACCTAAAATGATGCTAATACACATTATACCCAAACTGAGAATAATTGTTTTCTTCACTTTAATCCCCCCTATATTCTATGCTAGTTATATCTTTTCTTCTTTCTTATTAATTTCTAATAGTACATCATAAAATAATTTAGGCTGATCTAACATTGTCATATGTCCAGCATTAGGTATTAAATAGAACTTCTTGTATGGAGCATTAATTGTTTCAAAATATTTTTGAGCAATAACATAAGGTGTTTGCCAATCATTTCCGCCCAATATATAATAAATTGGTACTTTATATTCAGTTGGTTCTAACATTAAGTCAAAGGCTCCTAAAAAATCTATTATTTTTTCGTTTGCTCTTAGGCCTTTTATCATTGCAGGTATATCTGATAACTTAAATATAGGACTTTTAAAAACAGCCTTAAATATAGAAAAATCCATCTTAATAGCTAGATTATATTTTCCTTGAAGTCTACGGATTTTACCACATTTATCCATAGCTTTGTTATCAAATTTTTCTCCTGGATAATCTCCTATATCTTCAAGCTTTTTTAGAGATTTTTTATCGTTTGCCTGTAAAATCATTTCTTTAACCTTTTCGTAGCCAACACGCTCATTTTCTAGCATACTAACAACTTGTCCTACTCCGATGTAATAGGCTACTTCCTCTGGATATCGTTTTATAAACGTACTTCCTAAAACACTTCCCCAAGAATGACCAAGTATAATTACCTTTTGTTTTTTATATTTTCCCTTTAAATATTGAATAATCTCAAACAAATCCTTTAACATCAAGTCAATTGTAGGATAGTTATGTGGATTTTTAGTAAGAGTTTTTCCAGAGCCACGTTGATCCCAATGAACTACCGTGAAAATCTCTTCCCATTTTTCCTGAAATATATGAGCAAATAGTGATTCAGCGCTTCCAGGCCCACCATGCAAAAACACCATTACTGGATTATCATACTTTGTCCCAGAATGAAATAGATACTGATTAATCCCATTGATTGAAACATATTCTTCAATATTTATTAAACGTTTTGTCTTATTCCTCATAATTCTAATTTTCCTCCTTCTATTTTGTACTTGAATATAATAATTCACTAATAATATATATATTTTCTTAATTATACTATTATTACCGTAATTTAGGTATAAAAAAATAGTTGTGTCTTAAAAACTATAGCAATGCTATTATTATTTTGTATAGTTTTCCATTAGAACTTTCTTTTGAAAGTAATGTAACATTTAGGCTAAAAATGTGACTAATAATATGAAAGGGGGATTTAAGTGAAACAATTAGAGAATTTCTATATAATTTATAAACAAGATGTCTACATGTATCTACTTTCCCTTACTCATAATCCTAACCTTTCAGAAGATTTACTTTCAGAAACCTTTGTAGCATCAATGTCATCTTTTGTAAACTTCAGAGGACAATCAACAGTAAAGACATGGCTCTGCTCTATCGCTAGAAACTTATGGCTTCAAAGTATTAGGAAAGAAAACCATATTGTTGAATATAACGATCTACTGCAATTGTATGCATCGGATAGTATAGCTGAAAAACTAATTACAAAAGAAACCGTAAAAAGAATTAAAGCTCTATTATTAGAAAAAGATGAACGTACTCAAAAGATAGTCAATATGCGCGTAAACGGCTATAGCTTCGGTGAAATTGCACATGATGTAAATATATCAGAAAGCTCAGCAAGGGTTATTGATTTTCGCACAAAAAAATGGATTAAATCCATCTTGGAGAAGGAGGAACTAGGTTGAATATATCTTGTAATGTAATACTAGATTTAATACCACTTGTAAAAGATGGTGTTGCAAGTGATGATAGCACTAAAATAGTTAAAAAACATATTAAATCATGTGAGAAATGTAAATCAGAATTTGAAACCTTTGAAATCATAAATCCCTCACAATCAACTATCAAAGATAAAAAAATAATCTTTGCTATGAAACGTAGTATTTTTGTAACACAACTTATTATTCTTATATCAGGTGGAGTTCTGGGAATCGCACTCTCAAGCTCTATAGGCATGTTTTATAACTTTATAATAATGCCTATAATTGGTGGTGTTTCCGTTATTGCTTTTAAGAAGAAATGGTATATGGCCCCTCTTGCAATTTTCATTCTTTCATTTTTATATCAAGCTATAATTGAAATAGTAACAGGTAGTTTTGAATGGTTTTTTCTATATGATGGGTTATATTACAGTGTTATATATACTGTTTTAGTTCTACTAGGCATTGTCATTGCAAAGCTTCTACAGTTTACATTTAAGAAGGAGATGTGAATATTATGAAAAATAAAAATAAACTAACATTTAAAATACTTGCAGGTATAGCAGCTTTAACACTTATTAGCTTTGTACTTCTTATTACTAATGCTACTGTCGGTAATCCAATATCTCAACGGATGGCAGGCATTGCTATTAAAGAATATGTAGATAAAAACTATTCCTCATTGGATCTAGAAATAGGAAAAGTTAATTATGACTTTAAGGAAACAGCATATGTGGGGATGGCAAAATCTAACACAAGTATTGATACTAAGTTTGGGGTATTTTATAAGAACGGCAAAATTCAAAGAGATGATTATACAAGCCACGTATTAAGCATGTTTAATACAAGCCTAAGGTTAGAAGATGAATATTCTGCAATTGCAAAGAGTATTTTCACCAAAGAAATTGGTTATGCTGATAACACAACAATGGTGTCTAGCAAATCAGAATCCGGAAAATCAGAAGAATCAATGGACGCTTTAACACTTGATATGAAATTCGACAAGAAATTATTCGCAGACCCCCAGGTAATAATTCGACTTAATTTAGAAGATAATTCACTAGATATCATATCACAAATTATAACTCTTGCTCATAAGGCATATGTGAGCAAGAATTGTATTTTCAGCAGGTACAGTTTGTATGCTCAAAATGGAGACAGATACTATGTAGATGTTACCGGAGTTACCCCCGCAGATATTGAAAGTGGAAATCTTAGAAATCTACTTGAGAAGGCTAAAACAAATCGTAGTGGTACAGGGATGAGTGTTTTAATTGTAGAGAAAACTAAATAGCTGCAACGGTATATATCTAAAAATCCTGCTACCATTAAATAGTTAGCAGGATTTTTTTCAAATATTTACAATTTAATTACATTGTGGTATAGTTTAATTACACTATGTCACGTCGTGATATATCTCACCTAGACTTAAAATAATTGTGGAGGGCATATATGGATAAAATATTTAAAACTTTTTTACCTATGACTGAGACGGCTTATTATATTTTGTTATCCTTAGCAGAACCTAGACACGGTTACGCGATAATACAACATGTTGAAGACATAACAAAGGGTAGGATTACATTAGGTTCAGGAACAGTTTATGGGACCCTTACAAAGCTTCAAAATAATGGCGTAATTTCCGTTTTTTCTGATGAGAAAAGACGTACCGTATATGAAATAACTGAAATAGGTAAGAAACTTATCCTTTCGGAAATAGAAAGAATAAAAGAAATTTATGAAAATGCAGTGAGATTCGAGGGGGATTTTTATGAGTAAGAATGTCTTTAGACCATTTTGGAACCTTGATATTATAGAAACAGAAAACTGGTTATGTGAAATGTCCACTTACGGTTATTACTTAAAAGAGATTAAAACCGCAACTAAAGTATTTGTTTTTGAAATAAAAGAACTTGAAATGAATGAGTTTGAAGAAATACAATATAAAATTTGTTACCATAAAACAGGGATAATCGTTGCTTCTGGATTATTATTGAAAAACGGATGGAATAGTGTTTTCACAAAGGGAAAATGGAGTATACTTGCAAATAAAAATGATAAAGCTCAAATAAAAACACATCCTTCAAGAGAAAATTTATTAAATAGAAGTCGTTTTATAAAATACTCTATAGGATTACTATTAGCGATGTGGTTTGTGATGTCATTAATGCCAATGATATTTCTTACGGAGCTACTTTTGTGAATGTCAACGAATTTCTTTACCACTTGCTACTGAATTTGTTTACCAGTAGTGACAATGAAAAAGTTTACCACTTTACTATTTTTGCTACTGAAAAAGTTTACCACTT
>NZ_JAHLEB010000071.1 GCF_018861735.1 Clostridium lacusfryxellense | reverse complement strand
TAATAATCTGCTTAGTAAAAAAGCAAATAACCACTAGATAATAATTAGTATTATAGTTATAATTTGACTTAGGAATGCAGTTTCATAAAGCTATATTTTGACGCACTACAAAAGAGTAACACGTAAAGAGTTGGTCTTCAAAATACCATCTAAATCACAGGTCGCTGTCGTAAAAGAATTAGACAAATTGGAACGTAAAATGGGAATGTTATTCTCAAAAACATTTAAAACAATAACTTGATATATAGCACTTTCCATCTCTCTATTAATACTAGAATCTTTCATAATGCCTCCAACAAAATAATAAAACGCCCTAATCGATAGAAGTTATATTCTTAAGCGACTAGGTCTTTAAATTAAAGCTATGTTAGGCAATATTGATGATAAAGTATATAAGTATATTTTGTGTCAGTTAAATATTCTATTTAGAATTATTGTCTTTATTTTTTTGTGATTTATAGATTGAAATATTACTACAAAAAATCCCAATAGCACAAAATAATATAATACCGTTAGTCCAATTTGGCTTTCCTTTAATTATTGCATATACAAAGGTTATTGAAGCAATAATAATTGCAAATACAGAAATAATTACTCCTACTTTTGAACTTTTCTTATTATCTTTCATATTAATCCCCCCTTATACACAAATTATAAATAATCCTGCATAAAATTATACTTATACAGTCCTAAAAAATTTTGTAAATACAGAAATAAATATTATAATTAGTCCACATAATAATAAAAAAGTTGCTTGTCCTTTTTTATTCCTGGTATATGAGGAATACGCATCTAATATACTTATGCTGCCTAACAATATAAATGCAATTGACATTGCAATTCCACTATTAATGATATTAAATAAGCCTAAAACCATCAATATAAGAGCAATTACTGCAATAAATGTCTTACAACCTTTTAATTTTTTCAACTTAGTTCCTCCCTATAATACTTTTACTAATATATGTATTATAGTATAAATTTGTCTAATTATCAAATGGTCTTTGCCTTGTATATATCATTAAACTCCCTAAGGTTGCATCGATAATAAGCATTATTTGCTTTTTATTATATCCCGTTGGCAAAATGCATTTTGAGGATAATTAAACATTTTACATTATTTACTGGGAAATGATCTAGTATTGCAATTGCTAATCTATTTAAAACTTCAGAGGGATTCTAAATCTCCTTCTGAAGTCGTTAATACTGTTTTATATATATATTCTTATTTATATATTGTTTTACCTAAATCTGAAGAATGCTGTGTAGCTTCAAAATGCTTTCCATCTTAAGTAAATTTAACTCCATCAATCCAGTAACCTTTGTATTCTCTTTGAAGTATATTTTCTATAAGGTTATACTCAGTAATTTCCCCACCTACTGAACCTTGCATTCTTTGATAACTGAACCACGCACACTCGTTACTTCAGTGGTGAGTTAGTGGTTCTTATACGGGAGTAAAAACATGTTTATAATTTAAAAATAGAATATTTGTTCGCATTTTTGTTATAATAGCTGCGTATGTAGGACATAATAATAGTATTAAAAAGGAGGCGTTTATCTTGTCAATGAGATTAACTGTAAAGGATAAGAATAAGTTATTAGCAGAAGAAGGTAAACAACTCGTAAACTATGGTTTAGTACTCAGAATTTATCCCAGTGAGGAACAGGAAACTCTTATAAATAAGACATTTGGGTGTTCACGGTTTATATATAACAAATATTTATCTGATAGAAAAGATTGTTTCTCAAATACAAAAACAACACTAAGGATGAATAATTACAAGGCGGAGGTTATGAATCCCCTTAAGCAGGAGAAAGACTTTGAATTTCTTAAAGAAGTAGATAAGTTTGCGCTAGAATCTTCCCTTGAAAATGTAGAGGATGCCTACTCTAGATTTTTTAAACATCAAACCAATTTTCCAAGGTTTAAATCTAAGAAATACGCTAAAAAATCTTATACTACTAAATTCACTAATGATAATATTAGGGTAGATTTAGATAAAGTAGTTATTAGACTTCCAAAGTTAAAAGAAGTCTTGTTTGCCTTACCTAAACAAAATAAAACTAATAATAAAATTTTAAATATTGGGAAAGCAACTACTAAGATAACCAAGGCTATAATTTCTCAAAAAGGAACTCGGTATTATGTTTCATTAACTATTGAAGAGGTTATTCCACTTATTAAAAAGTTGGAACTACATAAGATAGATAATTCTAAGATTATAGGATTGGATATGGGCTTAAAGGATTTTCTTATTGCCTCAAATGGAAGGGATAATTTTAAAACTTCAAATCCTAAATTTTTAAGGAACTCTGAAAAGAAGTTAATTAAACTACAAAAGCGACTACCTAAAAAGATAGAGGGTTCAAAAAACTACTTAAAAGCTAAAGAAAGATTAAATTTAATTCATGCACAAGTCGCTAATCAAAGAAAGGATTTCATGCATAAACTAAGTCGCAAACTCGTTAATGAAAATCAAGTTATAGTAGTTGAAGACTTAAATATTAAAGGTATGATAAAAAATCATAAATTAGCGAAATCAATTAGTGATGCAGGTTGGTATAAATTTGTAACATTTTTAAAGTACAAATTAGAGTGGCAAGGGAAACATTTAGTGAAAATAGATAGGTTCTTTGCTTCTTCAAAATTGTGTAACCATTGCGGTACTAAAAATATTATATTGACGTTAAGTGATAGGGAATGGACCTGCAGCAAATGTAACCAAAAACATGATAGGGATATAAACGCCTCACTAAATATACGTAGTGAAGGAATGAGAATATTAGGTTTAGTGTAATATATACGTAAGTCACCGCTTGGGACAGTGGTAAGAGCCTGTCTTCTAGTTATAGAAGAGCAAAAGTACTTCTTTTGTAGGAGAACATGTTAGACCATTATCTCGCAAGAGTTAAGGCTGTGTTTAATGAAACAGGAATCCTGTGACTTTTAGTCATGGGTAGTTCAAATAGTGCTAAGTATTTTCTTTATATTATCAGAAACCCCCAAACCTACTGTCTTAATCTCTTTTTCACTTATAACTTTATAATCAACATTTTTAGTTACTATCTTAAATATTCTCTCAGTTTTATCTGGTTTATCAATATTACTTTCTATTTTATCTGTGGATTTTGCTTCTAAGGCCGTTTTCACCGGTTGCAAAAATGCGTCAGCTCCTTCTCCAGTCATGTTTGAGTTAACATAGTACCTATATAAATTACCATCTTTATTATAACTAATTAGTAAGTTTGAAAATGTTTCTGGTATATATGCCTTTACCTTAAGTGACATATTAATATCAAAAGTTTTTTTACTATATAAATCCTTAATCACTTCACACTTGATTCCATCATATGCAATATTTTGAATTTTAAAATCTGTTAGAACACTGTCTGTTGTCAAAATAAATGTTGCTGTAGGAGATTTAAACAATGATAACTCCTCATTTTTTGTATATTTACTCAAATCGACTGCAGATACTTCATTTAACTTTATTCCAGTCTTCTTATCTATTGGTGTTTTTACATCCTGCTTATTCTTTTTTTCAGTGGTATCTACTTTATTTTCAGTAATTGGTTTTTGCTCGGGGATACCCACCTCGTTTTTAGTAATTGATTTTTGTTCAGGTACTGGTGTTGTTTTTCCACATGCCGTTAACAACATGCTACCAATTAATAATAATTGTAAAATTCTTATTTTCACTATAATTCCCCCTTTCTGATTTCGGTGTTATTTTAAGATCGGAATTAAACTAAATACACTTAATCTATATACCCATACATATTTAACTATACCATGATTACCATAATTAAACATATTTATAATTATTAAAAAATGTCTAATAGACTCAATCTAAGTAACTCAATTGGTATTGTGTTACTTTCAGAATAACAATAATACGCGCTTAATAAAGGAACCCCCTATATGATATAATGAATCATACCTGACACTTATAACAATAATATGTATAAGAATATGGAAATGTATTGAAGGGGTGTTGAACATGGAGAAGGTATTTGGATACATAAGAGTTTCAACTTCTACCCAAGTAGAAAATGGAATCGGACTAAAGACACAACAACAGCAGGAAATAGAAAAGTATTGTAAAGATAATAGCTTAGAGTTAGTGAAGATATTTAGTGATGAGGATGTAAGTTGGTACGAGTACAGACAGATTGGGCTTAAATAACCTGTTAAGTATCTTGAATTGCATTGTACAAATCACGTTCATCCGCTTGACCCATAATCATTTCTTCTGCGCCTTTTTCTCTTTGACCCCAGATAAGATTAACTACTATTCGAAGATTAGAATGAATTAAACTAAAGTAACTATAATATAAGAATTAAAAAAAATATATTACGGAGGAATTTTTTAATGAAAAAGGAAAAGATAGATAAACAAGAGGTAGAACTTATATTAGTTGAGTTTAAAGCAATGTATGAGCCTAAAAATAGAATTATTGATGGGATTCTATTAAAGGGACAAAATGAATTGAGCAAAGGTCAAGTTCCTCAACTTGTTTTGCAACGTGTAGTTGGTACAATTTATCAAGTAATTTTTATTGAAAAAGTTAATCTTGGGATAAGAGTTGGTGTAACATTTAAAAAGATGGAGGAACTTGCAAAGGCAAATGATTGTATGAACTTTGGGAGTTTATTTAATTGCAGGTATGATTGGTAAGTAGTTCATTTTATTACTATACGTTGTCTTAAATTATGTCAATATTAAAGCAGCTAATTGGATACATAAGAATAACAATGATGTCATGGAAGTCTGATTTCAAGGCATTGTATCTTTGAAGTATATTTTTAAAGGATTGTAGATTTATAATATAGGAAAAAAGTGTTCTTATAAACGGTCCAGCGATTATCGGTTATAATTGCGAAATCAGGCATTCCGCTTATATTAGAGACAATGTTATCATTGGTAATGATGTTGTAGTTGGAAACTCCACTGAAATTAAAAATTCAATCCTCTTTAATAAAGTGCAGGTTCCCCATTACAATTATGTTGGTGATTCAATATTAGGGTATAAAGCCCATTTGGGGGCAGGTGCAATAACCTCCAATTTAAAATCCGATGGAACATTAGTAAAATTAAAATATGGTACAGATATTATTGAAACTGGTTTAAGGAAATTTGGTGCTATTGTAGGCGATTTATCGGAAGTAGGATGTAATTCGGTTTTAAACCCAGGGACAGTAATAGGAAAAGATAGTATTGTTTATCCATTAAGTTCTGTAAGAGGTTATATTCCAGGGAAGAGTATTTTGAAAAATAATGGTGAAATTGTAGAGAGAAAATAAAGTCAAGGAACAAGAATATCGTATTATTTCAGAAATGAATTTTACTGTGTTTTAATTCGTATTTTTCTAATTTAGTGACGTAACTGTAATTTATTATGTAACTATCTAAAAGTAGGAGGAATGTATTATTATGAAAGTGAAATCATGGATTAAGTATTTGATTTACATGTGCTTAATTCTTATAGTAAGTTCATCTTTTCCTCTTGTTTTTGTATCATTTCCACTAAGGACTTCTCTATAAACCTCTTCAGGGATAATTGTTTCAAACATCTCCCATAATAAATTCAATTTGTCTATAGATGAAAGAGCAATTATAGGACTTGTATTACATACCACTTTAACCATTATCTTTTTCTCCCATTATATATGCTATTGTCTTATCATCATCTTCTTTATGTTCCTCGGTATATTCTCCCCAGGGAACATTGTGACTTACAAGTATATCAATAAATTCTCTAATACTTTTATCGGCAAGTTCAGCTGCCCTTGCTAAAGTAACTTTTTTATCTGTAAATAAAAATATAGCTATAGATAAATTAACTTTTTCATTTATTGTATTACCTACTTCAGATTGGACTAAATATGGATAGAACTCAGGCTTTATAGATACATTTGGCATACAGTTGCCTCCTACTTCTTTATTATAAAACTAACCATTACCAGGTGTTTTAATTTAAGTAACATACTGATATTATAACATGTTTTTATGTTTTTAAATATAACGTAAGATATTTGTTAATCTATATAATATTATTAGTAATTTATTTTCTATTTTTAATTTCATTATGCTCTGTATAGAAGAAACAGCTATTTCCAGTTTTTTCTATGGGATCGGATGCCGTTACATAAATTGGTAACGTTGTGGTCAATTTATGTTTGCTAACACAAATTCATCACATACATGGCTCTCTCCAGCAAAATCACAATACTTGCACTGCTTCCTATATAGTTCAATATTAAAATATAAACTAAAATCATAATTATTAAGTCTAAATATTAACTCCTTGATTTGCTTCTCATGAGTTCTATGAATACCCTCTGAATAATTAATAGAGATAATATCCTCTCTATACTGTGGTTGCCAAAAATTCATAGTTATATTTTCAAATGGTATCTCTTTATCAAATATTTCTAAAGACCTTTCACCTAGTATATACATGTAAACAATAGCTTGCATTCTCTTAATTACTTCCTTATAATCTAATTTCCTATTCTCCGTTTTCCAGTCCCATATTTCTATTTTGTTATTTGGCTTAATAATTATTAAATCGTACTTTGCCTCCATCCTAATATTATCTTTTCTCATTTTAATTTCATATTCCGGCAAATATATATTTTCATCAAAAATAGGAAATTTTTCTCGAAGTGAATTTGTAAATTCCATCAATTTAGCATCACTATCATTTATAACCACAGGAATATTTGAGAAATATCTTTGAGCTATAAGATGAAAATCCAGTCCCATGTTCATATTCTCATAATAATCCTCATCACTTATTGAATCTTTTTTCCATCTGATATTATCCAAATATTTTATTTTAAATTTATAAGGACATTTATCAAAAGTATTTAAAAGATTTTGACTATAGTAGACGTGATTTAATTTTCTAATGTCTATCATTTAAAGCACCCCTTTGAGAATTTATATAATCTTGAAGAACATAAAAGTACTTTGATGGTTTATCTTCATTCCATTTACCTTCATTAGATCGTGATGCCATTAAAATCAAATATTCTTTTGCCCTGGTTATACCAACATATAAAAGCCTTATTTTTTCATTTATTATTTGTATTTTAGCTTCTTTTAATGGATCTTCACAAATATTGTTGCCTAGAATTTTAGCAATTTCAGATTTACAAAGAACTGTTGGGTTTTTAAATTCATCTTTTAAATAATAATAGTCTTTAAATTTATCCGTTGCCATATAAGGGTATTGATACGATGTAACATTTAATATCAATACACAATCCCATTCGAGCCCCTTAGCTTTATGGCAAGTAGATACTGTTATTCTATCAGGAGATGGTTCATATCCTTCTAGGTCGTATATTATACCTGAAATGTGATCTAGTACACTGTTCTTTCCATCTAATAATTGCTCCGCCACATAATCTAATGAAAATTCACTATTATCAATAGATCCAAATCTAACATATGATGAAACGGCCTCTGCCATTGCTCTATCTTCAAGGCTAAAATTTAGAACATCACTAATATATAAAATTAGACTATCAAAATGAGTCTGAGGATATTCAAATATTGTTATAATTAAATCCAATGAGTTTAGGAATTGTTTATACACCTTGGAGTTTAATATTTCCCCTGGAATATCCAGTTCATTTATGTTACCACCACTTGGATATATAAGCTTTTCAACCTCATAACGACAAATAAAATCAAGCAACTTCTCACTTTCTTCATTATGTTCCTCGCAAAACACATTCTTAATTAAATCTTTAAATACAATACTGTCTTGTGGACTTGAAATAAATCGAAGTATATATCCTAGTATACTCACAACTTTAACTTTTTTATCTGATTTATTCGATAATTCATCACACTCAATATTATAAGATCTAAGCTTATCTGCTATTTCTCTAACTTGATTATTATAAGGAACTAATATTGCGCAGGTTTTATTAGGGAATTTTTCTTTGAATTTCATAGCCACTTGAACTGCTCTTTTAGTTTCTTCTTCCCTTGAATTACAAACCATAGTGCTTATGCCATAGTTATCTTGGATCGCTTTTGCTTTATCATTCAAGCTTTTAATGTTTTGATCTACTAATGCACTTCTACACTTCTCTTCTCCATGTTGATTGTTTGTATACCTAACTAGTTCATTAGCTAAATCGATAATATTATTTGTACTACGCCCCGCGCTGAACATTTTAAACGCATTATTTGCATTACTACAAAACTCCCTAAAAAACTTAGGATCAGATGCTGTAAATGTTCCTGTTATACTTTGATTAACATCCCCAACTCTTACTAAATTGCCACTTTTCTTTGAAATTAAGCTAAGTATCTTTCCTTGAATTAAGTTAGAGTCTTGACATTCATCTTCAAAAACAAAGGTATATTTCTTTTGTAACTCCGCTCTAACTGTGTCATCAGTTTTTAAAAGTTTATACGCAAGAATTAGCAAATCATTGTAATCTATATACCCCTCACTTTTTAAGATTTTAGTGTAAGTATCATAAATTTCAGATATATGTACTAAAATACTATTTTGATCTAATGATTTTATATCTTCTTTTAATTTTTCAGGAGAAATGTCATTTATCTTTAATTCACCGATAATCGTATCCGCTGTTATAAAAAAATCAATCCACCACTTATCTTGTTTCCCCGAGTATTTGTTTAAGGCTTTATCCGATATCATGCTCTTAAATGCAGCCTCTCCTCCCTTTCTTCGCCACATTGATATACAATTATTTAAATATAAACTTTTATTAACATCATCCAATATTTTAAATTCCTCATTAACCCCCATTACGTCTGGTCTATCTTTTAAGATTTTCAGCGCTAAACTATGGATAGTCATAACTTCATAATCATTTGATGCATTTATCCCCTTATTTTCTAACACCTTGGAGATTCTATGTTTAAAGTTGTTAACGGCACTATTCATGAAAGTTACTATAAGTATCTTACCAGGTTTATGAACCTTATCCTTTATAATTTCGCATACTAGATTACATATTATAAAGGTCTTTCCCGCTCCTGGAACTGCTGGGACTGCCATAGTTCCTCCGCGGTATTTCATTATAGGCAATTGGTCATCTCGATAGATTATTTCTTTAACTTCATTACTCATCGACTTCGTCGCTATACTCATCGACTTCGTCGCTGTACTCATCGACTTCGTCGCTATACTAATATCTTCATCACTCATCGCCTCTGTCAATAGTTTCACCTCTTTCACTTAATATTTCTATAAGTATATCTGCAAATTTACTTTCTTGCTGAAATCCACTTAATGAATATTCACTACCATATATGTATAATTCACGCTTGCATTTTCTTAATAGGCAGTTAACCACAGACATTAGAATTCCATACCCATTTTTATTTTCTATCTTTTCGGTATACATATCATCACTATTCCAATTCGACTTTAATACATAAGAATTTGATAATTCCCCTGCATTTCTTGGAGTCCACACATTGCTATTAATATCTGTCCAAATCTGAACCTTACTCGATAAATTAGAGGTCAAATAGGTGTAAGGAGATGTTAACACAATACTATTATTATCTAATAACATTTCCTGAATCTCATTCATGGAATAAAATCCACTTCCTTCACCTCGAATAAATTCTATAAACCTCTCCTCGCAGGATTTCCCTTTAAATTCTAATTTATCTAAAGTATTTATGAACCCTTCGCAGCTTTCATATAAACCTATATAGTCCTCTATATGTTCTTTAACTTTTGGAAGGCGTGCAAGCACTTGAGAGAATGCATTTCTAAAAAATTCGCCAAGGGACTCCGTGCGATCTATTAACTTAACTTTATAACTTTGTATCCACTGTTTTAACTCATTATATTTACTTACTGCCTCACTGCCTACTCTATCTTCAATATCTGCGCTAAGATCCTGTAATCCACCTTCCTTTGCAAAAGGATAAAGCAGAGAACTCCTAATGGGATCTAACCTTAGCATAAAGGAAAAAAAGTTTTTATAATCTTCATTTGTTAACCTTATACTTTTATAATCATTACACAATACTGATAGTACTATTAAAGGGTGTAAATATTCATTATCTATGAATCTGTCTTTTTTTGAAGTCTCCATAACTGATATATTTAATTCCTTTGCTTTTTTGTGAAGTTCATATAAAATAATGAAATCATTAAATGGACATATTATTGCTATGTCCTTTGGTTTAAGTCCCTGATTTAATAACTCTTCAATTTTTAGCATTATTTTCTGAACCATTTCCGCTCTTAGCTGTGATGACATATCTATAAATGCTGGGACATCTTCACTTATTCTTTCATGCATATAAGAATTGTGCGCTCTGTTATCTATAACACTGGCAAGTTTAATAAAATCATCATTGCAGCAAAAATGATCATCTAAAGTAATCTCGTGATATTCAATATTTAATTTACTCTTAAAGTAATCAGTATTAGCTCCATAATAGCTACACATCCCACCACTCGGATTATAAAACAAATATGCATTGTCCACTTTATTAATAATCTTAAATACTAATTCTTGTTCTGCAGGTGAAGCCTCATCTATATCATCTACTATAAGATATTTTATATTATTTATACTAGTATATCTTGAATCATGAAGCAAATAATTATTATATAAATAAAAAGATAGTCCATAATCGCAAGCACCATTACTCAATAATTTTGAGATATAATACATAGTTACTTCGTCTAATTGGTTATATGTTTCCTTAACTAAAAAATCATTTATCTCTAATGAATTATAAAGCCTAGTTCCTATTTCATCAAAAGGCACTAATGATAATGCAGCATTATTAATATTAGAAATTAAATCTGATGCTATTTTTGAAGACGTTGACGTTATATCTTGAAAAAATCCTTTAGATTTTCTAAAATGCGTAACTAGTGCTTTCATAGCATAATTTGTAGCATCAAAAGATGCGAACTCTGGCTTTAATATATTAATTTTTATTTCCTTGCAATTCTGAGTTACATATGGCCAATAGAGTGATAGTTCTCTCCTAATAAATCCATAATAAGAACTTTTTCTAATCTCAGAAGTAGTATTAAAAATCATATCTTTTGTCCATGTTATATTTTGAAATCTATTCATAAATAAGCATAATATATTTGAGCTTTTAATGTTTTTATTTTCTATCAGATCCATGTATTTAGAGATTGCAAGAGTTGTCTTGCCACTTGCTGAATTTCCTTTAACTAAGATACATTTCTCACTGAATTTATTTTCTTCCAACTTATTGTGGGCCTGGGTATAGTTCATAATCTCAACTCCATGTGATGCATTATTTTATTCCACTACTTCTACTATTATAACATTTCCATAAATGCATCACATACATGGCTACCGCAATTCAGATAAATATTCAAGAGTAACAAATATTTTCGCAGTGCGAATATACGTTCTTATAATGGTAATAATATTATTATAACATATATTATTTCAGTGCAAAATTTGTTATACTTAGGAGAGTGAAATACTAATACTATGGGATTTAATAAAGATTAAGGAATAAAAATTAATTTTGATAAACTAAATATTGTTGGGAAATTAATCTATATATATAAGTTATATGATCTCTTAAGGTGGTGAAGTAAATGGAAGATAAAACATTTGAGCTAATGAGCAAACTGTATGCAGAAATGAATTCAAGATTTGATGGAATAGATTCAAGATTTAACGTAATAGATAAAAAACTTGATGGAATAGATAAAAAGCTTGATAAAAAAGCTGAGAAAAGTGATATTGCTCGAATTAAGGCAAAATTGGATAATATGTCTAAAGCGTTATCTGATATTAATACGTTAACTTATGAAAAATTATCTGATCTCGAGAAACAATTAGAGAATATTTCATTAAAGGTAGAAAAACAAGATATCGAGATTCGGGTTATAAAGAATATTGCAAATTAATTTAAAAAACGAAAAAGCTATGAAGATATTTATAGCTTTTTCATTTCTTCTTCTTGAATTTTAGGACATTTTATATTGCAATTTATAAAATCTGTCCACAACTCTCCTTCTTTATCACCCCAATAACTACACCTAAAATCTTAGCCTCTTCACTTTTAATTTGTATTGGTTCATAGTTTTCATTTTCTGGTATAAGTAATATTGTATCTCCCATTTTCATGTACCTTTTCAAAGTTGCCGATTCTGAATCAGTGACTACAGCAACAATTTCTCTATTTTTAGCAGTTTGTCTAACTTCTAGTACTACTAAATCTCCATTATCAATATCTGCACCAATCATGCTGTCTCCCTTAACCTTTAAAATAAAGTGGTCTTTCCCACTACCTACCCAATCATTAGGTACATAAAACTCTCCTTGGGGTTGTGTATTCATATGCAAAGGCATCCCTGCTGCAATTTCACAGTAAATTTTAAGTGGTAATAAATTCAATTGTTCATAGTTACCTTCACCACCAGCTTCAGGTATAGAAATCTGCTTGATTTCATTCACATCCCTAGTAAACTTATACTGACGCTTATGTTTTAGATCATTATACTTATAATTTTCTAAAGAAGATGGTAACATTGCCGTGTTAAACTCAGGTATATCGTTAATAACCTCAAAATCCTTATTAATAATAATAACTTCATTTCCATTAGTTACAATTCCATATTGGCAAGTATTACTGTTAGACATAAAAGATTTTAATTGATTTAACCCATTTTCTAAATTCATATGGGGTGCTTTAACCACTATTAATACATATGGTATAGGATCATTATTGCTATAAATTTTAATAGCAACATCCACAGGTCCAAGCTTTGAAAAATTATTAACTTTATATTCAACATTGACTAAATCTAAGGGGTACTTATATGTAATGTTCAATTCTTTAATAATCCACTGTCTTACTTTTTCTTCATGAGAATTTATATCTATAATATTTTTCTTAAAATTATAATTTTTTAAAGACACGTCATAGAATTTACTTAATTTACATTTAAACTTTAATTTTAAATATTTTGAATCTATATCTTCTAAAAATCTAGAAGGCTTACCACTACTTGTTAAATATAATAGCTCGTTTGCCCTAGTCATCCCTACGTATAGTAATTTTCTCTCCATAGTTTCCTGCATGCTCTGATCTTCCGCGTCTGGGTATGATAAATAAGGTATTATACCTTCATTTATTCCTATGATAAATACAACCTTAAACTCTAATCCTTTTATTGAGTGTATTGTTAATAATTTGATTTTTTCTTCCTCAAAATCTTCATCAGTCTTTTCTAGTAACATAGATGCAACTTTAGCTTTATCAAAGTATTCCTTTAACACTTTTAGTTGGTTTTTATTTTTGCTAACGATTACAATGTCCTTATATGTATACTTCTCTATTAGAATATTTTTCACTTCTGAAATAATATACTCCGCTTCATTCTTTGGATTTTTCAACTCAGTACATGTAGGGTAATACCCCTGTCTATCGATTAATGATGGTTTAACGAAATTATCATCATTAATTATATTTTGGTCCTTTTCTAAGAGACTATATGCCGCTTGAGCAATTTGGGTTGTTGTTCTATAATTTTTAGATAAAACATTACTTTTACCCTTCATATCAAATCCTATACTAGTAAAACTTCTTCCCTTAACTAACCATGAATATGGATAAATACTCTGAGCCATATCAGCTACGAACATAAAACTAGAATATTCTTTTTCATTATGAAGTGCTTTTAAAAATTCTAATTGAACTCTAGTCAAATCTTGACTCTCATCTACAATAATATGAGTATATTTCTTTGTACCTTTCTCTTTTACCTGTTTTAAAGCCAATAAGCTGACATCTTTGAAATCAATAAATCCCGCATCATTCAATCTCTTATTATAGATACACATTAAATCAAAGATACCTTTTCTAACTGGAGAATTTTTCATTAATTTTTGTGGTCCATCTCCAATTTGATTTCCCATTCTGCCAAGCCTGTCTACATTTTGATATTCTTCAATTTCAGTATACTTCGATGCCTTTATCCATTGTATTTCATCGATTAGAAACTTCATATTTTCTGGGTCTATAACATTTAAATTAGGATTTAATTTTCTAACTTCAGCAATGCTTTGAGCCATAAAATCATACATAACATTGTTATCTAGAATTAAATTTAAAGAGAACTTATGTGTCTTCTTATAACTCAGGAAATATTTATAAATAATACTATCTATAGTTACTATGTTTACCTTGTTTTTATCTGCAACAAATATACTTGAAAAATCCATTTTATTTTCTTCCTCAACTTTGTTATAAATGTATTGAATATAATTAACTGAGGTTTTATTAAACGTTACCATTAATATTGCATCATCCTCTGCAAAACAATAATGATTTAATAGAAACGGTATTCTACTAACTGCTACTGTAGTTTTACCAGACCCTGCTACACCTTTAATTAAAAAATGTCCATTTGGTTTCCCCTGTATTAACTTTTGTTGTTCTACATTTAATCGCATGTTTCATCCCCCTAGAGGTATATTTACTATTTATATATATTATAGTATATATTTGTCTATTTATCAAAATTTAACTCAAAAAATATTATCATTTATGGTAATTATGTTATAGTTATATATATTACTATTCAAAATTATAATAAACTAAGAACTTTGGAGATGATTATATGTCTGCATTAATAGTTATGATGTTTATATTATTACCCGTAGGATTATATTTTATTTTTATAGGATGGCGCATTTGGAAAAAAGAACAGATAACGCTAATACATGATTATCATTATACAGGGGTCGCTGAAAAAGATAAAAAATCTTATACAGAAAAAACGGGTAAAGCATGTATTATAATGGGAATAGGGATGATACTGATGATGGGTATTATTATATTCACATCAAATACTTCATACGGTGTGATATGCTTTGGGATATTCTTTGTATGGGGATTGGTTATGATGTTTATGGCACAGAAAAAATATAATGGTGGACAGTAGTAAATAATACGTATAAACCGGAGGTATTATAAATGAAATTAATTGCAATTAATGGTAGTCCTAGGAAAGATAAAAATACTGCTACACTTCTAAATAAATCACTTGAAGGGGCCGCTTCACAATGAGCCGATGCTGATGCCATTATTTTGGGGTCTCCAATATATTTTGGAGCAGTTACTGGAGGTATGAGATCTTTTATAGAAAGATTTATGTTTCCATATTTGGTTTATGATAAATCTTACTCAAGCCTTTTTGGTTCTTTTGAATCATTGATTGTAGGCGACACCTACCAGTTTAATGATTATTCAAAATATGTTGTAACTGCATTTGATGAAAATAAAAAAGCACAAGTTAGAGACAATCAGTTTCCAACGGACTGTAAAAACGCATTCGATATGGGAGTAAATTTTGTTAAACAAAGTATCTCCAAATAAATAAAACATGGGAGAAATTAAGAAATAGTGAGAAAAATGAAATTAAAAGAAAGGGCTACAGGCTTCCTGCTATTGTTCCTATAGTACTATATAATGGCACAAAAAAATGGACCTGTGCTAGGAATTTCAAGGATATTATAAATGAAAGTCAATTATTTGGGGATAATATTTTAGACTTTAACTATATACTAGTAGATATAAACAGATTTTCTAAGGAATATTTATATGAGTTTAAAAACATTGCCGCGGCCGTATTTCTTTTGGACCAAGATATAAACGCCATAGAATTTTTGGAGAGATTAAAGAATATAATAATTAATTTTAATAAACTAACTTCTGAGGAAAAATTATTATTAAAAGGATGGATTAAAAATACAACTAATAGTAATGAAATATATAATATGAATGAGTTAGTAGATAATATTTTAATGAGGATAAAAAAGAGGAGGTTGAAATTATGGTTTCTAACGCATCAAACATCTTTGGAAAATTAAAAAGTGATGGAATAAAAGAAGGTAAGGAAGAAGGCAAGAAAGAGGGCAAGAAAGAGGGCAAGAAAGAAGGTAAGACCGAACTCCTTATAACGCAACTAAAAAAAAGATTCAATGGACTTTCTGATTATTATACAGATAAGATTAGATCTTTACCCGAGTATGCTATTGATAAATTAGCAACAGATATATTCGATTTAGAAGAGGTTGATGATATAAAAAAATACTTATAGAAAAGCAAATGAAATAGCTATGAGGAAATTTATAGCTGTTTCATTTCTTATTGTTAAATTTTTCTTTTTATGATAAGGAATCATATCTAATAATGGAACTTAATATGTTAAGTGTCTGAATCGGTTAATTTAAAGAACTTGAAAGGGGAATTTAAAATTATGAAAAAAATAAGATTAGCATTAATAGGTAGTGGCTATTTAAATGAGATTGTTGCTAATGCTTTAGAAAACAATTATCTTCCAGAATATGAGCTTGTTGGCGTGATGGGAAGAAATCCTGAGAGGACACAGGATTTTGCTAAGCGTCATAACTGTGAGGCTTGTGCCAATATCCAAGAGTTGATGGCTCTAAAGCCAGATTTTACAGCAGAGGCTGCCTCACCCCAAGCGGTGATCGATTATACCGAAACAATACTAAAGAGTGGATCCAACTTGGTGGTACTATCCATTGGAGCGTTTGCAGATGCATCCTTATATGAAGGAGTAAAAAAGACTGCAGCAGAGAACCATAAAAAGATATATATTGCCAGTGGAGCAGTTGGAGGCTTTGACGTTCTTCGCGCAACAGCCCTAATGGGTCCCATCAAGGCAACGATGACGTCTAAAAAATCACCGCTTTCGTTGTATCATACTCCGCTCTATAAAGAAGAGCTAATGAAAATTACAGAGCCTGAGCAAGTGTTTACCGGAACTACCAAAGAGGCTATTGAAATGTTACCATTTCAATTTAATGTGGCAGTTGCTACGGCACTTGCCAGTGCTGGCCCTGAGAAGACAACTTTTAATATCAATGCAGTTCCCGATTTCAGAGGTGATGAATACAACATTGAAATTCAAGGGGAAGAAGTGCAAACAGACCTCAATATTTATTCGAAAACAAGCAGCATTGCAGCTTGGAGCGTGGTAGCAGTTCTTCAAAATGCTGTATCACCAATTGTTTTTTAAGTTGTTTATGTTTATTTACTATTTTGGATGGATTAAATTATCATAGATATTCTTTCTTATCTTATACCGAATATCATGAGGATGATCTTTATAGACATCGATGATGTTGTTGCTACACCTATATACATTTTGATATAAATAGTATATTGTAAATATAGGTCTAGTTTGAAAGGTGGTGAAAGAGCGATGCCGATGAGAATGTTATTTGCAGCTCTTATAGTAATAGCAATTATTACTATCACATCCAAGGTAATAGCTAATAAAAGAAGGTAGTTGAGAATTATATCTTAACTACCTTTTTCTTATTTTCTAACCCATTAGAAATTTTTACGACATCCCTTCGATTAATCAGTTTCTAATTGTATTAATTCAACCTGGTTATCTTTATTTAAAATTAAAGTACTTGTATATCCATAAGGATGCTGCGTGGCAGAACCTCCTAAATTCAGTTTATAATACATTTCTTCATTAGTAAATATCGTTTCAAAAACATTAACATTAATATTATAATCATTAAGTACTTGCTTCGGAATATAAAATCCTAAAATTTTCCTTTTATCTTTTTCTATTAAACATACATTTGGATTGATTGTTATAGCGATCTTTTCTTCATTCTCAATGTACAAAGCATAATCAATAAGATATATTGAAACATACCTTTTTTCTCTTTTAATACAAAATCCATTTTGTTTATGCATAAAAATCTTTCCGATTTTTCTGGTTATTTTAAATGAGCAACCGTAAAAAGCGCCTATAAAGAAACAAACTATAGCATATAGATAATAATTCATATACTCCTCTGGATATTCAACCATATATACTATACACTCAGAAATTGAGCTCCATATTCCATTAGATTCTATATAAGTTAAATTTAACATCAATGATACAACTAATGCGCCAATAAAAAATTGTAATGCACAAATAAGTCCTAGACAAAACCTGATTATAATGTTAAAACCCTTCTCTTGATAGTGTTTTGAGTATAAATATACAATCCCCATCATACCCAATATTGGTATAATAATTAAATTAACTTCAAATATATATACAAGCACCCCATATATAGTTCCAGAGATTAATGATATTATTAGTGCCTTTAAAAGAATGGTTACAGGATTTCTATCAATAACCTTTTCATCCTTCACTTCACTATACATTTCATTAATTACTTCCTCTTCAATGCCCTGCTCCTGAACTTGCTCTTGTACTTTAAGAACTATCGTAGCAAATAATTTTTCAGGTTCTGCTTTAGGAAAAGATTTTAATGGGATGGTCATAGTGTACCCCCCTCCTAAGCTTTCTGATAATGAGGTCATAAAATTATTCTTTCTTTTTTTTATAGTTTCTTTTGACATTATTCCAATATATAAAACATTATTCAAGGAAAATGTCTGTACATCGATTATATCAGTCCAGTTTAGTTTTTTAGAAATGAAATTGGTTTTAAATGAGATTTCTTGATTAGTAAGTTCTAAACAAGTTTTTTTCATAACTCCCGAGTAAATCCAAGCATATGCCAAAAACAATCCCAATACCAAACATATTAGTCTAAAAATTATCCAACCAAAATTATTTATGGGTATAAATGCTACTCCTACAAACAAAATTATCATAATTACTAAAAATACGTGCATTCCAAAACTATAGCCTGAATGTACAGTAAAGGGTAATGCATACTCCCCAGATTTTTTTTGATTATCTTCCATAGTTAACTCCCTACCTTCTTATAAATTTATATTACTGTTTGGAATAATGTCACCTACAAATAATTTAACCTCACCGTGATCTTGCTGTGAAAATTTTCTTCTCGTCAATTATCACACCCCTATAATATTAAATTTAACCATTTATTCACTCCTTTGAAACTATGTTACGAGTGTTTCCTATATTGGACTGTTTATGTCATTGTAATAAACTTCAATTCCACATACACTTCACTTGATTGTTTCGCAATAAGTACCTTGTATATGTTTAGCACACTTAATTTCTTCGTAAGAAAGTTGCCATAGATAACCCATTTTGATATTTTTATAACCACTAAGAAGTCCAATATCAAGTGGGACATCTTGATAGGCACGTTTTGTTAATTTATAAGGAGTAAAATCAATAACAACTACTCCCTGACCATTGTAATATTCTTTTGAGTATACGCCAGCTTTCCATAACGACTTGTCTTCCTTTTTCTTTTCAATTAGTTGGTCACTGAGAACCATAGAAATATCAATATCTGTATTCCCTACATATCCAGAACACAATATTCTTCGTTCACCATAACCATACTCCCCTATAAAATCATCGAATTCAACTTTTGTTATTTGAATATATTCAGGTATACTAGCAAATCCCGTATACCATTCAAATGCATAAATATTAGTTCCAAACATACCCACTGTGCAATAATTACCCTTTTTAATTGTTTTGTAATCCTTATAATTCATTCTAAATTTCCCTTTCTACATCATCAATTTCTAGTTTCTTAATCGAAATCTCCCATACTATTTTACTCATTTTATACCTATTATTCTCAGTTTCCTCTATTCCTTGATTATTTTAAATAATGTCTATGTTTAAGAAAGATATTGATGATATGAACATTTTTACTTTTTATTTTTATCATACTTCTGTAAAATTATAATGAAAATAATGCTACCCATAGTAGCTACAAACACAACCACACCTACCACACAAACAGTGATATTTTTAACATCATTTTTATAATTTACTTGTTAATATATCTAATGAGCTATTCCCTCCGATATTGATACTATTGGTCTCATTGACAATTCATTCATCACCTTTATTAAAATATCACACTTACTTTCCAGCTCTACTATTTTGTACCAATTATACCATATATGTTATATAATATATTCATCACTTACATGATAAATTAATGCTATACTAATTTTAGTATAAATTAGAGTATGTAGAAATCTCTGAGGGACTCTGTTGTCAAATGCTCCATTTAAGATGTTATGATACTGAGCCGCAAAGCTTTGAAATTATGGAATAGTTTTGCAAAGATAATCGGTATAAAAGAATTTCTCTTAAACATCAAGAAATCTACCAAGCTAAAGTTACTGAAATAGTTGGCGGTCCATCCTATACCTCAGAAGAGTTATCTGCGGGTTTTAATTTAAAGTGGTTAGATTTTGAGACTGCCATAGCGACTATTGAAAATGATAAACCAAATAATTACATCGGAAGATTCATACAAAAAAGAGATTTAGCATTTTTGTTGAAAGCCAAAGAAAGGTATTGATAATATGAACATTTTACTTTTTATTTTCATCAAATTTCTGGAAAATTATATCAAAATAATGCTACCCACATCATAAATGTTTTATGATGTTCACAATTATAAAAAGCCCTAATCGATAGAATATATATTCTTAATCGACTAGGGCTAGTAAGTATGGATTTTGTAATGTTACAATTCAATATAACCTTTACTTTTCATCGTAAATAAAATCTTTTATAATATCCAGCAATTTTCCCTTATCTAGGCTTTCAATATTATTTATTGCCTTAATGTCCTTTATTAATTTTCTTCTTAAATTTTCATCAGCCTTATATTCTTTATAGGCTTTATCAGGTCTATAAGTTTTTTCAGCTTTATAATTCTTGAAATTTTTATGAGCTTCATCAGGTTTTTCGTTTATATAGAATTCCTCTCCACTTTCAACTATTCTAGAGTTGTAGCCCTTAGAATTTAATAACTGTTGAAAACTCTCCTGCGCTTCTTGATCTCCGTGAACAAGCAGAATTTCCTTTGGTTTTTCCATAAGGCCTTCTACCCAATTGAATAACCCATTTCTATCTGCGTGTCCTGATAATCCCTCTAGGTTATAAATATGAGCTTTAATAGCAATTGGTTCACCAAATATCTTAACTATCTCTGCTCCCCCTACTATGCTTTTTCCCAAGGTTCCTTCTGCTTGATATCCTACAAAAACAATTGATGATTCTTCTCTCCACAAATTGTACTTAAGATGATGTTTTATTCTACC
>NZ_JAHLEB010000070.1 GCF_018861735.1 Clostridium lacusfryxellense | reverse complement strand
ATTAATATTGTGGTACAAAAAATAAAACAAATAAAGAAACACCAAACGGAGTATCGGAAGTTCACTTGATTCAGATATGCAGTGCGGTAGCAACAAACAAAGTGCGTTAGATATATTAAATAATTAAGACCGTTATATTACATTCAAAGTAACTAGTCAATACATTATGTTACATTCAAACTGAAAAAAATAAGGAATGAGCAATACGCCCAATGTGAAAGTAACTCAATTGGTATTGTGTTACTTTCAGAATATCAACATAAATTAAATATATTAAACCCCATTAATATTATAATTTTAATAAATTAGGGGATTAATAATAGTATAAGTTATTTACTGGTTAATTATCATTAATATTCGAGTTAGGTAGGTGATCCTATGTATCATATATTTCTTGCAGTTGTATCGATTGTTATATGCTACAAGTTCGGGGAGTGGAGAAATTGGAGAAAATATTATTCAACAATTTTATTTCTTATTTTGAGTAATGTTGTTTGTATTCTTTTAACATATAATCATACATTATGGTTGTATGAAACAAAAATAATAAATCACACTTTTTGTGATTTATTTGTTTGTATAACAGTATACCCAAGTATAGTAATGCTATATATCCCTAATTTCCCAAAGATAACAGCAAAAATCATTACTCATATTTCATTTTATGTAGCTATTTTCACTATAGCAGAATTTATTGGTATTAATTTTGGATATTTCACTCATCATAATGGTTGGAATATATGGTTTTCTATTATATTTAATTATATATTGTTCTCAGTATTATATCTTCATTATAAAAAGCCAATATATGCCTGGATTATTGCACTCTTGAGTCCTCATATTTTATTTTTTTTGATGAATATACCATATAACAGCATTAAATAAAATGAATTTGTAAATACTTATATTGTAGAATACAAGTATTTATAAATTCATTTTATTAAAGATAAAACTGTAAGAGTTTTATAGAGGAGGTTTTTATTTATGAGTGAAAAAACAACAATACCACTAATTTCATCTGAAATAGCAGGTATATGGAATGCTTATATGAGTGAAAGCTTAACAATAAGAGTTCTTAGCTATTTTCTAAATAGAGTAGAAGATAACGAAACACGGGACCTTTTACAGCAAACATTTGACAAGTCAAATCAACATGTCACAGAGCTTACTGGATTGTTTAATAAGGCGGGATTACCTATACCAGACGCATTTACTGATAATGATGTTAATATTAATGCCCCACGTTTATTTTCAGATACTTTCTACTTGGCATATCTATCATATATGTCAAGAATTGCAATGCACAATTACACATTAATTTTAAATGAAATAGCCCGTTCTGATATTAGAGATTACTTCTCGAAACGCATTGATGATTCTATAGAACTATATAACAAATCAGCAGATTTACGATTATCAAAGGGCATCTTTATAAGATCACCATTTGTGGAAGTAGCTAAAAAAGTTGAATATGTTAAAAGTCAAAATTTCCTGATAGGGCTTTTGGGTGAAAAACGACCAATGCTTTTAAACGAAGTTACTCAATTGTTTGGAATTACTTTTTCAAATATAGTTGGAAGAGCGATAACTACTGCATTCGGACAGGTTTCACAGAATGAAGAAATATCAGATTTTTTCTTTAAAGGTAGAGATCTATCATCCAAAATAATCTCTGAATTAACAGAGGCTTTTTCAGATGACGATATTCCAATTCCTTCTACTCCAGATTCTTTTGTAACTGATTCTACAATATCACCTTTTTCAGAAAAATTGATGCTAACTCATATGTTAGTGCTGTCCGCTTCGGCAGTAAGTAGTTTTGGCATGGCTATTTCAGAAAGTTTAAGAGTAGATTTGTATGCAATATATGTTAAATACACAGCTCAAACTATGAAATACTCCCAAATTGGCGCTAAAATTATGATTGATAATAAGTGGCTTGAACAACCTCCAGCTGTATTAAAACATAAAGATCTAGTAGGAAAACAAAAATAATTTTCTTAATTAACAGTAGTGTAAATTTGAACTATAAAAGTTAAAAGTCGTGAAATTGAATTTTCACGACTTTTGTTGTATATAAACGTCTAGCCTATAGCCTCAATGTGAAAGTAACTCAATTGCATTTGTGTTACTTTCAGAATATTAATATAATTTAAATATATTAAACCCCACATCATTAAATATGGGGTTACTTATTAGGACATATAAGAATATTGTATAGTAATCTTATAATTAAAATATTGATAAAAGGATTCTTGAGGGTGTAAATTATTTTGTGTATTCTCTTTCTTTAAGCAAAATAATTGGACTATTTAATTTTTAAAATATGTCATAGATTCAGTTCTGTCATATATTTCTTTTAGTGTGACTCAAATCCTACCTTTTTCATTTTTAAGAAATATGTTTAAAATATATTTTATAGTAATTAAAATACCGATATATTAAAAGAATTCTTTGAATATATCGGTATTTTGGTAATATATGTCTTAACGTATAAAATCCGCGTTTTGCGGTTACTACCCCTAATAGACTAAATGGGTTTAGACGAGTGTATTATCCACAGCAAATCAAACTGGATAAATACAAAAGAGTCCTGGAATGCCCTTCATGTAAACTAAAGCATTGGAAATCTATTTTTCAATGTTTTAGTTATATTTTTAGTTTGTTCTAAAAAATACCCACCAAGCCAATTTTCTCAGCTCAACGGGTTTATTTCTTTTTTCACTAAAATCCTAAACACAGGCCCACTTTTTCAAACCTCTCAACGTTTCTACCGTGCTACGCATTTATTTTTTTAGCACTTTTATTTTTCATTCTTTTACAAGTGCCAGTCACCCTAGTGAGGAGGCTTACCGACGAACTTGCTATTAGTTTTCACTGTTTGCATCAATCAAGAATTCCTTTTGCTAATTATTTGTGCAGGGCATTTTTTACTATTTGTAAGCCATTTACAATCTTGACACTCAAAACACGGCTTATAATTTATATTATCCAATGAGTTCCCCACAAAATTTGCATCAGCTAAAAAGGGTCTCCCATACGCTATAAAATCGCAATCATTATTTTTTATCAGCGTATTTCCCCTTTCCAGCGTCTTTATATCGCTGACACAAATAATGGGCAAATTTACATGCTTTTTTACAAAACATCCCGTATAGACTGTATCATTATACGTAAAACTGGTTGGCAATACCAATTTTCGATCTTGTGGTATTCCTGTTGAAATATGGAGCATATCGATTCCCATATTCTCCAAAGTAAGGGCAGTTTGTACATCCATATCTAAAGTACTTCCCCAGCCCATTCGATATGAAATTATAAAAGTAGATCCAGCTAAACTTTTTATTCCTTCAACAATTTCTTTTACTAATGACAGTCTTTCGGCTAAAGTTCCGCCATAATCATCCTGGCGCATATTGGAGTTGGATGATGCCATCATATTTAAAAAGAAGGTGTGCGCCCCATGCAGCTCGATTCCATCCATGCCCGCCTTTTTACAGATTTCGGCACTCCTTACAAATTCATTCCTAATTTTAATTAAATCTTTTTTAGATAGTATATTGATATTCATAGAGCTTCTATCATAAAAACCGTAGCCTGGAAGAGAAAGTTGTGCAAAAATTCTTGTTCCATTCTTATGATACTCTTCCGTTATTCTATTTAAGTATTTAACATGCCGGTCAGAGAAAGCACCGGCACCACCTGATGTTCCAGATCTACTTATATTACTGCTATCCGCTGACACAGAAAGTGCTTGTGTCACAATCAGCCCAATCCCTTTATCGGCTATACTTAAATAATCTTGCATAAGTTCTTCCCCCATGATTCCATCATAGCTTGGGAATCCAAAGCGAACCATTGGTGCCATCACAATTCTATTGCGAAAAAAGATATTATTTATTTGAAATGGATTAAATATTTTCAACATACACTAACTTCCTTTCTACAAAATCACTATACAATCAATATAAAAAAATATTAACTTCCAATTTTTCATTTATCTGTATGGACACTTTGTGCCAGCATATCCCATATACTCATAATTTGAGTAATCGCAGCGTCAATGGTGTCAAATGAAATACCATCTCTTGCCTGTATTGAAATTCCATTCATAAAAGAGTAGATGACTGTAGTTAAGATATCAACATCTAGTGTTTTGGGAAGTTCCCCCTTTTTCACGGCTGTTTTGATACAAGCTGTTAGCCAATCTCTTATTTGCGCACGCTGCTTTTTTAACATATCTTGAATATGAGCATTTTTAGGGGAGCAGTTAGTCGCTGAAAGAACCACTAAACATCCATGAGGATGACTGCTGTCCGTCTGCATTTTAGCAGTCTGCCTTAATGCCTGTTCAACAGCTTCTCTGGGCTCCAATGAAATATCTTTTAGACACAATGACACTTGTCCAAAAGTATTCATGTACATATTAACGACTTCACAAAACAAATCTTCTTTTGACTGAAATGTAGTATAAAAACTACTCGCAGAAATATTCCCCATAACCTTTCTCAATTGAGATAAGGATGTTGCTTCAAAGCCTTCATCCCAAAATAACAACATTGCGTTAAAGATTGCTTCATCCCGGTCAAACATTCTTGGACGTCCTGCTCGAGACATAAAATCACCTCACATATCAAATATTTTCATTTCCAGTTTATGTATTGATAACTGATAAACCCCGTCCTGCGGCGCCGAATTAGGTACAGGTGCGCTCATGTTACAGACACGAGTATGCGCCATCTACCAAAATATTGCATCCCGATGTATAGGTTGAGGCATCACTAGCGAGATAAATCACAGCCCCCGTCAGTTCCTCAGGCTTTCCCATTCGATGCATTGGAATTAATTGTATCCATGTATCCAGAAGTTCTTGTGGTCTCTCAGCGGACATAGGGGTTTCAATATACCCAGGACTTATACTATTAACCCTGATTTTGTGCTCTGCCCACTCGACCGCCAAGCTTCGAGTAAAATGTATCAATCCGGCTTTTGATGCATTGTATGCGCTTTGCCATTGCGGGATATTTACAGCACATCCTGATAATGATGCGTTATTAATGATGCTCCCATGAATACCACGTTCAATCATTATTCTGCCTGTGGCTCGTGCGACAATAAACGCTCCTGTGAGGTTCGTTCCTTGAATTGCCTCCCATTCCTTCACTGATGTTTCAATTGTACTCTTATCAATATAAATGCCTGAATTATTAAATAAAACATCAATTGTTCCCGAACGTTTCAGAATTTCGGACATTGCTGCTTCCACACTATCTTCATCTCTAATATCAGTGGGAATGTGATAGGAACTTCCGCCTGTGTTGGCTATCATTTCGTTTGTCTCATCTGCCTCTGTTCTGGAAAGAATTACGATTTCTGCTCCTGCTTTTGCCAATCCGAGTGCTACAGCTTGTCCAATTCCTTTGTTTCCACCTGTAACAATAACAACTTTCCCTGAAATATTAAAAAGCTCCTTTAAATACATATCGTCCTCCTCATAAGTAATATTTATATTACTTTATCATTATCCATTCATTATTTGCTCCGGCTATGTTCCATGCCTTTTTCGCAGAAATATGTTTTAGCCAGCTTAGAATCACAATTATCATACCCTCTGATATCTATTGATTCTCACTGGAGCTTTTAAGTATTCACCAAACTCCGCTATGGTTTTTTTGAAAAGTAGAGATTGCATATGTTTATCAAGAGCATCTTGGTCTTTCCATTCCTCAATCATAGTAATCAAAGCAGGATTTTCCAAATCCTGAAACAGTTCGTAATTTACACACCCCTCATGAGAACACCTAGTCTCATCAATAAGTGGTTTGAGTGAATGAATAAAATCGTTAATTTTATCATTTTTAAGTTCGTGCTGTGCCACAATTATAAAAGCCATTACTTTTTCTCATCCTTCTCATATTTCGTCGTTAAAACCGTGTAAGCAATTTTGGAACATTTGATCCATTATTATTATAATCATTTATCCGGTCTTTGTCAATTATTTATGGAACGATTGATACATATTTCCGCTTCATTAAGATATAGAGAGAAATAACAGTTCTGTAATTACTTTCTACTCATTTTACAAAAAAAGACCCAATATGAATAGACTTTTTTCGTGTCTATCATATAGGGTCCATTTTAGAGTATTGGCATTTAGTCTCAGGTTGGCTATATCACCTGCACGAAGTCCTGTGTGAATTTCGAGTTGTAGGATAGCATTGTCACGCTTTCCGGAAGGCGTTTCAGGATTAACCTGCTCAGCCACATACCATATCTCATCAACAGAAATACATGGAATAATTTTTTTATCTCGGGCTCTTGGTGCAAAAAGTACTGGCTCAAATCGAATACAAGCATACCCGCTGTTTCGAAGGTAGTAATGAAGCCGTTTCAAGACGGCTACTACATCATCCATGCTTTTATGGCGTGATCCGGATATCTCAATCATGAAGTTCTTGATATCAATACATGCTACATTGTTGAATTTATCGTGTCCATTTATGGAGAGGTACAAGAAATACCTTTGGGAAATTGATTGGTATATGCTGATACGTTTAATGTCTCCTAAACTAGCAATAAATCTAGAAAGGATTCCATCATAATAAGAGGAAAGCAGGTTTTCTTTTTTCTTTAAGAATACTTTCCATTCAAAGCAACCACACTTGTGGATTTCCTCAAGTATTTCTATTCCACGCATGCGCCAATTTACTGTTTTGCGTGAAATATACCCTGAAGTATATTCTTCCCGATACAATTTTTTCAGTTCTTCTGTTAGATTCGAACTATAATAGTTCTCACCCTTTTTTTTGTAAAAATTGGAGATAGGTTTAAATGCACAGCTTTGATAGGAATCAATTGTGTCGCCACATAGATTTAATCTGTATAATTGATTTATTGCACAATTAATTAGTTCTTGAATCATAATTTCATTCATTGTCATAACCTCCATAAAATATTTGGCAATATGCCATCTTTATTATCATGGACGTAATGAACAATTAAAGTGTCAAGATTATTATTCCGACCTTTTTTTAAGAAACCCACTAAGAACCTTTACATTTGGCTAATCCATGTAAGTGATATAAAAAGTCAGCATAACCATAAAGTCGGAATAAGTGGTGTGAGAGGCCATTTGAAATTCTTAATGGTAATCCAGGTTATATCAATTTTATGGATGCCTTTAATTCATGGCAATTGGTTAAGGAATTAAAACAAGTAATAGGATTACCGGCAGCAGCATCTTTTAAACATATAAGTCCAGCCGGTGCATCCGTTGGAATTCCATTAGGCGATACATTGAAAAGGTCATACTTTGTCGAAGATATAGAGCTATCTCCTGTGGCCTGTGCTTATGCAAGAGCCAGAGGTGCAGATAGGATGTCTACATTTGGTGATTGGGCTGCTATAAGTGATATTGTTGATTTAGCTACTGCAATAATTTTAAAAAAATCTGTTTCAGATGGCGTAATTGCCCCCGGATATACTGATGAAGCTTTGGCAATTTTGAAGAAAAAGAAAAAAGGAAATTACTGTATTATTAAAATGGATCCTAATTATGAACCTGAAAATATCGAAAAGAGAGAAATTTATGGTATAACCTTTGAACAGAAAAGAAATAATCTTCAACTTAAAAGCGAAATGCTTAATAATATAGTTACTAATAATAAAAATATTACAGATGATGCAAGACGCGACTTACTTATCTCAATGATCACATTAAAATATACTCAGTCCAATTCTGTTTGTTTTGTTTTAGATGGTCAAGCAATCGGTGTTGGTGCAGGACAGCAATCCCGTATACACTGCACAAGATTGGCTGCATCAAAAGCAGATATATGGTATTTACGTCAGCACCCTAATGTTCTCAATTTATCCTTTAAACAAGGGTTACAAGACTTAACTTTTCTAAAACTTGTTCTTTTGTCATAAATAAAACATCTCCTTTAAAGATAGATTTTTTCCACTCTAAAGGAGTCGTATACAATAAACAAACTGATATACTTATAATATAAGTTTCAATTATAGTTGCTAATTTAATTTTGGGTTACCACCGCGTTAGCGGTTTAGTGCTATTCTTATAATAGGAAGTCACTAAAGAAAATCATGTTCCATTGAATCATGTTTATATTGAGAAGGTTAGTGGTAAGAATGTAACAGACAGGCCAGTATTAAATAATATGATGGCTGTACTAAAAAGTGGTGAAAAATTAGTTGTAGATAGTATTAGTAGATTTGCAATGAATACAAAAGACCTTATAGAATTTCCTTGTGGCTTGATTGTAACATTAAAATCACTTCACCTAAAATCCGATTTTTTTACTGTTTTCAGCAAATGCTGGATAGCTAAATATTTCCTGAACATCATGTCTTAAAATATTTAGATCAATATTTTCTTTAATAAAAGTAACTCCTGCACCTAACTCTTTCAGCCTTGCTGCAACAGCAGGCTGATCATTAAATTGGGGAATAACTATTAATGGAATATTATTATAAAGTCCTTCACTTACACTATTTAAGTTCTAATTCCAAATTTAAATTCGGAACTTTCCTATTGCTTCTGGTTACAGATATGTTCTTCATACCCCTTAAAAGCAGTAAAGCATTTCTTATAGAATTCTAGTGTGTTGTTAAAAACAGTTTCTATTAAACCAAGGGTTTTAGACATATTAAATTTGCTTCCTGATAGAATTCTATGTAAACAGATATAAACAATTGACAAATATAAATAAAGTTAGTATACTAATCACATAGTTAGCATACTAATTATATAAGGAGGAACCATATGCAGAACTTATCTTACCTTATTATTAAGGCATCAAGACATCTAAAAAACAAACTAGATAAAGCATTAATTAAATTTGATATTACTGCTGCGCAGTTCTCAGTTATTATTCAGATACATTCTTCAGAGGCTCCAATTACAGCAGCAGAAATATCTAAGCGGTTGGGTTCAGACAGGCCAACTATATCGGGGATTATAAATAGGTTAGAGAAAAAAGGTATAGTGCTTAAAGTTGCCAACCCAAAGGATAAAAGATCATCTTACTTGGAGATATGTAAAGAATATAATAAGTTAGTTGATAAAATGAAAACAGTAAGTGATGAATTAACAATTGATATATTTTCAATTTATTCAAATGAGGAAGCTGAGAAACTTACAGAAATGATTTGTAAACTAAATGAAGGGACTGAAGAATAATGGTTGAAAAGATTTTATTAACAGGGATAACGGGGAATGTAGGTAGTGCAGTAGTGGACTATTTAAAAAGTATAAATAGAGACTTTGTAGCTGGAGTAAGAAACATTAAAAAAAGTATTCAACAAGATGATTCTATGGAGTACATTAATTTTGATTTTGAAGATATAAATACCTATGAAACTGCTTTACATGGCGTTAAAAAGGTATTTTTAGTAAGACCACCACAACTTACAGATGTTAATGGAATATTTAAACCTTTTATTCAAAAATGTAAAGAAGCTGGTGTTGAGCAAATAGTATTTTTATCTTTACTAGGAGCAGAGAAAAATCCTTTTCCACCACACCACAAAATTGAAAAAGCTATTTTAGAATCTAAAATTCCTTACACTTTTATAAGGCCAAGTTTTTTTATGCAAAATCTATCTACAACACATGCAGAAGATATTAAGCAGCGAGATGACCTTTTTATACCTTCAGGAAAAGCTAAAATTAGTTTTATAGATACAAGAGATATTGGTGAAATAATTGGAAGAACTCTTGCTGAAAAAGGCCATGAAAATAAAGCATATACTATTACAGGTTCAGAAGCTATTACTTATATGCAAGTTGCAGATAGTATGACAAAAATACTTGGACGGAAAATCACATATTCAAACCCACCTTTATTTAAATTCAGGAAAGATATGATTGATAGAGGTATCAAAAAAGAATTTGCGACTGTAATGATGGTATTATACCTTACAACAAAATTAGGCATGGCTAACCATGTTACGAATACTGCGGAGACTCTATTAAAAAGAAAACCTAGAACAATAGAAGTCTTTATAAAAGATCATATTGAAGTTTGGAGGTGAATTTAATTGGAAAAACAAGAGAAACTATGATATAGCTAAGTACCCATTTATACGGAATGATTTGACTATCTTTGTTTATTCTCAAGCAGCACCAATCCCTTTAATATTTGACAGATATTTCAGATATACTGAGAAATCATTAAAAGCTATGGGGATAAAACCTATTAAGAGAATTACTGTACTTGGAGCCTTCACTAAAGATTCAGTGCAAAAGAAAAAAGGAGTTTTAAACAAAGCCTACAATATTGGAAAGAATTTAGCAAACAATTAATTAAATGGAGGATTTCTATGAGTTTATTTAGTGATATCAAAGCAGTATTAATACCAAAGGAAATAGTTTTTAGAGAAGTAACCAAAGAGAGTGAAGATGTTTACACTTTCTTATTTGATTCATGCAAGCCTTTAAGTTGGAAGGCAGGACAACATGCCATATTTGTTATTAAACATAAAAAAATTAATAAAGCTATAAGACCCTTTAGTATAGCATCCAGTGCTTTAGAAAATAAAATCATGATTTCTATGAAAATAGGTAAGAAACCAAGTGAATATAAGAGAGCATTATTAGAACTTAAAAGTGGAATGAAAATGGTACTTAGGGGCCCTATTGGTGGTTTTACTATGGATTATTCTAAGACAACTTGTTTTGTAGCAGGAGGTGTAGGTATAACACCATTTAGATCTATGCTTAAAGATATAGTCATGAGAGAGAATGATTATAAAGGTAAAATAAATTTGTTATATATCAATAGTACCGGAAAGTTTTTATATGAAAACGAGCTTAAGACTTTTGAAAAGGATAATCATATAAAAATAGATTTATTTACAGATAGGGATGAATTAACAAAAAGTATAAAAGAGATTGCTATTAATAATAAGGATATAAAATATTATTTAGCTGGATCCAAGCAAATGAATGATTCTATAAAGTCTATTCTGAAAAGTCAATCTGTAGATAAGAAAAATATTAAGGCGGATACATTTTTAGGATATTAGATGTATGAAATGAAAGCTTGTGAAAACAATAATTTCCTAGTTAACAAAAGAGGAATAATAATATGGAAAAAGGATTTACAAAGAAATTAAACAAAGGTGATGAACTGGTGTATATGCTAGCCTAACTTTATTATTACAGAAAGTATGCCAAAAGCAGTAAATTTACTTGACTATAAGTTATATTGTTTGTGGCATTTAGATTAGCACAACATATTTGTCAACATTCTTGTAACCCTATAGGTACTAAGTATAGTAAGTATTATACTTAGTACTTATGCTAAAGTTTAGGCCAATATATTTTTCTATTTCAGTAGTAGCAGCTATATAGCCGCCACAGTTTATCATATCTTCGCTCATCATTTTCATGTTTTCTTTATACAGTCCATTGTAAAGAACATCATTTAAAGAATTTTTTAAAGTTTCAACTGAAACATTTTTTTTATTAATTATCTTTCCTAGTCCTAATTCTTCTAATCTTCTAGCGACAGCAGGCTGATCAGCGGATTGAGGTATAGTAATAACTGGAACTCCATAATAAATTGCTTCATTTACACTGTTCATTCCCCCATGAGTAATAAAAACATTTGTACGTTTAAGAACTTCTAATTGAGGAACAACTTGATATACTAAGAAGTTATCTGGAATAGTTCCAAGATCCTTTATGTTTATATTTTTACCTATCGACATAAGTATTGTCATATCAACATCACTAAAAGCTTTTAAACAAATTTTATAAAAATTTAATGATTTATTAAATAGAGTGCCTAAAGAAATATAAATTACTTTTTCTTTTAACTTATTTAATGGAATGTTATTTTTTTCTGTCCTTTTAATTATAGATGGACCAATAAATTTGTACCTCGTATGTTGAAATTCTTCACTATGAGTCTGGAATTTACGGGAAGTAAAAACTATATTTAATTCTGGTACATTTTCCAATACTTCCGCCAATATATCATTATTTTTAACTTTTCCTTTGCCAAAAATTATTTGTGTAAATATCTTTCTTGCGAGTTTATTTTGAATTAATTTAAGTTGAAGCGATGATTTATCAGAGGTTTTAGGATTAAATGTGTTTTTATTAAATGCAAACATTGAAATTAATCGTATTGTTGGTTTTTTTAAAGTATCACCTAGATTTTTTCCCATAAAAAACATAAATTCATAAATAATCAAATCATAATTTTTACCAATACGTAATGCAGTTTCATAAATTTTACTCATAGTTAATTTCATACCTTTTAATGACATTGCTTTTTTTTCGTCATAATCATAAAGGATAATTCTTGCACCAGTAAGTACTAGCTCTTCTCTAAATTCTTCTGAAATTAAATATGTTACTTTATATCCTCTATCAACAAGTTCTTTTGTAATTGCAATTGTTGGATTTACATGTCCATGAAATGGGACATTTATTATTAATATTCTCACCATATTTTCTCTCCTTTTTATTTTATTACAGTTATACTAATTTGTATAAGAAATTATGACTTAGTACTTAATCAATATAATTAAGTATAATGTTTATTATACTTAATTTAAGAATAAATGTTCCATATGATAATCAAGAATACCGTAGTGGCCCCTATTTTTTTAAGAAATTTATATCTATCTAAACTAGAACTTGCTTCAGATAACTGTTGAATTGCAAGTACCGCGGAACTAGAAACTAAAACCACAATTCCTACATACAGTCCTAAGAACACTAAAACTTCATTGCTTTTTAATGTAACTTTTTATACTTGCATAACCTACAATTGAAATACATATGTAAGCAAACTTATAAGTGTAATTATTTTTTTCAACGAATTCCCACCTTTTAAGTATATTTAATATTTATTATTTAAAATTCATATATCACCAGCACAGATAATAACAACTGCCATCATATATTACGACTACGAAGCAATATATTTACTTATTTATATTATTAATAATGTGAATTTTATATAAAAACAACAGGTGATCTACCCACGTTGTAAAAGAAATATAAAATTGTAATGCCGTGAAACTAAATCTTCACGGCATTTGTTGTATATGTACATCTAGCATATAGCCACAAAGTGAAAGTAACTCAAATACCATTGTGTTATGTTGGGGTCTTGCCGAGATACGTGTAAAAATCGGACACTATATGGAGAATTTTACATAGTAGCTGGTTCTATGATTATTCGGTTTTGATAGTTGTACTTTTAACCCTAAACCTTCTTTTATTTAAGTATGTGCCAATTAAACTTGCAATTATTACACTTATGCATTCACATGCAGTAATAACAAAATTCTATTTTAATGGTAGTTGTTTAATGACTCCTTGTTCCATTAGTCGGTTTATCAATTCATGCAATTTATCATTTGCGAGAGCATTCGTCTGTTTAAACCAATAACTCATGATACCTATCATTGCTGATAGAGTATATTCCAAGATATAATCCATTCCGTTTTGGTCGACATTGGGTTTGCTTGCAAAAATTTGCATTATTTGAGTTTTTTAGTTTACTTGCAAAGGCAGGGTCGCCATTCTCGCCAAGTAAAACAGAGTAATACTTGTTATTTTGTTCATAGAGCTCAAAAAAAACATCTAGTGGCATTCCCAAATTACCTGTCGGCATTGAAATCGGTGGAAGTTCATTAAGTGTAGGTATTAAATGCTTTTGATTTTATAATTAAATTATACAACACGATGTTGGATTATTCTAGGAGGTTAAAATATGATTACAATTCTTTGTGCTGGTTCATGCGGTGATTTCCAGCCATATATTGCACTTGCACAAGAACTTGGAAAACTCGGCAAGGAGGTGCGCATTGCCGGTGGCAAAAGCTTTGAAGCTTTCATAAAGGGCTATGGTATAGGTTTCTATCCTTTGTCTGTAGATTATCAAACTGCGGATATTGACCCCAAAATGCTACAGGAGGCGCAATCGTCTGATAATCCGTTAAAAATGCTCTTAACCTTTAACAAGATGAAAAAATACGTTCTGGAATTAACCGAAGAAATGTATTATGCATGCGTGGACAGTGAACTCATTATATATCACCCCGGTGCAACTATTGGGTATTTTGCAGGAGAAATGTTGGGCATTTCCTCTGTTTTAGCCGCTCCATTTCCTATGCATAAGACAAAAGAAGTCGCTTCTGGATAGAGAACTGGCGTTGAATTTGCAAAGCTATTAAACATAAGTAGAGCTACATTAATAATTTACTACATAAAATATCTTGGAGATTTTCCTTAACGTGACTTTTGCTCGAAAAGAGAGCACTACCCCATAATAAGGCTATACTCCCTTTAAATTATCTTAAAGAGAGTATAGCCTTATTATGTAGAATGATTTTAATTTTACCGTTGACCTATCCTCTATATTGAGGAATAAAGATGTTAATCTTTTAGGGCGACCAATGCGTTAATAATGCTCTATCTAGTTCTTTTTATTTTCTTTAATCTCATTTATTTTTTCTTTTATTTCTACTCTTTTATTTTCATTTCTAATTTCTACATTTTCTAATTTTTGTTTAGCTTCTTCATTTCTAACGCCGTTAGATACTTTAACTTCTTCTACTTTATTTGCTACTTTAGATACTTTAAATTTTTTTATTTCCTTATCTTCTTTAGCTACTTTAACTTCTTCTATTTTATTTGTTTGTTCTTTAATTTCTGACTTTTTGTTACCAATAAGCTCTTTCATATCTTCAAAAGCTATGTTAAATTGTTCTTTAGCCACTTTATACAAATCTTCTTTTAATTTTAGTTGTTCTTCAGCATCTTTTATAACTACTTCATCACCAGATTTTTTAGCTTGCGCTAAATTAACCTTTGCTGATTGATACTCTTGTCTTGCTGTATTTAACATATGTCTTTTTTCTACCATTTTAGATACTGTTTCCTTTTTAGTTGCGTTTACTTCTTTAGCTACTACTTTAACTTCTTTTATTACTATATCTTCTTTTGCTAGTTTAGCTTCTTCTACTTTATTTGCTTGTTTGTCCTTATTTTCTAACTCTTTATCATTTTTCTGGCCTATAAGATCTTTCATATCTTCAAAAGCTATGTTAAATTGCTCTTGAGCGCCTTTATACAATTCCTCTTTTACTTTTAATAGTTCTTCAGCAGCTTTTATAGCTAATTCATCATCAGATTTTTTAACTTGATCTAAATTAACCTTTACTGATTGATAATCTTGTCTTGCTGTATTTAACATATGTCTTTTTTCTACCATGTTAGCTACTGCTTCCTTTTTAGCTTCTTGCATTTCAATTGTTTGTTTTTCATTACCATCTAATTTATTACTTAACTTCTCTAAATCTTTGATTACGTTATTTGCAAAGTCATATTTTTGTTTTTCTGCCATACTGTCATATTCAGCTAATCTTTCATTTGCAATTTGTGAAATTATTTCTATTTTCTTTGCATCATCAAAGGTTAAAAATAAGCTTAAATTATCAAAAGCCTTATCAACAAAATAAAATAAGCTATCTGGCATAATTCCTGTAACCTTATTTACCTCACTTATGGTTGTATCATTGTTTGTTTTTGTTGGGTTTTCAACACCTGTTGCAAACACCATTGTATTTATACTCATTGTAAACGCTATGGTTGCTAATAAAACAGCTACTCTTTTCATGCTAATTCCTCCTCATATTGGTCTTTTGTAGATAACAATAATTAAATGTTCTCCCATAATTTTTATTTAATTTTACATTTCGCTTATATATACGGAGCATGATATAATTTTTTAGAGGGTTTTTTTATTTTCTTTAAATTATATATTAGTTCTCTTTAAAATATAATTATGTTTCTTTTCCCTCTTAAAATTTATAATATTTACGTATACATAAATATAAGGGGTGGACAAATGAACTTCAAACTTCCTTTTCATATAAAAAAAACAGTCATGAGTTTAGATGAAGAACAAAGTTTTAATACAGATGCTTTAATTGCTGAAAATCGCAGCAATTTTATAGAAACTAATAAAGGCTTTATTTATTCAATTACAAGTAAAATCTGCAAAAGACATTTAATTTGGGAAAATGATGAAGAGCTTAGTATCTCACTGATGGCTTTTAACATAGCCTGTGACAAGTATGATAAAACTAAAGGGAATTTTTATGGATTTAGTAAAATTATTATTAAAAATGCACTCATAGATTTTTTTAGAAAAAGTAAGACTTCCCCAAGTCTGATATTTGATAACATTAATAGTAGTATAGATTATATTGATATGAAAAATTCTATTAACAATTTCGAAATTCAAAAGGATAATGAATTTAGAGCTACTGAAATAAATTTATTTTCAAAGGAGCTATTAAAATACAAAATCAATTTTGATTCCCTCATTAAGTTATCTCCTTCTCACAATGATACTAGAAATAATCTATTAAATATTGCCTTTTTATGTGCCAAAGAAGAATCTATACTTAATCATTTAAAGACCAAAAGAAGGCTTCCAACTAAAGAAATAATAATATTAACTGCTTCAAATATAAAATTAATTGAAAAATGGCGTATATATATAATTTCTTTAATATTGATACTTATTAATCCAGAATATGTGTATCTAAAATCTTTTCTAAATATAAAAGAGGGTGAATTAAATGGTTAAAACAGGTATTGTAATGTGTATAATGAATAAAAAAGCTGGTATTATGACCTCCTCTGGAGAGTTTGTATATATAAAAATCAGCAAAGTATTACCTAACATTGGTGAAATTCATACAGGAGAATTATACAAGAAAAGTTTATTCCTATACAAATATGCCATAACTGCAGCATTATTAATGTTTGTACTTATTTCTAGTGTCTCCGCTTATGCCTACTATACTCCTGTTACAACTATTGTTCTCAGTATTAACCCAACTGTTTCTTTTAAAGCTAATAGATGGAATAAAATTATTAGTTTTAAAGCATTAAATCCAGACGGTTCCTTAATACTTAGTAATATTAAACTAAAGAATAAATCTATAGATGATGGTCTTCAACTTTTAGTTACGGAAGCTAAGAAAGAAAATTTTATAAATGATAAATATGTGTCAGATAAAAAAATCATTAGTGTTGATATTATAAGTATTAAAGATAAATCTATAGATATTTCTAAGTTTAAAAACATTATAGATACTAATAATTTAAATGTTAAAATTAATGCCTCTTCTGGCAATAAGAAAAACATAGATATTACTGTTAATAATAAAAAAATAGTTACTTCCAATTTAAGTCCTAAAAGCAAGAAAAAAGAGACCATTAATAAAAAGTCAAATACTAAGAAAGATATTATTAAAAAACCTTTAGTAAAGATTAACACTAACAAAATAGAGGATAAATCCCATGAAATTAAAAAAGAATCTAAAAACAGTGATAAACCTACTATTAATAAAGATGGTAAATCAGAAAACAAAAATCCTAATAACAATTCATTATCAACTATTAAAAAAATTTATACTTCAGATGGAATTAAGAATGTGCAAGATACGGACATGGGTACTATAAAGAGGGTAAAAACTAATAAATAAGCATGAGATAATAAGGACTTCCAGGCTTGCTGTGGGTAAATTACTTTGGTACACCCTATATAATGGAACCTGATTTTCACATGGCTAAAGATAATGTACCTATAAATAATGGAGTAAGGCTTATGTTATCAGAAACACCCAATGATGAAAGGCTAAGCGATTCAAACTTTCTTGAAAATAATAAGAATAGTTTTGGAACCGGCCACGTTGTCATAATAAAAAAGTCCCTTTCTTTGATAGTACAAAGTAAGGGACATCTAAACTGTTTGTATTTTAGTATTTTACGTAAAAAAACTGCATTACCATGTTCTAGTAACCATGCCCACAAATATTGTTCAATATACCAAATTATTAAAGAAGTGTGAATTATTCTAGTTCTCTGTACAAAAGAGGTTCCAAATATCTATTTCCTAATTTTAATTCACAGAATTTACGAATATTAGAAAATTGTTCGTCATAGGTGTAATTTAAGAATTTATTGTATATATCAATTAATTCTATAGTTTTATTGTTCTTATCATCGTCGTTCATTCCGTTCCAAATCCCCTGATCATTCTTTCTATATACGGTCATTGCTTTTTTGATGTGGCCTATTTCTCCAAGCATTGAACTTAGAATATTTAGCATCCAATCACCAGAAAAAATTTCAAACATTCCTTTTGGAAGTTGATCTAAATAGTTACTATAATAAAAACAGCAGGAGATATTTCCTATAAAATTAATACTGGTTATATCTGATGTATTAAAAGTATCACCTTTAATTTGTTGTTGTATATTATAAAAGTCAAATTCATTTCCATTTTTAATTATTATATCATCGAATGAAATAGAGCATTGCGGGTGGTTATCCATAAATTCTATATGATTTTGTAATTTGCTCTCATCATACCAGTAATCATCACCGTCAATTAACGCAGTATAAATGCTTTTGCTACAAGCTTTTAACAACCGCTCTAAATTTTTTACCATTCCTAAATTTTCTTTGCTTTTCAAATATTCAAAAGTTACAGTTTCGCCAACTTCTACATTATTAATATAGTCTTCAATAATCGCTGCGGTCCTGTCGCTGGAGTTATCTTCACAAATAATAATATTTAAGTTGAAATCACCTTTTTGTATTATTATTGAATTAAGGCAATCAACTATATATTTTTCGTGGTTATATGCTAAAACACACTTAAAATGATAGGGAAAAAGGTGATGCTAATTATTTGCTATTGTCTTAAATTTGCTTTTTATTAAATTGCTTTTTTAAATATGTTGAAATTTCAATTAAAGCTTCATCTGCTTTATTCGTAATCCTACCCATTGAGACGAAGCCATGCGTAACACCTTTATATCTGGTAGAAATCACATTCACACCTTCGTCCTTTAATTTATTTCCATAAGCTTCACCCTCATCCCTTAATGGATCAAATTCAGCTGTGATTATGAGCGTGTCAGGTAGCTCTTTAAAATTCCTAGATAACAAAGGGGAGGCATATTCACTTTTTCGGTCTTCTAATCTTGGAGTGTATAGGGATATAAATTTATTAGAGTTTTCCCTTGTAAGATTATATTGCATACCAAAATACGACCAAGATTTAGTATTTAGTTGATAAATGTTTGTAGATGGGTATATTAGTACCTGAGAAGTTATGTGAGGACCATCTTTATCACGTGCCATTTGTGAAACTACAGCAGAAAGGTTAGCACCAGCACTGTCACCGGCAACACATATTCGGCTGTAGTCCCCATTAATACTCTTAGCGTTTTTATAAACCCATTGGAGCACATTATATACGTCATTAAGCCCAGCTGGAAAAGGATCCTCTGGTGCAAGACGATAATTTACAGATACCACTATAGCCTTTGAATTTTTTGAAAGCTTCCTGCAAACATTGTCATAGTCATCAATATTACCGCCTATCCAACTACCACCATGTGAATAAATTATGATGGGAAGTTCAATTGCATTATCAGGCGTATATATTCGCACGGGCACCTGATTTGAATCTGTTTTTATGTCCATATTTTTTATATTGGTAAAGGGTATAGTATTAGATCTTAATATTGTAGTAGACTTATGTAATTCTGCACGTATTTCATATATTGATTTTCCTTTAAGTGAAATAGGATTAAACTGTTCTTCTATTTTTGACATTATACCAAAGAATGTATCAAGCTTACCATAACTTGTTTTAGCAAAATTCTTAATTAAAAGATAACTGTATATTGTAAATATAAAAATAAAAGCAGATAAAATCCAGAAAATTTTTTTCTTTTTCATTCATACCTCCATCAATTTATATTTTTACCTTAATATATTGTCCTTTAAAGAAATGTATTATCCAATCTGAACTTGAGGTTTTGAGCATGGGATATTCTTTTTAAGAATAATAATACCACTTTATGTTAATATATCTGTTTAAAAATACATCTACTATCTAATAAGGCAACAACCTTATATGTTATATCGAATGAATTCTGTTTAAAACAATATTACATATGAACGTGTTTAAAAATAGGTACCAGTTTATAATTGCCTTCTTTTTTATGTAAGTAAGTAATAAAAGTTATATTAAAAATGGCACATATGTATGTAGATTATATGGATTATAAAATCGAAAAGGAAGAGCATAAGGCAAGCTCTTCCTTTAATAAAAATTATTCCTGATAGTTAGAAATTGTAGTATTTGCATTTTGTAAAGCAGTATCTACTGAGTTAAGCGTGTTTTGAATTTGTTGTTTATTCTCAGGTTTTTCTACTGAATTAAGTGCATTATTTAAACAATTTTTAGCTTCTTGAAGATGATTAGTTACATCCTGAACATGTTGTTTAGCGTTCTTAGTTTGCATTTGATTATGCCTCCTTACTTTTTGAAACTAGCTTCAATATAGTATTTGCAATTTAAAATAAAATATACATATTCACAGTAATCATATTAGTATTTACATATATAAAATAATTATGCCATAGCCATAGCCATAAGTTAGCATTTAATTGTTATTATCCTGAATACAGCTAAATGTATTGAACATGAATTTTCATATACTTTTAGTAATGATAACAACATAAAAAAGAAACCCACATAAAAAAGAAACCCACATAAAAAAGAAACCCACAATATGTAGATTTCTTTTTCAAAGTATTATTACTTCATTAACACCAGGTCATCTCCTAGAAAATTTAAAAGGAATGAAGTTAAAGTTGACTCAGCACGAAATAGACTGGTTGAATTTGTTATGATTTTTATTTTTTATTTCTAATGTATCCCACGAATTTCAATAGCCACTTACATGTATTGGTGGCTTAGCCAGCCTGTTGCATAAGGAAGGGGCAACCATCCAGCAAAAAGAGTGGAATAAAGTCACTAAGGCAAAGCACAAAAAGTGGATAAGTTTAATTTGAATTATATTTTAGAGGATAACTAAGAAAGAAATTCAAAAGAAAATTCAATATGTGGCTCCTAGAGATATTAATTATTATTTAAAATACGAAGGTCTTGTGCCCAATGTCATTAAGTTAACCATCTTGTGACAAATAGAATTATAGCCAATTGAAAGTATGTATGCTTTTAATTGGCCTTTTTCTTTTACAACTATTATTTTTGGGCATGCAA
>NZ_JAHLEB010000069.1 GCF_018861735.1 Clostridium lacusfryxellense | reverse complement strand
AAGTAATGATAAAGTAACAACTTTTATCTACTTTAATGACATATTTTTAAAATTAAATAGTCCAATTATTTTGCTTAAAGAAAGAGAATACACAAAATAATTTACACCCTCAAAAATTTACATATGCTCTTTATATAATTATTGCTTAATTAAGATAAAATAGAATTTAACTCCGCTTTCTGTATTTTCGACTCCGCAACTACCGCCGTGAAGTAATACTATATTTTTAACGATTGATAGCCCTAGGCCCGTGCCACCAAGCTTTCTAGTTCTTGACTTATCAATTTTATAAAAGTTATCCCATATCTTATCTGTTTCACAAGCCTCAATTCCATTGCCACTATTTTCAACTTCAACACAAATGGTGTCCTCTTTATGTACCATTGTTACAGTTATAAAACCACCATCATAAGTATGCCTTATTGCATTGGTCATATAGTTTGTAATTACCTGCTCGATTCTTGTCCAATCAGCATTTACTTTTATATTCTCAATTAAATTTAATTCTAGTTTAATATTTTTTTCATTAAGTAGAGAGGAATATTTCTTAGTAACTGGTTTAAGTAGTTCATCAAGAAAAAACTCTTCTTTAATTAAATTAAAATTACCTGATTCTAGCTGAGATAAGTTCAACATATCGGATACTAAATTGTTCATTTTTCTTGATTCATCCATTATGACATCAATAAAATATTGTTTTTCCTCGCCTTCTAGTACATCATCGTTTAAAGCTAATGTGTACCCTTCTATAAGGGTTATAGGAGTCTTAAGCTCATGAGAAACTGATGCCACAAAGTCTTTTCTCATTTCTGTTAATTTCTTTTCTTTCTCAATATCTTTTTCTAATTGTGCATTAGCATCTTTGAGTGAGGTTAATGATTCGTTTAAATTTTCAGATAAAAGGTTAAGCGAAGTAGCTAAAGCGCCTATTTCATCTTCACTTTTAACTTCACATTTTTCTGTAAAATCAAGTCTAGCCATTTTCCCTGCTGTTTTAGTTATTTTTATCAATGGTTTTGCAATCATATTTGAGTAAATAAAAGATAGAAATAGAATGACAATTAGTGCTCCAATGTAGAAGTACAAATAAAATTCTTTTATAACTTGTACGGCTTCGTTTATTGGTTGTAGTGAAGAATAAGCATATATAATCTCACCTTTATTTTCATCATAAGATATTCCAGCAACGCTTTTTGCCATATCTGGATTGCTTTCAGTAATAAATATTAAAGGATTTTTCTCTTTTTTAAATTTAGTAAAACCACCGCTATTTTCTATCTCTGATGACATTATTTGATTTATAATTCTAGCTTTAAGTGAGTCTTTTCTCTCGTCAGCTGTTTGTGTAAGATATTTTAAATTTCCCAAACTGTCTCGTATAATTATTTTATAGCCATTTTCTTCTTCAAAAGTACTAATTAATTGTATTTCGTCTTCGCTTTTATTGAGCTTTATATATTCACTTTTAAATTTAACTAGATTATTTTCAAGATTATCTTTTTTCCATTTCATATAAAATTGTTCAAAAAATGCAGATTGAACTATTAAATTAGTAGTTATAAAAAGTACGAAAACTATAGTTGTTATAGCAAATAGTTTTCTTGTTATGCTCTTTTTACTTTTCATTTTTCACCTCGAATTTGTATCCTGAACCTCTTATCGTAGCTATAAGGTACGACTTTTCACCTAGCTTTTCTCTTAACCTTTTTATAACAGTATCCACAGTCCTTAAATCTCCAAAGTAGTCAATACCCCATAAAGCATCTAATATTTTTTCGCGACTTAATACAATTCTCTTATTTAGTATAAAATAATTCAATAATTCAAATTCCTTTGGAGATAGGTTTATTTCAATATTGTCTACGGTAACTTCATGACTTAAATTATCAACTATTAGGCCATCAAAGCTACTTTCTTCCTTTAAGTCTATCTCACTAGTGTGAGTACGGCGTATAATTGCTTTTACTTTTGCAACTAATAACTTTGGAACAAATGGTTTAGTAATATAATGGTCCGTTCCTAATTCAAATCCCAATAATTCATCATCTTCTTCAGATTTAGCGGTTAGCATTATAACTGGTATATTGGATGTTTTTCTTATTTCCTTACAAACATCCCACCCATCCATAATTGGCATCATTACATCTAGAATAACCAAATCTACTTTAGATTTATTAAAAATATTAATAGCCTCACTACCGTTTTCAGCTTGCAAGATATTATATTGTTCTTTCCTTAAATATATAGATACAAGATTTCTAATTCTTTCTTCATCATCAACTATTAAAATGGTTTCCATAATATTTCTCCTTTATTAAAAACTTCTTTTAAATCAGTATTATTTGTAATATTAAAACTGATTTTTAACTTAATAATATAATACTTCCTATATTATATTACACTACTGCCAATTATCAAAATTATTATATTTTATCTAATGCAAATTAATATGAAAACTACCTCTGCAAAAGGAGGTTCACAGAGGTAGTAGAAATTAGTTTTTTATCCTTATCTATATAATAAAGTTATACTATGGCACTCTAATGGCAAACATGTTAACAATGTGTGAATGATAATTATAGGTTTTTAAAATGCTTATAAATAGATAGGTTTAGGAAATACAGCTGGAAATGCAGAAAATATTACCTTATATTTCCAAGGAAATATAAGGTAATATTTTCTAAAAAAGCACTTATGATTTGATTAGCAAGTATAGCTATTTATGCTGTTCCTCGAACAATAAGCTTAGTTTCGAAGTATACTTGCTTTTCAGTAGGTATATTACCATTTATTATATCTATCAAAATACAGCAAGCTTTTTTTCCCATTATATATATAGGTTGCGCTATTGTTGTAAGCTCTGGTTCGATCACAGCTGCTATTCGAATATTATCAAAGCCAACAACGGATATATCCATTGGTATTTTATATCCATTTCTAAGGAGTGTTTTCATTCCACCAATTGCCATCATATCATTACTATAAAAAATAGCGTCTATTTTGTCAAAGGTACTTATTATTTTTTCAGTAGCAAGTATACCTCCTTCAAGATTAAATTCACCCTTAAATATATATTTTTCATCGTATATTCCATAATTCATCATTTGATCGATATATCCTTCTAGTCTTTGATTTGAAATCTCTAGATTTTCACTACCTTTAACAAATGCTATCTTACGATTTCCCTTTTCATATAAATACCTAATCCCATCTTTTACGCCTTGATTATTTAAACAAAAAACACCATAATCATCTTTATAACCATCAATATATCTATCAACTAATACAAAAGGAACATTATTGTTTTTAAGCAAGGTAATACTTTCATTACTTTTACCACCAGACATAAATATTATGCCATCGATGAGTTTGCTTATAAGAAGTTGGATGTATTTTTTTTCTTTGTGAATATCATTATCCGTGTTGCATATAATTAAATTATATTCTAATCTTTCCGCCTCATCTTCTACAGCTCTAGCCATTTCAGCGAAAAATGGGTTTGTAATATCCGGAAGTATGATTCCTATAGTGCCTGATTTATTGGTACTAAGACTTCTTGCTATAGAATTAGGAATATAACTCATTTCCTTAGCAATTTTCAATATCTTTTTTCGCGTTGTGTCGCTTATGCTAGCATCCTTTTTATTCATAACCATAGAAACTGTCGCCTTCGAAACGCCGGCCATTTCTGCTATATCCTTCATTGTAATCTTACTCATAATTTTCCTCCAATTTACAGTTCCTTTTTATAAAGTTATTATTATTTAAAATTATACCAAAATATAGCTTGTTTTGAAACACTATATAAATTTATAACCCAGAGGATAATCCCCTGGGCCACAAAATTTTTATTTGATATTTTTTATCATGATCATGGGAAAATTTCAACTTATTACTTTTTTATTAGCTCAAGATCTACTGGAACTTCTTTATTAACTGTTTCACCTTTTGCTATTTTAATTGCATTTTCTACTGCAATTGATCCCATTAAGTCTGGTTTTTGAGCTATTGTAGCTGTTAAATCTCCACTCTTGACTGCAGCTTTAGCCTCATCATTACCGTCAAAACCTACAATTATAACATCTTTATTAGCTGCTTTTGTTGCTTTTATAGCACCTAACGCCATTTCATCGTTATGAGCAAATATTGCTTCGAACTTTGGAGTTGCTTGTATAATATTTTCAGTTACATTTAGTCCCTTTTGTCTATCAAAATCTGCTGCTTGGCTTGCAACAACTTTAACAGCAGCATTTTTATCCACTATATTATGAAAACCTTGACCTCTATCTCTTGTAGCAGAAGCGCCTGGAATTCCTTGTAATTCTACTATGTTTCCTTTTCCATTTAATTTTTCAAGGATGAACTGTGCAGCCATCTCTCCACCTTTTACGTTATCAGATGCAACGTGGCAAGCAACTTCTCCACCGTTTGCTTTTCTATCTACAGTTATAACTTTTATTTTGCTATCGTTGGCAAATGTTATAGAGTTTACAACAGCATCACTATCTGTTGGATTTATTATTAAATCAACTATTCCTTGTTGAACTAAGTCTTCTACATTAGATCTTTCTTTTGCTGCATCATTTTGTGAGTCAAGAACTACAAGTTCGTACCCCAATTCCTTAGCTTTTTTCTCAGCTCCTGCTTTCATTGATACAAAAAACGGATTATTAAGAGTCGAAACTACCATCCCAATTTTCTTTCCACCGTCTGTAGCCTTTTGTGTACTACATCCAACCATAGTTCCCATAATTAATAATGTTGATAAAGTTAATGATAGTAATTTTGCATTTTTTTTCATTTAAATCATCCTCCAATTTTTATTTTTTCTTTTTTTCAACTAGAACAGCCAATAAAATAACTAATCCTTTGATTATTGATTGATAAAATGGTGACACATTCATAAGATTAAGACCATTGTTAAGTACACCTATTATTAAAGCACCGATTATTGTGCCTACTACGCTTCCTTCTCCACCGGCTAAACTAGTACCGCCGAGTACCACAGCAGCTATTGCGTCTAATTCAAATCCTACTCCTGCATTTGGGGAAGCTGAACCTATTCTGCTTGTGACAATTATTCCGCTTAAAGCTGCTGTTGCACCACATATAACATATACTAGCGTTTTAATTTTATCTGTATTAATACCTGATAATCTTGCAGAGTCTTCATTTCCACCTAATGCATAAAGATATCTACCATATCTAGTTTGACTCAAAATGTAAAATGCTATTCCAAATACTATAACCATAATTGCAACTGGAATAGGTAAACCTAAAAACATTTTATTACCTATTCCAGAAAAACTTTGTCCTAGTCCTGAAATAGGTATGCCATTTGTGAAGACATAGGTAATACCTCTAAATATAATCATAGTAGCAAGTGTAGCTATAAAAGCTTGAATTCTACCTTTTGAAATAAGTAAACCATTTATAAGTCCTATAAAACAGCCAATTGCTATAGCCACAATTATTGCTAAAAATAAATTGCCTGTGGACTTTGCAATACTTGCTGCTACTGCGCCACTTACTGCAAGTATTGAGCCAACAGATAAATCAATTCCTCCAGTAAGGATTACAAAAGACATACCTATAGCTATAACTGCGTTTACTGAAACCTGAGTTAGTACATTTTTAATATTTGCATATCCTAAAAATCTAGGTGAAATGAAAGATATTACTATACATAATATAAATAGACCTACTAATGATTTATACTTTAAAATTGCACTTTTAAAATTGGTTTTCATAATATAAACTCCTTCCATCGCGTTAATTAACATTTTTAAATGCTAATCGTTTATACCCACTGCATATTTCATAATTGCTTCTTGTGAAGCGTCTTTCCGATTAAGTTCACCTGATATGCTACCTTCGTGCATGATTAAAATTCTATCGCAAATTCCCATTATTTCAGCCATGTCAGAAGATATCATAATAATTGATTTACCCATGGATTTTAATTCATTTAGAACATCATAGATTTCTTTTTTTGCACCGACATCTATGCCTCTAGTTGGCTCGTCTATAATTAGTACCTTTGGTGTTAGCATTAGCCATTTCGCTAATATAACCTTTTGCTGATTACCACCACTTAAATATTTTATTAGCTGATCTGCACTGGGGGTCTTTATAGAAAGTTTCTTTATATATTCTTGAATCGTTTTATCTTCCTCTACTTTATTTATGCGTTTAACTCCATTTTCATATTTTTTAAGGTTAGCTAATGTCATATTGTTTCCAACTGACATACCAAGGATAAGACCTTCTTGTTTCCTATCCTCTGAAAGATAGCAAACACCATTATTAATAGAATCCTTAGGGGAGTGAACATTAACTTCTTCATCATCAATAAAAATTTTACCAGAAGATTTCTTATATTCCCCAAATATAGTTTTTGCCATTTCTGTTCGACCTGAACCCATGAGTCCTGATATACCTAAGATTTCTCCACCTTTTGCCTCAAAATTAACATTTCGGACCTTTTCACCGAAATTTAAGTTTTCAACTCTTAAAAGGGTCTTCCCCTTAGGTGAATCTCTATACGGAAACTGTTCTTCTAGTTTTCTTCCAACCATCATTGATATTAAATCATCTTTTGTAATATCTGATGTCTTAACTTCTCCAATATATTTACCATCTCTCAAAACGGTAATTCTGTCACAAATACGGAATATTTCATCCATTCTATGAGATATGTATATGATACCCATATTTTCGTTTTTAAGTTTGTTAATTACTCTGAAAAGATTATCTGTCTCAACATCAGTTAATGCAGTTGTAGGTTCATCCATTATTATTACTTTTGAATTTTTGGATAGGGCTTTTGCAATCTCTATTAGTTGCTTTTCACCTACATTTAAATTTTTGACTAAGATATCTACATCAATATTAAATCCAATATCTTTAAGTAGAATTTCTGATTTTTTTCGTAAAACTTTTTTATTTATCTTTCTTGTTAGTCCATTAAACACCTCATTACCTAAGAATATATTTTCCCATATACTTAAGTTAGATAGAAGACTTAGTTCTTGATGTATAATTGCTATTCCAAGGTTTTCAGCATCTCTTATATTTTTTATAGCAACATTCTGACCTTGCATTATGATGCTTCCTGCATCCATATTATATACTCCACTTAAAATCTTCATCAAAGTAGATTTTCCTGCACCATTCTCTCCAAGAAGAGCAAGAACTTCCCCACTATAAGCTTCCAGTCTAACATCTTCAAGAGCTTTTACTCCCGGAAAGGATTTTGAAACATTTTTCATCTGAAGTATTGGATCTATGTTAGTCATCAAATCTCCTCCTTAAAATTATTCACAATACATTATAGTTAGAATACAACACCAGATTTTAGTATTACATTTGCATAGGCTGTTTGTTCACCAGTTCTTATAACTGCTTTACATTGTTTTAACTCAGATTTGAGCTCTTCGTGAGATATAAATGATATTTTAACATCACCAACTAATTTTTTAATTTCTGTGTAGACATCATGACTATTGTCAAAAGTCTCCTTAGCAAGAATTACTTCCTCTATCTGAAGCTCTGTTAATACTGATTTTAAAGTATCAATAAATCCTGGTATATTCTTTATTAATGCAATATCAATTCTTCGAGTGTTATCTGGTATTGGTAGCCCACAGTCTCCTATAGCCAACATGTCTTTATGCCCCATTTTAGAAATTACTTCACATATTTGTGAATTTAGTAATGCAGTTTTTTTCATAATGTCGTCTCCTTGTATTCTTCGAGTGTAAATATTAATATGTTAAAGTATATCTTCACCGTATATGTCTATTACCTCTTTCATTGTGGGAATTGAGGGCTGCGCACCTGCTCTTTGAACAACTATTGAAGAAACTCTATTTCCAAAAATAATAGCTTTTTTAATATTTTCATAGCTTAAATCCTTTGTTCCTAATTTACTTGCTACTGCTCCTATAAAACTATCTCCTGCAGCAGTTGAATCAATAGCATTGACCTTAATTGCTGGAATTAATTCTGACCTTTCTTTAGTTATTAATGCAGCGCCCTTTGAACCGAGAGTTATTATAACTGTATGCACTCCCATTAATATGAAATGTAGAGCAGCCTTTTTAGCACTTTCTAAATCGTTAACCATAACACCTGTAATATCATAAGCTTCTGTTTCATTAGGAATTATTATATCTACATACTTTAATAATTCATGATTTATTTTTTTTGCCGGAGCTGGGTTTAAAATTGTAGTGACACCTTTAGATTTTGCATAACTAAAAGCCTCCATTGTGATTTCACTTGGTGTTTCAAATTGTGCAATTATTACATCACAATCCTTTATAATTGAATAACTTTGTTTTATTTCTTCTAAATTTATCTTCATATTAGCACCTGCTACTACAACTATAGAATTATTACCTTCGCTATTAACATTTATTATAGCTGTACCAGTTGTCTCATTATTATCCTTAAAAATATAGTCTGTATTTATGCCATCACTATTGAGCTTATTTAATAAATATTCACCGTTAGTGTCTAAACCAACCTTGCCTATCATAAAGACATCTGAACCCATACGTCTAGATGCAATTGCCTGATTTGCTCCTTTACCACCAGGAATAGTAGCTATACTCTTTGCAAAAATAGTTTCACCTATTTTTGCCATGTTCTCTACTTTTAATACAATATCCATATTTAAACTTCCAAGTATGCAAGTTTTACTCATTTGATAGATCACCTCTTTTTTACTTAACCGATTAAGTGAACCGGTTAAGCTTATTGTAACCGTTTAAATATATTTTGTCAATAAGCAATTACACTTATAGTATGTGCAATTATGGGCAAAAAAATAAGACCTTTATTTTGGTCTTACTTTAATATCGAATATTTAAGTTATGACTATTTATTCTATCTCAATGCAATCCCATTCTCTATAGAAAGTATCTAAATAGTCCTCCATAAATCTATGCCTTTCTTTTGCCATAGACTTACCTGACTTAGTATTCATTAAATCCTTTAGCAATAAAAGTTTTTCATAAAAGTGGTTAACAGTAGTATCAACACTATTTTTATATTGCTGAAAATCTTCATATTTTTGAGGTTTAATATTAGGATTGTATAGTTCTCTTTCTTTGTATCCACCATAAGCAAAAGCTCTTGCAATGCCAATAGCTCCAATTGCGTCTAATCTATCAGCATCTTGAACAACTTTTCCTTCTATTGTTTCCTGGTTAGCATTTGTGGTGCCACCCTTAAAAGATATAGTTCTTATTATGTTTGTAATCTTATTAATAATGGGTTCATCAACCCCCATGCTTTTTAGCCAATCACTTGATAGTTTAGGACCTATGTCACTATTACCATCATTAAATTTCCAATCTGCAATATCATGTAATAAAGCAGCTAATTCAACTACAAACATATCAGCATTTTCTTTTTCTCCTATATAGACAGAAGTTTTATAAACTCTCAATATATGCCACCAGTCATGACCAGTGCCTTCTCCACCAAGTTTGCTTTTTACAAATTCTTTTGTTTTATTAATAATAAGTTTTTTATTCAAAAGATAACCTCCTAATTTAATTAAATACAAGTGCTATTCCTATTGCTAATATATGTGTTAGGTTCATTATTGCAAAATTTTTCACCGATAGAATGAAGGTTTCACTTTTAATAGGACTCTTATGAAATAATTTTATATTTTTATATATAGGAATTATAGTTAGTAGTACCAGCAATGATATCATTGGTGTAACTTTTAATAAAACTAAAACTATAATATCTAGGTATGATATGTAATATAGATATTTAAATAGAGTAAGTGCATTTTTTTTACCTAAATAGTAAGGCAATGTGTATCTATTATTATTTATATCCTCTTCAAGATCACAAATGTTATTTGCAAGCATTATGTTTGCTATTCCACTAATTGTAGGTATGGAAATTAGAAATATATAAAGTACTTCCACTAGGTTTATACTAATATTTAATATACTATTACTGTATGAGAATATAAGTATATTACTATTGAATATATGAATATAACACGACAAAAATAGAATTACAAATCCCATAAAAAATCCAGAAAAAATTTCACCAAGTGGCATGCGTGATATTGGAATAGGCCCATATGTATAAAGTATACCTGCTATGAATGAAATAATACCAATAAAAAGTACAATAATATTAGTGTTTAAAGTTAATAAAATCCCACAAAAGATTGCTATTGCAAGTAAGATAAAAATTATACCAATAGCTAAGGATTCTTTGATACCGTATTTAACTATTTTATTATCATAATCGTATTTTTTCTTTAAATCCTCTTTATAATGCTTTAAATCCTTTATATAATCTATATAATTATTTATTGCTGTAGTAGCCATGTCAAACGCTAATAGTGATATACCCATAATAATAAAATTTTTAGGAATGAAACTTTTAAACCGATATATTGAATATAATGTTCCTATTATAAATGGTATCATACTGGCAAGTTTTGTTTGAATTTCAATGAACTTAAAGAAATTAGTTAAAGACAATGTTAACACCACCTAATTGTTTGTTTGACTTATAAAATAAATCATGATAAAATCATTGTAAACCTATAATACAGACGAGGTTTACAATCTGCGTTGGATATTCTATTTGTTTTAAAAGGTAATAGATTATTTGAAATTATAGGATAAGGGAGGAATATTTTTGAAATTAACTACAAGAGAGCTTATAATTACTGCATTATTCACCTCATTAACAGCAATGAGCGCCTTTATTTCTATACCGCTGGGACCTGTACCTATAACAATGCAAACAATTTTTGTTGTTTTATCAGGACTTATAATTGGCGCTAAGTTAGGCGCTTTATCTCAAATTATATATGTTATTCTAGGTTTAATTGGACTACCTATTTTTTCAGGTGGAAGGGGAGGATTAACGTCTATAGTTAGCCCTACTTTTGGCTTCCTCATTGGTTATATAGTTGCTTCTTATGTAATAGGAAGGCTTACAGAGAAAAATAAGTCTCTTCCTAAAATAATATATGCAGTAATAGTAGGAAGTTTAATAATTTATATTATAGGGGTTCCTTACTTTTATGTAATCTTTACATATTATTTAGGTAAAGGCATAGACTTTTATCAAGCACTTAAATTTGCTTGTCTGCCATTTATACCTGGTGATATTATAAAAGCAATAATATCAATAACATTAGCTAAAAAATTAATCCCGAGATTATCGGGATATTTGAAGTATAGATAATATTTACTTTTCACCGCTATATTGTAGGAGGTAACCTTAGGGGTATCTCCTTTTTTAGTTATTAATACTATTCCCAGGTTGTCCATATATCTGGTACATAACCAACAGTGGCATCTTTTCCATTACGCACTATAGGAGTTTTATAGAGCTTTGGATTTTTCAATAAAATCTCCTCTTTAGTCTCCTCTCCTCTAATTTGATCTAAATTTAATTTTTTATAATCTTTTGATTTTGTATTTATTAAATTATTTAATCCTACAGCATTTTTAACACTGTTTAGTTCACCCTTACTTAATTCTTTAATATTTAGATCTATAAATTGGTATTTTATATTCCGTTCTTTAAAAAATCTTTCCGTTTTTTGCGTATCAAAACACTTTTTTCTTCCAAAACATTGAATGTTCATTTTTAAAATTCTCCTTAAAGTTAATTATTATATTCTAAATCAATCACTATAATATTATCATAGCTAGTAGCACTGTAGCAACTATTCCACATGCAACAGGTATAATATTCTTTCGAGCTACTTCAAAAGGTTCAACCTTACATATGCCTGCAGCTGCAACTACGCTCCACGGAATTATGGTTCCCCCACCTATCCATACTGTAATGATTTGACCAAAAGCTGCAATACTCTCTTTGTCTACATTAATGGCGCTTGAAAAGGTATTAGCTAAAGTACCTACTAGTGGAAGACCTGCAAACCCTGACCCGCTAAATCCAATAAGTGTGCTTACTGCTGTTTGTATTCCTACAACGGAATATTTAGATAAAGGTATCTTGCTTGCTAAATACATTCCTATGTCACTTAAGATTCCACTGGCTCCATTACCTAATATATCAGTTGCACTTCCAACGCTCCCCAGAAAAAAGAATGCACCGATAACAATAATAGGTGCAAATATATTAATACCGAAAGTAAAACCACCTTTAATATACTTAGTAACTTCTCCTAATGATGTTATAAAACCAACATGAATGATGGATGAGATGATCATTATTACCGCAGCCGTTCCGCCAATTAAAGATGTAGATTCAGAACCTATAAATTGTAATTTTTTTATAAGTATTATATCTAATATAAAAATTAAAGGAGTTATTATTGCCATTATTTTTGTTCCAAATAATTGCTTTTTAGTTTCAGTTATGGATTGATCCACTTTAGTAATAATAGTATGCTTATCTTTTTTCATAAGTATGAATGCAGTAGTTATTGTAATTATACTCATTACGGCCCAAAATGGAAGGCATTTTTTAATAATTCCTAAGGCATTAGGCAGGTTTGCAGTTTTAGCAGTGATTGAGGGTGCAGCTTGAAGAACGAAATCGCTTGATAATGCTACTCCATTGCCAAATAAACATAAAACTACTGCTGCCCATACAGGTTGTAATCCTGATTCTATTGCTGCAGGTACCATTAGTGCTCCTATAAAAACTACTGCTGGTGTTGGCCAAATAAACCATGAAGCTATAGTTACAGTTATTCCTAGAATAAAAAAAGATATAGTTTTGTTTATCATTAGTTTCTTCATAGGTTTTATAATAAGTTCATCAGTACCCATATCATGTAAGGCACTAGACATTGCATTAACTAATGCAATAACTACAACTATCTCAATAAATTCCTTGCCAGATACCACTATTGCCTTATATATAATTTGTACAGCCTCAAGAATATCACCCGTAAAGATATAACCTATTATTCCAATGCCTAAAATACACGGAAGTATAACATCTTTTTTAAGTGCGATTATCAAAGTTATTATTATAATGATGATAATATATGCATAATGAATAACACTTAAATTTACCATGTATGTTTTCTCCTCCAATGATTTATACTTAATATATATAATCGAATATTAAATTTAGTATTTGCATTATTTAAAGAAAATAATCAATTTTAAAAGTTATATAACATGACTTTAGCTATAGTTTATGATAGACTTAAAATTAATAAAAATAGTCGACATAATACAATCTTTTCTATGATAGGGGATTAACGGGTTATAACTGTTATCTACTTCCAAAGATGAGCAAGGAGGCAAAGATGTTAAAAATTTGGGGTAAATTAATTAAAGATAATAGAATTATAAGAGATGAAGTGGCAATATCCGAAATAGATGACAGTTACCAAGAAAATTTAAAACTATGTATAACAGAATTATGTTACCAATTTGACATTTCAACACCTTATTGGCTAAAATCAAATGTTGATGAATATAATAAAAGACGTAAAATTAGCTTTGATGAAAATAATTTTATAGAGGAGATATCCTTTGATAAATTTATGATAGAAGAATTAAAGCCAACTGAAAAATAGTGCCAATAAGCACTATTTTTAGTTTTTTTTATTAAATTAAATTTCTTTTAAATTCTATTCATACCTAAGGGCATCAATTGGGTCTAGTTCTGCTGCTTTCTTAGCTGGATATATGCCAAAGAAGACACCTACTGCTGAAGAAAACAAAATAGAGACAACTATCGAGGTTAAGGATATAACAGGTGTTATTCCTGCAAAACTTCCAATTACCTCTGCACCAACAATTCCTAAAATCATTCCAATTATACCACCCATTACGGATAAAATAACCGATTCAATTAAAAACTGCATTAGTATAATTTTAGTAGTTGCTCCAACTGCCTTTCGTATCCCTATCTCTCTAGTTCTTTCTGTTACTGATACAAGCATTATGTTCATTACACCTATGCCTCCAACAAGGAGGGATATACCTGCAACAGCGCCTATAAACGTTGTAAATATTCCAAGAACACTGTTAATTTGATCAAGTATTGCTAACGCATTATCTGCTGAATATATTTCTTTACCTCGGTTATTATGTCTTGATTCTAACATTTTTATTGTACCATTTCCTACTGATTCACTATTATCTTGATTATCCGCAACCACAGTAAGAGAATTTATTTTAAATTCAATTGACTGCAGAGTACTTAAAAATGTTACTGGTGAAGTTACTATAAATGGTTTTCCAGAATTTCTTCCATTTCCAAAAGGTGATGATATCCCTTTCTCAACTCCTATAATGGTCATCTTTTTCATCATATTACTCTGACCTACCTTTATACTCTCACCAACTACGTCACCATAACCAAATAAGGCAATTGCATCTGATTCGTCAATAATACCAACCGCGCTGCCTTGTTCGTATTCTTTTTCATTAAAATATCTTCCATAAATAATCTCTGTGTTATTTATATATGCAAGATCAGGAGAGCCACCCCTCATGTAGGCATCTTCACTATGCTTCTCAGATATAACAGTTCCACGAATTTGAAAGGAAGGACTCGCATATTTAATGCTTTCAATCTTTTCTTTTATTTGTTTTATATCATCTAATGATATATAGTCCGTTGACTGTGCTTCTGCTGCACTTACGCTTACTGTTACAGATGATGCACCCAATTTCTCAAACTCACCTGTTATGGACTTTTGGCCCCCTTGGCCAAGCGAGACAATAGTTATAACTGAACTTATACCAATTATTATACCAAGCATTGTAAGGAAAGCTCGCATCTTATTTGCCTTTATACTTTGTAGGGCTGTTTTTATACTCTCAAATATAGTCATACTTTCTCTCTCCTTATAAAATGATTCTATGTTCAACTATTGAATCTGCAACAATTTCACCATCTTTAAACCTTATTATTCTATTTGTATGATCTGCAATTTCATTTTCGTGTGTTACCATTATTATTGTAGAGCCTTCATTATTGAGATCTTGAAAAATGCGCATTATATCTTCTGAGGATTTGGAATCAAGGTTTCCAGTAGGTTCATCTGCCATTAGAACGGCGGGGGAATTAACAACAGCTCTTGCTATCGCAGCTCTTTGTTTTTGACCCCCGGATATTTCATTTGGCATATGATGTATCCTATCAGAAAGTCCTACTTTTTCAAGTGCAAAAATAGCTTTTTCTTTTCTTTCTTTGGCAGGAACACCTGCGTACATCATAGGAAGTTGAACATTTTCAAGTAAACTAATTCTAGGAATAAGATTAAATGATTGAAATACAAATCCTATTTCTTTATTTCTAATATAGGCAAGCTCGTTATCATTAAGAATTGAAATATCGCGTCCATTTAAAATGTACTTACCACTATTCATTTTATCAAGACAACCCAGTATATTCATCAAAGTAGATTTGCCAGAACCAGAAGCTCCCATTATTGCTGTGAATTCTCCTTTTTCTATTTTAAGGCTAATTTTTTTTAAAGCAGTAAATTCAACATCTCCAGTTTTGTATATCTTTATAAGATCGGTTACTTCTAACATATATAGTCCTCCTTGTATTCCCTTAAGTTTAAACAATTATCATTTATTTTATTTTGTTGCCTCTTTAACAATTGTTCCGTCTACAATAGAAGTTGAAGGATTCAAGATAACCTTATCACCCTTTGTTACACCTTTTGTTATTTGTACTTCGGTATCAGATTGAGTACCAACATTTACTTTTATTTCATGGGCGATATTTTCTTTAACTACGTATACTGAATTTTTATCTCCCTTTTCTACCTTTAATGATTCTGATGGGATCTTAATGGCATTTGCGACTTGCTCTACTAATATATCTACATCCACATCAAAATCTATCTTTAGAGCTGGTGATTTGTCTAAAATATCTATTGCTACATCTAAGGTTGTTTCACTTCCGGTTGCTCCAACTGTTACCTTAGCTGCTGGCTCAATAAAAGAGATTTTACCTTTATATGTAGTGCTACCACTTTTAATGGTTACCTCCTGGCCAACTTTAACTTTGTTTGCATCGAATTTACCAAGTGAAGCTACTCCTTTTAAGTTTTGCACATCCTGAACGACAACCGCAGCTTGAGCCATATTCCCTATAGAACCTTCTACGGCAGCTAAAGACGTCACAACGCCAGCATTAGTAGCAACTATTGTGCTTTTATTATCAGACAAGACTTGCTTTGCTGAATTTAAGGCGATTTCTGCAAGCTTTACTGCATTTTCTGTTTGTTTTAACTTTTCAGAGGAGATTGGCGATAATGCATTTCTTTGTTGTTTTTTATTTTCTAATTTAGCAATATCTGTTGGATTAGAACTTTCCTCTAATGTTTTAATTTCTTTATCTAAATCAGAAATTTTACTTTTTATATCATCACTTTGGTTGTATAAATCTTTTTTTTGGAGGATAGCATTATCGTATTGAAGTTGTGCCTGACTAACTGGTGATTTTAAATCCTGAGTTTCATAACTTACTAAAATATCTCCAATTTTAACATTGTCACCAACACTTACATTAACTTTTTTAATTTTAGATTGCAAACCAAAATAATCTTTACTATTTTTTGACTTTACCGTTGCTGTAGTAGATATATAGGATTTAAGTTCTCCAAGTGTAACTATTGAAGTTTTGACATCCGCTATTTTACTATTCTTGTTTTTTTGATTTATTAAAAATACACCACTTATAATACCTACTACAATTAAGCTGTAAATTACTGTTCTCTTTTTCATTATTCTTCCTCCTTGTATGTCAATGACGATAAATATTAATTATTAATTGTTAATTTTTATCTGTCTTAACTTAACTTGTATTTATATTATACAATATTATTATTATAAACTCTATTTAAAGCATTTTCAAAATTTTATAAAATATACATAAAATATAAAAGTATTTGATAACATGATATAAAATAGACATAAAAAAGCAGCAGTAGAACAATAATTGTTCTACTGCTGCTTTTTAATCTTCATCATATAAATCTAAGTAGGAATGGTTCTCACCATTTTTTTGCCAACCCAATATTGAATCTAAATTTACATTCTGAGCTGCTCTAAAAATTGATTTATCAACGCCATCAAAAATTTTCTTTAGGTCTTTAACTAAATCTTTAATTTCATTGCGTTTGTTACCAATCTTTTTTGCTGCAACCATACAAGCACAGTTTAATGGCCAAATGCCACTCTCTTGAGTGAACTTTTTAATGTTTTCTTCTTCTATAAAATATAGTGGGCGAATTAATTCCATTGACTCAAAATTCTGAGCTTTTAATTTGGGAAGCATAGTTTTAAAATTCCCTGAATAAAAAACATTTAACATAGTGGTTTCAATTACATCATTAAAATGATGACCAAGGGCAAGTTTATTACATCCTAGCTCTTTAGCCTTTGAATATAAGGCCCCCCGACGCATTTTTGCACACATATAACATGGATAATCACTAGCTATGTTATCAATTATATCAAAAACTCTTGACTCAAATATTTTAACAGGTATGTTTAAATATTTGCAATTATCAATTAATAGCTCCTTTATATTTTTATGATATCCAGGATCCATTGCAATATATTCTAATTCAAAATTAACATTACCATGAAGTTGTAACTCTTGAAATAATTTAGCCATTATAAGGCTATCCTTACCTCCAGAGATTGCTACGGCAATTTTATCACCGGCCTGTACTAAATTGTAAGCCTTAATAGCTTTAACAAATTTTGACCAAATAGGTTTTCTATAAGCTGTTATAAGACTACGTTCTATATCAACTAATGGCTTTCGATCATTTAATGGCACTAGGATTTCACAACCCTCACCTGCGATAATACTCATAAAATCACCCCTCTTTTATACTAGAATATTATAACATAGTAAAGAAAGGTTTGTCCCTTTGAAAATAATAAAAGCAATTTAAATGTTATTTAAAAGGAATAATAGTATCACTAGGAAATATAGAATCATTGGTTATAATTGAGTCCTCATAACTAGAGAATTCCTCGAAGTCTTCATTAATATTTACAAAGGGTTTATTTGCGTTAGGAATACATATTTCATCCTCTCCAACTACCTTTAATTCCATAAAAGTTGTGACACCGAAGCTAATAATGTTATCGATGATTTTGGGGCTATTTATAAAGTTAGTTACTGTTTTAATATTAAGTTCGAATTCATGTAACTCACGTTCTTTTGGAATATCTATAATGATGTCTATAGGTTTTTCAAAAAACGAATTGATGCTAGAATTAATATTATTATTAAAATAATGGATTGTGTAATAAACTCTAGCAATGAATTTAATGCTCGTAGCTCCAAAAGCTCTTGGTATTCGACTCATGGACTTGGAGTTTTCTACAACAATTCCAGATTTAAATTCTATTTTATTATAGATATAAAAAGAATCTATATCTTTAGGTAAATTAATATTTATATTTTTAAAAGAAATATTTTCATTGTATGATGCAAATATTTTTTTCGCAATTATGCTGATTGATTGATTATTCGGCTGTAATTCAGTTGTAAAAGTTGGTGGAACATATGTATATGGAATTCTCAATGAAATAACATCATATGGCTGACTGTTTTGAGAATTCATCAAAATTGAGCCAATTAGACAATTAGATTTTGTATCTATTATATCTATACCACCAAATTTTTCTTGATTTCTGTTTGATACTAAAAGCTTAGTATTGTCATCAGTTATAAAAAGCCTTATCGGTTCTGGAGTTGAAGTAAGAATAAAATCATATAATTTATAAGTATCAATATTGATTAACTCTATTCTATTTAGACCCTTATTTGCTACATATAAAATATGATCGCTTAATATCATTTCAGCTATTATGGATCCTTTAGGTAAAATTAAATTTGTAAAAGTATTTAGTGCAATATCAATTTTTAAAATTTTATGTTGCATTGATATATAAGCAGTTTTGTCATCTTTAGATACTAAAACATAAGATGGATTAGTACCTAGGTTTTTAAAAGAATTTATAAGCTTATAACTATTTGTCTCATAAATTCTTAACTCTTTTAGTAATATATCTAATACATATAACATAGACCCATCTTTATTAAGTCTTAAATCAATAATTGCCAAGAAGCCTTTAACGCTACCTAATAATTTTTTTAGATTAATATCATAAATATTGATTTCAGAAGTATTCGAAACATATATTTTTTTGTTTATGGTATCAATTTGTAAATTACCATTATTAGGTATGGTAGTATTTTTAACTTCACCACTAATACAATCTACTAGTGAAATAATATTGTCAATATCACATGCAACAGCAATTGTATTGCAATCCTTTAAAGCTAATTTTAACGGCCTTTTTCCAATGGGAATCTCTTTTAATATAGTATTACAAAGACCATCGATTATTGTAAGAGTCTCAGCTTTAGCATTTGAAACATAATAATAAATTTTTCTAGTTAGTTCATCTATTTTAATCACATCCTTTAGCCTTCTTAATAGAAAGTATGCTTTAATAATAGATAATATGCCTTAATAAAATAAAGGATTTGAAAATACCAAATCCTTATTAATCTAGACATATTTAACTAAATCTTTTGGTAGTTATCAAATCTCCCATTTTTGATAATTCTATACACGCCTTTTGGTCTCAAATTAATTTTAAAAATTTCGTCATTAATAATATCCAGATAGACTTCTTTAAATTTTATGGACATACTGCAACAATATGATATTTTTATTGGTGTAGAAACTAATTCAACATTGCAGGATTTCTTTAAAAGTCTTTGGTACAAAAGTGTTGTTGTATTATGACCTGGGTAAACAACCAAATACTCATTTTCCTCGGCTACTTTCATAGTTCTGTACATCTCCCTTAGGTCTAATCAAAATTCTAAATTGATTTTTTATAGTTTGATTAGTGCACTACCCTATAATATGAAGATTTCTATTAATGTTATATTTATCTGTCAGGTCTCTTTTTAAAAATTCTATCTACAATTCCTATGTTTTTTTCGTATTTTAAGTCTTGTCTTAATCCCTCCTTTTCAGTAATTAATTGTTGTAATCTATCGTTTAGTTCATTAACAACAATATCTTTTGATATTTTTTGTTTTATCAACCCTTCGTATTCATTTGTAAGGTGTTTTGATTTATCCTTTAATTCATTTAGTACTAGATCTGTAGTTAGCTTTTCAATTTCCATAACCTTTAATTTTTTAATGGATGTTTGTTGTATTTCAGCTATTATATTTAATTTTTCTTCAGCTTTTTTCTTTGCATTAGTAAGCTTAAAAAAATCATTTTCTGACTCCTCAATAATTCTAAGTTTCTGTTGATACTTCAATTGCAAATCAATTAGATCTTTTTGTAAATTTATGTTATTTATTCGCAGTTCTGAAAGTTCTTTTCGAATATCTAGTTTGTTTATTACAAGATCAGATTCTAGTTCGAATTCTGTTTCTGGTATACTAGGTTGTTGAAAGTCACTTTTATTGTTTATAATTTTGTAGTCTGGTAATAATAAATCTATTTTAGGAGGTGGGGTTCCAAGTATATATTTACATTTAAGATTGCTATTTTTATTACTTAAACACAAGTATTTATATATTAAAAATTCATTATTTAATTCGCTATAAATTTCTTTTTGTTCGCTCCATTGATTGCTATATGACGATGTAAAAATAGTATTACCTTCAGTCCATATTGACCAAAGGACTCCGCTAATTTCAATTAATAAAAAATTGATTGGTTTGTTGGAACTTTCTTGAATTTTATAGCTTTTCATTTTTCCATCAGGTTCTATTACCACATGTTCTATAAAATAAAAAGAACCTTCTTTAGATAGATTCATTATATTTATTTTATTTGAACTTACCAATGTGCAAAAATTAATGCTATTACCGATAATACCATATAGCCTTTTGGAAGCACTCCATTTACTTTCTTTGAATTCTGTGTATTTTATTATGACTTCATTTTTTTCAGGTTTAATGTATATTAAAGATAAATTATCATTTTCTAAGCTTTGTAACTGATAATGATAAGAAACCTCTTCCAGAAATGTTATAGTATCTATTATATTAAACGAATTTCCTTCCTCATTTAAGCAAAGATGCATTAATGAACATTGAATTTTATTTTTATTGTTTCTCCCAATGAAAAATATATGAGTTAATTTACCAATTGTAATTACGTTTAATCCTGTCATTTCATACTCTTCATTTTCAAAAGAATAAATTGTTTTACCATACCATTTATTCTTTTCCCAAACACAATACTTAAGATCGCTTCCTGTAACACTATATATGATATAAATTTTATTATTAGTATCAAAATTAACTATAAAATCTAAAACCTTATTGTCAATTTTGATCTCTTTAGTCCATCTATCTTCATCATACATAATACTATACATTAGCTCCTTGCTATCATTTACATAAAACCTCCATAGATGATTCTCATCATCGTAGAATAAACATGGACTACATATTTTCATATTACTCATCTCCTTATTGAAATTATATTTTGCTACAAAGTAATATATAACCTAATAGTTAATATTAGGTGCCATATATAAAGTACCAGCATAATATAGTATTGGATAATTGTAGATTATTACTTAAGTGATACTTGCTTTTATAAACAATTATCCGACTCACAACTTATAGTCAAGTGTATACAGTAATACAGAGAATACAATATTATAAGTGTAACACCTTAGATAAAAGGAGGATAATATATGTCTATTACTCGTGAAGAGTTTATTCCAAGACCTGGTATTGTCAACAAACAAGGACATCTTCCTGACCCAGCTGAACTGGTTTGCGTTGAACTTCCAAAAGTTTTTGACCAGTGCCTAATAAAAAGATGTTTAGTATATGCTTGTGGACCAGATTCTTTAGATACTGATGCTGAGTTAAGAAGCGAAAGACTTAAAGATCCAAGGATATTTACAGGATGCAGGGATTTTAAGTTAAGACTTATTTCAGTAGAAAAAATACCACTTAAGAGAAACGCAAGTTATAAGAAAGTAATAATTTGTTTTGTGATTTCATTTTATGCAGATTATATTGACTGTAATGGAAAGACGAAATGTGAATTTTATGAAATTAATCGTACAGAAATTATATCGAAACTATATTTTCCTGATTCAATAGCGCAAATATCTGCTAGCTTTGCATCTGGAGAATCAGAGGACATAGATTCAGGAATTATAAAACTTGAAATGGTGGCCGAATGTTTAGATGGATTTTTCTGCCGAGATGATTGTGGAGATAGTTTCCTAGAGATCACTTTAGGATTCCATCTTATTATAAAATGTGAACTTATTGTCCAACTATTGATTCCTGCATACGGATATTGTCCAATTCCTTGTGAATGCGAAACAGAGGACGATGATGATCCTTGTGAGAGATTTGATCGGTCTCCAGTTCCAAAATTCTTTCCAGATCAAAAACTTAAACCTTTGTTTGATAACGAATGTGAATGTGATGAACTTTAAATTGAATCGATAATATATAAAAGAGGCTATATTAAACTGGTACCTATGTCAAGGACAATATAAAAAAGAGTACTAAGATGCTAAAAGGTGATTTCTGTATTGCACAGGAGTCATCTTTTTCAGGTTCCACTGGTATCTATAA
>NZ_JAHLEB010000068.1 GCF_018861735.1 Clostridium lacusfryxellense | reverse complement strand
AGCATAGTGATTTTTTTATAATAAGATTAGTTCTTATTAAGTTCGCTATAAATTAGGATAAGCTTCATCAATTATTTAACTAATTTTCTTAAATAGTTCCGCAATCAGCTATATTATACATAATTTAATAATAGCACTTTAAAAGAATAAAAACAATTATAGAAGAAATATAATTAAAGATAAGATGATAAATAGAAACATTTGTAACTATAGTATAAATGTCTATCTTATGGGTTTATGTAATAATAGAAACGAGTATAAAAATACGTTATAATATTAATGATTAATAAACTAGTGAATGTTAGAAAATTGAAATACACATATAATTTGTAGAGGGGGATAAAATGTTTTATTTTGTGAATGATATTGAGGAAAATGTTATGAATGTGAATTGTCTTCATGAAGTTCCGTTTCTGGAAGAGTCAATATATAATATGTCGATGGAAAAAATGATAAAAGAGTATGAAAATATAAAGAAATGGTTCATGTTTAACAAAATGGTAAGTAATTTCCAGATTAAAGGAGTTGCAGGTAATGAGATAGAGTTTATTATTATAGAAAATATTCCGTACGAGGGTATGGACAATAGTCATGATATTTTACATAATAGAATTAGGCAAAAGATGGGAATGAAATTTGAACAATATGAACACGAACTTAAATTGCGATTAAGTAGGACATGCTCTACAATTTTATTTAATGCTAAAATTAAACATATTTTAAGGGAATGGATATAAAATGTTATAATTAAATAATTCTATATATAAAATTAATATCTAGAAAAGAATAAAAAAAATGTGCTAACTAAATACATATATAGTTAACACATTTTTTATCTTTTTTATGAAAATGAGTTATTAATACTTTTTACCTTGTAAGGTGTGGTAATATAAGTTTTATTAGCCCCTCAATAACTTTGATTTCCTTTTCTGAACATTTATTAATTAAAGATTGTAGAACATCAGTATTAGTATTAATATTTATTTCATCAAAAAACAAATAATCTATTGAAATGTGTAAACATTCAGATAGGTTTATCAAAGTATTACTGCTCATTTTTCTTTCCCCTCTTTCAATTTGTCCTAAAAAATAAGGGGAAATGTTTAAGATCTCAGACAAGTTTTCACGGGTCATATCAAATTTTTCTCGTTCAATACGTATTCGATTTCCAATTTTTACATAATTAATTTCATTTTGCATATTACTCACCCTCTATAAGCTAACCTAGCAATAACCATTTTAAGTTTACATTAAAATATTCAATTTATAAATAAGCTATTTGCATACAAATTATATATATATTAATTAAATTATTATATGTAAAATAAGTAATACTATTCTTGTTACTGTTTTATTTGAAGTAAAATGTTTTTTTACTAGTATACAATAATACTTTATGAGATAATAGTAGAATAGAAAAAATTTATATAAAATGGGTGATAGTGATGGCATTATCTACAAATTTAATTAATAATGAATTGTTAAATCAATATGCTTTACAAATAAAAAAATATAATACTCTTTCCACTAAAAACACTACAGAGGATGTTAGTGAAGAAAGTACTCAGGAATCAGCTTTTAGGGCACTGCTTATACAAATGATGAATAATTCAACTGGTTCAACTAATTCAATGATGGTTGAGTTTATGACTACTGCTTTATCAAATCAAGAATCTTTAAACTTAGATGATTCATTGGGTGAGATGAGTGAATTTAATTTAAATATGAGAAATGTAGCTTTATCGTTATCTAGTAATACTAGTCAAGAAGTTGACGAATACAGTACTCTAGGTGCTACATCTGCTAAATATGAATCTAATTATAATCCGGGCACAATAAGTAATACACCAGGCGATATCGGTGGCAAATCTTATGGTGCATGGCAATTTTCTTCTAAAACTGGGTCGTTAAATTCTTTCATTAATTCACTTAATCAAACTAATAAAGATTTTTATTTAAAACTTACAGAAGCAAAATCTAAGGATGGTAATAGTTTTGGTAGAAATTTCGATGCTGCGTGGACTAGTATATCAGCTAATAATAAAGATGAATTCTTAAAGATACAGAAAAACTCAATAAAGCAAAATTACTATGACGTTGTAGCAACAGCATTGAATACAAAATATGGATTTGATATAAATACAAAAAGCAATGCTTTAAAAGAAAGTTTATTGTCTACAGCAGTTCAACATGGTGTAGGAGGAACTTTATCTGTATTTTCAAAACTTAATTTAAATAAAAGTGATGGCAATATCATAAATGATTTATATAATGAACGTCAAAAAGTTAACGTTTATTTTAAAGATAGTTCAGCCGCTGTGAAACAAAGTGTATATAATAGGTTTACCAAAGAAAAGCAAGATATGATTTCTATGTTTAACGACAACTCAAAAGAAAAATTTCTTACATCTGTATAAAGATATTACATATTATTAAATAAAAGAATTAAGAAGTAAATATAACATTACTAGTATTATAATTTTTTATAATATTGGTAGTGTTTTTTTTATTTGTTATAAATATTAAAATTTGAAATAAAAAACTTACACATGCATTTAATATTAAAAATCAAACATACTACTTGTAATATAAAAAAATAGAAAGAAAGAAATATAAAATAATGGGGGAATCAAATGAAGAAGTTTACAAGAATAACATCAATATTACTAGTAGTAGGACTATCTTTTAATAACTTATGTTATGTAAGAGCTTTAGGTGAACAAAGATTACCTTATTCACAAGGTTTATTTGCTGAAACTAATGAAATACAATTAAGTTATAATGAAAATGCTAAAGGAAGTCTAGAGACAGGTAAAGTTATATCCGGATTTAAGCTAGAATCTAAAAAATGGATTGAAGATATACACTCAACTGCAATGATTTTTAAACATATTAAAAGTGGAGCAAAACTTATATATCTAAAAAATGAGGATGAGAATAAAGTCTTTTCAATAAGTTTTCGTACTCCAGTTAATGATAATACTGGTGTAAATCATATTATAGAACATTCAGTATTATGTGGTTCGAAAAAATATCCTGTAAAAGATCCATTTTTAATTATGACAAAGCAATCATTAAGTACATTTATAAATGCGTTTACAGGACCTGATTTTACAATGTATCCAGTGGCAAGTAAAAATGAGACTGATTTTAAAAACCTAATGAGTGTATATTTAGATGCAGTATTTTCTCCTAATTTGATTAAGGAGCCTAAGATACTTAAACAAGAAGGGTGGCATTATGAAGTTAATAGTAAAACAGGGAAGCTAAATTATAATGGGATAGTATACAATGAGATGAAAGGCAATAATTCTTCTCCATTAATTATTTTATCAAATAATATTAATGAATCACTTTTTCGTGATAATTCATACAATTTTGAATCTGGTGGTAATCCAGAAAATATTACAGATTTGACTTATGATAAATTTGTTGAAACATATAAAAAATATTATGTTCCATCAAATAGTTCTATATATTTGTATGGGAAATTGGATATTGAGAGTACGCTCAAATTTATGGATGTAAATTATTTGAGTAAATTAAAAAATACTGTAGTGGATAGTGAAATTAAATTACAAAGTAAATATGAAAAGAATATTGAGAAAACAGCATTATACCCAGTTTCTATTAATGCAAGTACTATTAATATGACTTATTTATCGTCTAACTACGTAATCGATAAAGAGGTAAACGCAGAAACTGTTTTGGGTTTTCAAATTTTACAAGAAATCCTTTTAAATACTAAGTCTTCAACCTTAAGAAAAGCTTTAATGAGTAGGGGAATTGGCACTAATGTTTCAGCAAGTTTCAATCAGTCAACAAGGCAACCTACATTCAGTATAGTAACTACAAATGCCAATGAATTAGATAAATATAAATTTAAAAAACTTGTAGATGATGCACTGCAACAAGTGGTAAAAGAAGGTTTTGATAAAGAGTTAGTAGATTCGGTATTCACCGCTATAGAACTAAGTTTGAAAACTCAAAATTCTGATGCTAATAGAGGTATGAATTATATGTCATCTGCTTTAAATTGCTGGAATTATGATGTGGATCCTACAGAATATTTGGATATTACACCCACACTTAACAAGATTAAATCTAAAATATCTCATAGATACTTTGAGAGATTGGTACAAAATTATTTATTAGATAATGACCACAATTCACTAGTTGTGTTAAAACCTTCAAAAGGATTAAATGAAGAAAAAGAAGAAAAATCAAAAAAGAAATTAGAATTGTATAAAAAATCTCTATCTGAGATTCAAATATCAACTATTAAAAAAGAGTCGGAAGAATTGAAAAAGTGGCAAGGGGAAGTAGATACAAAAGAGAATTTGTCAAAAGTACCAGCACTTACTCGAAAAGATCTGAATTTAAAAGCAGAAAAAATACCAACAATAGAAAAATTAGAGCGGGGCATTAAAATATTGAGTCATCCTATATTTACTAATGGAATTACCTACTCTAGTCTATATTTTGATAGTTCAAAAGTACCCCAGAATAAGGTGTTATATTTGAAATTGCTTGCAAGTGTTTTAGGGAATGTTAGTACTCAAAAATATAATGTTATGCAGTTGTCAAATGAAACAATGAAGTATACTGGAGGAATTAGTTTTAATTCAACAGTATTTAAGAATAGTAATAGGAGCGATGACTATTATCCCAAAATGAATATTAACTTAAATGCTATTAATAATACATTACCAAAAGCATTTGAACTATTAGACCAAATAATGAATCACAGTAAGTTTGATGATAAAAATCGTATGAAGAATTTAATTAAATCTTTAAGGGTAAATTATGAAACTATGTTTGTTAATGGTGGAAGTTCACTTGCAATAAACCGCACATTATCTTATTTATCTAATAGTGGTAAATATAAAGATTTAGATTATTTACCTTACTATAATTTTATTTGTGATTTAGATGATAATTTTGATAATAAATTTGATGAAATTCAGAGAAATCTAAATGATGTCAAAAATATTGTATTTAACAAAGAAGGATTAGTGGTAAGTTATACTGGTGATGATAAAGATTATGATGACTTTGCAATTTCTTTTGATAAATTTGGAGAAAAAATAAATAATAAAAAATTTCCTACACAGAATTATAAATTTGATTTTAAAAATAAGAATGAAGCTTTAATAATTCCATCACAAGTTCAATATGTGGTTAAGGCTGCAAATTATAAAAAAGAAGGATATAGTTTTAATGGGCATATGAAGGTGCTTGAAAATATTTTAAATAGTGAATATTTATGGAAGGAACTCAGAGTGAAAGGTGGAGCATATGGCGGAGCCATGAATTTTACAAGAGACGAAGTATTATTTTATTCATACCGCGATCCAAATTTAAAGGAGACTTTGGATACATTTGATAAAACTATAAAATTTTTAGAGAATTTTAAGCCAAGCGACAAAGAAATGACTAATTATATAATAGGAACCATAGGAAATATGGATCATTTAACAGGGCCGTATGCTAAAGGTATAATAGGTGATAGTATGTATTTTACGTTTACTTCTCAAGCTGATATTCAAAAGCTACGTGATGAGGTATTATCTACAACCCAGGATGATGTAAGGGGATTTGTTGATGTCTTAGAAACAATTATAAAACAAAATTTATTTTGCGTTGTTGGTAGTGAAACTAAGGTAAATGAGAATAAACAATTATTTGAGAGTGTTATTATACCTATTAATAAGCGTGAGTAGTAAAATTTGTATTCATTGGAAAGAACATAGAACGTTAGTTTTATGTTCTTTCTGTATTTATGGTATAATTAAAATATTATAAAATTTAAAAACCTAGGGAGAAAATATGTTAAAAGAAGATATGATACTACAAATATTTAATGAAGGAACTAGTGGTAAAAATAATGCTAAGGGGCAAAGAGTCCTTAGTAATGATTTGGTTTCATCTATAGATATTACAAATGAAGATAAATTAATATGTGTTGATGGCAATGTGATTTCAGAGAAGCTTTTTAATGAATATCATACAAAAATTGAGATTGATGCAGCGCGTAGGAGTATCTTTTCTACCTTTTGTAGTTGCGCTGATTTTGAAAATAATGAGTTTAAAAAGGAAAACTATTGTTGTAAACATTTGGTGGCGACATTTTATAAAGCAGTAGAGGATTTAGCTAATCACCATCTTTTAAGAGAAGACGATATTGTTGACGCTTGTGTATTCAAAAATAATACCAATTTACTATCTATGCTTTTAGGAGATGAAAAGCATAAGGATGAAACTAAAATAGAAGTATACATTAATAAAAATCAGTGGACAGACAACCTTACAGCTGAGTTTAAAATAGGATTAAACTCAATGAGTGCTAGTAATCTTTACGTTTTAAAAGACATTAATCACTTTTTACTTGCATATTACAACAATATTCCTATAATTTACAGCAAGAATTTCACGTTTAATTCAGAAAATCAAAAATTATCTACAAAGGATAAAAGGCTTATTGATTTTATTGAAATGTTAAAAACTATAGAGGCGACTAAGAAAATAGCTTATAGAAATGAAGATATGTTTATTAATGGAAAAAATATAAATATTCCTAAGTATTTAACTAGGGAATTTTTTGAAATTATAATAAAACATAGGGTATATTTAAATGAAGGCTTTTTCTATAGACCTGTAGATACTGAAATTATATATGAAACTCCACCATTAGATTTTGATTTAAAGATAATAAAGGATAATTATGTACTTAAATCTTCAAATGGTATGCCTGTACCACTAGGATCTAAGAACGATGTTTTCTTGTATGGTACTAATGTATATCTTCCAGATTATGAGTTTTGTTATAAGATAAGTCCGTATCTTCAAGTTTTTAATGAGGCAAAGGTTGTAACTATGAAAAACATTGATGAAGAGAAGATATTAAGACACTTAATCCCGGATATTAACTTTTTATCGCCTAATGTTACTTTATCCAAGTCTATAAAAGATAAAATAATAATGGCGAAGAGTCAATTTATATTCTACTTTGATCAGGAAGGAAAAGAGATATCTTTAACTTTAAAGGTTAAATATGGAACTTTTGAGTTTAATATATATGAAGATTGTACTGATAAAATTATATATAGGGATTCTAAAAAGGAATCACAGGTTATTAGAGTTTTAAAAACACTCGGGTTTGAAGAAATAAAAAACAAGTTTTATTTCCTCAAAGGAGAGGATTATATATTTAATTTTTTTAAAAGTGATATATCGCGCCTGCAAGAAATAGGAGAAGTATATTATTCACAGAATTTTAAAGGTATAAAATCATTAGCAGCAAAAGGAATTAGCGCAGATATAAAAAGTGGAAAGTATAATTATTTTGAAATGGATTTTAAAATAGGAGATATTAACCCCCTAGAAACTAAAAATATACTAAGAGCATTTAGGAATAGTCTTAAGTATTATAAACTAAAAAATGGTGAGTACCTTGATTTAGAGGAATTAGAACTTAATAAATTCCTAAAGCTGCTAGATGTTGTGACTCCAAATGATGTTAGTAATAATCATATTGAGATATCTAAAGGTAAAGCTATTTTCTTAGATAGCTATTTAGAGGAAAATAACATTAGGTATATAAAAGGTAAAAAAGAATTAAAAGAAGTAACTGGAAAACTTAAAAATATGGATAGTCTGAAATTTGATCAGCCAATTGACCTAAATGGAGAGCTGAGGAAGTATCAGCAAATCGGATATAATTGGTTTAGAACTTTAGACTACTTAGGATTTGGTGGTGTTTTAGGGGATGAAATGGGTCTTGGTAAAACAATTCAAGCTATTGCTTTTATATTATCAATTAAGAAAAGTAAGACTTTAATTGTAGCACCTACTTCATTAATATATAATTGGACTTCCGAATTTGAAAAATTTGCACCAAGTTTAAACGTAATAGCTGCTTGCGGAACTAAGGACTCTCGTGACGTCATAATAAAAAATATAGAAAATTATGATGTAATTATTACTACATATAACCTAGTAAAGAGAGATCTTGATAGCTATAAAGGGCTAGAGTTTGATTATTGCATAATAGATGAAGCTCAAAACATTAAAAATCCAAGATCGCAGAATGCTGTAGCTGTAAAGGAGATAAACGCTAAGACAAGATTTGCATTATCAGGTACGCCTATAGAGAATTCACTTATGGACCTATGGTCAATATTTGATTTTATAATGCCCGGATACTTATATGATGAAAAGAGATTTAGTGTAAGGTATCATAAAAAGATTAAGGCAAACCCGGAGGTAATAGAAGACCTAAATAGACTTATAAAACCATTTATTTTAAGGCGAAAGAAAAGAGATGTTTTAAAGGAATTACCTGATAAGATAGAAAAAACTCTTCTTGTTAGTTTAGATGAGGAGCAAAAGAAGATATATAAAACATATGCAAACCATGCTATGCAGCTTATAAAAAAGAAGGTATCTGATGATGAGTTTAAGAATAGTAAAATAGAAATTTTATCTTATATAACAAAACTTAGGCAAATATGTTTAGACCCCACAGTACTAATGAATGACTATAGCGGTGGTAGCTCAAAGATAGAGGCGCTAGTTGAACACCTTCATATGAGTATAGAGGAGGGACATAGAGTGCTTGTTTTTTCTCAATTTACATCTGTTCTTAAGAATATACAAAAAAGACTTAAGGTAGAGAGAATATCCTATAGTTATCTCGATGGTTCTGTGAAAGCGGAGAAAAGAATGAAGTTGGTTCAAAATTTTAATGATGGAAAAGATTCTGTGTTTTTGATTAGCTTAAAGGCCGGTGGTACAGGCCTAAATTTAACCTCGGCAGATGTAGTAATCCACTTTGATCCTTGGTGGAACCCTGCAGTAGAAGAACAAGCAACTGATAGGGCTCATCGAATAGGGCAAAAAAATGTAGTCAGTGTCATAAAAATTATAGCTAAGGGAACTATTGAGGAGAAGATTCTATCACTTCAAGAAGAGAAAAAGAAGCTCATAACAGAGCTACTGGGTGATGAGATGGCAGGCGGTGAAGGATTTAAATCAATGAGTGAGGATGATATATTTGGATTATTTGAAATGATAGAATAATTGAATACTATTATGAATTTGTGAGGTGGTTTATGAATAATAAGATTAAAGATATTTTAATGATTATTAATTATATATTATTTACTGGGATTTTTTTAATAAGTGCACTTTATAACACAGAATACCAATTGTTAATTATTACTTTAACATTTTTATTTTTAACATCGTACACTATTAGAGTGTTTTTTATATATGATAGTGAAAATTACAAATATCTAAGTTGTCTTTTTTTAATAATAGATTTTATTCTGATTTTTATACTTAATTTATACGATAACTCCCATTTATCTTTATGCCTGTATTATTTTATGTTAGAGGACATTGTCCTAAATTTCAGATTAATATTTGGTATAATAGCTTCAATTTTTTCTTTTATACTTTACTGCGTAAATTTAAGTATTATGGTGAATTTTGAATTTGCTACTATCTTTGTGAAAATACTTTTAAGTTTATCAATTTTTTGCATAATATATTTAATATTTTTTCTTGTTAGATATTTATTAAGACAAACAGAAATAATTGATGTTTCTCTAAAAGAAATAATTATAGAGAAATTAGAAAAAGAAATAATATATATGAATTTAAAGGAGGCATATGAAAAATTAGAGGTGATTACAACCCTTAAAGAGAGAAATAAAATAGCACGGGAGATTCATGATACAGTTGGACATACCTTAACAACGGTGCTTGTAGAAATAGAGGCTAGCAAAAGACTTATGAAGATAAATCCTGATTTATCGCTAGAAAAACTTTGCTTAGCGCAAGGCCAAGTAAGGAAGGGGCTTAATGATATAAGGGGCTCTGTACGAGTTCTTGAAAAAGGTGATGAGTTATTGGAATTTTATCCTTCTTTAGAATCCATAATTAAGGATACCCAGATACATTCGGATGTGACAATAAAATCTGAAATAGATTATTCATTAAATCTAACTAATGAAGTACAAAAGATAATTTTATCATCTTTGATAGAGGGACTTACTAATGGAATCCGCCATGGGAAAAGCACTGCTTTTTTATTTAAACTTATTAAAAAAGAAAATAAAGTATTATTTTCGCTTGTTGACAATGGCGAAGGTGCTGCTACATTGAATTACGGCTTCGGACTTAGAGCTATGAGAGATAGAGTTTATGATATAGAAGGAAGTTTTAATATTAATTCTGATGAAGGCGAGGGCTTAGAAATAATAATTACAATTCCCTATTACAAGGCATGCCAGCTGTAATATATAAAGATATATAATATTAAAAACTTTATTTTTGGGGGAGGTTTTTATGGATACTATAAGAGTGTTAATTGCAGACGATCAAACACTTATGAGGGACGGGCTTAAGACTATACTTGAATTAGAGGAGGATATAGAGGTAGTAGCACTTGCAAAGGATGGCGTTGAGGCATTAGAATTATGTTCTAAAACGGAGCCGCATGTTGTATTAATGGATATAAGAATGCCAAATATGGATGGAGTACAATGCACTAAATTAATTAAGGAAAGTTTTCCTAATATACTTATTCTTATACTTACAACATTTGATGATGAAGAATTTATTGTAAGTTCATTAAATCATGGTGCAACCGGTTATATTTTAAAAGATATAGATGGCGATGGACTTATAAAAGCGGTAAAGGATGTATGCAGGGGTGATTTTATATTGCCATCTAAAATTGCTATTAAGCTTGCAGGTAAAATAGCAAAGGAATACAGTTACGATAGTGAAAAAAGAATTAAGGATAATGAGTCTAAATTGTTAAATTTGTTAGGGCTAACAGAAAAAGAAATAGAAATTGCAAAAATGCTAGCTCAAGGGTTTACCAATAAACAAATTGCATCTTCACTATATATATCTGGTGGAACGGTAAAAAATTATGTAAGTAATCTATATAGCAAAATAGGAATTTCGGATAGAACATCAGCAGCGATATATATTAAGGATTTACTTAATCAGTAGATATAAATCAAAAAGTAACCGTGGTCACATTATTTTGTGACCATGGTTACTTTCATTTTACTGCCAAAATTAGTATTATAATATTATAAGTAAATTATTTAATTAAAAATATATTACAAATTTTATGACTTGAAAGGAGTTAGTAAAATGAAACCTTTATCAGCTTTAAGCTATAGTAAAAACAATAAGAAAAAACTTATAACTTCCATCATACCAATATTAGTGGCTGTTTCATTTTTATATGTTTTTCAGACATTTGTAAGGTCTCTTGGTGAATCTATATATGAGCTAAATATAAACCCATATAAAAATCATATGACTCTGCAAAGTATTGAAAAAAACAAACCTATACCAAATAGTATTGTTAGTATCATTAAAGATAACCCTAATGTAGATAATATAATACCCTTTGTTTCATATAAGACACGATATTTAATACCAGGAGCTGCAACTAATGCTTCAATTTTAGGTGTGAAATCAGAAGATATAGCTTATGTTATGAAAAAACATAACATAAAGCTGAAAGAAGGAAGAATGCCACTAGAAAATTATAAGGAGGTGGCACTTGATTACAGAATGTCTAAAAATAAAAAAAAAAAATTAGGTGATAAAATAGGAAATTCCATTGATAAAAATGATAGCTTAGATGGTGAGTATACAGTGGTTGCAATAATTGAAGGCGATGGATATTTATCGTTTATGCCTTATAACACTAATAACAATAATACAAATATGATGAATAATGAAATATTAGTGTTTCCAAAGGAGGATAAGGTAAAAGAGGTAGATAATCTATTACTAAACTTACCTAAAACAGATGTGGTGGTTATGACTTTAAGTGGAATAATTAAAAATTATAATGAGTTGTTATCTACTGTTCATACACTAGACATAATTTGTGTACTTGCAATTATAGTGATGGTCATATCAGTTGGAAGTTCTAAATATGTACAGTTTTTTAGTAGAAAACAGGAGATTGGTATTTTAAATGCAATGGGGTATACAAAAGCGGAACTAATGAAGAAGGCATTTTGGGAAGTGATTATTGTAAACCTGATTGGATTTATTCTAGGAATGATTTTTGGGTGGGTATCTTCTAATTTAATAAATGATGCAGCATTTAGATCGGTTGGCGGGGTTGCAGTTTATTTTTCTGTAAAAGCTTTTTTAATGGCCCTCTATGTGCCACTATTTACAACACTATTTACATTAATACCTGTAAACAGAATGATAAGTAAACTAGATCCTATAGTTATGATAGAACAAATATAAAAAAAGGAGTGAATTATTATGTTGTTTAAAGTAGAGAATCTAAATTTAATATATGATATAGGAAAAGAGGATCAGACATATGCTTTAAGAAATATTAATCTCTCATTGGAGGGAAAAAGATTAATAGGTATAATGGGGCCCTCTGGTAGTGGGAAAAGTTCATTGTTATATTCACTCGCCGGTCTAAAAATACCATCATCCGGAACTATAAGCTATATGGATATGAAATTTAAGGAATTATCAGTTTCTAAAAATGCACAGCTTAGGCGAGCTAATTTTGGATTCGTTTTTCAAAGGCATTTTCTTATAGACTATATGAGTGTAATAGATAATGTGTTAACACCTATAAATGACAATAGCACTAAAGCAAAAGAAAAAGCTTTGGGTCTTCTCGAGAAGCTTGGCATAAAGCATTTAGCAAATAAAAAACCTCATCAATTATCCGGTGGGCAACGACAAAAAGCTGCAATTGCTAGAGCACTTATAAATGATCCGAAAGTGATTTTTTGTGATGAGATTACCGCATCTTTAGATCATAGTAGTGCAAGGGATGTTATGAAGCTACTTGATGAGTATAAAAATAGTGCATTAGTTATTGTTGTAACACATGATGCATCAATACTTGGAAATGCAGATGATATAATTAATATATGGGATGGTCAGATTACTTCAGTTAAAAAAAGTAAAATTAACTATATAGAGACGGAGGGATATGATGAATCCGCTATCAACATTTAAGTATATTAAGAATAATATTTCTAAAGTATCACCAATACTAATAGCTATGATGGTGAGTGTGCTTCTAATTTATATTTTTTCGCTGGTGACTAAAAGTGCCATTGATATAACAAAGCTAACGGGTACTAATTTTTTCAGTAAATACACAATAGTATATAGCAATAGTGAAGAGCCTATTCCAAAAGATTATTTAAATAAAATAACTAATGATAATAATGTAGGGAATGTAATACCTTTAATTAGTGAATATGGATATCTTAATTATAGTGGCGTTTTTGGCAGCATGAGCATGGATGTGTTGAATTTTTACGAAAAGGATATAGCAACAATTGCATCTACTCTTAATATGAAATTAGTTGAAGGTAGACTTCCTGTAGAAAACAAGAATGAAATTATTATACCTAAAAGATATGCATTGCAAAATAAATTAAAAATAGGAGATTATATTGGTTCAGAAGTATCCTCAAGTTACGTAATAAAGGGGAAATTTAAAGTGTCAGGCATTACAGATGGCCCAGTAATGCTGGGAGTAATTAGTGATAACAAGATGGGTGTTCCTAGAGACAAAGTCTTAAAACAATCTATACTTTATTCCGTTAATAATTTAAAAGATAAAGATCTAATTAACTATATATCTAAGGATACACCTAAAAATATTTTAATAATGGATTATTATAGTATTTCAAAGCAAATAGATTCAGTTCTTGAATCTGTTAATGGATTATCACATATGCTTAATATGATAATAATAATTGTGTTATGTATATCTCTTGGGAATTTGAATTACATTAATTTCATTAATAGAAAATATGAATTTGGAGTATTAGTAGCTATAGGCTACAAAAAAACAACACTCTACTTTAAACTTTGGAAAGAAAATTGTACTGTATGTTTATTGGGATATATAGCAGGTATATTATTAAGTACTCTTATTGTTTTTATTTTAAATTTAACTGTGCTTTATGCAAATGGCAAATCTATTCCTTTGTGGAACAGTGCTGGTGCTATAACATCACTGATTATACCAATTTTGGTATCCTTTTTAAGTTTGATTGCACCTATCAAGGAGCTTAGGAGGACTGACCCACTTGATGTAATTGGAGGGGTAATATAGAAATTATTGTAATGTATAATGAAATTAACTAATGCTCACAATAAACTGAGGTGAGATTATGAATACAAAAAATGATATTAAAGAAATGAATAAATTTTTGAAAGGTATTCACATGGGAGGTACTACATTTAAAGATTATCTAAGTAAAGCTAAAAACCCAGAGCTTAAAGGTGAACTAGTTCAAATTATAGAATCATTTAAAAGACATGAGGAGGCAATTACAAATAGGATAGAAAAGTTAGGTGGTAATGCATCAGACACTCTTGGGGCTATAGGCACTATGGCAGATTTTTTCGAAAAAATTAAACTTATACCTGTAAAGACTGATCTTGAAGTCTGTGAGCATGGAGTTGCTGCCATGGAGATGGGGATAAAGCAGGGACAAAAATTTATAAATGATAATAAGGATTTAGATGCTAGCCTTATGGGTGAAGTAAAAGCAATTGTCGAGGATTACGACATCCATTTGAGAAAAATACAATCATTAATTTAAAGAAGCACAACAATAAATGGCAATATATAAATAGTAAAACGCTCCCGGCTTTGGACATGACTTTGTTCAGTTTAGTTGCGAGTATTTTACTATTTATTTTTAAATTCATATTTTTAAATTCATATTTTTTAGTACATTATAGTGACACTTATACCATTCATTTTCAGGTTCTATATGATATGCCTTTTCTGCATATCTTAATGCTTCTGTGATAGGTCCCATAGACATGTATACCTGCGATATACCAAAATAGGCATCGCTTTTAGTAAAATCTACTTCTATTGCTTTTTTATATAATTCAATAGCTTCTTTTTTATAGCGAAGTGATAGTAATGCACTACCTTTACCACATAAGGCATCATAAAAATTAGGATCTAATTCTAGGCAAACATCAAAGCTTTTTATAGCTTCTTTAAAATCATTGAGCAGGGCTAAGAACTGAGCTTTTTTTATATGGAAAATTGAGTTTTGCGGATCGTTTATAATAAGCTTTTCGCAGTAGTAAATGCATTTATCAAATTCCCCAGTCAAATCGTGTATATCAATTAACTTCCAGTAGCCTTTTGGATCCTTCGGAACTAATTCAACGTAAGTCTTTAGGCACTTTTTCGCTTCTTCCACTTCATACAATTCCAAATGAGCTTGACCTTTGATAAGATAAGTCAACGCATATTTATTATTTAGTAATATTGCTTTGTTGAAATTCTTGAAAGCCTTTTGGGTTTCACCATCATTAAAAAGTCCCTTGCCCCTTTCTATATATTCCTTAATCAAAATTTCATCATTTATTAGGTTAATACTATTTTCCATTAATATGCCCCTTTCACTTATAGTCACACATTACAATTATGGAAATAAAATAAAACGGTATACATGTAATTGAGATTGAATGAAAATATTCACTACTAAATTTGTAGATTTATATTGGATAAAAAATATTAGTTGATAATAGATATTTACAAATATTATATTTTGTAGTACTGTTTAAATAAAGCAATATTAAGTACAATATATTATAAAAGCATAAATGAGGGTATGCTAATAGAGAATTTTAATGAAATATAGAAATTGAAAAAGGAGGGTTAAAATGAATTTACCATTTAAGATTGCTGTAAGATTTTTAAAATCTAGTAAAGGGCAGACGGTTTTAATAGCTATCGGCATTGCTATTGGTGTATCGGTTCAGATTTTTATAGGTTCGCTTATACAAGGCCTGCAAAAGAGCCTTATAGATAAGACAATAGGGAATTCATCTCAAATAACAATTAGATCTACAAAAGATGATAAAACAATCGAAAATTATGAAGAAAAAATATCTCAAATAAAATTAACAGATAGCAGAATAGAAAAAGTTTCTCCGGCAGCTGATTCACCTGCATTTATAAAGTATAATGATAAAAATGCTCCAATAATTATAAGAGGTTTAAATTTGAATAATGATAAAGAATTGTATAATATAAAGTCTAAAATTTATGAGGGAAACATTCCGAAAAACTCTTATGAAGTACTAATAGGTAAGGATTTGAAGAATGAGTTAAATTTGAAAATTAAAGATAAAATTTCTTTGATTACTCCTAATGGAAAAACTAAAGAAGCAATAGTAACTGGATTTTATGATTTGAAAGTAGCAAACATAAACAAGTCATGGATTATAACGAGCATTAAGACGTCTCAGGAAATATTTGATTTTGGGAATAAAGTAACTTCTATAGAAATGCAATTAAACTCAAAGAATGTATTTAAGGCAGATGAAATTGGAATAACAATAGGTAAAAAATTATCTGATAATAACATAACGGTGGAAAATTGGAAAGATCAAAACGAAGAATTATTAGGTGGACTTAATGGACAAAGTGTTTCTAGCTTAATGATACAAGTTTTCGTTCTTATTTCTGTAACCCTTGGGATAGCAAGTGTACTTGCAGTTACCGTGGTACAAAAATCTAAACAGATTGGTATTCTTAAAGCTATGGGTATTAGAGATAGAGATGCTAGCAAAATTTTCTTGTATGAAGGATTAATGCTTGGAATCGCAGGTGCGGTACTTGGAATAATAATTGGGATTACTCTTATGGTTACATTCACAAAATTTGCACTTAATCCTGATGGAACACCAATAATAGCACTTTATATAGACTATAAGTTCATAACAATATCTGGAGTAATAGCAGTAACTTCTGCATCACTTGCAGCTCTTGTTCCAGCAAGAAACTCTTCAAAATTAGAACCAATAGAGGTGATTAAGAATGGCTAACATTATTACATTAAAGAATGTAAATAAAATATACGGATCCGCTGTAAAGACGCAGGTTTTATTTGATACAAACTTAAGTTTTGAAGAGGGATCATTTAATTCAATTATAGGTCAATCAGGAAGTGGTAAAAGTACATTGCTAAATATTATAGGTACTCTTGATAAACCAACTAGTGGTGAGGTTTATATAAATTCACAAAGAACAGATGGAATGAGTAAAAATGCTTTAGCTGCACTTAGAAATAAAACAATAGGATTTATTTTTCAATTCCATTACCTATTACCAGAATTTACTGCCATAGAAAATATACTCATTCCTTATATGATGAATAATCCAAAACCACCTAAAGAAATTATAGAGAGAGCTGAGGAATTCATGAAAATGGTTGGGATTTATGATGTTAAAGATAATTTAGCGTCTAATATGTCTGGTGGACAGCAGCAGAGAACAGCAATTGCCAGAGCTTTAATTAATAACCCCAAAATAATACTTGCGGATGAACCTACTGGTAACTTAGATTCGAGTTCTGCAGAGAATATTTACACTATACTAAGGGAAATAAACCAGAAATTTAACACAACTTTCATAATTATTACACATGATTTGCGAATAGCGCAAAAAACTGACAGGATAATTGAAATAAAAGATGGGAGAATTAATACCTATAACGATACTGTCATGTTATAAATACTATTAAAAACGATAACTTTTTAAAATGGAGGCTTTTTATGATTATAGAATGGCTTAAGGGTTTTGATCCAGTAGTACAAGCGCTTATTGCAACACTATTTACTTGGGGGGTAACAGCACTAGGGGCATCACTTGTTTTTTTCTTTAAAACAATAGACAGAAAAGTATTAAATGGTATGCTAGGTTTTGCAGCAGGAGTTATGATTGCAGCGAGTTTTTGGTCACTGCTCGCGCCAGCTATAGCAATGGCTGAGCTAACTAGTACGCCGGCATGGGTGCCAGCAGCTGTAGGGTTTCTTGCAGGCGGTGGGTTCCTTTTAGGGGTAGATAAAATTTTACCACATCTACATCTTAATTTACCAATAGAGGAGGCAGAAGGAATTAAAACTAGTTGGCAAAGAAGTGTATTGTTAGTGCTGGCAATAACGCTTCATAACATACCAGAGGGGCTTGCAGTTGGAGTTGCTTTTGGAGCGGTGGCTGCTAATTTACCTTCTGCATCTCTTGCAGGAGCCGTTGCACTAGCAATAGGAATTGGTATTCAAAACTTTCCAGAAGGAGCTGCAGTTTCTATTCCACTAAGGCGGGAGGGGTTTTCTAGGTTTAAAAGCTTTATATACGGTCAAGCATCTGGAATAGTAGAACCTATAGCAGGTGTTATAGGCGCATTTGCAGTGATATCTATGAGACCTATTCTTCCATATGCACTATCTTTTGCAGCAGGTGCAATGATTTTTGTAGTTGTTGAAGAACTAATACCTGAATCGCAACAGGATTCAAAAACAGATATTTCAACTATAGGTGCAATGCTTGGATTTGTAATAATGATGATACTAGATGTTGCTTTGGGCTAATATTAATTTTGTTCATATTGTAATTGAAATCTATTACAAAATACCCATATTTCATCTTGTTATTTTTTTATCACATGTGATATACTGATTTTGGTAAGAAACATAACGTGTTACAAGAGAAAATTTAATAAAAAAATTAGGGGGTATTTCGTATGAAAATCAAAGCAATAATATTGTCATTAGCTGTAGGTGCTACTTTACTAGTAGGATGTGGAGCTAAAGAAGAACCAACAACAGCTCCAGCAACAACTAAGGTGGAAACAAAAGAAGTAGCAAAAGCTGATGTTGTAGCAACAGCATCAATAGTAAATGAGCAAGCTGCATTTGAAAATGCAATAAGCGCTAAAGGTACATGGATCATAGCAACACTTAAAGATTTAAGTTTTGACAAAGAACTTGTAGTTGCAGGTGATTTTAAAAACACTAAAGATCCAGCAGTTGCACAACGTAAAATAGGTCTATATACACAAGATGATAAACGTGTAGTAACAGCTAGATTCACTTTGACTGCACCAAAATTAACTTTTAGTAGTCCTGCTGGAAGTATAGAACATGGAACTTTTAAAGGAGACCTTTATGTTACTGCTAGCAACTTTCAGTTAAAAGATGCTAAGGTAGAAGGAAACGTATATTTTACTACTGATGAAGCTAAATCTACATTTAAAATGGATGATAAGAGCGAAGTTACTGGAGTTAAAGAATTAAAAAAATAGTTTAATTTATTTATCTGTACTTTTAAAGTGCACTAAAAGCAGTCAAACCATTAAAAAAATGGTTTGACTGCTTTTTAATTAGATTAATATAGAAACTAGCGTCTATATTAAATATCTGATATAATAATAGTTAGTTAGTATAAACTAATAAAAATACGTTTAAATAGAAAGGTAAATGAAAATGATAAAATTTAAAAAATTAGGACTTAGCGATGATATATTAAATATGATCAAAATTCAAGGAATAACTGAGCCAACTCCAGTTCAAGAGCAAAGTATTAAGTTAATAAAAGATGGCAACGATGTTATAGCTGAGGCACAGACAGGCACAGGTAAAACACTTGCGTTTTTACTGCCAATGTTTGATAATATGTCTGCGGATATAAACACAATTCAAGGATTAATAGTGACGCCTACAAGAGAGCTTGCGCTTCAGATAACACAAGAGGCGAAAAAAATCGCAACAAGTAAAAATCTAAATATATTAGCAGCATACGGTGGTAAGGATATAGGCGCGCAATTAAAAAAATTAAAAGGTAACATTCATTTAGTGATTGCAACACCAGGAAGGTTATTAGACCATCTTAGCCGTGGCACAGTGAAACTTGATAACCTTAAGACAATAGTATTAGATGAGGCAGATCAAATGCTTCTTATGGGATTTAAAAATGATATCGAAGATATCCTATCAAAAACACCTAAAAAGAGACAGACTTTATGTTTTTCAGCTACTATGAGTTCAGAAGTTAAAAAAATGGCTTATAAGTATATGAATGACCCTAAAGAAGTTATAATTAAAAAAGAAGAAACTACACTTAAGAATATAAAACAATTTTTAATAGAAACCACTGACAGACAAAAGCAAGAAGATTTATGCAAAGTAATGGACGAGAATAATCCATTTATGGCTATTATTTTTTGTAGAACTAAAAGAAGAGTTGATGATCTTGAGATGGCCCTTTATAAAAAAGGATACAATTGTAAAAAACTTCATTCTGATATAACTCAATCAAAGAGGGAAAAAATAATGAAGGATTTTAAAAAATGTGATATTCAGTATTTGATTGCCACAGATGTAGCAGCCAGAGGCCTTGATATTAACGGAGTTACTCATGTTTTTAACTATGATATGCCTGAGAGCGCTGAAGGGTATATACACAGAATTGGAAGAACTGGAAGAGCTGGAGAAGACGGATATACATACTTATTTGCAGCTCCAAAGGACAAATTTCTTTTAGATGCTATAGAAAAGAAAATAAAAGTTAAAATTCCTAGAAAAACTTTATAGTACATAATTTCAAATAAAATAATAAAAAACTTAAAGTTAATTTAATAACTTTAAGTTTTTTATTATTTATATTAAGTTATAATTTTTAGTTTTATTATACGATTTTTACTGGTGTTTTGTATAATAAATTTTGTATCATTATAATTTATTGTCTCACCAGTCTTTGGAAGTCTTCCGTGTATTCCGGTAACAAAACCACCAATGGAATCAAAATCATCTGACTCGATATTTAAGCCTATCATTTCATTGACCATGCTTATTTTTGTATCACCATCAACAATAAATTCATCTTCTTTAATAACCTCAATCTTATCTGTATCATCGTCGTACTCATCATCTATATCTCCAACAATTTCCTCCACTAAATCCTCAATAGTTACAATTCCAGAGGTTCCACCATATTCATCTAGTAAAATTGCTATAGGTACTCTGTTTAATCGCATGTCTGCAAATAAATCAACTGTACTTTTATATTCGTAGGTGAAATATGGGACACGCATATGTTTTTCTATGCTAAATTTATCTTTACCATCTTCATAAAAAATCAAATCTTTAATATATAAAACACCTATTATATTATCAACTGTATCTTCATATATAGGAAGTCTTGAGAATTGCTCTTCTCTGAAGATTTTTATAAGTTCTTCATATGTTGAATTTGCATTTGCAACAATCATATCAGTTCTTGGAGTCATAACATCTTTTGCTTGTGAATCTCCAAACTCAAATACATTATAAATCATTTGCTTCTCTTCGCCTTCAAGGACTCCTTCTTCATGACTTACACTAACCATAGTTTTTAACTCTTCCTCAGTTATAAAAGGTTTCTGCTTGCCAATTTCTCCACCGAGTAATCTTATAAATGTATTAGTTATATATATTAGCACTACAATAATTGGATTCAAAATAAATGTAATTAGGCTTAAAGGTCTAGCAACTTTTATTGATATTTTCTCTGAATTTTGTGCGGCCAAAGACTTTGGCGTAATTTCTCCGAAAATTAATACTAAAATTGTCATTGCAATAGTTGCGATGCCTACTCCTGATTCTCCCCAATATTTAATTGACAAGGAAGTTGCTAGTGCAGATGCACCAATATTAGCAATGTTATTTCCTACCAAAATACCACCTAGAAGTTTACTTGGGTTTTTGAGTAATTTATTAACTCGATCAGCACCTTTAACTTCTGAATCTACCATATGCCTTAACCTAATTTTGCTTAAAGTCATTAAACCAGTTTCAGAAGCAGAGAAAAAGGCTGAACATCCTAGTAAAATTACTAAAGCTATAATTTGCCACGCATCGGGGTCCATAATATATTTCACACTCCTTAAGATATAACCTAGGAAAATTATATCATAAAATGAATGATATTTAAATCAATTTATAATTATAGAATGAACGGATGTATTAAAAAATATGTAGAATTTTGTTGGTATTAGCACATATATGGATTTTGATATGGTATTATATATCTTGAGTACGTATGATAAGAAATCATTATAAATACAATTAATAAAGGAGCTAATTCATGGCAGAAATAAAGTCCCATAAAATAAAAATATCTATTTTGTTATTACTAACTTTAATTGCTTTTATTTTAATAATAAAAGCAAGTAGCGAAGTTAGCCATACGCAAAAAGAAGTTCCATTAGCAACTAAAGGTGTATTAGACTTAAGAGATTGGGATTTTAAAGTGGATGGTATTATAAAACTAAATGGAGGATGGGAGTTTTATAATAATGAATTACTCTTACCAGAGGAATTGAAATCTGTACCAGTGGTAAGCGCTAGAAATGATCAGGCACCTGTTTATGATCATATACCTGGTATTTTTGGACAGCAAGGTTATTGTACTTATAGGCTTAAGTTACTTATGGATAATAAGGATGAGCTCTACTCAGTTAAGATAGATTTTATTCAAAATGCATATGAACTTTGGGCTGACAATAAATTAATAACTTCTGTTGGGCAAGTAGGGAAATCTAGAAATGAAATGGTTCCGCAAAAGGTTCCATCTATAGGATCCTTTTATGTTGAAAATGGAGAAACGTATTTAGTCCTTAGAGTTAGTAATTTTTATAATAAGTATGGATATATAGATACATTAATTCTTGGAGAATCAAAAGATATTATGGCTATAAGAGAGAAAAAGTTGGCCTTAAGTTTATTTATTATTGGATGTACAATGATGGCGGCAATTTACAGTTTTGGAGTGTTTATTAATAGAAGAAAAGAAAAGGCACAATTGTATTTTGCGATAATTTGTATAATTATTGCAGTAAGGACTATATTCATTGGTGAAGGGTTTATAATATCACTATTACCACATCTCGATTATATTTTTTCAACTAAGATTAAAATTTGGACTTTTTATGGATATATGCCATTTATTGTTTTGTTTATACATAATTCCTACGAGCAAATAATGTCTAGTAAATTTGTTGAAATGTCTAATTATTTAGCAGGAGCATATACTTTGATTGTAATGTTTGTTCCAATTGAGTATTACTTGTTTTATATTCCTCCTTTTGAATTATTTGCACTTGTATCGTTATTTAATATGATGTACAAAATTTGTATAGTATACATACAAAAGGGTAAAACAGGTTATATTGTAGTTGTAGGAAGGGACTTGAAAAGACATTTCATCAAAAAATTAAAAGTAGATACTGTATACATAGTTGTAGTAGGGCTCTTCGCATTATTCATAACTAGGATTAACGATATTTTGTATGAGTATAGTATTATAATTACGAATTCTTTTGCTCCACTAGGCATATTAATATTTATTATTGTTAATTATTATCTTTTTAGGGGCTTGTGAAATGCTAAAATAAAAATTGTGGATAACTTTTGGGAAAACCTCCAAAAAGTGCAAAAAAAAGAGTACTCAAAGAACCCTTGAAAAAATGTAATGCGGAG